>JAFZVE010000011.1 GCA_017617995.1 Clostridiales bacterium
TCTTCACCCAGTCCACGGATCTCAATGCCTGCGTAGCCAAGGTCATGGGCCATCGGATAGATGTCCTTCCAGGACCACTCGGGGCATGCCAGTGTGGAAAATGCCAGTTTCATAGCCATTTCGAAAACCTCCGGTTAAAAAAGCCGTGATACTCTTACGCAGGATATCACAGCATAGTTTCATTTAACGGGATTAGCATACACCCAAAGATTTAGAAAAGAAACGGGCAAACCGTGCTTTTGCCGAAAGAAGGCAAAAAAGCGGAAGAAAAAGCAAACTACTATGACCTTGGGGGTGGTTTCGGGTGTGCTTTCACGCATGAAAAAGCACCTGCCCTCATATTTCGAGGACAGGTGCGGGATTTCATCGTTTCATTTCGATCAGGCGTCTCTATGTGCGAAAAGCTGTCCGACTTCGCTCTCGATGACCGGGCGGCCCCAGATGTTGCCCTGTACAAAATCGCACTGGTATTTCGTCAGGATATCGAGCTGTCTTCTGTCATCCACACCTTCTGCGACGACCCGGATCTTCATCTGATGCACGAGGCCGATGATGGAGCCGACCATGAGGCGCTGGGCATTCTTCATCGGAAGCTCGTCGACGAAGGACTTATCGATCTTCAGAACGTTGATCGGGAGCTGCTGGAGATAATTGAGGGACGAATAGCCGGTGCCGAAGTCGTCGAGTGCGACGGAGATACCGAGCTCGGAGATCTCTTTGAGTACTTTTACGGCATATTCGACATTGGATACCATGATGGACTCCGTAACTTCAAATTCGAGGTTCTTCGGGTCGATCCCGGTCTTCTTGATGATGCGTCGTACAGACTGGACGAACATCGGGGACATCAGCTGAACTGCGGAGATATTAACGGACATGACACCGTCCCAGCCATACTCGTCCTTGATGCGGAGCAGAGTCTCACATGCTGTCTCAAGTACCCACTCGCCAAGAGGAACAATGAATCCGACAGACTCGGCAACCGGGATGAATTCACCCGGGCTGACCTCGCCGAACTTCTCGGAGTTCCAGCGGCAGAGTGCCTCAAATCCTCTGAGTTTTCTCTCTTTCATGTCATACTGCGGCTGGAAGCACAAGTACAGTTCGTCGTTCTTGATCGCGCTCAAGAGGCGGCTCTCGTACTTCATCTTCCGCATGATGTCGTCCTTCATTTCCTTCTTGTAGAACTGCACCATGTTGCGGCCGTATTCCTTCGCCTTATACATCGCGGTCTCGGCGCACTTGACCATCTCAGCCGAAGTGGTCGCGTCCTGCGGGAAGAAGGAAACACCGAAGCTCGCGGTGACCTTGTACTCGGAATCTTCAATCGTAAACGGATGCGAGAAGGAATCTCTGAGCATCTCGACATAGTTGAGCATATCTTCATCGGAGAACTGGCGCTGCACAACGATGGCAAATTCATCTCCGCCCCAGCGGCCGATCATGTCCTCGGAATCGATCGTGGTGGTTAGACGTCCGGCTACAGCCTGAAGGATACTGTCGCCGAGCTTATGACCCATCGAGTCATTGATGACCTTGAAGTTATCGAGATCCACATAGATCAGGGCAAAGGGCATCTTCTTATGAGACAGAAGGCTGATAAGAAGATCCATACGGTCGATCACCTTTACGCGGTTCGGAAGACCCGTCACGGTGTCGAAGTGATTCATCTGATAGAGGCGTTCCTCGTTATCCTTCATGGCACGGTTGTACTCGGAAAGGAGAGTATTCTGACGCTTCGTCTCTTCTTCTCTGATCTTAAGGTCGTTGTTCGCCTGTTCGAGTTCTTCAGTCTTACTGGCCACACGCTCGATCTCGATCGCGACCCGGCGGTTATACGCCAGGATGATCGCCACGATCACGAGGCCGAGAGCGGTGGTTGCCAGACCATTGATCGCGTAATTATCCTGAAAACGGAAGAGCACAAAAACTGTGGCGACGAGCTGAAGTACAGTTACGATCAGTACGGCGTAGAAGCCTTTCGTATTCAGGGACTGGACGATCAGTACGGAAAGGAGAAGCTGTACGATCGTGAAGACACCTCGAACCGGCATGAGAAATTCAAATTCAGGAACGGTCGCTACCAGTGGATTGAGAACGGCGAAGAAGCCGAATGCCAGAACGAATATGATTATCTTGATTGCTGCGAACCGTTGTCCGACTTCCGGGTGAAGATTCGAATCAACAAATCTCTCTGCAAATGATACCTCACCCTTCTTTGCTACCTTGTTCTCACTTTCTTGATCCATATTGCGCCCCTTTACCACCCAAGAATAACTAGCATCCTCTATTATGCACGATTTTTCACGATATTGCACGGGTTTTGTGCGAAACCCCCTACTAGATGTTATAATTTTTCACGTGCATAGTAAATGCAAAGAATTTGATATTTGGGGAGCGCACACGAATGTTTCTACCAAAAGCAGCGATTTTCGATCTGGACGGGACTCTTCTCGATTCGATGTGGGTCTGGAAGAAGATCGACGCCGAATTCCTCGAACGTCGCGGCCATCAGGTCACGCAGGATTATACGGATGCCATCAAGGCGATGGGCTGGGAAGAAGGAGCACGCTACACGATCGAGCGTTATGGCCTCTCCGAGACGATACAGCAGGTCATCGATGCCTGGTTCGATATGTCCGAGGAGTATTACCGTTCCCATATCCCCATGAAGCCCGGTGCCAGGGAATATCTTTCCTTGCTGCATGAACAGGGTGTACCTATGGCCATTGCCACCTCGATGGAACCGCAGAAGAACATCGAAGTTGTGCTGCGGGCCAATGGCATCTATGACTTCTTTCAGAACATCACGATGAATTCCGAGGTGACCCGCGGGAAAGGATTCCCGGATATCTATCTTCTTGCCGCTTCCCGTCTTGGGACCGATCCGTCCGACTGTGCCGTCTTCGAGGATATTCTCGCCGCGATCCGTGGCGCATCAAGCGGCGGCTTTCAGACTGTCGGAATCTATGACGACATCTCCGAGGGCGAGTGGCCGGCAATACAAAAAGAAGCAACTCTCGCCGTGCGTTCGTGGCGAGAGTTGCTGGAATAGTTCTTTTCAATACTATTCGGCTATCAATAGTACTGATCTCCGTAGCCTGTCGGCAGGATCGCGATGATCCATGCGAGAACGAATCCCGCGACCGGAAGCACATATACCAGTCCGATCCATTTCGTAAGTCCGATGTCATTCAGGCGCCGGACAAATGCGGACAGATTGATAAAGGTTACGATCGCCAGTGTGATAAACCAGCATATTCGGGCCGCGCCGGTAAGCTGCATGATGTTCATCGGATTCAGGATCTCCATCCAGGACTCACCCGGCATCGCCATATTCGCCTTCAGTCCCAGAAGCATAATCACCATCGAGACCGTGATCGTCAGTGCCGTGTAGCAGGCACTGCAGATGTAAAATGGCCAGCGCTGGATCGATCCGGTCTTCCAGTTGAACATGTCCGCACCGAACTCGACAAAATCATCGACGTCGATGACATCGAACATACGGCCCATTGTATTAAGTGGCATAGAAATCTCCTCCCTTTCCTATTACCAAGCACTCATGAATATATCCGACGAAAATGCAATTCTCTCACATCCAGACCCGTGCATATTCTCCGCGCAATTATTCAACCTTGCTTCCCTTGTCTAAGTTGAAATAAACCTAAAACCGTCTTATTCATATTACCATATCTCCCCCGAGTTCTCCATACTCAAGGAGACTCAAAATAGGGTTGCTGAAGCGAAAAGCTAAGTTCCACTTCAGGTGGCACAAAAGGAAGTCAGTCTTACAGGAAGTTCCACTTGAAGTAAACTTGCTTTCACAGAAACGACAAAACGACGACGATTGTCGAGAATTGTCTGAAACATAACCGTTTTCACATGGCAGACTATACATAGGTATCCGGAACACGAAAAATGCCAGATAAAGGATCTTGGTAATAACAGTCGACAGATAAATGATCAATCATCTAGAAAGAGAGAAAAAATGCTTGCTGCAGAATTCCACAAAACAGCACTATTTCTCCGAGGAAAGCGATTGGCTCTTCTCAGAGGCAAACTGCAAACCATTCCCCATATTTCTATCGGAAAGCGAAAAGGAAAGGAATCATATGTCGATGTCATACGTATATATGGAGTCAAGGACGGAAGTGGAAAGAAAACCGTTCTGCACCAGTTTGATATCGACTCAAAACAAGCAAAAACTTTAATTGCATCTTTGATTCAGCGGGAAAGTATCGAGAAAAAGCTTTCGGAATTGAGATTTCGGGATGTGCTCGATGATGAGAAATGTAGCATTATTCAAAAGTGCTCTGCTGTCGGAGGAAATGATGCACGCTTCTCAAAAGCAGAGTTTGATAAGTTAGTCGAGCTGAATGAGGAACACCCCCTGAAAGAACATTACTTCGATGGACATATTTTCCGTTCAAAATCAGAAATGATTGTGGCCCAGTTCATCAAATCTATGGGGCTGGAGTATAAGTATGAAGTTATCGTTCACATCGGTGATCAGGTCTACTATACGGATTTTGCCGTGTATTGTCCGGAGACAGGGCGCTTTTTCCTGATAGAGCATCTCGGGATGATGTCTAAGGATTCTTATCGCATGAAAAACTTCGCAAAAATCACTAACTATACTATGAATGGCTATATCGAAGGGCTAGATGTTCTTTTCATAATTGAACATGGAGATGGACGTTTCTCTGCAGATGCAATTTGTGGGAAAATCCTCGGTGTGATTGCAGCTCAAGCAAGATCGATTGCTGCAGCTTCGGTATTCTGAGGTACTCGGTTATGTACGTTATTCGATTTCTATTCGATTTTTCTTGTAGAAAATCAAACAATATGTCAAATACATATCTTGAAAGTACATCGTTTGATTTCTGTTTGATTTTTTTGCGCAGAAATCAAAAGAATTATCGAATACTCCTTTCGGAAACGTATATTTGATTCCCGTTCGATTCTCACATGCAGAAAATCGAACATATTTCAAAGTGTTATCACCAGTACCCTGCCATATCGCCGAGGAAGTCCCACTTAAAGAGAACCAGTGCGAGGTTGCGGATGATGAAAAACCCGATCACCACGACAAGGATGCCCCACATCTCCCATTGGTAGAGGAGTTTCCAGCGACGGGAACTTCCTGTCATCATGTCGCCATTCTCTTGTTTTTGAACATCCGCTGTCGAACGATGCAGTTCCCGGCAGCAAACTACGTTATGGAGAAAAGCGACCCAGATCCGAAGAAGAAGGATCGCCGTATAGAGCGGTATCGGGTTGGCAAGAAATGACCGGATGGGATCGAACTGCAGAAGATACTTCACCGCGCGCGTGCCACCGCAGCCCGGACAATATAGATGAAGTGTCTGCGAGAAGCCACATGGTCCCTCTTGAAAAGCAACGTCGCTTCCTTTCGTTTTCAGATACCAGGCGAAGAAAAAGGCAGTAACCAGAACCAGGGTCATCCCCAGAAATCCGAGCCACTGCCGATTCTCTTTCTTAATACCGATACGCATCCGGAGCACGAAGAATCAGAAGCAGATCGCGATGCTGCCGATGCCGCATGTCGTCGCTGCACACATAAAGTCGAAGAACAGCTGCACGACCAGCGCGGAGAGGCCCAGGATCCATCCCACCATGCCCAACGTCTTCTTACTGCCGTTATTCGCATGGCCGATGATGCCCAGCACGATCGCCGCAACACTTACGAGGTAGAGAGGATTCAAGAAGAAGCCCAAGATACCAAATACCAGAGCCAGTACACATACATTCTCATAATCCGGTCTGTTTCCGCGCAGAAGCTGCTGCTGATACGCTGCCTGATCCTTCGCATTAAAAGGTACGGTATTGGCGGGTTCGTAGTACTGGGAGTTCGGTCCCTGCGACGCGACATAGGGCTGTGGCTGTGGCGCCTGGCCCTGCGCAGAAGCGCCACCCTGCGATGCGGAATATGTACCACCCTGCTGTCCGGCCGCAGGCGCCGTCGGAACCAGTGCTACCGGTGCCAGCGTCTCAGCTGGAGGCGGGGTGATCGATCCGGTCGTGGATGTCGGGATCGTGCCCGTGGTAACCGGTGTCAGGATCTCTTCTTTCTTATCGGATGCGGAAGAAGCGGCCTCACTTGTCGCACCTGCATCCACATCTGAAGCCGAAGCCGCAGGAGTCGCGGACACTTCCAGTGCATTTCCGCAGTTCGCGCAGAACTGCATGCCATCCGGATTCTCATGATTACAAAGTTTGCAAATTGCCATTTTCTTTCTCCCTTCAAAACGTCAGATGGAGATCTCTCTCCTCCAAATCTGTTTCTCCGATAATATAATCACACGAACTCCGGAAATCATACAGTGCTTTTCGCGCGGAAAAAGCACGCTGTAATCCCGTATTGTTCAGAAATATTACTTGTTGTACAGTTTCTTCTTCTGGTACTCCGGCTCGCAGGTGATGTTCACGCCGAGCTTTCTGAATACGCCCTCGTCTACGTTCGACAGGATCGTCGTGGAGTGTGCGTCACTGTGACGGAGGTTGTTGATCTGCTGCATCGCGATCTCGGCAACCGGGTTCGTCGCCGCGCTCATCGCCAGCGCGATCAGCACCTCATCGGTGTGAAGCCGCGGGTTTCTGTTGCCCATGTGGTTGATCTTCAGATCCTGGATCGGCTCGATGACATTGGGCGAGATGAGCGGGATCTCATGCTGGATACCGCCGAGGACCTTCAGTGCATTCAGCAAAACAGCGGCCGATGCGCCGAGGAATTCAGAGTTCTTACCGGTCACGATCTGGCCGTCCGGGAGCTCAAGCGCTACCGCCGGACCATGTGTCGACTCGGCACGCACCAGAGCGGCGCCGACTACGCGACGGTCGTTGATCTCGATGCCGGACTTATTCATGAGGAGCTCGATCTTGCTGACATCTGCGCCATCGGAAAGACCCTGACGCACCAGGCACTTCGCCTGATAGTAGCGGCGGATGATCTCCTGCTTGCTGGCCTCGCGGCACGCTTCATCGTCTACGATGGCAAAGCCCGCCATGTTGACACCCATGTCTGTCGGGCTCTTGTACGGGGACTCGCCGTAGATCTTCTCGAAGATCGCGTTGACGACCGGGAAAACCTCTACGTCACGGTTGTAATTAACAGTCGTCTCGCCGTATGCCTCGAGATGGAACGGATCGATCATGTTGACATCGGCCAGGTCCGCGGTCGCGGCTTCGTAAGCGATATTGACCGGATGATTGAGCGGGATGCTCCAGATCGGGAATGTCTCGAACTTCGCATAGCCGGCCTTGATGCCTCTTCTGTTCTCGTGATAAAGCTGGGACAGGCAGGTCGCCATCTTTCCGGAACCCGGGCCCGGAGCGGTCACGACGATCAGTGAACGGGTCGTCTCGATGTATTCGTTCTTGCCGTAGCCCTCGTCACTTACGATGAGCGGGACGTTCATCGGGTAGCCCGCGATCGGATACTGCTTATAGACCTTGATGCCCAGCTGGTGCAATCTCTTACTGAATTGCTCGGCCAGAGGCTGGTTGGTGAACTGTGTGATCGTTACGGAGCCGACATACAGGCCGATCTCAGTAAAGGCATCGATCAGGCGGAGCACTTCCTGGTCGTAGGTGATGCCGAGGTCGCCGCGGCGCTTATTCTTCTCGATGGCGTCTGCGTTGATCGCGATGACGATCTCCGCTTCGTCCTTCAGCTCGAGAAGCATCTTGACTTTACTATCCGGCTCGAAGCCCGGAAGAACTCGGGAAGCGTGGTAGTCGTCGAAGAGTTTGCCGCCGAATTCCAGATACAGCTTGCCGCCGAACTGATTGATTCTGTCACGGATCTTCTGCGACTGCATCTGTACGTATTTCTCGTTACTAAAGCCTACCTTAAACATACCTTTCACGCCCCTTTACGTGGAAAACGGACTTCCGTTTTCTCTGATTTTCCAAAAAAAAAGAACTTCTCTCCATGAAATTTCGAGAAGCTCGTCTGCCTTTTTTAACGGCTCTTTGCAATTATAACACATTTTGATATGCTGTCCATATAACATTCCGTCAAAAAGGAGTACATATTTTATGCGTTTTCTGATTCAAAGAGTGACCTCTGCGAGAGTCGATGTCGAGGGGCAGACAGTGGGCGCGATCGACCACGGATTCCTCGTTTTTATAGGCATCTGTAATACCGATACCCGGGAGATCGCCGACGCTATGGTCAAGAAACTCCTGGGTCTGCGCATCTTCCGTGACGAGAACGGCAAGACGAATCTGAGCCTTGCTGATGTGGGCGGAAGTCTCCTTCTCATCTCACAGTTTACGCTCTATGCCGACTGCCATCACGGCAACCGCCCATCCTTCATCAACGCAGGGGCGCCGGACATGGCCGAGGAGCTCTACGAGTACATCATCGCTTCCTGCCGTCCTTCTGTAGAAGCACTGGCCACCGGAGTTTTCGGTGCGGATATGGCGGTGTCGATCGAGAACCAGGGACCTTTCACGATCATGCTCGACAGCGAGGAGATTTTAAAGAAGAAGTAAGGTCATCACGGCCTACCGTAGCCTTTTATACTTCGGAAACGCGGTAAATGATCACATTGTATTCCGGAAACGAAACCGCAGGAGTCAGATTCTCAGCAAAAAACGCCGGATCATAATTGACAGAAGTTTCATCCGGAAGCCAGCAGTACTCATAATCCGGGCTGGCTATGAAATACTGTATACCTTCCTGATTACATATTCTTCTAAACTCTTCTATGTTTCCATTACATCCGGATACCAGATAGGCGAAATTCTTCGCACGTGCTGATACATCGTATCCTCCGGACCAAGCATAATACATATATCCGAAATAAGTAGCACGTCCGGCAAAGAAGAACGTAGCATAATCCCAATCCGGGGTGAGAAACACGTCATCCGTTTCCGTGTTATCGCATATCCATTCGACCATCTCTGAATCATAATCGATCTTGCTTTTGATCTTATTTAAGTTAAAGTACTCCATCCATTCGAAAACCGCTGAAATTGTAAGAACAAAGAGAAGGCATCCGGCAAATATCCTGGTTCTCAACATCTTATTCTGCCTGGTTTTCGAGTCTGCTTTCTCCTCGTTTTTCGGATACCACAGAGAAACCAGAAAAGCACAGACAAAAGCATCCATAAGGGTCACTGTAACCTGTATGATCTTGTGATTGGCGAGCAGCTCTATCGAAGGTTGGAATGTAAACGCAAATACAAGTGGGACAAGAAATGCGAACCACATCACCACGGAAAGCAGGTGCTTCTCCCCCCGCACGACTTCGTCCGACATTTTAGTATCTGCAGCAGATCGGTCTTTCGAAGATCGAAGAAAAACAAAGACGTATAAAGCGCTCAGAACAAGTGTCAATCCCGTAATCAGAAGAAGATAGATCAGAATGTCGCGAGGGTGAGCGCTTTTGCTGTAGAAGCCTATATAAAGGCGCAAATCAAACACTTTCTCAACAGCGCCGGCAAATACCTTTGTCTGTATATAAGAGGAAGTCCAGGCCACAGCGGCAATAATCACATAAAGTATCCTGTACTTACTGAATACTGCCATCAAAGCCAGGATCAGCAGTACCGAAATCAGGGCAGAGCCGTGAAAATACGGCAGAGGGCAGATAAACAACAGAGCCAGGATCAGTATTTTCCATGGGGAGTTCTTGTTCTCCGTCTTCTCCGGGATCCATGATTCTTTAGAAAAGAAGAACGAGATCACACTCTTTCTCGATCTTTCAGATAATACGATCGTTCTGCACATCGCACGAACATAAGGAAGGAATAGCAAAATCAGTATAAGAATACAGGCAAATCCAAATGACAGATGACGCTGGTTTCCGAATATATTGATTGTCCAGACTCCCCAGCTTTCGTAATCCGTTAATCCGAAGTAAGAAGCCCTGCTCATCATTTCCCGAAGCGCCCCGATCAGATCCTTTCCGGACGAGATCTTCAATCCCAAATCAATAAAGAAATTAAAAGAAGACCGGAACAGGATCAGTACGCCCATCAGGGCAAATGCCATCTTCTTCTTGGCGATCACCATCGCAAGTAGACCGGAAAGGACCAGAAAACTGACCATCACCAATATACTCGGTATATTGAGCGCAAGATCGATAGGAAGTCCGAGAAAAGCCAGCGTACCGCAGAAGTAATCAAACATAAAATGATAATGGATTCCTTCCGAAGCAAAGAACGGGTATTGTGTCGGGAAATTATAGCCTTTGGAAAACGAGGAAGCCAATGCAGAGTGAACGGCAACATCCCCTCGGACAGCCCCGCCAACCACCATCTGTCCTTCACCCGTCTGATAGAAATGTCCCATGACAAGAGCAGACAGAATGAAAAACACCGCGATCGTTATAACGTAAAAGCAGTTATTGGCCAGATTACTTCTATACTGTTCAATAGCAACGGGCATACCCTGCTTCTTCTGTTTTCTCCGAAAAATCACGATTGAATTAACAATAGTCAAAGCAACGAATACCAGACCGGTAATGACCAATCCGGCTACTCGTGCTCCTGTACCCTTACCCATCAGTAAGGTCAACCACAGCGTGGAGTAATATGAAACGATAGAAAGAAGAAGTATTCCCACTACCAATCCGGCCGGGATCACAAACAGCCCATCAGGAAGGTATTCCATATGCTTAGAGCCTGAGACCTCAGAAAAGAAGGTTCTTAGATCGGGAATCAGCAGACGGATCACTGAAATGCCAAAACACAAACAAAGAAGAAGGAATAGTATGCCCAGCACAATTGTTCCGTCCTTTCACCTGATTATCCGAAAAGCAGCTCGGTTATTTCATGACTAAGAATGCCACAAATGCGCAAAAAAAGCCACTATGCATCAAGTTGAATTTTGCAGGGACAAACTATATAATCTATATGCGTGCTTCGATCGTTCAACGGATAGGACTGCAGTTTCCGGTACTGCCAATGCGGGTTCGATTCCTGCTCGGAGCGCCATATTTTTTGTGAACGCCTCTATGTACGATGGCATCGTCTGCAGAGGCGTTCTCTTTTTAGGGAGGCAGAACATGGACAACAAGGCACTCTATATCCTGGCCGGGTACGACGATGCTACAGAGGAACATCTGGCCGAAATCCAGAAGAAACTCTACGAGAGCGGTTTTACCGGCGTGCACACCAAGGACCTCCCCCAGCACATCACCCTGGATTCTTTCCCCACGGAGCAGGAAGAGACCTTGATCGGAAAAATCAAGGAAGTCGCCGCCAGAACACCGCCCTTCGAAGTGACATTCAGCCATGCGGGAATCTTCACCGGCGCGAAAGTCCTGTTCATCGCTCCGGACAAGAACCGGCCGCTTCTTCGCCTGAAGGAAGAGTTCGGGAGCAGCGATAACTGGACACCTCATACCACGATGCTCATCGACAGGCCTGAGGTGATCTTTGAAGCCCTGCCTATCGTGATGGAGTCTTTCTCCTCTTTCCGGGGCACGGTCACTTCGCTTCACCTGTATGAATTCTTCCCGACACGCTATATCGCGACCTTCCCACTTCAGACAAAATAGTCACCGTTTCGGTCCCCTGTCCGGACCGTCTCAATTAAGGAGATACGATATGGAATACGATTGCTTTATTCAGAAAGGAAACTATTACTTCCGCTATAGAACGGGAGCGATCATCCTGCGCGGGCGGGAGATGCTCTTCGTTCAGAACGATCTGGGCGGGTATTACTACATGATCGGTGGTGCGGTGCACCTCGGCGAGACTTCACAGGCGTGCATCGAGCGCGAGGTCTTCGAGGAAACAGGCGTACCCTGTAAGCCCGTCCGCTGCGGCATCATCTGCGAGAACTTCTTCGAGGGGGACCGTCTGGATGAACGAATCTGCGGGATGCACTGCCACGTGATGGAATTCTATTACCTGATGGAAGTTCCGGAAGGAAGTGCTTTTGCCGAGGAAACCGACACCGGAGAGAAGCTCATCTGGCTCCCTCTGGACGAGCTCGATAAGTACGACGTCCGCCCCGTCATGCTGAAGACGAAGCTCAAGGAAGCAATCGACGGCGGCGCAGTACTCCACGTAGTTAATCAGGATATCGGATCGGATACTTGACTCTCCCCCAGGGGCACCCTTTATCCTTTGAAGCAGATCGTTCCTACGATCACACTAAAAATCCCGCTAAGGGGCAATCTCTCCCGAGAGGAAAGGAGCCGAATATGGGCTACATTATGGATCTTCGAAAAGAACTGGGGCATAGAGCGCTGATCATGGCAGGTGGATGCGTGCTGTTCGTTAACGAGAAGAACGAGATCCTTCTTCAACATCGTGCGGACAATCACTACTGGGGCTACCCGGGCGGATCGATGGAGCTTGGCGAATCTTTTGAAGAATGTGCAAAGAGAGAGGCATTCGAGGAGACCGGTCTGGTCGCCGATGAGCTCGAATACTTCTCTACCGAATCGGGCGCATCGACGCACTATATCTATCCGAATGGAGACGAGATCTACGTCGCCGGCATCGTGTTTTCCTGCCGCAAGTATCACGGCGAGATGAAGGTTCAGGAGGACGAGGTCATCGAGCAGCGATTCTTCTCAGAGGAAGATCTGCCTGACAATATGGATCCTCTGAACGAAGAGATCATCCACCAAGCATTTAGATATTTAAACGAGGGCAGGATCTGATTTCGGCAAGATCCGCGACTCATTTCTCCTCCGCAACCGAAAGTAGAAGAATCTCCACTTCCGGTTGATGGAGCCTCCCCCGCCTTTCGCGGTATAATGCAGGTAACGAAGGACAGCCGGTGCAAGTTCTGCTTGCATCCGGAAAAAGGCATCCAGAGATGTGTTAATCGGAGGGCGAGAAACATGATTTTCCCGGAGAAATTACAGATACTCAGAAAGAGCAAGGGGCTGACACAGGAAGAACTGGCCGCAGAGCTAAGTGTCTCGCGTCAGGCCGTGGCGAAGTGGGAGTCCGGCCAGGGCTACCCGGATATCGCTAATCTCATCGCGATCAGCACGATGTTTAACGTTACCGTCGATTATCTCGTAAAGGATGCCGACTGCCAGACACGTCCCGTCGCCGCCAGCGCCGATGAGTCTGAACTGGAAGCGCTCATCGATTTCCGCCTTGAGGCGAATCGGAACACCTACGCCGCCTTCTCCAATGAAGTGGAAGCATCGCGGCCTTCCGCACACGACTTCAAGTTCGAAAAAGGCGAATACACTTATATCGACACATATGTCGGCGGCGAGCAGTTCGCCGGCGAGGAAGCGGTCTTCCGAAACGGCGTCGCCAGGTATGCGATGAACTACTGCGGCCGCGTACTCGACGGCACATTTAGCGGAGACTTCCTGAAAGAGGCCCTGCGCGCCGCCACGCGCGAACTCCCCTACCGCGGCCCGGAGCACTACTCCTCCGGAGAATACACTTACACCTGCAAGATCACGGGCGACATCGACTGGTTCCAGGGATGCGAAGAGATCTTCCACGCAGGCACGAAAGTGTACGAGTGCTTTTTCCACGGAGGCCTGATGCGCTAGGGCATACACCACAACTAAATCACGGAACGATTATCGCGTCAAAAGAGCCGGCCCCTTTCGGATGCCGGCTCTCTCGTTTTTGTTTATCTGATTTTGCTTTCTCGTTTCCGAATATCTGACTTCACTTATACGTTCTCGACAGTTCCGAGGAATACCGGAAGGCCGGTTGCCTGATCCACGATCGCGTATGCATAAGGACGGTCACAAACGACGCGGTACACCGGACCCGGGTCCTCGCATGCGGACTCTGTCATGATGACGGCCGTCGCTGCTGCCGCCTTCGTGCCCGCGCGGTCGACCTCGATGTAGGTCTTGTGAATGACCTTGGAGATAAACACTTCTGTGCTGCTCATATTCGAGAAATCCGCGTTATCTTCGTCAAATGCATCTTTCATGCCCATGTCAGAGAGCGCGCTCTGAAGTTCCATAGCATACTCGCTCTTGAACTCCGGCATCATCGCCTGTACCTGACAAGCGACTTCCCGGCTGTTCCAGAATTCCCAGTAGTCTTCCGCCGTCATGTTCGCGACAAATTCGTTGATGTCGACCGACTCATCGTTCGGCAGGATCGTCATGAAAGCGTACTTGCCGTCATCGTATGCCTTAAGGAATCCGACCGCATCGTCGGTGCCGAAGTAGACCGACTCCGAGCTAGAAAGGAACGGTGTGGTCTTGGTCTGGCCGTTTCCAGCTGTGAAGACTTCGTTTACGACCTGCTCTTCGGAGTACGGCTCGTTCCACTTTCCGTCGAAAGTAATGGCATTGATAAGGACCATGAGGTCATTCGGCGAGAGCTCCTTGATCAGTTCCTTGATGCGGCCCTCGGTCTTCTCGTCGACCCAGCCGTTGATCATGTCCGCTGCGCTGCCGCCAAACGGAATCACAGATATGGTCGCGTCGAAATGGTGCTGCACGTAGTCGAGATAGTCATCATAGACGACCTGGCTTTTCGCCTCGTTCAGCCATACCGAGTTCGCGATCTTCAGAGAATCGTTCTGAAGAGAATTCATGCGGTTCACCGCATACTGGAATGCCGTGGCGTTATCCGCGCCAGGCACGAGAGTGCTCATCATCTGATTCAGCGTCTCGCCATCGGCTCCCGCCGCTGCCATTTCCAGCGCGAAAAGCACTGAATCTGCGGAGATCAGCACGTTCTCTCCATTCGCGTTCTCGGCGCAGTGTTTCATGAGTTCGAAGATGAACTCGGAGTAAGCCTGATTCAGTTCCTCCTCGGACATCGTGGTCTTTCCGGATCCTGTCGTACTCAGCTCGAAGACAGCCTGCTTACCGTTATCGCGGTTCACTGTTTTCACATCACCGGGCTTGTTATCATCGTCATCTTTCAGCGGTCCTTCCGTCGGGGTCTCCCGGCGAGTCGACTTCTTGGTTGTTCCTGTTTTTCCGGAGCATCCTACCGCCATGGACAGGATCACCGATGTAGCCAATAAAACTGCAACTAATTTCTTCATTTTTCTTTCCTCACTTTTCTTGTTTTTTACTTTGTTTATTTCGTATGCTTCACTTGATCCGGGAAGCCTCGGAGATAGTACTTTTCACGCGATATGGATATGGAACACCATGTCCTCGAGAATGCCGCCGTTTTCGTAGGCATAAAGGAGAAGGAAATCACCCTGGTCGTTTCTCTTAAGAAGGCTGTAGTGCGTAAACTCCATGTCATCGATCCCGATGAGCTCGGAAAGCAGAACCGACTCGATGGTGTGGCCGGAGTGGTCCATCAGACGGAGCGTATCTTCGCCCTGATCCATGACCAGGAAGTTTCCACCGAACTCATGGAGCGAATAGGTACACATATTCTCCAGCGTATCGTCCTCCCACTTCTTTATCATCTTGCCCTCGTGATCGTACTCGACGAGCGTGCAGCTCTCGTTATTATCTTTGTATGAGTAGAAGCGGATGAAGATGCTGGTGGAAGTCACGAATACATACTGCAGATCCCAGCACTCGAGCGGAACCTGATCAAGTTCCATCGGTTCGGCAGTCACGGTATTCGTGATCGGATCCAGATGCAGGACGTGAAGTTCATTGGCAAGAGGATTGTGGACGAAGATCACACTTCCATCCGGAGAAACCGCCACGTCATTTAGGCAGGACATCACGCGATCACCGGCCTCCGTCGATTCGACGATGAAGAAGTGGTCCAGATAATTGCCGTACGGATCGGCATAGAAAGCAACTGTATCGCCGTCGAGAAGATCCACGGTCACATCTTCAAATCCTGCGACCACTTCGGCAACCTTCGTCATCTCCTCGTCGGTGATCTGGTAGATATACACGATGGAGGAACGGATATCGCAGGTGTAGAGATACTTTTCCGAAGCAGCGGCATGAGTCGCCGTGGAGGAGAATCTTACGATGCCTCCTTCGGAAGTTACGAATACATGCTCATCGAAATGCGCCTGGCTCGGAGTCACCGTGTAACTACTCAGTGGCATCGCTGTGACGGTCGACTGGTACTCGCCTTTTTCGAAGGCAAAATCAGGATCACTCAGTCCCAGATCCGGCAGGGCAAACTCGATGTTTTCGAGGAACTCATCGCCTTTGTATCCGATGTTCATGGTGTAGTCATTTACGGTGATATCGATGGTCATGCCGGATGCCTCGTGACGATATACATAGTGCTTCACAGAAACATCGATTTCCGTTCCGAAATGCATGCTCTCGAAGCTGATGAATCCGTATCCGCCGATGTCGGTCGTGGGAAGATTTCCTTCTGCGTAATCCACCATGGAAAAGTAATACCGGTATGCGTTCTGGAAACCCTCGAGGTCTTCCGAGCGGATCGATACGATAATGTAGTTAAAATCCGGATGATCCGGGTCGCCCCAGAATTCAAAATACGTTTCTTTATCCGTGTCGATGCACTGCGTCTTCACACACTTATAAATGTCGGGAACATCACATGCCCAGAGCTCTGCGCCGATGTGATATGTGTCCTGCGGAGCCGTGCTGCTGCCGCTTGCGGAGTTTGTGCTTGAGCTGGTATTCGAGTTGGAATTGGAATTTGAGTTTGAATTCTGATTTGAATTCTTGCCGGAAGTTTTATTCGTTTCGCCGTTGGTGGTCGCCGCAGACTTGGACGATTTCTTTGTGCCTTTTTTCTTCTCGTCTGCCTTCGAGCATCCGCTGAGCAGCATGCCTGCCGCGAGCATTATCGCTCCCACCTTTATCGCGATCTTGTTCTCTCTTGATCTAAACATCTGGTTCACTATTGTCCTTTTCATATCTTTCTCGAGCGCCGATGCGCATCTTCCTTTTGCGCTCTGCATAATAGACGAAGCAAAAAGGATCTCTGTTGCACATTTCGAAAAAGAAGGTTTCTTGTGCTGTCCTCGGACTTCGTCCTGCGGAGTCACATCGAAACCTTCTTTTTCGAATTAACTTACAACAAAATACCCTCTCTTTGCGTGCCTATTCTATGCTAAAATGCACTCATAACCACATGATTCTATCTGGCAAAGGAGTGTGTACTATGGAGATTGTTATTTATCGTTGTAAACGTTGCGGAAATATTGCGATCAAGCTCGTGGATTCAGGCGTCCCCATGATGTGCTGCGGCGAGAAGATGGAGGCACTTGTACCCTCTTCCGTTGACGCATCACTGGAGAAGCACGTACCGGTCATCTCGCGCGACGGAGATCTGGTCACGGTATCCATCGGTTCCACCGCGCACCCGATGGTTGAGGAGCACTACATCCAGTTCGTGATCCTCGATACGACCGCCGGCATCCAGATTGCCGAGCTTCACCCCGGAGACGATCCGAAGGCCGTGTTTACGGTCATTTCGAGCGTCGAAGTGAAGAACGCCTACGAATACTGTAACCTGCACGGCCTCTGGGTCAGCTGATTATTCTATATAGTTTAGATTCACATCCTGAAAACATATAGAAAGACGGTCCCGGGATTTCCCGAAACCGTCTTTTCATATATCTTTTTTCGCTTAAGCACAACCCCGTTTTCACACGGAAATCGGCAAGATCCGCCTTACTCGTTTACGATCTTCTCGTTGTTGAACAAGTGGCTTACGATGCCGAGGCAGAGGATGCCGAATACGATGTTGATCGCACAGGTCATCAGGATATCGGAGGTGCTCACACCCGTAAGAAGGATGTTCTTCGTAAGGTATGTCGCATTCCACATCGGGATCAGGTAGTTCGTGGTACCGACCTTCGAGAGCATCGCATCCATACCGGCATTTGATGTCAGGAACGAACCGAGGAACAGTATCATGATCGGGATCACAGAGAGAGTCTGCGCCGAGCGCGCGGTCTTCGCCAGCGTGGAGATGATGAGGATCAAGCCCACGAGTGCAAATGCCTCGCAAATGATCACGACGAATGTCAGGATATAGTCGGTCGCCGCATAGGTCACCGCATACTCACCGAGCATCTTGTTAAATGTACTCATCAGGTAAGCAAGTCCGGCGAACGCGGAGATCGCACTGATGCCCGCTGCTGTCATGACGGCCAGTGCTTTTCCGATCGCGACAGAGCTTCTGCTGACCGGAGTGATGAGCACGGTATTGAGGAAGTTGCTCTCCTTATCGCCCGCGATGATGTTGCTCGCGAGGGCCATGATACCGTAGATGATCGTCATCACGAGAAGACCCGGCACCATGCTGGCGATCAGATTCTTTGCCTGATAATCTTCATCACCGAGGTCGTACGTGATGGACGTATCCGCATTGATCGTAAAGACCTCCGGACGGAGTGTATCGAGGAGCGTAGAGATCTTGTCACGAACCTTCAGGGACTCGGTATTTGAGGAGTTGTAATAGATCTCGATATTCGGGATATTTGCGCCTTCCGGATCGATCGCGAAATTATCAGGGAAGATCACGAGCATCTCGGCTTCCTTGTTCTTGATCTGATCGATCGTAGTTTGCTTTTCGACCTGCTTATCGGAAAAACCGATAGCCTTAAGCGCGGCCGCCATCTCCTCCGACGCATTCATGTAGTACGCGTTATAAGTCTTCTCCTCGTTCTCCGTATCGTTCATCGCGCTCATCAGAAAACCTTCCATGAACATGATGGCAAACGGCAGGATGATACACATCAGGAGAATCGTCCTGTCTTTGAGGATCGATCGGATCTCTTTCTTATAAACTGTGGAAATATCTTTCATCATCTTATTTCACCTAACCTTCGATTCGCCTTTCTCAATTCTTGCTCTGATACTGTGTGTAGATGTCGTAGAACGAATCTTCCAGCGAGCGGCCGTTCATGAGGTTCGGCAGCGTATCGTTGACGACGATCTTTCCGTTTACGATCATGGCCGCACGGTCACAGATCTTCTCAACCAGATCGAAAAGATGGGTGGAAATGATCATGCATTTTCCTTCTTCTTTCATACGGAGGATAAACTCACGCACATCGCGCGATGCGATAATATCCAGGCCGTTCGTCGGCTCGTCGAAGATGATAAAATCCGGATCATGGATAACGGAGATCGCCAGCGAGACTTTCTGTCTCATGCCCTGCGAGAGCTTGCTGATTTTCGTGTCCGCGAACTGGTCGACACCGAATGTCGAGAACAGCTCCTTCTTTCTCGCTTCGGCCTTCTCCTTCGGAACGTGATACAGTCCCGCGAAATATTCAAACATGTCATTGGCGGTCGATTTCTTATCGAGCTGCAGATCCGTCGTCAGGAACGCGAAATGGTTCTTGATCTCGATCGGATCGGTCTTGATGCTTTTTCCGTCATAAAGGACATCTCCCGTGTCCGGTTTGATGAGCGTCGCGAGCATTCTCATCGTTGTCGTCTTACCTGCACCGTTCGGTCCCAAAAGTCCGAAAACCTCTCCGGAATGTGCGGTGAAGCTGATATCATCTACCGCGACCTTTTTTCTGTTCGGCAGGTCCTGCGCGCGTCTCTGCGCTTCACTGAGCATAAAGGATTTGCTCAGATTCTTTGCTTCCAGCGTATGCATAAATTTGCCCTCCACTTCATTTTTCCTCTTCATCTTAATCAGCATTTCTAAATATATCGCAAAGTTCCGATTCCATAAAGTTAATTTTTTATAAAGGCCCTGCAGTTTACTTCGCGAAATGCACTTCCCACCCGAATCATTCTCTTCGTCCCCTCCCCTGCGTTTGTCCCATTTAAGCCGTCATGTTAAAATGTGAAAAACGCAACAGAGGAGAATCATCGTGAAAGAGAAAAAAGGAATCATCTTCGACATGGACGGCACAGTCTGGGACAGCTCCGAGAACGTGGCCAAAGCATGGACGGTTAAGGTAAAAGAAGCGGGCTTCGACAAAGTCGTGACCCAGGAAGATATCAAGAGCGTCATGGGAAAACCGATGGATGTTATCGCCGACACGCTCTTCACATACACGAAGAAAGGCAAGCAGCGAAATGCTCTCCGCGAGGCGTGTGAAAACTACGAAAACGAGTACCTCCGTGAGTACGGCGGTCTCCTTTATCCGGAAGTTGTCGAGACATGGGAGAAGCTGAAGAAAGAGGGCTATCACCTCTACATCGTCAGCAACTGTCAGGCCGGCTATGTCGAGGCATTTCTCGAGTTCTTCCGGATCCCCTGGGGAAAGCCGTCCTGCCTCATCGAGGACATCGAGTGCTATGGAAATAACTTCCTCCAGAAGGATGAAAACATCAAGCTCATGGCCGAGAGAAACAAGCTTACGAAAGCCTGCTATGTGGGCGATATCCAGAGCGATTACGACGCCACGGCGAAGGCCGGTTTCCCGTTTATCCACGCCACATACGGCTTCGGAAAAATCAACGTTCCCGTCCCCGAGATCCACAAGTTCAGTGATCTTTCGGACGTAGTGAAGGAGGTCCTTTCATGAACAAGAATCACATCAATATTCCTTCCATCCTGAAGATCGAAAAAGGTGTCACATCGAAGATCGGCACCTACCTAAAAGATGCCGAACTCACCGAGGTCACGATCCTTTTCGGAAACGGCCTGATCGCCATGTTCGGCGACACGGTTTTTAAGTCCTGTGAGGAAGCGGGCGTCACGATCCTGCACCATCAGGAGATGGATACGGTCGACTTTAACGACATCACGGATCTGGCTTTCCAGATCCCGAATAAGACGAAGGCCATCATCGGCATGGGCGGCGGCAAAGTCATCGATGCGGCGAAGTATATCGGATACATCCTGCACATCCCGTTCATCAGTGTCCCGACCAGTTCCTCGTCCGACGGTTTTTCCAGTTCGAGTGCGTCACTTACGATAGGTGGTCACAGAAGATCCCTTCCCGCCAAGCTCGCATTCGGGATCCTCGTGGATACTGACGTCATAAAGAGCGCACCGGTGCGTTTCCTGTATTCCGGTGTCGGCGATATGGTCGCGAAGATCTCCTCGACATATGACTGGCAGCACGAAGAAGATCTCGGCTATGACGAGGTCAATGACTTCGCGTTCATGATCGCGAAAAAGGCCGTGAACTCATTTGTAAGAACTCCGTTCGAGTCGATCAACGAAGAGCTTTTCCTGAAGGAACTGCTGGACTCACTTGCGATGAGTGGCATCGCAAATGAGATCGCCGGTTCTTCCGCGCCGACATCGGGAAGTGAACATCTCATCTCCCACGCGCTCGACCAGCTTCTCGAGAAGCCGCAACTGCACGGTGTCCAAGTCGGTATCGCGACATACATCATGTGCAAGATCTGCGATCACAGATGGAAGAGGATCGACACCGTCTTCACCAAGACCGGCTTCTGGGATTTCTGTGCGACTCTCGATCTGAAGGCATCCGATTACTGTGATGCGATCGATATGGCTCCGCAGATCAAGCCGCATCGTCACACGTATCTGCACGAAGAAAAGTACAGAGAATTGGCGAAGAAACTCATCGTGGAAGATCCGAAACTGACTGCGATTTTGAAGTAACAAAAGAAGAGATTTCCTGTGCTGTCCTCGGAATCTTCGGTTCCTGCAGAGGCACTTCGAAATCTCTTTTTTGTTTCGTAGGGAACGTCTATAAATATATATATTTATAGGCTTTCGGCCGCTTTAAAATTTTTTCAACAAATTTGAAAAAAGGGGTTTACAAATCATTTTTCCTGGGTATAATACGAACCAGATGAAGGAAGTGCCTGTCCGACATCCAATTCGAAAAGTCGAGTTTGGATCGTGCAGCACTTCTTTTTTTGTTTACACAAATTGATTGAAACGAAAGGACGGAAAGAAATGGCGACATTTACATTGAAAAACCTGATAAGAAAAATCGAAGCACTCTTTACATCAGTGTTTACTTCCGTGCGCTATTCTTATGCCCTCATAGCAATCGACGAGTGCGAATACGACTGGAACAAGAACATTGATGACCTCAGAAACGAGCGATTACGATGTTGATTCTTTTTTGTTTAGGCACAAGCAAAATGTGATTCAGCAGGACCGCTCGATGAAGAAAAAAAGAATCGGGCGGTCCTTTTTTGTTCTTCACGAACCTTGACAATCTAGAAAACAATTCCGGGTAGCTCAGCTGGTAGTAGCGTTCGGCCGTTAACCGAAAGGTCGTGGGTTCGAGCCCCACCCCGGGAGCCAGTTCAGATGACAGATAAAGAACCAGGCACTCTTTTTCGGGTCATCTGAGGGGAACTGCGGGAAGTGCTTTTCGCGAAGAAAACTCCCAGCGAAAAGCACTCTCCCCAGCAGTCGTCCCCGTTAGTGGAGGGTAAGCTAATCCGGTGAAAGCATCTGGTTGAATCCCAGAAGAGGTTGGTCCGACACCAACACTCTCCACCATTTTCGGATCTGTAGTTTAGTGGTAAAACAGCGGACCTTTAATCCGTAAGACAGGAGTTCGAATCTCTTTAGATCCACCAGTATGGCCATATGGTATAGCGGTATTATGTCGGCTTGTCGCGCCGAAGATCGGGGTTCGACTCCCCGTATGGTCGCCAATAATCTCGGCCCCTTGGTCAAGTGGTTACGACATCACACTTTCAATGTGAAGAGGATGGGTTCAATTCCCGCAGGGGTCACCAATACGGCGCTTTCCTCTAAGAGGTAAGGAGATCAGACTCTCAATCTGAAAATATGGGTTCGAGTCCCGTAAGCGTCACCAATTTGCTTCTGTAGCACAACGGTAGTGCGGCTGCCTTGTAAGCAGTTGATGAGGGTTCGAGTCCCTACGGAAGCTCCAAAAATGCCGGCGTAGTGTAACGGTAGCACGACAGTCTCCAAAACTGTTTGTCGAGGTTCAAATCCTTGCGTCGGTGCCAAATATGGCAGGGAGGGTCGGTTCCCATTCTGGCCTCATAAGCCAGATGATTCGAGTTCAACTCTCGGCCCTGCAACCACATACTGTAGCTTCTTTCAAAGGTAGGAAGCCCGTCTGATACGCGGGTAATGACAGTTCGATTCTGTCAGCTACAACCATGGAACATAGCTCAAGCTGGTGAGAGCATCGGCCTTATAAGCCGGAGGTTCAGAGTTCGAGTCTCTGTGTTCCTACCACCCGCATCGGATGTATGTATCCTATGCGATCGTCAATTTATTGACCGGCCGGTTTCGGGCCGTCAGATAAACCTGGCAACAGGGATAAAGTAAACGAAGGCTCACTTTGTTTGCGACATCGGGTGACCGGTGTTCATCGGAAAACCTACATGATCTGCATTCACCTACGGTTCGAGGCCAACTGGTGAGAACTATGGAGGAATGACGGTATCGGAAAATGCCGGGTATCCGGAAACGGAGAGCAGGTCAGTAGTTCTTCGACACGAGCTTCGTAAAAGCAAGTGTCGGATTAACGGTCGCGGACGGTCTGAAAACGAAAGACAGGTCGGATACGATCGAGCGATGTCGATAACAAGACCAGCAAGGTTGCGATGGATGGACTGTACCCAAAAGGTACGGGTGTCCGAAGATCAGCCTCGTAGCCTAAGAGCAAGATTTTTAGCTCAACTGGTAGAGCGTTTGCCTGATAAGCGAAATGTTGCCGGTTCGATTCCGGTGGAATCTTCAGTAAAGCAAAAGTGCTGATCACCTGATGCCTGAAAATGAGCTTATCCATCTGGAAAATGGTGGCTTACCAAGTCCGCAAGACGCGGTAAGAGGAAGTACGAGTAAGTGCAACTCTAACAGCCTGCAAGCTGTGCATCCCGCAAGGAAGAATGTGCCCAAAGGAAATCTATGAAAGGTCAGGTAAGTGTTTGCCGGTTTTCTCAAAATCGGTGCTCATCATGACTACCGCTTAACCGGCGGTGTGATAGATGTTGCCAACAACATCGAATGTCATGGCAAAACGCCAACAATCTCAACGTTTTAGTTTGCTTCTCCTATTATGTATATCTGACGAAAGGAGTGATTTTAGTGTTCAGAGCAGCAAGTGGAAAAGAAATGAGTATAGACGAGATCGCGAGTCGTGTCGCAGGGTATCTCATGGAAGATACCGACGCACAGTACGAGATCACGGTCGGTACAGACAGTCAGAGCGGAAAAGAAACCAAGATGGTAGAAGTCATCGCAGTCCACCGCAAAGGCCGTGGCGGCATCTACTTTTATAACATCGAGTTTCTTCCGCTGATCCGAAATCTCAGACAGAAGATCAACGAAGAGACCGGTCGGAGCCTCCGTGTGGCCAATGAACTTCTGAGTGCGCTGGAAACACCTCTGCTCGAGAAGGACTATACTATCGATGATCTGCATGTCGCCTTTCAGATCCACTGCGATATCGGAACACATGGTAAGACTTCTATGCTCATTAAAGAAATCACTCGCTGGGTCACAGGTCAGGGGTATATCTGTCTGATCAAACCATACAGTTATACCGCATCCGGAATTGCAAATAAGTACAGTAAATGAAAAAACAGCTTTCTTGTGCTGTCCTCGGAGCGAAGCTCCTGCGGAGGCACGGTGAAAGCTGTTTTTTCATTTTCCGTATAACGTGTGATTACTCGAATAAACTGTCCGTATCTTCGACCGCCCTGATCGTGATGATGCACATTACCTGATCGTCGATGCTTCGTACATACCAGGCCCATGGTACTCCATCCATAGTACACGTCTGTTTCCAGTACTCGGTTCCGCTAATAGTCACCTGTGTTTTCTCACTGAATTCCACCTTGACACCGAATCTTTTGAGGATACCTTCCAAGAGCGTCTGATTATCTTCGAGGTACTTCTCTTCGTTGTAATCCGGATGATCCGGTACGCCGAGTGACATGTTCAGGAATTGGACCATGATATACTCGCCCTGGTCACCGAGGAACATGTTCTCATAGAGGGTGCCGGCGATTCGGGTCTTATCTCTGTCATCTGTGGCGTCATCGATATCCTGTTCCTTATACTCCGGCAGGCTCTCCTCACTCACCTGCATCAGGCTATCCGGAATACACATCTTAATGCCCGCGTATTCGTTCGTATATTCTCCGCTCTTAGAATACTCACCTGCCACATAATTCGTATCTTTCATCAGATTCTCACCTTCGTCCACTTCAGCAGCCGGCACATCTTTGATCGCGACGGGTTCTTCCTTCGGAGTGAATCCTTCGCCGTAGGAAAGACCGTATCCTCGCTCGAGGAAATACTCCTCTTTTCCGATCTTATTCATCGAGTCATACCACGGTTCAGGAAGTCTTCCCGTGAAATCGGCACATCCGCAGAGCACATCGGAGATGCCCTTCCCTTCCGATCCCGGAAGATAGCACATCACGACAGCATCCCAGTTCTTATATTGGTCTTTATCCAGGATGACCTGTCTGCCTGCGATGATACACGTAACGGTAGGTTTACCCAGTGCTTTTGCCTCGTTGATCGCATCCTGATTTCCCGGAAGTCCGTGATCGCCGCAGAGCTTAAGATCGAGCGTGTCACCGAACCATTCGGCATATGCATCTTCTCCCACACAAAGAAGGACGACATCCGCCTGATCCGCTTCATTCGGATCCGTGATCACTTCGATCCCGTAGTCAGAGGCGTATCTTTCGAATGCTTCACGGATCGTCGTCACACCCTGGATCTCGCTCTTATAGCTCATGTTCCAGCCCATCGTCCAGCCGCCGCACTGCGCACGCGGATTATTGGAAGCGGGGCCCATGACATAGACCTTCGTCCCTTCCTTAAGAGGCAATGTATCGTTCTCATTCTTTAGAAGGACGAGGCTCTCCTCGACGAGTTTCTCGGCGACGGCTCGATATTCCATCGAGCCGACTTCGTCTGCTTCCGTCTGCAGATCCGTATAGAAAGGATCGTCGAATAATCCCATATCTTTCTTGACCTGAATGATCCGGGTCACGGCCTCGTCGATCCTCTCCATCGAGATCTTTCCGCTTTCTACCGCATCGATGATGATGCTTCTCGCATCGTCGTAACGGACGCCTTCCATGAGAAGATCGATACCGCAGTTGATCGCCGAGATGACCTGCTCTTCGTATGTCTCGGGAGACGTATTCTGGATAGCCATGCTGTCGCTCATGATGACGCCGGTAAATCCCATCTCGCTTCGAAGTTTCCCGATGTACTCTGCGTTCTCGTGCATCTTCGTTCCGTTCAGCGAAGAGTAGCTGACCATGATGAACTGCACTCCCGCATCGATCTGCGCCTGATAGACCTTCAGAAGTTCTGCGATCTCCTCCTCTGTCAGTCTCGCATCTCCACGGTCGATGAGGCGATCATAATCCGAATTTTCCCCCGTCCCGAAAAGCACATTTCCTTCGCCGAAGAAGTGCTTCGCCGTGGCGAGTACGCCACCATCGAGAAGGCCCTTCGTGTAGGCAGTGCTGAGCCTCGTGATCGTCTGAAGATCCGAGCTGTAGCACTCGTAGTTTCTTCCCCATCTCGGGTCATCGGACTGCGCGACACACGGATACAGGTTCCACAGCATGTGACATCTCTTCGCTTCTTCTGCCGTGACCCGTCCCATCTGGTAGGCAAGCTCTTCGTTATTGGCCGCACCGATTCCGATGTTATGCGGGAAATACACGGCATCGATACAGTAACCTACACCATGCACATCATCCTGTGCCACGAGATACGGGATCCCGGCTTCGGACTCGATCGCTTCCCTCTGGTACGCATCGACCATCTCCCGCCATTCTTCCTCGGTGAACATGCCTTCGTCGGCATATAAACTTCCGTAGCAGTATGTGCGAAACGGCTTTTCCTCGTCCTCACTGACCATATACGAGATCGGCTGCACCATCTGGGCGGCCTTCTGCTCAAGTGTCAGTACAGAGGTGATCTCCTCCGGCGTCATGGTCGCGTACCACTGATACTTGTAGTCGTACTGATCAGCCGGGAAAGGGATCGTTGATTCAGACGCCCCGGAGATTTCCGATCCAGAATCCGATACGGACGAATCCGTTCCCGTCACTCCTTCTGTCTCCCCGGTCTTCGCCTTACATGCTGTCGAAAAGAGCATCGCAAAAACCAGTAATGCTGCGGTCGTTTTCTTCATGTTCTCTGCCTCCTGTTAATAATTCAAAATGTGCCATCCACGTACTCGATCAGCATATCCGGGATGTACTGATAGTGATGGCTCTTATAGAGCTTATCCTTCGCCATCGGAGAGGATGGATCGCACTTCGCGTTGATTCTTTCAGCGAGGTGTACGATGCTCTGTGTCGTGGAATCACCATCCTCGAAATACTCTTCGTAATCCACATCTTCATCCGATCCGGCTGTGATGAAGACACGCTTGCTGACCGAATCATTTCGATCGAGATATCCGTAGTCATTCGCCTGCTGTGAATAGTCGCTCATCTCGCGGGAATACGGGGACCAGAACGCGGGACTTCCGATGATGTAGCATCCGAAAGGCTGGTTCTCATACAGGTCACTGTTGCAGAGTGCGTAGTGGGCGAAAACACCTCCGAGCGAGTGTCCGAAAAGCGTCGAGTTCTCGTAGTCGATCGCATAGATCTCACCCAGATACGGCATGAGGTTATCCGTGATGAAATCGAGGAACTTATCCTTGCCTTCACAGAAAAGTGCAGAGCGCTCCATGTTATCGGAATTGCAGATATTGTAGTCCTGTCCGATGGAGATCAGGATCTGCGGTTTCGCACGACCTTCTTCCATCTCCTTAAGAAGTTTCTCGATGTCGTTAAAGCGCCAGACCGCATCTGTCAGCACCAGTGCCGGGAGAGCGGAATGTTCGGATAGATCCCCCGCATCATCCACACCGTCTGACGCCGACGCACCACCGTCGCCGGCAAGTGCTTTTCGCGCAGATTCACAGCCCTTCGGGATCGCCACGTGCACCACAAGTTTGCGATCCAGTTCTTCGTCATAGAAAGTGTACTCCGTGACCTGATCCTTGATGGTCTCGATCTTCTCTTTATCAAGTTCCCAGGAAAGATCGAACTGCTGATTCTGAAGGTTCTGATAATACTCGTCGATAAGCTGATCGCAGGTTCCGGAAGGAAGTTCCTGATACGACTTGTTCTCCTTGGCTTCGAAAATCCGGACGATATCCTCTTTCCACATCTCTTCGTCGAAATCCGTTCCGAAGAAGAAATACTGATACTTGTCCTTCCTGTATTCTTCCAGGATCTGCGGGAGCTTGTCCTTCAGATCCTGAAGATCCATAAGCTCCTGGCAGACCAGCGTATCCCCTTCTAAAACGTAGTACCATCCATACATTCCCACATCTTCCAGGGGAAGGGATATCATCGTTCCGTAATGGCGCCCGTCCACAACGAAACCTCGGATATACGAAGTACAATTCGCTTTGTACTCTTCGAGTTCCTCATCCGTCCATCCCGCATAGGTTTCCGGGTGCTCTTCGATATCCCGGAGCACGTCTTCTTTTTCACATATCTCGAAATAGACGCCGTCCTGATACGCTGCCAGTTTCTCGTTACTTCCCGCAACTTTATTCCATGGTTCATCAAGAACGGTCAGCGGACCTTCCGTCACACTATCGAGTTCTTTTGCCGTCATATGATTCGTAAGCTTGACCGCTGTCTGTGAAGAAAGACTCTCCCCTGCCACCAGACCCTCTACGGAGACTTCCGATCCATCGTTGTTCTTATCTTTTGCACTGCATCCGCACATGCAAAAGCACTGCGCCGATAAAATCGAGCACAGTGCCACAGTTGCGATTCTTGCTGTCTTTTTCATGTCCATTACACGTCCCTTCGTCATTTCTCATCTTGATGGTAGCATCGCAACAAGAATTCCTAAGGGAGGTTTTATGGATTTTGTGTGGAGAGATATTTCACGTCAGGTAACGATCGTAGAATAAGAAGCGATCTCTTCGCCTGTCATCGCATCGACATATACCACTTCCGATGCCCGGCTACGGTAGCCGTAGTATACCAGTTTCACCTCTCCATCTTCTTCATGAATGATCAGTTCCGCGTTTGAGAGATTATGGTCGGCCATCACCTGATCCGCCGTCACTCCCGGCGTCGTCGAGAAGCCTTCCGGGATCTGAAGGAGATTGATATTGATTGTCGTGTAGGGTCTCCAGTAACTGCTGATCATGCGGACAAATGCACTTTGCACTGGTACACCCTGATAGCACTGTTTGAAGTCATAGGTGACATCGCCCATGGCGTCATATGCAATCTCGAATTCCAGCTGTTCGAACTGATCGGCATAGCCGAGGATGTTCCGGAGCGACGCGAGACAGAGATACGCCTCGCCGGCGGTATCGACACGCGGATCCGAGAACTGCCCGCCGAGGAGGTATCCGACCCACGGACCTTCCGAACGGTCATAGATGAGCATGTCATCCGGATACGGATCGAAGAACACGATATCGTCGAAATATTCGAATATGTACCAGGCACCTTCGGAGCCTTCCAGATCTTCATAGTAATAACCGACATTATCGGGCCAGATATACCCGTCATCGAGAGAGAGAAGATCCGTCAGACCGATGCTGTCATACATGTTTCTCGCGACGCGGAGAACCTCGCGCAGGATCATCGTTCTGTCCTGCTCGGTAAAGGTAGCTGTCAGGATCACGTACTGACTTCTTTCGAAGGGGCGTGTGACTTTGCCCGAGGGATCGATGAGCGATTCATCAGAGCTCGACCAGGTCACCGAGATGCCTTCGATCTCATCCGGAAGATAGAGATCTTTCGTGATATTCATCGGCGGCTCATCTGTGATGATCTTGAGATATTTTTCCCTGGCATTCTGCATCGCATCGGTCGTACCGCCGGATTCTTCATAATACCCTTCAAGGATAAAGATCGGATCTGATCCGCTCTTATACCCTGCAAGAGGAATCTCTTTTTCCTCTCCGTCGATATAGACATTCAGTGTACCCTCCGCATCGTCGGTACCGTTCGCAGAAGGTGCCACCGTCGTTCCCGGATCGCTGGTATCGTCAGTGTTCTGCGTATCATCTGAACTCTGCGCTGCATCCGTATCCTGCGATTCTCTTCCTCGCGTGTCCGCCGTCTCCTCCGGTTCGGTCGTTTCCTCCTCCGTATCGGAGGTCGACTTCGTATTCGGTTTCATTCCGGAGTTCATATTCTTTTTCTTCGTGGTTTCTTCCTTCGTTGCGCATGCCGTCGTGCTGAGCATCAGCACCGCCATACATCCTGCCAAAAACTTCTTCATATACATGTCTCCTTCACGCTTCCTACATGAATCTGTATATTAGACGACCGACATATGTATTTCGTTACAATTTTTTCGCTTCATTTCCATTCCAGTGTAGTTCTTTTCAGGATCCTGTGACCATAGACGATCTGAATCACACAGGCATCCGCCTCTTTCCCTTCCGGATCCTCTTGGAATACTTTCCGGACATCTTCTTTCGACAATTCATCCAGGGCCGCCTGGATCAGCTGGTCGGACTGTGTTTCTGTGAGATTATCCGAAACATAAAGGAATATCTGCATCTCGTACTGTCCCGCTTTTTCAAGGGAACCGTAATAGAACCTCTCGACCGGATATGCTGCATTTACAGTGTTTTCAAATACATCCACGACTTCAGCACTGTCGGGATCCGGCGTCCACACAGGAAGAAGGACTTCTCTTGATTCGATATCCACGACCTGTACGGGAGAAATACTTTCCAGAAGAACGGTCCAGTCAATGGAGGGATCATCGTAGACATACACGATTCCGTCTTTGTCGCAGAAACGGATATTCTCACTAAGATCATACACGCTGCCGGAAAGGATATCCGATCTTCCGGAAAAAGGTGCCGATGCAAAATCACGAAGGACAAATTCCCCGCCCAGGTTATTCCGCCATACTTCATACGAAAGATCCGGATTAGTGGAATACTCGTATAGAGTCTCTTCATCGTATCGGAACGAGAAGGACACGGAAGCGTATACCTTCTTTGAAAAAAGAATCGAGAATACATCATTGTTCGCCGCAAGTGCCGGGAAAATGACGGATACGACGATCTTGTCCATCGCGTCTTTCTCGAGTTTCTTGGAAAGGAGAATATCGATACTCAGATTATCGCTTGCTTTCCCATACATATACTCGATCCTTGTCACGGAAGGATCAGATGCGATTGCATTTCCCAGTTCATCCAGCGGCTCCCGGTGATCCACCTCAAAGACCTCTATGGTATAGCCCGGTCTGGAATGGCCTCTGTGGTAACATCCGGAAAGCAATATCAAGGCACTTAGAACGATGACTCCGATTTTCTGATACTTTTTCATACTGCACACCTCATTTCAGATGGAAGGAAGATCGATCGTGGCCAGGACATCTTCCCCGTCGTTCTCCATTCGGCAGGATCCGCCCTGTTTCTCGAGGATCAGCTTCGCAAGGTAAAGCCCCAGACCGGATCCTCCGCTTCTGCGGTTTCTTGATTTATCCGTCCGGTAGAAAGGCTCGAACAGATGCCCGATATCGTCCTCATCGATATTTACACCGGTGTTTCGGATCAGGACGCGGATCGTCTTACCGGATTCTGCTTTCTCCGCATCGACGCATACCACCGCGCCCTCTGTCGAATAGAATACCGCATTACTTAAGAATGCCCCGATCGCGATAGACGTGAGTTCTTTGTTCCCTTTAAAGAGAAGTCCGTCCGGAGTATTCTCCAGATTCAATTCCATCTTAATCCCGCGCACTTCAAAGAGTTCCTCGCACTCTTCCATCTTCTCCTCGAGGATCTGTGCCATGTCCGTCCTTCCGGATGCGATCTCCAGCCCCGACTGCATGCGGGATGCCATCAGGATCTCGTTAATGAGACTCTCCATCCGCTTGACCGTGCCCAGAAGTTTCGGAAGATAAACTTCATGATCCGTATAGGGCTCGATGCCCTCGATCATGCCGCGAAGCTGCCCTTCGAGAACCGTAACAGGTGTCTTCAGCTCATGTGATGCCGCGGAGAAGAACATATCCTTCTGACTCTCGAGTTCTTCCCGACGGGTGACTTCTTCTTCGAGTTCATCGTTCTTCTCCTGAAGCGAATGGATATTTTTATCGAGAGCATCGGCCATCGCATCGAGATCCCGTGCCAGATCACCGATCTCGTCCTGCCTTTTTGAAGCGCATTTCCTGCTGAAATCCATCTTCGCCATAGAACGTGAAACCTTACTTAATTCCTTCACGGGTTTGGCAAAGAGACGCGTATAGATGAAGGAACACAGAAGCGATAGAACCGTGATAACCAGGATCATCACCGGCAGGCTCTTGCGGATCGCGAGCGGCATGACGTTTACTTTCGAATCATTGGAGAAATAGACCAGCCTGTAACGGAGATTCCCGTCCTGCCATACAGAAGACTCGGAGAAATATCGGAAATCGAACGACCCCATATTATCCTTCTCCGTGAGTCTCTCCATACGCGCCGCCACTTCTTCTTCCGTCTTAAGGGCAAGCTTCGAATTCGTATCGGCGAAGACCCGGTAATCGGGACTGTAACTCTCCGCCATATAGATCGCGACATCGATACCCGTATCGGAGATAAAATCATCGATCACCGCTCCGCCTTCTTCTTCGGTGATACCACGGAGTTCCTTGACCAGACCATAAGCATTCATGTAGTCCTCGTCGACAGTCGAGCGGTATGTACCCGGCGTACTGAAATACAGAGCGATACAGATCAGCACACCGGCGATGATCTGCACGACAAAAGTAATCAGGAACACCTTCACTGACAGGCGGTTAAGGATCTTCTTTTGCAACTTTATACCCCCGACCGCGCACGGTCTCGATGACGTTTCCGGCTTCGCCGAGCTTATGTCTCAGGTTCTTGATATGACTGTCCACGATCCTTTCGTCGACAAAAGCACTGTAGTCCCAGAGCATGTCGAGTAACATCTCTCTCGTGAACACCCGCCCCGGATGCTTCAGAAGCAGTGCCAGAAGATCAAACTCGCGAGCAGTCAGTTCCACTTTCTTTCCTGCCGCGAAGACCTCCATCGTATCCGCATTCATCGAGATATCACCGTACACGACAAGAGACGCTGCTTTTGCCGGATCGGCGGCACCCTCACGCCGCAGGACTGCGCGCACCTTCCGTAGCAGGACCGGCATGGAGAAAGGCTTCGTGACATAGTCATCCGCCATCACATCGTAGCCTTTAAGGAGCGACTTCTCATCACCCAATGCCGACAGGAAAATCACCGGCACATCCGCCTGCTTCTTGATGACCTCGCACACCCCGTACCCGTCGATCTTCGGGATCATGATGTCGAGGAGCACCAGATCGTACCGATCCTTCGCAAAGAGTGCGATCGCCGCGACGCCGTCCTCAGCCGACGCGACATCGTACCCCTCGTTTCGGAGATAGTTTCCGAGGAGCTCACGAATTTCCGGTTCATCTTCAACAACAAGTATCTTTTTCATGGTTTCATTATATAGCAGGATTATGGATTTTGTCTGGATATTCACTTCTGAAAACCGAAGGCTCTGTCAAAATTCCTTAGATCTGTCCAGTTGCAACATCAAAAGCATCGCATGCGCCAACATAGACTGTAAGTACATAGTAATATGCGCCGGAGATCCCCCAGTTTATTTCCCATAGATCGAGCAAATGTCCCTGATATTCCCATTCAAATGTTTCCGTGTAGTAACCTACACCGACCCCAAAGTAAACATTCTTCTCCGAAGTCGATAGCTTCTCGGTATGTTCGGTTACCAGGAATTCCACAAAATCGTAGATAGCTTCATACACATCCGTATATGAATGTACCTGATAGTCATGGTCTTCCCATCTGGCCTCCCAATAAATCCCCTCATCGTCGTAGACCGGCCAGTAACACATCGAACCACAAGCTTCCAGTGGAATAAATGTATCCGGAAAATCCAGATGTCCTATTATTCTATTCTCAGCTGAGCAATCTGCCCGTTTCTGCTGATTCTCCATTACCGTATCATTAAACTCAAACGGAACCGGTGGATCGGACCATTCTGAATCTACATGCCAGCCGCAATTATCCAGAACAGCAGACTTGGCTGCTTCGATTGCCGCATCTCTCGTGAAACTCGGATCCGGAATAGTCATTGCAGGTGTAGGGGTGATGGTATCGGTCGGAGTCGGAGTCTCCGTCGGATCTGAAGCAGGTTCACTTGTCGGAGTCAGGGTATTTGTCTCCGTAATAGTCTCCACAACTAATGTCTCTGTGGTCTCTGTGATCTCTGTGATCTCTGTGGTCTCTGTGATCTCTGTGGTCTCTGTGGTCTCTGTCGTCACTGTGGTCTCTGTCGTCACTGTGGTCTCTGTCGTCACTGTGGTCTCTGTCGTCACTGTGGTCTCTGTCGTCACTTCCGACGATTCTACCATATCTGTCGAAGTCTCAGAGAGCATCCCTTCGTTACTTCCCTCGGCCTGTGAAACGATGCTTTCACTTGAAGATCCGACCGTATGCTCTTCCGGTTCAGGAATCTCAGTTTCAGAAGAATTAATAGACATTTCGCCGCTTTTCTCCACTGTTACCGTGTCCGGAATCGTAGAAAATGTCGGTATTACAGAAAGAGACGGTATTGCACTTATCGCCTGATTACTGTCACATCCTTCTACAGTTGCAGAAAACAGAATCGACACTATCATAAATCCAGTAGTTATTCGTTTTTTTCTCGACATTACTTTTCCCATATTTCTTTGCTCCTTTATGATCGTACACCGCATCTCTTCTAGACCTTTCTTTTGTCCACATACTAGTAGACTTCGAAATGACTGGTCTTCAAAGAGTCTGCCACATCCTTCAGTTTCTTTCTGCGTAGCGCAATCTCGTTCTCAAGCCAGCTTTCCTTTTTCTTCAAGTTCTCCATGTATTCCGTGAAATACGCCAATGCCTTTCTCGCATTCCTGCACTTTTTGATCAGTTTACGCATCAGAATGGCACTCGGAACGAGAAATGGCACCAAATAGATACAAAACACGACAACAATATCCGCCTTGGCGGCTTTACCTGAATATGCTGATACTGTTTTCTGTGTCAGACCATATGACATCCAGCTTGAGAGTATCGTAAACAGTATCCCGGAAAGCCATGTGACAATCCTGTTTCTGTACAGAATCTTAGACGCTTCATCGATTCTCCACTGCATCGCATTCATACCGGCATCCGCTTGCGCACGATAAGTCCATCCTTCTCTTGTCGCAGTGCAGACAACCTTTTTATTTACGATACGATAGGTAAGAGAATCTTTGCTGGAACTTCTTACTCTCTGCAGATCTCTCTGCATTCGACTAATTTCCATGTTGATCCCTTCTCTCTCGAGAAGAGTTTTGATACATGCCTCTCTTTCACGCAGGCGTTCTGCCAGCTGTTCCAGCGTACTTTCCTCGTTCTCTACAAAGGTTTCTGTGTCCTGAATAAAGGAAGTATACTCAACCCACTGTTCTCCTGTCAGGATCTTTGTCATATCAATATAGTAAGTTTCAATCTCTTGAAGTGCTTTTTTCAATAATTTATTCTGGACATGAAGATCCCGATCCGAATGACGTACATCCTCGACTAGGATCCTCTTGCATCTTGACTCGCTGATCTGCTTCTTCTGCATAGCATAATTCATCATAAGAATACGGATCAGTCCCGCATAAGCTTCTGGTCTATATGGATAATTAGAGATCAGATACTCGTATTCTTCCTGCGCTTTCTGAAGAAAACCCTGACGTTCGTACGCATCAGCACTCATCATGACATGCGTATACTTTTCTTCCAGTTTCGAAGAAGACTTCTTCTGGAAAGCAGACTTGTGGAAGGATGAATTGCAACAATTGCATACGAAGTACTCACCTTTACGGACGAGTTCGTTGCTTCCGCAGTTTTCGCATGTGATGGAAAGGCTGGTACTGCCCATTGTTTTTCCCTCTCTTTCAGGATCGTTGTGTTTTCTTACACCACAATAGTATCAAGCCTTCTGATCTGAGACTTGACCCGAAGAGGGAATAAAATTCGAAAAAACTATCTTATTCTATTGAAACACGGCACCGGCCGATCTGATATATTTCTTCACCCACATATGAGCATCGGACAAAATACGGTTTCCTCTTTGCAGTTTCTTCATCCAGAACTTCGGCAATCACACGACTTGCCTCTCTTTCACCCAAGAGCGCTGTCTCCATTGTCTTGGAAACGAAACCCGAATACTTGCCCAACATAAGAATACTGCCATGCTCTCCTTTGTCTAAGCGTGAGTAGGCTCCGATATATTTCTTTACATAATTATCCCAACTGACCTCAATGGCCTTAAGAATCCCATCTGGAGAAAAGATTACTCGCTGGGATGGACTCATTTTCTCACACAAGGATAGATCCAGGATGATCGGAAACCTTACGATGGTGTGTGGCTTCAGACACTCAGCATACACCGTTGGATCCTTCCACTCAAAATTGTCCGCTCCCAAACTGAAAACAGAATTAATGAGAATATCCTCATCGGAAAGAGGTTCGGAGTCTCCCACTATGACCGCACGCATAATATCGTTAAGAATGTCCTCTCGTTTGTATGCTCCCGTATTGTCAGGGAATAGATCTGCATGTAGCATCTCATTTTTTAGTTTTTCATTAGGCTTCTTCAGAAAGGACTTATCCTTGGGACTCAGGTTTTTCCCTTTTTCGCGTGCCACAGCTCTTTCTTCCTGTATTGTCCGAATCATTTGTTCTTCTGTGTAAACAGGATGTCCTAAACGCAAGATCAATGCGCCTTCTATAACTGAACGCAGTGCGCCTTTAAAACTCGAACCGGGAATATACGGACATCCATACGGATCACGAATGAAAGTAAAGATTTCTCTTTGTTCCCACGACCGTTGTGGTGCCGCGATTTTAATCATCCTTTCCATCGCTTCAGGGTAACAGTTCTTGGGAATACGATAATCATAAAAAAACTTCTTCAGGTCATATCTGCGATCAGACACGAATGCATCGTATCCGGACTTAGGGTACCGTTTCTCTAGGAAGCGATAGAATCTCTTTCCTCGGAATACAAAAACATCGTTCTGCTCAGCTATGTAGTTATTTTTCTCATACTTGTCTCCATCTCCGATGTGGATGGGAGAAAGCGTTTCCAGTACTATGGTGAATTGCTTCAAATAACTGTTCATCTCATACTCCTATAAACATGGGAACAGCATACTTATATACTGCGTGTGACCCATCACCAGTCTGCGCATTCCATATTTTACCGTTAAACCTCTTGGAGAATACTGCCCCTGCTGCAGCAAAATACAATGTGCGCCGTTTTTTCAATGAATCTGAATAATTCACAGAGGCAACATACCCGCTTCTGCGAACCAGAAGAAAACCTGCATACTCTGCCATCGTTTCTTCCAATTCGTCTTCATCAGGGATAGATGTTGTCAGACTCATGTATTTGTCAGATTCGATCTTCATTCTCTTGATAATCATCTCCGGCACATCCATTATCTCGTAAGTAAACTTTCCATATCCTGAACTCGTCTTACCGCCGATTCCACGAAGAGACAGATGAGTTAGGATTTCCTTTATCAATTCATACTCATCTTCCATTTCATAGCCCAGCAGGAAGTATAGACCATTTCCTTCCTTATATCGGAAGATCCGAACCGAGTATGGTTCTGCGTCAGCATCATCAATAGTTTTAGCATTTTTGCTGACGAGATCATATTTCCCGAAATTGTCAGAAAAATACGTTTCCATTTGGATAATATCCGCGCGTCCTGCGATATAATCATCAAATTGATCCGATTCGATGAAGAGCAGTTTTTTCGCGGTTTTCTTCAACACTGAGCTATTAACAGTCTCATCCTCCGTCTCGATCTTCTCAATATACATCAATGGTTTGGGAAGATAGATCCTATCCCCGATAAATGGAAATGCATCGGAAAAACAAACATGTCTTGTCTGCACCGCCGAGATCACTCTCTCCAAAGCATCCTGTGAGAACTGCGCCGCCTCAACACATAGCGCAGAAAAAACAGTATCGGCACAGAGCGTGTTTTTGCAGGTCTCCAGACCACCATCTCCAAAGTGGACGGCAGTAGTAAAATGCATTTTTACCATTTTATAGTTCATAGCGCACTTCCTTCATCACCTTTGAGAATCGATTGGCACTTGCAGAAGATATCCTCCGGGAGTTCTCCGGCCACTAGTTTCGCATCGATATTTCCGAATTTCACTTTTCCATATCCACGACTTCCGCTACCACCCAGATAATCGCTTTCCAAAAGATCCATTCCCTCTTTTACAAGAGCAAAGTCCTCGAGTATTTCCTGAATCCGGGTTTCATCCTCAATATCAAAAGTGTAAACGAGTTTCATGTTGTAAATGGCTCCTCGGACCGAGCGTTCGATAAAACGAGGCATAGCCACTGCAGTTAATCGGTTGATTACGTTTTCTGCTTTCACTTCGGTGAGAGGTACATCTTTCTTCTTAAGATCACCAACGCAGGCCTCATCCAGGAAACAATCTGAGAAGATCAATCTGCCGATCTTCTCTTTTTCCAATGTAGATCCGAAGAGCCGCCTGATTCTGACGTCCTGCTTGTTCAGATACTCTATCGTGTTCTTAGACTGAAGGCTTTCAGTCGTAACATACTTCTTCCCGAGAAGATAGCGGATCTTTCCCTTCAGGCTACTTCCGGGAATCATTGGCTGATTCGTCAGAGTATCACGTACAACAAATGAATCGATCGATCCGATAGCAGAGAAACGATCCATACCACCAATATGCATTCCCGATAAAGACTTGATATCTCCCGTTATAAGAATCTTTCCATAACTCATATTATTTATCACTCCCTCCACAGTACTTGTGGTATGCAACCAACGCTTCTACATATTTGCAAAACAAAAGTGCTTTGCTTCGAACTGTCTCGTCATCCAGATCAGCCGAACCGATTTGTTTTAAGAAACCCATAAGATTCGCATTATCAACAAGTATTCTGACTTTTTCCTCTCTTCCGCTTTCGTAAGCAAACCGCATCCGAATATATCCGCAATCCTCCTTGATTTCCTTGACCGGTAAAGCTGGATCTAATCGAAGTTTATCATTCAGGTCACTTACAAGGGAAAGAATTCCACGTATCTTACTAGTCGAGAGAAGTTTCTTTTTCGGAATACTCTCGATAACTTTCTCAGCTTCTTCGACATAACCTATTTCTGTAATCTTCTCTAGTTCAACCTTATAGGACAGATTGCCTTCATGAGACGATCTCGATCTGTCAGAGTAATCGTTCCCTCGTCTATCTCCGGAAAAACCGCCCCTGTCGTTTCTTCCGCCTCTGAAGTCGCCTCCATTTCTATTTCGATAGCCATCTTGATTAAAGCCCATTATTTTTCACCTCCATCTTTCTTTCGGTTTTCATAAATATACAACTGCGCTGCCATGATGAACTGCTCTTTCTCCTCCGAGTGGTTTGAGAACTTGATCCACTGCATCAGTTTTCTCTCAAACTCTTCATATCGTGTATATTCTTCACTCTTATCATTGCTAGGAGCCATTCTGCCCAGAAGATATGCTAATCTGGCAATATTCAGTTTCACATCCGATTTCTGAACTAACTCAAGAATATTGTAAAGGAATGTCGTGCCACGTTCCGTCATGCTTCCCAGACAATCTTCTATGGCTTTCTTCTTCTCACCAAAGATTCTTTTTCGGATCTCGTCCCAGTGGAACGTATTTCCGTTTTCTGTTGAAAACAGAGTCAAAGCATTCTTGCCGGGTAGTCTCTTCGAGCGATCCTCTAGTGCACCTACCATGTCGGCAATATAACTCACAGGGAATTTCGGATCAAATAATCCAAATCCGGCTGAAATCGTCAAAGCACCGAGAGAGTATTCTTTCAGTTCACGCTCGATATCCAATATCGAGAGGAGTGCATCATTCCATGAGCCGAGCAGGAAAATGTCATCGCCTCCGGAATAAACCACAGATACATTTCGCTGTGTCTTCGCAAGTATGGCATTGATATTGGACTTGAAGAATAAAGACAGACTTTTTGAGAATGCGATTGCTCTGAAAATATTCTGGCGTTCCTTCTCAAAGCCGAACACGAAGGCATGTCCCAGATTATCGATGTCTCCGCGCACCACACCGAGTTTTTCGATTCCTTTCGAGTTCATCGCAAGTTCAGCAATCGTTCCTTCCTTGGAGTAGTCAGCCACGCAGAAACTCTTACAATCTTTTCTTACGTCATTCTTAATATATGTGCGGACAACTTTTTTCTCTTCGCAAAGTCTCGAGTATGTTGTTTCATCACAAGCACACAAATGCCGTTGGGGAAAAATCGCAATTCCTTCCACACTATCATTTGTAACAACAAAATACTTTCTGGACATTATTTGTGAAGCCAGACATATCAGTCCGCGACAAATCGCACATACGTCATCTGTTGTTCTGATGACAGTTTTTGAAGATGTGTGACAGATACGGCATTCTCTCCCGACATCTATCTCAATGCCATTTAATTCCTGAATCTCTTTGCATGTATATCTGTGTCTTTTTTTCGAAGAAACGCAGGCAGACACATCACGGAAGATACGGTTATAGCTTCCCGTTGGTGTATTGTACAGATCATTTTTCGAACAGATGGTATGTCCAATAGCCAAATAAAGCCCCGTTTCAAAGTTTTCGCGAAACCAGGAATTGATTTCTCGTTCATATTGACCCAGAATACCCATGCTTTCCTGGTTATAGGGCAGAAGCAGATATGCTCTGCCGCCACCTATGTAAAGAAGATTGGCACGCGAAAGCCCAAAACGTTCCAGCAATTCATCGGCCATGTTTTCCATCAGAATCTCAAGATAGAAAGAGCGGGCACGCAAATTCTTAAGCACATCTCCACGATCATACATCTGGTAGATGAAGGACTGAATTCCTGACATATCCATGCTAATGAAGAGCAACTCTCCATTCTCTGACTGTTCCGCAGCACACCTAATGCCAACTTGAAGTCGAATATGCTCGAATAGCGAAACATCTTCCATGGTTTCTTCGACACAGGGAATATACGAAGTCTCTCTTTCAAGCTCGTCCAAGAGTGAATCTATCTCTCGTTTTGTGGAAGCACCTTCGTATTCTGATATTAACTCTCTAATCCTCTGCTGAATAGAAGCGCGCTGCTCTTCTCCGACAATACCATCTTTCGGAACAGGCAATAATTCAAATCCATCTCCCGAATTCCTTGAGTAGGGATAGACAAAATCCTTTCGGTTTCCGTTCAGATTATTGAACAGACTCTTCAGAGGCTTTGCTTGAAGAACATCTATCTTTTCGGTTTCTTCTTGCAACACTGTCAGTGCTGTCTTCATCGTTTCCAACTCGATTATCACCTCCCGTAACTATAATTGCGCCCATTCCAAGCGCTGTTTTAATTCCAACTCCGGAAAACTCACCATATTTTAGAAGCATCCAGACCAGGTTCACCATCTGTTGTGGTCCAAAAACACGAAGTGTCACATCTCCGACAAAGGATGGAATTCTCACTCCTCCAACAGGGTACTTCGCCGATCGGAGGCGATACCCGACAATCTTGATCTGATTTTCAAGAGAAGCCAGCACATCAGGATCCGCCATGGAAGTATCATCATCTGCTGAAGCATCATATCTGTTCATTAAGCTCTGCAAGATGAGCCGTGTTGTCGGGAAAAGAACATACTCATCATTCTGTTTAAATGAAGTCGGTGACAGAAAAGAAACATGAATGATCCTCTCGCGGTCCGTCATCAAGTAGTCTTTCAGGAAAACATCTCCCGGAATATACTTGATTGTCCTTTCCTGCACAGTCAATCGGACATCTTTATATTTTAGCCGTATTTCCGGAACCATCTGAACACGGTCGAGAATCTGCTCCTTTGCGACCTGATTCAAGGCAGCAATCGTCCATGTTATCTCACCGGATCTGCTATCCGTTTCCACATACTGACTAAAAGGATGGACCGAAGATACATGTAGTTGTTCTACAAATGATTCCGGAATCATCTCCATAAGAGCCCCATGTAATGCAGGTCCAAGGCAATCTCCTTTCTCCAGTTTCTTATCTGCTTGTAGGCGGAATCTCAAGGAATACAGCATATCAAAGAACCTCATCGATTTTCATCAGAATATCGTCATTCATTCGCTTATAGGATTTCCAGTCAAATACTTGCCGCGAGTAACCTGCTTTCTCTATAAGCACTTCATAGTAATTAAATAATTGTTCGACGCTCTTCAATTGAGCTTTTTTCAGAAACTCCTCTTCTGGAATCGTCATCATAATATGCGCAGCCAAGTTGCGCGTGTCTTTTTCTATGGTAGTGATATTTTTGACCATCTCTATAGTCTGACGATCGCGTTGCGGATCTGTTGCTTCCTTGATCAGCCTATTTAGCGAACTGGGCCCCACCATAACTCTACTGTCGTTTTTCCCGAGGGAGGCCTTCTTAAAATGTATTTCGAGCAGACTTGGAAATGGCTTCTGGCGGTCAAAAAAGCCTTGCGGATCCATATATGATTCCACCTTTATACCCGTAATCTGTTCATAAATCAGGCAGAAAAGCTTTGTATCTAGAGGCGTCATGGCACGAATCGCATCATTTATCTCTTTCTTATCAAAAGAAATCTTCAGATTGAGAGCATACTCGGTGCAAATGTAACGATCTCCGTTCGCATCATAAAACGGGATGTATGTTTTCTTCAGTTTCTCATAATTATGCTTGCCTTTATCCTTCAGTTTTCCGGCACGAAGTTTCCTTCTTGCTGATGCAAATTTGAGCAGATCTTCCAGTTCTCTGCTGTTTTCATCTCCATCTCCAAAAAGTGCTACAAACACACTATAGGCAGCATCATAATCATAAGCTTTGATCAGTTCTTTCAAGATGCCATTAATCTTCATAGCATTTATATTCCGATTAGATACATCTCGCAACCGGTAATGTTCGCAGGGGGATCCTTCCGTTTTTGACAATTCGTTATCCCGATTTTTCTCAAAGTACAAATCCGTATGGTAGGGTTCAATATTGGCTGGCTTTAAATGCGGATAAGGATCCAGTACCTGAAGCAGTTTACACTTAGTGTTTTTCATACTCTTCAACACAAAAAGAGCACTTTTCATTGCCGGCGTCCCAGAAGATGTATTGATCAAAAGCTCGCTGATATACTCATGTTCTTGCCGTATCTTTTGGATGATTGAGTAAAACTCATCATAAAACGCATCCATGTCATAGACTTGATCTTCCACTGAACTTCGCAGTATCTCATAATCTTCACCTTCGACGAAGGTTCTTCCTAACGATTCCGCAAGCTGTCGCATAGAACCCGTATACCTGTGATCATTGTTCTCTATTTCATATATCTCGCTCGTCATGTACAAATACGTGTAATCCGGAAGATAACGGCGATAGATATGCATCATAGAAGCATCACGAGTTTCCAATACCTCTCTTGTTTCAGGATCCCTACGGATCGACATCGGATCAGTTTTCCCAACCGGGCTAAAAAGAATCTTCATGGGGGTCCCCCTCCTGTATCATCTTTATCGAACGTTCATATGCTTCTTCTCGTTCCAGTATTTCGCGCACTACAGAATGCTGCCGCTTGCTGTCACCTCTATATATTTTATCAAACAACCGATCAGCCAGCACGAAAATGTTCTCATAAGAATAGAGCGCTTCGACAATCTCTGCATAATCATTTCCAGGATAATGAAGCGTCACTACATATTCAAACCAATCTTCAGGATACATGGACACACACGGATTCTTCATGTATCGATATGGAAGGGGATCGATAGTAATTTCGTTATATCCTACTCTTATTGGAGTACGCCTTGCTATCTGATCCATCTGCACAAAATCTTTTCCTATCTTTCTTAATCGGCACCCGGTTATTACCTCATTTCCAACCATGCAAGAGAAAGTGCCGGCATTCTCAGTCTGTGTTCTTAGGATGGAAGAAATGATCTGTTTCGCACTATCACTCACATAGCTCATCCTCTTGTGGCAACTTATCGTGTATGCCGACAATTCATGGAGAACACGAAGTCTGTCTTCTTGGGACGTTCCCAAAAGACCGATTCTGACTTCCTTACGTTCAGTTTCTGCATATTGTATCCCCTGTTCAACTATGTTTCTGTAATATCGGGCATCACACTCCTCCACTGCGTCAAGCATTTCTGCATTCAGAACACAGTCTAGACGGTATATAGCCAGTTTCTTTGTATCAAATGAATACACATTGAGTCTGAAGGTATTCTGTCTGTTAGAAAAATATATTGAGTCCGGGAATTTCTCCCCGCTGTTATCCGAATTCTTGTTATTCGAATAATCAAACCTCATTTTGCGTGAATGAATGACTGATTGTAATGCTGTTCGAAATGAATGAGGAGCTACATAGAGAGTATTGTTGGCGCAATCACAGTAATGGATATGAGCAAAGGAGAATAGTGTTTCGTCCAGCGATCCAATTCTATCCTGAACTCTTCCAATCTCTTCTTCATTTAGAAAAAGCTTGGCTAACGGGTTCTTGACCATCTCGAGGATCCAGTTTTTCTCGAGGAGAGTGAGGGGGAGTTCAAGATTTTTCTCCGTGAGAACATCTGAATAATCCGGATGACCAAGAAGATCCGCAAGCGATCTGAAGAAAATCTGTATGGGTTGAGAGAATTCGTCCTGGATCCTCTTTTGCTGATCCAGCGTCTGTGAGATTTTCTCATTATTTGCAGTAAGTTCATCAAGAACAGAAATCAGGTTCTTCTCGGGATACTTTCCAGAAATAATCGTTTCCTGTAACATTTTCACAAAGGATACATGCGCATATCCGGTTTCTGAACAGAAAAGATGCGTGGAGCTTGGAACTTCCCGCATGCTTTTCCACTCCATTTCTTCTGAATAACTCTCTTTGTTCATTTCTCTTACTCTTCGGGCATCAATTACACCAGAAGAAATACAACGTTCGACTTGCTCGGTTTCCATACTTTGCAAATACGTCTCATACGGACAGATCCATGTATGAATGTCTTTCACATCCGTGGTCAAAATGCCTACGCAAATCCGATTTTTCTCTTCTTTGATAATCCGGTACTCGCCGCATAGTTCTCTCTTGAAACGATCAAGAAGATACTTGTTCTTTTGAAAGTCAAGCACCATTAGTATATGTGTAAGAGGGATCGCATCCTCCCACGAACAATTCCCGCCCGAAACAGATTCGAAGCCAAAGCTCCTCGCATACTTTAACAGTTCTCGTGCTCGCTGAATCTCGTTGTCGCAACGCGCCATCGTTTCTGCGTTCATCTTTAGATTCCCTATCTCAACTTTGTGAATCATATTCAACCACACTGAACTAACACAGTGCAACTCCGGAGAGTAATATACCAGGACTTCGCGGCCGTCCTTTGCGGAAATTCGCACTTGAAGAGGACAAACAATAATATCGTTCCCGATTTCTTTTCCGGTTAGCCTTAGAGCGAATCCATTATTGGCCGCATAGAGAATATCGATAAGATTGAAATCATTTATGGCATTGATCACGAAACGATCCTTATACCGAAATGGAGATCTATATCCCTGGACACAGATTCTTTCGCCTATCTGATATCCCACCGCTCCCAAAGGGCGAATCTCCGAGAATAGCTCCATGCAAGCCTTAAACCTTTCTAAATAATCAGAACATGCTTCCGCATCCCTACTATCTGAGCAAACCAAGTCCGAGAGCGTGGTTCGAGCCAGATGGTAACGGTGTGAGTCATCACACGTAAGAATCCCGACAGTCACCAGGCGATTAAGTTTGCTCGTAATCGTCTTTCCATCGAAACATGCCATTCGATCGACCACTAGTCGCGACTCGGAATCCTCGGGAAAAAGATCTTTGAGAAAAGAGAAGATTTCACTTCTGGATAGACCACCGCAAGCACCATAATGACCGCACATCTTAAAGAATTTGGTCATAAAACATATACCACGTTCACGGCACATATCTTCTTGTTTGGAATCGCATCCAAATTTGTTGCAGCATACTGGATTGTACTCATTTCCCTCGCAATCATTCATTGAAGTCTTAACGATTCTCTGATCTTTCAGACTCATCGCATCCATCCTTTTGGATAGATATCCCCAGATCTGCGATACTGACCAGAAAGCAAGCATAACGTAAAGGAAGAATTCCGAATCTTTATCATTACATCTGCTGTAAAGACCAAAGAATGGATTTCTTACACGCCGGTTCTCCGTCATCATGGAAACGGTTATCGGCTCTCCATTGCCACTCTGCTCAACCGGAACTGCGCTGTCTATCTTATCCTTGGTTTCAGAGAATGTACTGGGCTTCATCCCGTACTCCTCCTCCAAATCCTTGGCATTGCGAAACTTATTCACATAAAATTCTGTCAGCAGGGTTTTATACACACTGTTGAAGCTTGAGGACTTAATGTATTTCTTATTGTTCACTCCAGCAGAACCCTTCATACGAACTCCCTTGGCCTTTTTACTCATTATACGAGTTTATAAGTCAACTGTTAAGCATCTTTGACGTTTTTCGAACTAATTTCCACATGAGCATTCTCCTCCATACACTCAACTTTTATACAATTAGGGTGAATTCAATACTGGTCAACAAAACTGTATTTCAAGCGGGAGGGCAAATATCATGGATATACAAATAGTACGCTCACAAGAAGCCGATTTCATATGTCACAACGGGCGTTTCCATGCAGACGATATTTTTTCGACAGTTCTTCTATACAAACTCTGGAGCGGACAGTTCCGTCTTGCCAGAGTCTCTGTCGTACCCAAGGATATACGAAGTGGAGCAATCGTGTATGACATCGGCGAAGGTGAATTCGATCACCATCAGGTCGGCGGCAACGGGTGTCGGACAAACGGAATTCCTTACGCTTCTTTCGGGTTGCTTTGGCACACCTATGGTGAAACTTACTGTCAGAAATACAGCATGGACGCTTCTTTCACCATTCCCGAATTTGATCGATTTGTAGAAGGAATTGATGCATATGATAATGGTCTGTTCCATAAAGACCAGGGTCCTATCCAGAACGTTTCGAATTGTATTGCCATGTTTAATCCTCCTTGGGAAGAAGAATCTGAAGATGCGACTAACGACGCGTTTATCCGCGCGCTTGGTTTTGCCGAAGTAATTTTTGAGAATGTTATGGCCGGCATCACTTCACGATGCCACGCACGGCAAATACTATCCGAATCACTGCAAAAAGCTGATTCTGATACGTTGTATCTTTCTCGTTATATGCCTTACTCAGCCTACCCTGAAATGCGCAGGAAAATCAGTTTCATCGTCTATCCTTCAACCCGAGGTGGATATAACCTTCAGATTATCAACAGAGATTTCTCCTTCAGATCCGATATAATCGGTCTGTCTGGCGATGCACTGCGAAGAAAAACCGGAGTAGGAAGTGCGCTTTTCATTCACAACAGCGGTCGCATTGCCGGGACCAGTGAAATAAGTGATATCCCTCTTCTTCAATCATTCATAGTACAATTGAGATCCCATTAAATCATCAAGGTGGCAGTTATATTTCCACCAATTCTTCCATTCCGGGAATTGCTGTTTCGTCCGATGAATAAATCGAGCTATACTGGAACTCCGAGATCTTAAGACAACGGACATCGCCTTCCTTGGGGCGACCAGACTCGATTTTTGCTACGTATTTCTCAGACTCTTCGGAATTGTGAACCGTTCTCATATAAACAGAGCATTGCAACATGACAAAACCCTGCTTTATAAGAAATCTTCGAAAACGAGCCGCCGCTTTTCTTCCTTCAAGAGTAATTGCCGGAAGATCGAAAAACACAATTAACCGCATACGAAATCCTCTGAAATGAGGTCACAAGAACAGAATCGTGACGGCTGGTTATATTCAAATGCCGTGGCCAGGCTCTTCGCTGACAATTCTATCGCATTTCGAACTTGCATCCTTTTCCCTCTGAATATCACTCGAGAATTAATAAGATTGACTAGTTGGCTTCTCTTCTTCTTATCCAATCCTCTTTGGAATTCTTCGTAATCTGAAGCTATGTACTGGTCAACGAGAGGCCGAAACGGTTCCATCAGGTCATCAGCAAGATTAAATTCATTCACTTCAGAACAATGATGTATTCCCAATGCACAGTTAAATCCATACGAAACAAGTGCCTTTGCTGCACAAGAGCGGATGATTGCATATCCATAGTTGAGTGCTTGATTTATCGGATCATCTTGGAATCGCTTAAAGTCCTGCGAATAGAGATTCTGAAAAAAGACCTTCGCCGCACGGCCTTCCACGTTTTCTCTATCATGGCCTCTTACTTCTGTAGCACAATGAAACAAATAATCGACAATCGATCTATCAACAAATGCGTTATCTAGGCATATTGCCTGATTCTCGATTTTTCTTCTCGTAATCGTCTGCCAAACTTCGCTTTTGAAATCATCGGTAATCTGCATTTGTCTTTTCAATATGTGCAATGCATGGTAATTGGGATTGAGCGGGTAAATCTCTCCCGAAGGAAGATGCCGACTATCACACAGGATCACATGTACTTGCTTTGCTACCAGTTCTAGAAGTGTAGGCACAGTTATTGAAAGATTAGTATTATCAATGACAACACAGTATAGATCCAGAATCGGCAATGATTCCTGGCTCCCGTCTTCTTGAGTGACCACGAGCCAGTTTTCATGTGTACTGATTTTCTCTCCATTGCTGATAATAACCGAACGCCACATATTTGTCTTCTATTCCTATTCCTATCCCATGATGTCAACAGGGATATCCGGATAGATATCGAACAATCCCTCTTTCACTTCGAGAATTACTTCTTCCAAGAACGAATCGCTATATCCTCGTCCATAAACATTCAGTACGATGCGCTGTGTCGAACCTTCTGGAAGGTTTATCACACGAGAACTGACCTGTTTTCTCAAAACATTAATCATATCATCGAGATGATCGACAAGATCATAACGTTTAACTTCAATTGCTTCTAAATGGTCATCTACTATGCGGACAATATCCGGACGGGTTGCACCTTCAGTACCCTGTGGAACAACTTTACCCTCCAGAAAATTGATCTGTTCTTCACCGGGATACTCCTCCAGTGCCATTAGTTCTGCTTCTCTCGGTTCAGGAACAGAGTTCATGAACCTATTCCACGCAACCGCTCCTGTAACAGCTCCTTTGACAGCGCCGATGATTGCTCCAACCTTATATCCCTTACTCGCACTTAACGCCATCGCTTTGACGGTCTCGCCAAAATCACGCGTCTGATAACCTGTGACTACTCCAGATATGACCGAACTAACTGCAGCAGCTTCTAATGCAGTGATGGCAGCTGTTTTTGCTGAAAATGCAAGGACAACGCTCACAGCTGTCATTCCGGCAAACCCGGTAACAACAGAAAGCGTAGCACAAACCAGTATTACACCCGTTCCTACCCCTATATTGCGAATGATCTGATCCAATGTATCGTCATACACTTCAAACTCTTTGACAATCGTATTCCCGTTCTCATCAGGTGCAAACACAAAGTGTTCTCCCTCAAAGGAAGAATTGATCTCGGACAGTGTATACCCGAAATATGAGTTCTCTTTTGAGTTATAGAGTTTCTCTTCAATGTATTCTTTTGATAGATAGACAGAAGAGATCGTATCAATATCATACTCATCGCTGTTAATCTGTTTTTCCAGAACAGCATAAATCTCGTCGTAGAGATCTTGATTCATTCCTTCTACAGACTGGCTTCGACAAGTGTATCGCTCTGAAGTCTTACCGAATTCCCTTTTGCCCTTGAATGCACATCCGGAAAGAACAATAGAAAATACAAGAATAACAGAATAGACACGTCTCATTTTTGAGCACTCCTTTCGTTCCTAGCGGTATGATTTGCACATCGTCTCAGCAATAGGAAGATAACTGCGAGGGCGAAGCTCAGGGTAATTACAACCATGCATCCGAGAATGCCATATTGCACTTCCGGAAGAATCTGTACGTTCAGAGCCGACTGGGTGTTTGAATCGTTCTGATTTACAACAAGAATGCCTGAATCCGAGTCACTCTCTTTATCACCAGCATTCGTGTCCAACCAGATCGCGCCCACAAATATCTGCTTCACTGTTGTCTGATTGGTGTACTTATTCTTAACCGTGATAGTGTAAATCCCTTCTTCAGAGTATTCTTCACCTTCAGTTGCTGTACGATTGTAACGCACATCCTTTGTTATGCCACTGTCCGTAACCGTAACACTCTCGTACTGGATGCAGATATCCAGGTATCTGGAATTTGCAAAATCCAGGCAGAATCCATTCTCTGTCACAGATTGATCCTGCAATTCACAATGAGAACCAAGCTCTATGGGGTATGCCATACAGTTGGAATTACGTACCGAGAACTTGAAGAAGATGCGGTAATCGTGATATTCCGGGAACCACGGAACAACGTAGATAATATGCCTGCTTTCCTTGATTTCATAATCTAGCGCTACTTCATAATCGCCTTCTTCAAAGATGGCAACCTCCGTATTGGCGCCCTTTTTCACACCGGAAAGATAATCCATGTAGATTAAAGGTTCTTCCTTACAGTTCTGATAATCTGTCTTGCGGATGATAAGCATACCGCGGCCACAATTTGTCTTCTCCGTCCCGAAATATGCATCGTATCCATTTGTGTCTTCATTGATGACCAGATCACTGTCACCATCCAGTTTACGGATATTCTGAAGAAGTTCGAAGGAGAGCGTAACTGTACTGCCAACGCTCTTCAGAAAAACTGGATTCCCTTCCGAATCTTCAGTTTTACCAGTGAAACCCTCAACGCAGAATTGTCCCAGATCCCACCCATAATGCGGATCGGACGAACGAATTCTGTCATTCTTCGAGAATCCGCTATCATGCCCGGCATTCACAACATCGTTGAAATAGAAGCAGTCCTCTTCCTTGTATGCACTGCTTTTCATAGAAAAAGCCATCATCGGAAATGAGCTCGTCAGGATAAGGAGCATTCCGATTGCAATAATGTTTTTCGCTTCTTTAATTGTTTTCAGCGTGTTCTTCATGGTATTTGCCTCCAGAACGTTTTGTTGTAACCACATTCTAAAGACAAAGAGTCGCAAGAAACATATAGGTAACCAGGAAAAAAGTTCGAAAGAATCGCATTCCTCAATTCAATACAAATGAAAAGGAACCCTAGTTTCCTAGAGTTCCCATTCTTCGTCCCCTCTCGGGGATCAGCTGTAATCAGCAAGGATCCGGAAGTGAAGCAGACACCTTCGTTTTCGTCCCCTCTCGGGGATCGTCTGTAATCAGCCGACGCAAGTGAGATCAGCGACAACTACCAGTTTTCGTCCCCTCTCGGGGATCGGCTGTAATCAGCTAAAGGAGGTAACATTCTATGAAGACTTTTGTTTTCGTCCCCTCTCGGGGATCGGCTGTAATCAGCAAGCCTGCTAAGAGTCCGTAGGCACTCTAGTTTTCGTCCCCTCTCGGGGATCGGCTGTAATCAGCCGGTGATGAACAGAAGGCGGTAACTGTAGTGTTTTCGTCCCCTCTCGGGGATCGGCTGTAATCAGCACTATGTGCATGGATCATATGCAAAATTATGTTTTCGTCCCCTCTCGGGGATCGGCTGTAATCAGCTAAACCGGGAAGAGCGTCTAAGATGCGTCAGTTTTCGTCCCCTCTCGGGGATCGGCTGTAATCAGCTTACGAGGAAGCAGATTGCGCTTCGGTAAGTTTTCGTCCCCTCTCGGGGATCGGCTGTAATCAGCACAATGAGTTCGCTATATATGAGCGGGTACGTTTTCGTCCCCTCTCGGGGATCGGCTGTAATCAGCTGAATTCTTCATTTAGTGCAGAACAATTGGGTTTTCGTCCCCTCTCGGGGATCGGCTGTAATCAGCTGTACGAAAGATAGTCGTTGGAGTTTGTGGTTTTCGTCCCCTCTCGGGGATCGGCTGTAATCAGCGAAGGGCTTCTGCGCTTTGGTAGCTTTATAGTTTTCGTCCCCTCTCGGGGATCGGCTGTAATCAGCCGAATGGGGCTAACAATTATATTTAGGGGTTTTCGTCCCCTCTCGGGGATCGGCTGTAATCAGCATTTCAATGGAAACTAATGCAGATTTTAGGTTTTCGTCCCCTCTCGGGGATCGGCTGTAATCAGCCGTAACTCGTGGCGGAACAGCTCTTGCTAAGTTTTCGTCCCCTCTCGGGGATCGGCTGTAATCAGCATATCGGTGTCAAGCAGATGGATACTTTGGTTTTCGTCCCCTCTCGGGGATCGGCTGTAATCAGCCTATCGCCATTCTAAAACACTGCACTTATCTTTTCAAGTATCCATATTCCCACTTAAGCATTCATTTGAAAGCCTTTTTGCCCTATTTCAACGTAGTGTTTGTATTTTGCAATTCTATTATTTGACTTTTGTTATGGACACAGCAGTCATCGCTTTCAAAAGCAACAAGTATTATCTGTCAGAACACAGACGCACTTGTTATTGTACTTTACCCATTTCGTTTGATTGTATCAGTTGACACGAACTATAAACGGCTATAAAGAAATAATAGAATATAAAGGAATATAAATCGATATTGGAAACCCATATTCTCTGATCTTTGGCAAAGAACCTATGCAGATCATCTCACGCTCGATCCAAATGGATGAAGTATGTCACAGTTCTCAAGCCATGACAGTTTCTTCGCAGATCTAGATGATCACCGGTGTTCGCGGATCCGGAAAAGTGCGTCTTGATTACGATTCACGCTACCATTCTTTGAAGAGTATACACTCACCAGTTTTCTGGATGCGGAGATGGATTGATCACTTGATGATCTCCTGTACTTTCCACTTGGAGTTATCGACCTGGAGGCTGTAGCCACAGTAACTGCAGGCCCCGTGATCATCCGGGAGGAACGGCACACCGCACGACGGGCACGACTTATTCTGGAGGATATCCCCAGAAGATTTCAGCTTATTTGGATAGCGCGCACGCACCATCTTCAGTTTCTTCCTGGTGATGACCTTGTTGATCGTTCCCTGCCCCTCGATCGTACGGGTCCCGACCGGCACCGTCGCGGTGATGAAGGTCTGCTCATCTGTGTTTTCGATCTTGTTATACTTGATCTTCCCGAGCCACATCTCGAGTGTCTTCTCCACATCGGCCCGTGCCCACATCTCTTCAAGGATGGAGCTTCGGAAGAGGTTCTCATAGAAGCGTGTGACCTTCTTCAGTTTCCTGTTCTCGCCGATGAAGTGCTCGAAGAGAACGATCAGCGAAAGTGTCGCGATGAATCCCGCGACAACACCGGCGGCCGCAAGTCCCAGTGAGAAGACAGCATCATCTGTCGCAACAGACCCGAACGGCAGGAACAGAAGAAGTGTCACAAGGAAAGTAACCGGAAGGATCGGAAGACAGTCGAGAAGTGTCCTCGAGATCGGCTCTTTCTCGAAGATGAAGTCCTGCGTCTGCCAGTCATAGAAGTTCGCGAAAACAGGACGTCCGCAGAACGGGCATACCGTCTCCGCGCCGCCGATGGTGATCTCGGCGCCACAGGAATAGCAGCGCTGTTCCTTGACGTCACCATAGAACTCCGTCGTCCCCTTCTTGCCCTGTCTCTTCCGTTCTTTCTCGGACTTGAGATCCTTGCACTGCACATGACGGCTCTGACGAACGGCGATTCTGGCCGTCCTCATATACTGCGAACTGACGATTCTTCCTTCCGAGTTTACGTAGATCTCGGTCGCCGGACCTTCGGCCTCGCCTTCACGCCACTGACGGCCGCCGTCATTCCAGTTCTTGAAGTTACCGGGCTTCCCTGTGTTCTGCATCTTCATCTTCTGCAGTCGGATCACACGACGAAGGCCGTGCTGCTTCAGAAGGCGGATGCTGTTCTCCTGCATCTGCCGGAAGGTCTTGTCCATTCTTCCCGTGAGAAAAGCACTGTCCGCATTTTCCCATGATAAGAAGATGGGTTCGATCGCCTGCTTCATCTCTCCGGAAAGAGAAGTGCCGGCCAGAGGGGATCCCTCGGCCGGCGCTCCGGATGCAGAATTATTTTGTGTTTTTTTATCGTAGCTTCCGAGAAGCTTCTCGGCTTTATGTCCGAAAGAGGCTAGAATATCATCACTGTAAATGAGCCACAGCGAACCCAGAAAACCTACGATAGCGGCAATTCCTGCATAGATAAACATGATTCTTATCTCTTATGTCTCGGCTTCTTTCTGTCTTTTCTCGGCGCGGAAGGCGTTACTCCGGCACGCTCCTTCTCCGATACAAAAGACTTGTTTGCACCTGCATATTCCTGTTCTTCCATCGGAAGGATCGCGTTAAAGATGATACCTACGAGAGCACCGACTGCAAGACCTGTGAGAGCGATGTCTACAGAACCGATCGAGATGTTGATGGCGCCGGCTGCACAATACTTGACACCGACGGACAGACCCAGGATCAGAGCAGCGATGATGACGTTTCTGCTCTTTCCGAAGTCAACCTTATTTTCAACGATGTTACGTACACCGACTGCAGAGATCATACCGTAAAGGACGATCGAAACACCGCCGATGGTCGCAGCCGGAAGAGATCCGATCAGAGCCGCGAACTTCGGGCAGAAGGAGAAGAGGATCGCGCAGTAAGCGGCGATACGGATGACCTTCGGATCATAGACTTTCGTCAGGGAAAGAACACCGGTGTTCTCGCCGTATGTTGTGTTCGCCGGAGCTCCGAAGAGGGATGCCAGCATGGTAGCAAGACCATCGCCGAGGAGGGTTCTGTGAAGACCCGGATCCTCGATAAAGTTTCTGTTTGTAGTAGAAGAAATCGCGGAGATATCACCGATATGCTCGACCATCGTAGCCAGTGCGATCGGCATGATCGTGATCAGGGCATTGGTGATCTTCGAGCCATCCGGAGAGCGGAATACTTCAAACACGGTATCTTCCATCTTGAAGGGAAGTCCGATCCAGGCTGCATCTTTCACCGGGCCAAAATCAACGATATTCAGGCAGCAGGCTGCGACGTAAGAAACGACAACACCTAAGAGGATCGGCACGATCTTGATCATGCCTTTACCGAAGATACTGCAAACGATTACGACCAGTATTGCCAGAAGGGCAACTACCCAGTTTTTCTGGCAGCTGTCGATGGCCGAAGACGAGAGCGTAAGACCGATTGCGATGATGATCGGACCGGTTACGATCGGCGGGAAGAAACGCATGACTTTCTTCTGACCGAAGATCTTGATGAGTCCCGCCAGGACCAGATAGAGGGCACCGGCTCCCAGAACACCTAGGCAAGCGTAAGGCAGAAGAGCCTTGTCTCCATTCGGCGCAATCGCCGCATATCCTCCGATAAATGCGAAGGACGAACCTAAGAATGCAGGTACCTTACCCTTTGTGAGAAAGTGGAAAAGTAATGTACCCAAGCCTGCGAACAGCAGTGTCGCAGATACAGAAAGTCCGGTCAGAGCCGGGACTAGAACAGTGGCGCCGAACATAGCAAACATATGCTGAAGTCCGAGCACGAACATCTTCGGATATCCGAGCGTTTTCGCATCGTATATCGCTTCTTTGTTGTCTCCCATAAAACACCCTCCTTGTGAGATTTACCTTGTAAATTATTGTAGCACTCTTACGAAAATAAATGGGAAGGTCGGAGCGTTTTTCGGGAGAATTTTTCTTACGGTTCCGAATAACCGTTCTCCTGAAGAAATGTTTCGATCCCCTGTAGTATCTGTTCGCAGAGTTCTTCTGTTTCGGCTTCGACGAACAGAAGGTTCTCATAGGGGATCCCGGAAAAACGGAACCGGAGTTTCCCCGTTTTGCCGATCCTTTCTTCAAGTTCTTGCATCCGTTTCCGGAATGCTTCATCCTGCATCAGTTTATCCACGCCAAAGATCGTTATCTTCTTTACCATGGCGGGCATGTAGTAGTCCGGTGCTTCGGTCGAGTCGTACCATACGAATTCCACATAGCGCACCATGTCCATATCGATCTTCGGGAAGAGTGCCCGGAAAACGGGTCCGTATTCTTCTTTTTCCGACTGCGTCAGTGCACGTGTCTGCCCATACGAATCCTTGTCCGTGACTTCGCACTTTAGAACATAGTCAATAAAAGGTCGCGTCGTCAGGGCCACTTGAAAACCCAGATCTTCTTCGGGAGATGCGAACTTGTCTTTGTTCTCCTCAGAAAACTTCCAAGGATCATCTACCCCTACACGGTCACACGCGATGCGCAGTACGATTTCGAATAGTTTTGCCGACATGATACCCTCTCATTTCTTCGATACGATCGCAAGTTTTACCGATCATTTCCTCCAGAAAAGAAAACCTTTCTTTTCCCCTTTCTTCGTTCCTTCTTTCAGAAAAGTCACACCTGTATTCTGTGACACGAAGTTCCTGCAGTCTTCCTGATTCAGACAGATCTCCAGTGCTTTTTCCTCGGAAACCGGATCGCCCTTTTCCCAATCCCAGTCAACAAGGAAGAGTTCCTGATCCAGCATGAGATATCGTCCGTCACTGCTGAAACAGAGATCCCTGCGTGGCGCGATCCTCTTCTCAAGAAGCACTTTTCCGCTTCGCACATCACTGAAAGAATAGGAGTTATCCGATCCCGCAAACGAGTACTTTCTTGCGATCTTCACCTTCCCCATCCACTGAAGATATCCGCCCGGATGGAAGACCTTGCTCTTCGTACCCCGCTGCGCACCTTTCGGCTGGGTATTCAATTCCAGTTTCATAACCGAGACGCCCTTACCGATCAGAGCGATCGACCCTGTCTCGAGGTCGATCTCGTGCATGAGATAATTTACGGCGATCGTCTTCAGGTTATGTACTCTGTACTTACAGTCATGCTCGCATTTCTTATTACTGAAATCCTGACTTCGTTTCTTCGTCGTGTACTCCGGATCAGCGGCGCTCCGCACTTCATCGTAGGTCACGAGGATCGCCTTCTTCTCCCCTCGAAGCACCTGAAGATAGGCCGTTCTTCCAGGAAGAAGAATCGAGAAGACCGGTTCTCCCGTCGCACGGTTATAGACATCCAGACTTTGCTCCTCCGGTGCATAGACATTGTCTCCGGTACCGATGCGCATCCCCGGCTCCATCGTAAAGACTTCTTTCAGTGGTCCCAGCCGCTTCTCTTCTTTCCGGATCTCATATCTATAGAGGTCACCTGTGATGCTGTCGGCTCTTTTCGTATGGTCTTTATTTTCGACTTTAAAAGCATACGATCTCCCGAGATTGATCGGATAGATAGCATGGATCCCCGAGGGCTGCGCGATTCTGCCGAGCATCGAACTGAGTCTTGCGATGTCATCCAGATGTCCGTCCGAAGCCTGTTTCCTGACTTCACGAAGAACCGTCATCGCACCGTCCGTATCCTTCGCAGAGATTTTTCTCTCCATCTTCGAAAAGGCATCCTCAAAGTATGCTCTTTCTTTCCGGATCTCCTCTTCTGACCGGAAATGTGCCAGTACCCACGGCGCCTCGTATGGACTTTCCGCTTCCAGTGCCGTTCTTATTTCCGGCACATATTCGCGCACCGGTTCCGGGATGTTCTCTCCCCATGAATCAAGGAGGGCTTTCGCTTTTTCCGTCTCTTTGTTCCACATGTGAAGAAGAAGCGCATACGCTTCGTTTTTCTTGTTCTCGAAGAATACTTTCTGCTCGAAGGAACCGGGTTTACTTTCCGATAGAAGCAGGTAGTTATAGCTCGCGGGATTCTCCCCGAACCAGATCATGTTTCTGGCCTGCTCGAGAATCTCGCCCGCCTTCTTCTTCTTCCCCAGATCAAGAAAACTCAGTGCCCGGTTATTGAGCGCAAGCGGCGAATCCCATTCCGCCTGTGGCTCGGATCTCGGATAAGTCTTACCTGTGATAGAGTGATATTTCTCCACAAGAGATTTCTCGTGAAAAGAAAGGAAGTCTTCTTTCGCGATGAGGATCGACCTGATCATGGAGAGAATCAGATCCGGGATCTGCACTCTCGCATTCTTAACAAGTTCCGTAATCTTCTCCGGAACTTCACTTCCGAGTTTCCAGTTTCTTTCCCCCAGATACATCTCCAGCACCGTCAATGCCCAGGAATACATATCCATCCACGTCTTCGGGGCCTTCCCTTCTGATTGTTCCCGCGGGCAGTATTCCGGTGTGTATCCGGAGACTTCCGGCTCATCCGTGCCGTCGTGAGAAGTACCAATGGCCCTGAAAACCTCCGATGCTTTCGAAAGCCCGAAGTCAGCCACCTTCGCATCCCATGTCTTCGTCAGCAGAATATTCGCCGGCTTGATATCCTGATGGATCAGTCCCTTTTCATGGGAATAGAGAAGACCTCGTGCCGTCTGGATCGCAATATCGAGGATACGCTCCTGCACCTCTTCGTCGGAGCCTTCGTAGAGAGATCTGTCCTTGATCCGATCTTTCAGGCTGCCTCCGTCCATCCACTCGGAGAAGATCGTCGGCACGCCGCCGACTTCACGAACATAGTAGCAGGGCACGATATTCGGATGAAGCCCGAGCCCGATCCAGTTCTCACATTCTTTGACGAATTCCGCTTTCTTTTTCTCGCTTCCTTCCGCGAAGAAACGAGGCTGGGGACGCTTCATGGCAAGGGCACGGTTCCAGCCTTTGTGGTGCACTTTCCAGACACTTCCCATGCCGCCCGAGATCGGATCGGAGATGACCTCATACGTCTCCATCAGCACATCCTTATTCCGGATCTGTTCGTTGGAAATCACGTCTTCCTTCCTCGATGCGGCGTCATCCTGAACCGCACGGGAGAACTCTTCCATCCCGAAACCTTTGCTTACGGAAATACTTATACTCAGAGAATCATCCATCGTTATCATCTCCTCTTTCTACTTCTCATCAGCACGCTTTCTGAAAGCTTCCAGTTCTTCCTCGGATACGGCATAGAAACCCCGGATCAGATGCATGAGCAGTTTGTTGTCATCATCTGTCAATTCATAGTCGGGAGCACCATGCTTCCCGACGATAAAATACTGATCCAGTTTCAGTTCCTGCGCCACGTGAAGCTCGCGCTCCGTCATCGTGAAATGCTTGTCTCTTTTCTCGTCATATCCGATGTGTGTCCGAAGATTACATACCAGTTTTTCTCCGGAACCGGAGCCCTCCTCCAGTTTATCCTGGATATCGGGGTAGAAGCTGAGCATCAGATCGAACATCGGTCTTCTCTCGTCTTGCGTGGACCAGTCGAGCGTCGGCTCGATGCCGAGCTTACATAGATATTCTTTCAGGATCTCCGGAAGGCGAGGATCCTTCGAATCGACATGCACATGATGCGCATCTTCCGGGAGATCTTTCCCCTTCTTCCCGGGATCTCCGACATAGACATAGAGGTGCTTCCTCCGAAGTCCCTCGGCAAATGCCTCCTCGCACATATTGACCACACGCTTGCGTCCTTCACATGGCCGGAGATATACCACGATTGCACATCTTTCAATCGCATCCGACATCTCGCCCTTCCATATCATGCCGAAGGCTTCTTCGCAAAACCACACGCGGTATTCTGCTTTACTTAACGCCTGGACGACACGGACAGCGTCGACGTAGAGATCCTGCGGATAGGACAAATACACGAAGCGCCCGACCTGGTAACACGGCCACTCGCCCCAGGAATTCTCCATTTCACGAACGACATCATCGAATATACCGCCCATTTTTCCTCCTTAGCGCCATCTTGGGAATTGGCTTTTCCGGTGCAGGTCCCCCCCGCCCGGCTTACTTCAGTTTCTCGAGAGCCTGATCCACGGCATCGAGATACTTCACATAGCTTCTGTCGTGCATGGCCAAAGCCGTCCACATCTCCTTCGCACGCAGGAGCGGTGCCTCTTCCTTCTTAAACTGTCCGTAGTTATAGCAGGCGACCGCGAGCTCATGCCGCGTCTCATCGGAATACTCAGACGTATCCAGTTCTTCACGAAGCTTGATCGCCTTCACGTAGTATTCTTCTGCCCCCTCATCGTCACCACTATGTTTCTTCGCGCTCGCGATCTTCTCACATGTGGCTGCATAGTTTCTCCGGTACTGAAGGAGCGGTCTTTCTGCAATGAGTTTATGAAGGATCTTCTCCGCCTCGTAAAAATATTCCAGTGCCTCCTTCGGACAGTCGGTCTTAACAAGCATGTCTCCGTACTTCAGAAGGCTGACCGCACAATCATCCGCCGCCTGAGGAGTACGCAGTTCATCCGAAAGCTTTCTGTCGATGGCCAGCGCCTGACCATATTGTTCCATCGCCTGCGGATAGTTTTTCTCCGCCTTGCTGATATTTCCGAGCTTCGTCAGGATCGAAGAAAGATCACGTCTTGCCGTCGCCGAAGTTCCGTCTGACGCCAGTTCCTGCCTGAGAGAGTAGGCCTCTTCGTAATACTTCTTTGCCTGTTCGAGGTCCTTCATCTTCCGGAAAAGATCGCCCAGACGTTCATCTGCGATAGACAGATCCTTGCGCGCACGGGCCGTCCCGATCTCCTTGGAGAGCCGCAAGTAGATCTCTCTCGCTTTGAGATAGTACCGCTGCGCCGGATCGGCTTCTTTACGGATCAGATAGAGACTGCCGAGCCGGTTACATACGACCGCCATATCTCTTTCCGATTCACGAATACCGACTTCTTCTTTCAGTTCCTCACAGATGGAGTAGGCTTCCTCCGCCGCCACGATCGCCTCTTGCATATCCTTGTTCTCACGGGCAAGATCCGAGAGCTTCAGAAGTGCCCGCAAATACTTTGTGCCGAAACCCTTGTGTTCATCCGGGGAATAGTTCTTGCCGTATTCGTTCTTGTACTGTTCTGCGAGAGTTTTCTGCCACTTGATGGCCATAGGGATACTAAGAGGAACACCGTCTCCGATCTGATACATATCCACGAGCTTCTCCGTCGCCTCGAAGCACGGCTGCGGATCCGTCGCCGCTGACTCGAGAAGTCCTATCGCTATCTCGTGATTGATCTCGACATCGATACCATACTGATAGGCAAGTCCGATGAAGAACCGATGTCGCGCGGAACCGTCGTTACACTTCTTCGCGATTCTCTCCAATGCCTCGGCAAAAGCACTGTCCATGGCTTCTTTCCGATGCTCGTCCTGGAGATTCTCGATGCTTCTGTATTTAAATTCTTCATGCCCTTCGAGTGCTTCGCAGTTGATGCGCCAATCCTTCCCGTCGATAGCATCGCCATCTTCGTACATCTCGACCGGGACGATCTCGAAGCTATTCCTCTCTGTTTCGGTCTCGTTCTTCCTGTCACGGGCCATCGGATACTCGACTCGCATGACGTAGTTCCCCTCCTCCTCGAGGTGGGGCGTGACCACCATCGCAAAGAGCGCACTCTTTCGGAAAGCCTCTGCGATCGCTTCGTTAAATCCCTCGCCCGGCACAAGGAATTCATCGTACCAGATGGCGATATCCCGGAAACGTGGATTCTCGTGAATGAGCCGCATCAGTCGCTGGGCATGGCGTCTGTCTTTCTTTCTGTAACTCAGGAATACATACGCATCAAAGGCATCCCTGATTTTTTCGGCAAGTTCATCTCCGATCAGCACAGAGGTAAGAAAAGTCTTCAGCACTTCATCGTATGGTGTAGCAGTCGGATCTTTGACATAGCGGTTCACGACCTGGATCTTCGCGCAGTTGTTGCTGAACTTATAGCCGAGCCCGGTCTCCATCATGATCGGCAGCACTGGGATGTGATGCTCGAGAGCATAGGGAAGTTCCACTTCGCGTGCCCGATTCGGCGTAAAGATAAAGTCGGACGTGACTGCGAAGACGACAAGCTGCATATCTGAGATCTCGTCCACATGATCCACACCCGAAGACAGGTCATCGTCGTACCAGATCGCACAGTTTGCCTGACGCAGAATATCCTCGGAAACGAGAGGGAACGCCATCTCAAAATCATTCGGATGGCAGGAGAAATACACACGCGGTTTCCCCTTCGGATCGCTCATTCCTCTTGTGACGTATTTCAGTGCCATATCCCATCACCTCCGGCCATTCCCGCATCATGGCTTCGTTTATCCGTTATTGCCTCCGGATCGCAATCGCATCAATCCAGTGAATAGATATAGATCCGCACTCCATCGTATTTCTTCAGTATGTTAAGAAGGCTGTTGAACGGACGCCAGTCCTTGTCCTGCTCTTCCGGGGGAAGTGCGTCGTAGTGCGCCTTGATTTCTTCTGTCGTCGGATTGCCGTTCATGGTCAGTTTGTGACACCGCATCTGCTCGCGGAACATCGCTGACAGTGTTTTCTTCTCCTCTTCCGTGAGATCCTTGCGGTTTTCTACAGCAATCTCATAGTCATCTCCTTCGACCCATCCCATGTCGATATGCTCACGCACCCATCTCTCGTGTTCCATCGGTGCGAAGATCGCGGCGTGCTCCGGCGTAAACTCCGTCACCATCTCATAGTCCACAGGCTTATCCGTATAGAAGCAGTTGATGGCATCGAGATACCGGCTGAAGTTCTTCGCACGGTTCAGTGTCGACAGCTGATACTCGAGAGCCAGATCTTCGAAGATCTTCTCGAGCTGTTCGATCGGTGTGCCCTCGCCTCTTCTTCTTCCGTGAAGCGCCACGGCAAAATCATAAAGGTGCAGGAAGTTACTGCTGGACAGGAAGATGTGCTTCTTCTTTCTGTCGTTTTTCTTCACACTCGGTGTAACGTGAAGCGGGATATCCGTCGTATCCACGATCAACTCGATGTCTGTCGCGAAACGCTGTTCCTTCTCGGCCATATCACTATAGGCCTTGAGGCGGGGCGCATCTCCTGTCTCTCCGGATTCTTCCCAGTTTCTGTACTCCTTCTCAAAGGCATCGATCTTTTCCTTCTCCATGTCATCGTAATAGTAACATGCGTTGATCGCACCGCCGGTAAAATCAAAGTCTACCGCCATCGGATGCAGTTCTGTTCTGGAATTTCTGCCGTACGCTGTCCTGTCCCAGCACTGCAGTTCGTCGCAGATCATCAGGAGGAAAGCCAACGGATGATCCTGCATACGGATCGGTCCTTTGCGCTTCTTCTCGTCATCGTCTTTGTAGAAAGAGATCGAGAACTTGAAGAGACTATTATGGAGCATGATGGCCGACAGCACATCAATATGCATCTTGGTGATCTGATCTTCCCCGAGCGAAGATTCCAGTTCACGGAAGAGTCTTCCGGCACTGAAAAAAGCATGGTCCATGAAGTACCCGAATTCTTCGGGATCGGTCGGCTTCCTCTGAAGGACATCGAGCATATCCTCTTCCGTAATACCATATCGTTGCCCGAGTTTGGCCGCGATATCGAAGGCCAGTATCTCAGTGATTGTATTAAATTCCTTCCCGTAGAGACTGAAGAATTGTTTCTTCGCTTCCTGCCCGAGGTCGATGAGTACACCGAGATCGCGGTATGCGACATAGAGGCTTCCCTTCCCGCGCTTCTTGCGGTTCACCTCGAAGTAGGACATGACCTGTTCGAAAGGAAGCTCGAAGGGATATCCGATATCGTGGAAGAGCGCCGTCAGTCCCCAATACTCGAGGAACAGATTCGCCGCATTCGCGCTCCCGTCTTTGTCTTCCTGCTTATCTCTGAGTACATCGGCATAGAAATCTCCAAATGCTTGCCGGAAGGCCGCATTTGTCTCATAGATCGCCAGTCCCAGCATGAAAACATATACCGAGTGAGAATAGTGATCTCTGTGCTTCATGAGAAGGGAACTGCCGTTACTCTCAAACTCCGACAACAGCTCCACCATCTTCTTCGATTTGCCGTAATGCCCGAGGAAGATCTCCAGGAAACAGTAGTACACATCATAGGCATCTTCCGCCACACCCGATTCGAAGAAGCGGCCGAGTGATCTCTCGAGACACAGACGGTTGTTATCCATCTGCATATCGTAAGGGATCTGGTTCTTCTTAAGACCCGTTCCCTGATAGACCCCCGTTTCCTCCTCCGTCTTCGTGATAACCGGATCGAACTTCAGGTTCTCACATCTTTCGTGTACGAACCGGAGCGCCGCAGACTTCAGGTCCATCCCTGATTCCTTAACATAGAGTGCCGGTTCAAAAGGACCGACGTCTTTTCCGAACCGCTGCCGGTTCACTTCTCTCATCTTTGCCCATGCCGTGTATGTCATAAGACGCCCCTCCTATTTCCCGAAAAAGCCTGTCTGTATGCCGAAGGCTGCCACATCAGAACGCAATATAAATTATTATATCACAGGCCCTTCTTCCTGAGGTCAGAGACGATCTGCACGAAGAGTTCCCGCACGTCGAATCCGTCGATGTTCTCCCGGTTAAGATCGATAACGTCACCGTGTGAGATCCCGCGCTTTCCGTTCACGGTGAGGAAGTGATAGTCCTGCCCCCAGCAGAAAGATTTCGCTCCGACGAGACCGTCGTTCGGCCCATCGAAGTGTCCGACGAGAAACGTCGAGAAATTCAGAGGAAACTGCCCCGAAGAAGCATGATTCAGTTTGGATCCGTAGCTCTGGCAGTAGATCCCCTCCGGATCCGGCATCTCTTCGTTCAGTTTTGCGCAGGCCGAAGACGTCAGATCCGTCACGGCCGCGAGGAAATTCGGGTTCGGGTCGCCGGCTTTACGAAGCGCGGCTTCGTACATCGCGGCCACACGTACCTGATGGGATTCACCGATCTTACTTAAGAGATAATCTGCAAATTCACAACCTCTGTGTGGTGTATTGATCGTCGTAAGGCTGGCTACATACGGAGATGCGCCGAATCTCGCGATCGCCATTCTGCTGTCGAGTCCGCCCTTCGAGTGCGCGATGATGTTCACCTTCTCACAGCCGGTCTCCTCGCAGATCTTCTTGATGCGTTCCGCAAGCTCCATACCGCTGGTCACGACCGATGCGGCCGACTGCTGGTTTCCGTAGAAAACACGTGCCCCGTTCTTCTCGAGCTGCTCCGGGATCCTTCCCCAGTAGTTGAAGAAACGGAAGTCACGGAAGAATACACCATGTACCATGAGGATCGGGTATTTACATGCGCAGATCTGCTCAGATGCACGCGACTCATTTAAGAGGATCTTCTCATTTTCGACCTTTACTTCCTTATCGGCGATACGGATGATGATGCCCAGGGCGATCAGGTGCGCGATCGGGATCATGCCGACGAGGATACCGATCACTCGGTATTTCATGCCGAGCTGGTTGGTCGTGATATAGACACGTACGATACCGTTCCAGAAGATGATGTTCTCGATCACGACGATAAGGACGATATGTCCCGTCCACTTCCACGGCGCATCGCCGATCGCAGGAATATCCCAGCTTTCGATTGCACCCACCATACCGGGAATATTAAATGCCAGGTTGATGACCATCGTGACGAGGAAAGTCTTAAGAAGCATCGATCCGGCCTGCGTATTCTTCAGGCGCAGAGAACGGATCTTTGCCGACGCTCCCGGGAAGACCGGAAGCACCTGCAGAAGCAGGAAAAGAGGGATCAGAAGCAGCAGGAACCACTTCGAAACAGGCAGCATCACGAAGTTGCCCAAGACCAGAGCACACACTGTGCCAAGGACGAAATAAAGGATCTCCAGAACGATCATGTGTAGCCTCTCCTTTGCCTAACATAATCCAAGTATGGGGGAACTCACCCTAACTTGGTAATCAATCAAAACTCACCTTAACTCTGCTGCGCCGGCACCTGCCCCATCAGATCGAGAAGTCCGGCGACATTCGCGACGATTTCTTCCCTGTCTCCGGGTGCGGGCTTATACTGCAGGAACGGATTCTTCAGCGAATACACCATAACATGTCCCGCGAAACGTTCGTCCCCTCCGGCCATAAGCAGCGCTGCACCATTCGATGCTCCATCCCGATAGTAGAGGCGCGCCACATCCTTCTCGATCTCCACTTTCCCAAAGCCGAGTTTTCCGGCCTGATGACGGATGATGGAGATATTCGACAGGATCGTGACTTCTCTCGGGACATCGCCGAAGCGGTCGAGAAGTTCGTCCTCGAAATCATCCTTCTCCTTAGATGTCTCGATCGTCCGGATCCGACGGTACACATCCATACGCTGACCGTCATCCGGAATATAGGCTGGCGAGATATAGGCATCCTCGTTCATCTTGATGACCGTATCCTCTGCCTGCGGCACCCACGTTCCCGAGAGTTTCTTGATCTCCTCATCGAGCATGCGGCAATAAAGTTCATATCCGATGACATCCATATGTCCGTGCTGTTCGGCTCCGAGGAGATTACCGGCACCTCTTACTTCGAGATCCTTCATGGCGATCTTGATGCCCGATCCGAGTTCGGTAAAATCCCGGATCGCCGCCAGACGCTTCTCGGCATCCTCTTTCAGTACTTTTTCCGGCTCATAGGTGATATAGGCATAGGCCTGCCTGTCGGATCTTCCCACACGTCCTTTGAGCTGGTAGAGCTGAGACAGGCCGAAGCGGTCGCTGTTCTCGACGATGATGGTATTGACATTCGGCATGTCGACGCCTGATTCGATGATCGTCGTACATACCAGGATGTCCGCTTCCCTGCGGATAAATGACTCGATGATACTCTCGAGTTCCCGCTCGCTCATCTTGCCGTGCGCAAAGACAATACGTGCACCCGGAAGCATCTCCTGCAGTTCCGCCGCCTTCTCTTCGATGTGATGCGTGTTGTTAAAGAGATAGAAGACCTGCCCGTGCCGCTCGATCTCACGCAGACACGCCTCTGCAACGATCTGCGGATCGTACTCGATCACATAGGTCTGCACCGGCCTTCGATCCTGCGGCGGTTCCTCGAGAACAGAGATATCCCGGATACCCGACATCGACATGTGAAGCGTCCTCGGAATCGGTGTAGCCGTCAGAGTCAGTACGTCTACTGCGTTTCTGAGATTCTTCATCTTCTCTTTGTGATTGACACCGAACCGCTGCTCCTCGTCGATGACGAGAAGTCCCAGATTCTTCGGCTGGACATCTTTACTTAGGGCCCGGTGCGTCCCGACGATCACGTCGACCGATCCGTCGTTGATGCCGGTGACCGCTTTCTTGAGTTCTTTGGGCGTTGCGAAACGGGACAGAAGCGCGACCTTGATCGGATACCCGCGTAGTCTCTCCTTGAGGTTGTCGTAGTGCTGCTGCACAAGCACGGTCGTCGGTGCAAGGAGGATCGCCTGCTTGCCATCCATCACGCACTTGAATATCGCACGGAAGGCGACCTCCGTCTTTCCGAATCCGACATCGCCGCAGAGAAGTCTGTCCATCGACTTACTGGATTCCATGTCTTTCTTGATCTCGGAAATGGCATGGAGCTGGTCCTCCGTTTCCTGATAAGGGAAATCATCTTCGAACTGCGCCTGCCAGACCGTGTCCGGAGAAAAAGCATAACCGTCCACGGCCTGTCTCTTCGCATAGAGTTCCACGAGATCGAAGGCCAGCTGCTTGATCGAGTTCTTCGCCCGGTTGACGGACTTGCCCCATTCGGAAGATCCGAGGCGCGCAAGTTTCGGTGTCTTCCCTTCCGATGCGACGTATTTCTGGATATGGTCGAGGCGGTCCATCGGGATATACAGATGATCGTCATTGGCATAGGTAATCATGAGGTAGTCGCGCTTCGTGCCTTCTACCTCGAGATTCACGAGTCCGTCGTAACGGCCTACACCGTTCTCGTCATCGACCACCAGTTCTCCAGGCACAAGATCCGAGAAAAGATCGATGGTCATGCCGCCCTTTTTCTTCTTCTTGATGCCGCGGTCTACGCCGAAGATATCCTGCGTACCGATCACGATCAGGGAGATCGTCGGATAGATAAAGCCGTTTGGCAGAGGCTTAGGAAGAAGGACCGGCATACTGTTCTTCTCGAACAGGTAGGAGCGGAGCTTCTCGGCCCGGCTTCCCGTCCCGCTCATGATGTAAGTCGACTGCCCTTTTTTATTCCGCTCGGAGATCAATTCCGCAAGGCCCTCTTCGTGTCCTCTGAAGCTGTTGCAGTCCGTGCCCGGGATCCGGACATGGATCGCTCCGGGAAGACCGTTGTTGATGCTCGGAAGAACGGCCATCGCGATGACCTGCATAATATCAAGCTCGGAGAATACTTGCGGGATCGTATGCAGCGCCGTCGAGCAGGCTGACGGGACAAGTCCCTTTTCAAATGCCGCATGGAAACGGATCTGGAAGTCGGCGGCCACACCATCCATCCTTGAGCGGACCTGTGAGATCTCGTCGACGTAGATCGGATCGCCCATGCATCTGACGTAGTGAAGTATGGAACAGTTATCAGGAAGAAGGATATCCACCCATTTCTCCCAGCCGGAGAAAGTGCCGCCGGCTCTTAAGGATTCGCTCTCTTTTCCGATCATGCGAAGCATACTGTCGATGCTGTTTCTGTCTGCACCGGCGCACGCAGCCTTCGTCGCCGCTTCTTCACCGATCTCCATCATCTTATCCGCGATCGGATCCCACTTCTTCTTCGGGAGCAGGAGCTCCGATGCCGGATAGATCGTATATTCCTTGAGCTGCTCTTCCGAGCGCTGTGTATTCAGATTGAAGAGCTTGATCTGGTCGATCTCATCGTCGAAGAACGAGACACGCACGCCCATATCCGAGCCACTCGGGAAGAAGTCGAAGATATCGCCTCTTCTGCTGAATTCCCCTTTCCCTTCTACCTCACGGGTATGGGTATACCCCATGTACGTCAGGTCCTGTGCGAGGTCCTCCGGCGCGATCCTCTTACCGAGCTTAAGCGTCACCTTCGTACTGATAAAAGCGCGAAGCGGAGCCATCTTCGTCAGAAGTGCACCGGCGGTCACGATCAGGGCACCGCAGTCGCGGGAGAAATACTTGATGAGCGCATCGATACGTCCCTGTTCGATCTCACGGCTTGAGGCCGAGACGGCTGTAAGGGGTGTCTCCCGTCCACGCAGGATCACGGATTCTTTATCGAAGAATGCATCGAGATAGGACTTCATCTTCCTCGCCGAGAGTTCGTCCGAGACGAGGATCATCGGGATCGGACGACCCTGAAGAGGCAGGATCCTGTCCGGATCTTCCTGTGCGCCGGAAGCAGAATAAAGACTGTCATTCTCGCTTCTCCACAGTGTCGCAGCCGCGATGAGATACGCCTTCTGCGTCTCTGTCATACCGGTGAGATTGATGTGTTTTCTTCTATCGGAAAAAGCATCCACCAGTTCGGTAAAGGCCGGATCGGCGAACGCTTCACGCAATAATTTCTCTACAGCAGGAAGAAAGATCATCCGTGACCTCCTGCACCTCCGCGGTTTCTCCCGCCGGGGAGCGGTTTACCGGAGAGAATATCTTCGACGGCGGCCGCCCCTTCTTCGAAGGACTTATACATCGTCTCCTGTTCTTCCTTCGGGATCGTGGACAGGACGAAGTCCGCCAGGTCCCAGTGCTCCGGAACCGGTCCGCAGCCGATGCGGACACGTGCGAAGTCCTGGGACTCCAGGCAGTAGATGACTGATTTCATGCCGTTATGTGTCCCGGCCGAACCGCTCGACCGGACGCGGATCTTCCCGCGCTGGATATCGATATCGTCGTAGATAACGATCAGGTGATCAAGCGGGATCTTGAAGAACTTCATAACCTCCCGGACACTTTCTCCTGATAGGTTCATGAAGGTATGCGGACGCAGGAGGATACAGTCTTCCCCCATGATCGTCCCTCTTCCGTATTCGCCCTTCCACTTGAGACGGTCCACCTTGATGTGGTGCTTCTGCGCCAGCACTTCGAGTGTCATGAAGCCGCAGTTATGGAAGGTAAAGGTATATTCTTTACCGGGATTTCCCAATCCCACGATCAGCCACATATTTTCACCTTTGCCTGATTCTGTTTCTTCTTCTCTATGTTTCTTCCGGAAAAACATCGGTCACATACCGCTGGTACGCTTCTTATCCGGCTGGATGACTGTCGAGGCACGCGAACGGTTCTTCTTGGCGACCCAGTTCTCCTTGACGACCTGCTGGGATCTCGCGATCGCAAGTCCGAGTTCCGGTACATCCTCCGTGATCGTGGAACCGGCCGCGATGTAGGAGTTCTCTTCGAGCGTAACCGGCGAGATCAGGTTGGAGTTACCACCGATAAATACATTGTCTCCGATGACGCACCATGTCTTATCCAGACCATCGTAGTTACAGGTGACGGTTCCGCAGCCGAAGTTGACATTCTTGCCGACCTTCGCATCACCGACATAAGTCAGATGACGGGCACGGGAATAATCACCGATCGTCGCATTCTTCACTTCGACGTATGCACCGATGGTGACGTTGTCCTTCAGCTCGGTATCCGGACGCAGATGTGAGAAAGGTCCGATACGGCAGTTCTTGCCGACGACGCAGTCCGATGCGATCGAGTGGTCGATCGTCGAGCCGTCGCCGATCGTGACATTCTCCAGACGGGAATTCTCACCGATCTCGCACTCATCACCGATCACGGTATTGCCGAGAAGTACACAGCCCGGAAGAATGATGGTATCCTTACCGATCTTGACCGTATCCGCGATCCATGTGGTCTCGGTATCGACGATCTGTACACCTTCTCTCATGAGCCGGTCACAGGTCCTCTTATTCAGCATCTTACCGACCGCCTGAAGTTCGATACGGTCGTTCACACCACGGGTCTCATCGAAGTCCGCGATATAGGCACCGACCTTGTGTCCGTCCTTGATGAGGATCTCGATCGTATCGGTGAGGTAATACTCCTTCTGTGCATTCTTCGAGTCGATGCGCCCGAGTGCCGACAGAAGAAGCGGCGTCTTGAAGCAGTAGATCGAAGAATTGATCTCGCAGACCATCTTCTCCTGATCGTTGCAGTCGCGGTCTTCCACGATCTTTATGACGTTGCCGTCATCGTTACGGATCACGCGTCCGTACCCCTTCGGATCCGGAGCGATACCGGTGATGATCACGGCACCGAAATCACCCTGTTCGAACATTTCCAGCGCTTTGGAAATCGTGTCGGAGGTAATCAGCGGAGCGTCACCCGGAAGAACGATCGTGCATCCGTTTCTTCCCTCGAGGAACGGAGCAGCCTGCATGACGGCATGGCCTGTTCCGAGCTGATGCTCCTGGAAAACGAAGGCGACATCTTCACCAAGTACTTCCCGTACTTCTTCCTGTCTGTGTCCGACGATATAGACCTGCTCGGTCGCACCGACACCGGAGAGCGCCTCAGCCACCCAGCGGATCAGCGGTTTGCCCGCGGCCAGCTGGACCACCTTCGAGTGGTTCGACATCATACGCTTTCCTTCACCGGCTGCCATTACAACTGCACAAAGTTCCATTTTGAGATCTCCTTTAGTTTATTCTTCTTCTGTCCCTCTGCCTGTAACGGCCGTCCGGTTCCCCTTCTCCGATATCCGACCGCGCGCAAAGACCCAATGATCGGTCATTTCCGGGTATGTGCAACAAGTGCACGCCTTTTGCTCGACCATTGGCTGGACATGTTTTTTTCTTTTGTCCTTATTATAGACTTTTTTGCCTCTGCTTTCTACCTCTTCTTTCCTTTTCAGAAGCCTTCTTTCGTTACTCTTTCATTACGAAATCTAAAACAAATATCCTGTCAATAGATTTTTACGTTTCTTTCTGATACTATAGTGGAAATACTTATGCCTTCCGAAGCGGATCTTCCCGGCCAAGGTGTTTCTCGCCTTCCGACCTTCTCTACTTCGGACATGCGCAAGGATGCGCAGAAAGGACACAACATGATTGCACTAATTCTTGCCGCCGGATATGCGACCCGCCTCTACCCGCTGACGATCAATACTCCGAAGCCTCTCCTCCCCGTGGGACCGAAGGCCATGATCGACTATATCGTCGACGAGATCGAGACGATCCCGGACGTATCGAAGATCGTTGTCGTGACCAACCATCGTTTCGCCGATAAGTTCGATGTCTGGGCCAAAGAGCGTTCCGAATCCGATATGGCGGATGCTTCCATGATCCCGCCGGTCATCGAAGTCATCGACGACGGTACGACAGATGATTTCAATAAGCTTGGCGCCATCGGCGATATCCAGTTCGTGATCGACACGCTGTCTATCGACGACGACCTCATGATCATCGCCGGAGACAATCTCTTCACATACAAGCTCAAGGACATGTACGATTTCTTCATGGAGAGAAGAAAAGACACGCTCGTGGCCATCCGTGTCGACGATGTCGAGCAGCTCAAGAAGCTTGCCGTCGCGACTCTTGACGAAGACAATAAGGTGATTCATCTTGCAGAGAAGCCTTCTCTCCCGCGTTCTACAGTTGCGATCTACGCGACGTATTTCTATCTCCGGGAGACGCTCCCGATGATCCGCCAGTATCTCGACGAGGGCAATACTCCGGATGCACCGGGCCACTTCCCGTCCTGGCTCTATACCAGAAAGGACGTGGTCGCCTTCCGCGCACCGGGTACCTGCATCGATATCGGTACGCCGGAAAACTACAAGGACGTCTGCGACAACTACCAGGAGATCCTCGGAAAGTAAGTCCCTAGCATATCCTCCGGGAGAATACGTCTCGAAGGTTACGCCTCGCACAGCAGATCTTCCGTAACATTCTGCAGTGCACTTCACATGAAAATGAAATTGCCTGTTTCGTTGACTTCGGAAACTCCATACAGTCAACGGACAGGCAATTCTTCTTGCGAAAAACTTTTGCTTCTTCCCGGATCAGTTGCTCTTCTCTTCGGCATTCTCCGCTTCGAAGAAGTGGCGGATCGGGAGATATGCAAGGAATGCGACAAGCGAGATCGACGCACCCTTGAAGATGTTAAACGGAACAAAGGTAAGCAGGATCACATCAAGTTTGGACTTGATGGATACGAGCGTGTTCGCCTTGTCGCACATTCCGATGATTGCCGTCAGCTGTAAACCCATCACCTTCTCATAGAGAGGCAGGCAGAAGAAATAGTTTACGAACGATGTCGCGATCGTCAGTGCAATCGTGCCGATAACAAGAGACAGCACCACGCCCTTCTTGCTGCGCATGCGGCGGTAAACGAGAGTGCCGGCCAGCACGAAGATACTTCCCGAGATAAAGTTTGCGATCTCACCGATGTTATGCGTATTGGATAGCGGGATGTGGATGAGATTCTTAAGAAATTCCACGATCACCCCCGCGATCGGTCCGCATACGAACCCGGCAAACAGCGCCGGAATATCGGAAAAATCGTACTTAAGAAATACCGGCATCAGAGGAAGCGGAATTTCGAGCATCATGAGCACTTCTGCAAGCGCGGTCATCACACCCGTGAGCGCGATCCGATAGAGCATCTTCTTTCTGGCTTGGGATTGGTTTTTGAGATTTGTTGTAGCTTCTGACATATTATCACTCCTTCCATCCGGACTTTACCGTCGGCACCGGATTCTCACCGGTTCTGCTCTTCGCTCGCGGGCTCGTATCTTCTCGTGATACATCACCGCCGGTGGGGAATCACACCCCGCCCTGAAGTACGAGAGGATTATAAGACTCGTTCTTTCTCTCGTCAAGTAGTAATGAAAGTGAAACGTCATAGTGACATTTCTGCGCTATACTAGACAATGTGAAATCATGCTATTCATGAACAGAAAGCCGCTCTCATGAATAGACAAGCATATTAGGAAGGACGATTCTGATGAAGCGCAATACTCTGCCGGTCATCCTGGCAGCCGCCATAATGTTTACCGCGATTTCCGTCTGCTCTTGCGACAAGAAATCTTCTCCTGACACGTCATTCTCGCTTCCTGCCTCTTCGGATACAGCTGCTATTTCCGACACAGTATCTCCGGTCTCCGCTTCTTCTACGACCGAGAGCACAGAGGCACCGGAGCCGACAGAAACGCCGACACCCACTCCTTCCCCCACGCCGACAGGCACACCGACTCCGACCCCCTCTCCGACTCCGGTCCCGGAATACATCGAGCCGATCATCGAGGGCGGTCCGGCCTGGTATGACGGATATGTGGATCCCAGAACCATACGCGCCGAGGTCGTATCCGATCCGTCAGACATCGCCGTTCTTGTAAATAAATACTATGCCAGCCCATCCTGGTACGTGCCTGAGCTCGTCTATGCGAAGTATTCCGACAGCCAGCAGCTCCGCCCCGAAGCGGCCGCGGCCTGGGAAGCGATGCATGACGCCTGCATGGAGGATATCGGGCAGGATCTCTATCTCATCTCCGGCTACCGCTCATGGGAGACACAAACTGCAAGTTTCAATAACGCCATTCCTCGAAGAGGTCTCGATAAGGCCGTATGTAAGAACGCCTATCCCGGCCGCTCCGAGCATCCCCTGGGCCTCGCGCTAGACATCAACATCCGCTCCGACCCGGAGATCCGTGACAACTTCGTCTATACCGAAGCCGGTCAGTGGGTCCTCAAGCATGGTCATGAGTACGGCTTCATCTGGCGCTATCCGAAAGATTACGGCCACATCACCGGCTACGGTGTCGAGGGCTGGCACTTCCGTTACGTCGGCGTGGACGTCGCGACCGAGATGTACCTCAATAACATCATGACGCTCGAAGAATACTACGGAAAACCGCAGATCATGCCGGATGACTACAACGAATAACAAGGCGTGAACAACGACCGACGCGATGCGTCTGCGAATAGAAAATGAGGATTGCGACACTATGCTGATCAGCCGCGACGAACAATATCAGATATTCAACATAGGGACAAAGGTCTACTCCTGTTACTGTGTGACGTATCAGGACAAAGCCGTCATGATCGATTGCGGTCCGCACTACGAAAGAGACGCCATCGAGAAGAACTTAAGTAAGGATTTCATCTTCGACATCGATGCCATTATCCTGACGCATTCACATTGTGATTCGGCCAGCAATTCCGAGTATTTCTCGATGCTCTTTAACTGCCCGGTCTACGTCATGAAGGACGCTGTCGAGATCGTGAAACAGGGCCGCCCGAAGCGCCCGCCGAAGGATCACCCATACATCAAAAAAGCCGGCTCTGCCGGAAATATCGTACCGAAGCTCCCGGCCTTCATCCCATACGAAGGCTGCCAGCACGTGCTCCCTCTGACACGTCAGATCGCTGAAGAATTACTTGGCAAAGACGTCCTTCTTCTTACGACACCGGGGCACTGTGAAGACCATATCTCTCTGAAACTTGGCGACACCGCCCTGATCGGCGATTGTGCCCAGTTCAACAAACGCGTCCTCGCCCCCATCTTCGTCGACAACGAAGCCCAGCTCGCCAGAACCTGGGAGACACTCATCGGACTTAAGTGTAAACAGTATCTATGCGCACACGGCAGAGCCTTCTCGGCAGAAGAATGGCTCGGCCAGCCAATCGAGTGAACTAATAGGATTCGCAGAAAAAAGGAGTTTTCTCGTGCTGTCCTGAAAAGAAAAGTTTTTCTCGTGCTGTCCTCGGAGTCTTCGACTCCTGCGGAGGCACTTCGAAAAAACTTTTCTTTTCAGCCATCCCACGACCGCTCTTCTTTCCTCGAATCCTATCCGCCTTTCCCCAGCTTGATCTCCGACCCATTTGTTTCCGGTGTTGCCGATGTTGCCGGTCGATTCTCTCTTTCTTCTCTTATCTGGATAAATATATATCGTTGCTCAAAAAATAAATAGAAGTATAATCCTAGCAACCAATATGGGAGGATTACTTCATGAAAAACTCCGTTCGAAAAACACTTGCTTCCGCATTCGCATTCACCATGATGATGTCTCTCGTCGCATGTGGCGAAGACGAATCAGAAACATCCAGAAAATTGCAAAAAAAGGACAACACCTCTACAACCATAGAATCGGTGATTGAAACACCTGTCGAAACCAAAGAACCCGAAAGCTATGCACCTTCGGAAACCGATGAGCCTAATTTGACACTCCCGTCTGATGCAAATATCACTGAGACAACAGAGACGACAACTGAACCGGTTGATGGCTATACTTACGTTGTATACGAAGGAACAGAATATGAAACAACTTTCACTCTTAGCGTGAATATTGATGATTATATCTCTTCCGTAGAGACAAGTGAGTATCTTAAGTTCGATTTGAGACAGTTGTCAAAAGATTTAGGTTGGACACTTTGGCATCAGTATGGAGAGCCGGCAAGCGAAGAGACAAGTAATGGCTATCTTTTAACTTATCTCGACGAAACAAACAATATCGAGACAATGTTTAACTTTACTAATGAGCCTTACGATGACAATCAGCTTTATACTTGCAGTGTTCATTTCTATACACCTTCTCTTGAAAAAGACTTTTATGACGAAGGTGATATCTCTGGACAACCAGAATACTACAATAGCATCATTAAGATGTCTAGACATGATTGTGTCTACTTCTTAAGCGGAATAAAGGGTACACCTCAAGTATCTCGTGACGACATCGTTATTATTGCATATATAATGACTTTCGTTAAAGACGACCCTGGTAAAAATCCACTCTATTTCACCTCTCTCCAGAATAAATGTTCAACTGGAAATGGTGATTTCAAGTTACCTTAAGAGAAAGGCCGCCAAAAGCGGCCTTTTTCATCAGGAATTCTTCCTCGTGAAGAAATGCCCATAAACCGTGTATGATCCCATCATTCGGGACTGCGATTCTTTCGGGTTCGGAGACGATTCTTAGAAACTGACTGTTCCGAGAAGAGCGATGAAATAAAGAGAAAGAAATACCTCTACGGAGACGAGTTTTTTCGCGCAGCGAAAAACTGTTTGAGTCTCAGGAGAGCTATTTCTTTCTCTTTGCTTTTGAATATATCGGAACAGTCAGTTAGTAGTAATCCTTTCTGATCCCCTCGATAATCTCATCCCGCATGATCCTCGAAAGTCCGATCGCTGTTGTGGATACGACGACGAACAGATGCAGGAAGAGCACGACCAGGAAGAATGTGTGATTGATGTACCGGTAGATGTGCGAATCGATGATCAGCGCCGCCATGCCCACGGAAATATACAGAATAGCTGCCAGTGTAAAGGCACTCTCGAAGAAGTAAATGAAGCTCTCTGAAATAACCATGCGGAACAAAGTCTTCCGGGACATACCGACAGACATCAGAAGGATATACTCTTTCCTCCGGAACACGATGTTCGAAATAACGGTCATGATGACATTCAAGAAGCACATGAAACTGAGCATACCGACGTAGCCGTACATGATGATCCTCACGAGTGAATTGACGGCGTGACGGGCGCGGGTATAGATGCCGGCGTCGACGAGCGTATCCGAGAGATAAAGGTTACTCTCGAGCATCTCTTTCATCGCCGATGTGGCTCTGACCGGTTTCTTCGCCGTAAACTGGAAAAGCTCGTAGCCGGTAGTCTGCTCCATGCGGTAATACTCCAGACGGCTCATCGGAAGATAGACCTGCACGAAGGATTCCTCCAGTGCAAGTTCGTGATCCCAGTTCACATCCGCATCGATATGCAGTTTCTCACTAAGGCCATCCGGGAGATCCAGATAGATTTCTTCCGGAAGCTGACTCATGAACTGTTCGTCACGGAGATACTCACCATTTTCGCTATACACCCGCACCTTGTTGTTGATCAGGCACAATCTCGAACCATACTCCAGGTACGGTTCTGGATCGATCCCGCTTTCTGTACAGAGCTCGCGCCATGTCGCGTCATCGATAAAGACGAGCGGCAACTCTAAATATACGCTATCGACCTTGGCATCCTCCAGAGCCGTTTCCTGAAGACTCTCCGGAAGGATATCGAGAGGAAACAGGATCAATCCCGAAGTGACATACTCCATGCGCGAAGTCTTCACACCTTCAATCGATGCAAGCTGATAGAACATCGCACGGTCATCACCGGTGAAGCCTTCTTTTCCGGTGTTACGGGTATAGATGATCGCATCGGGATTCCCGCTTTCATCCACCTGATACCGCGAGTTAACGGACTGCACCAGCATGTTGGCAAAGAGGATCATGAAGACACTGGCCATGATGGATATGACCGTAGCCAGATATCTTTTCCTATAGCGGATATAGTTCTTCATCGAAAGGCCGCCGGTAAATCCGAAAATACGGGTGGCCCGACGGAAGAAATGCTTCTTGTTCTTCCCTTCTTCGAAGCTTTCGTTCGCACGGACAGCTTCCATCGGAGATACTTTCGAGACATGCTTCATCGGCAGGATGATCGCCACGAAGATCGTAAGAACGGCCAGAACAGCAGGTCCGAGAGTATTCTGGTAGCTCAGGCGGTACTGCAGATCGATGTTCTTAAGGATGAAGTAGTTCGCGGCATTACGGCTTAAGTCCGTGAGTGCATTGAAAAGGAAAAAGCTGCTCACCTGCCCGAGAACGATACCGATCGGGATACCGATGATCGAATAGTAGAACGCCTCATATAGGAGAAGTTCCTTCACCTGGCTTCTCGTCGCACCCGCTGACTTCAAAAGTCCGATCGCCCGGATTCTTTCCGACGAGGATGTGGAGAAGGAATTGTAGATGAGCATCACGGCGAGAAGTACTGTCATGGCAATCACGGCAAACGCGATGAGACCGAATCCTCTTTCCACCTTGGTGTCGTCCGCAGAATTCTCCATACGGATGAAATCTTTGTTATAGAGGCATTCATCCTCGTCTTTGAAATTGTCCTCGGTGAAATTGATATAGTCCTCCGGGTTGGTAAACTCGAAGTAGGCGTTAACAGCGGAACCGGCCGTGACCGCATCCGTCGTTGTCAGGATCGTATTCTTCGCGATGTTCTTCCACTTCGCATATTCCGGCACGACGAAATATCCGACGATCGTGTATTCTTTTGTGTCGATCGCATAGAGCTGCTCGGAGACTTTTCCGGTCTTATCACGGGACAGGTATTCGAGATTCATGACTTTATGTCCGTCCGAATAACGTGCATAGGTATCCATCTCGATCTTTGTTCCCAGTGCCAGATTCTCCCGGTCATCGGAGAACATCTCGAGGGAGATGATCGCCTCGCCGCTATTCTCCGGAAGTCTTCCGCGTACGAGGGAAAGATGACAGATATCCGCAAAATTCGGGCTCATCGCCGCGATGAAATAGTCGTAGGGAGTCCCGTTAATGTAGTTTCCGGAATCGTCATAGTTAATATCTACATTTCCGAGATTGTAACCAAGTTCCTGAATGTAGGCCACGTTCTCGATGCGAGGATCCTTCATGACTTTCTGGAAATCCATCGCCGTCATGGAGTACGCTTCGACATGCCACTTTCCGTATTCGTCACTGGCGAAGCTCTTCAGGATGTCAAATGCACTTACATACGCGGATGACACGATGCAGAACATCGTTGTCGCGATGACGATGCCGATGAGCGTGAGGATCGAGCGCCCTTTATTCGCGAATACCGTGCGCTTGGCGTATTTACTGACGATATTGGAGTACCGTCTCATTTACGGATCACCTCATCGTGCCGGATCTTACCGTCCTGGATCGTGATGATTCTCTTGGCCTGCAGCGCCACGTTCTCATCGTGCGTGATGAGTACTGTGGTCTGGTTATATTTCTGGTTCGAATACTTAAGAAGTTCGACAACTTCCTGACTGTTCTTCGAGTCGAGGTTACCGGTCGGTTCGTCGGCCAGAAGGATCGTCGGCGCGTTGATGAGGGCTCGTCCGATCGCGACGCGCTGCTGCTGTCCGCCGGAGAGCTGGTTCGGGAAGAAGTCTTTTCTTTCCTTCAGACCGAGGAGTTCGAGAAGCTCGTCGAGTCTTTCCTGATTCACTTTTCGGTGGTCGAGCATAACCGGCATCGTGATGTTCTCCACCACCGTGAGGACCGGGATGAGATTAAAGAACTGATATACCAGCCCGACTTCTCTTCTTCGGAAGATCGAGAGCTGCTCATCGTTCTGCTTGAAAATATCTTTCCCGTCGACCAGTACCGTACCGGATGTCGGCCGGTCCACGCCGCCGAGCATATGGAGGAGCGTGCTCTTTCCGGAGCCGGACGCGCCGATAATGGCGACGAATTCGCCCTTGTTGATGGTGAGCGATACGTCGTTGAGTGCCGCGACGACATTCTCGTCCTTACCGTATGTCTTTGTCAGATGTTCTGCACGCAGAAGCTCCATTTCCTTACCTCTTACTTAGTTCTTCACATGATAGAAACGCACGGTGAATACCGCACCGGTTTCCGGTTCTTCGCGGTTGCTCGCGCGGATCGTGCCACTCTGTCTCTCGACGATCATCTTACTTAGTGCCAGACCGATACCGATGCTGGTATTGAGGGCTACTTTTCCCCGATAGAAACGCTCGAATACATGTGGGAGATCGTCCTTGTCGATGCCCGTGCCCGTATCCGCAATAACGATCTCCGTGAAGATCGGCGTGTGCTTGACGTCGATCTCGATCTTTCCGCCCTCAGGAGTATGCTCCATACAGTTCTTGAGGATGTTACCGATAGCCTCGCAGGTCCACATCATGTCGCCGCGGATAACGGCATCGTCCGGCACGTTTATCTTCAGTGTCACGCCGTTGATATCGAGCGGTACAGCCAGTGAATCGCCCGCGCGCTGCAGCATATCCTTGACCTTATATTCTTTCGTCTCAAAAAGCACTGTATCCGCGTCGATCTTGCTCATCTTGAGGAGTGTATTGATGAGCCACTCGATGCGGTTGAGGCTCTGCATCATCCCCCCCAGAAGATCAAAACGCTTGTCATCGGAGAGCTCCGCATCCGAGAACATATCCACGATAATGTTCATGGAGGTAAGCGGTGTTCTCAGCTGATGTGCGATATCGGCGATGGAGTCGGAGAGGAATCGCTTATCGGCCAGAAGAAGTGAGGCCTGTTCACGCAGACGGATCACCATCTTATGGATCTCGGAACTTAAGATCGCGACCTCGCCTTCCTTGTATTCTTCGAAGTCTACTTTCTCTACACCGTGAAGGATCTTGTCGATGCCGTCGGAAAGCTCGGAGATACGTCTGTATCTTCGGATATCGGCGAAAAGACGGATGCAGAAAAGAATGAGCGCGGCGACAAGTACGCCCACGCTCGCCTGCCATCCCAGGAAGAACAGGGCTCCGGCCAGGAGCAGCACAGCGGCGAGACTGATAAGGTATTCACGACGAAGCTCGGCATTATATCGGAACATACTGATTCTCAGATTCTCCTATCCGATCTTATTCTCCGGCCTTATATCCGAAGCCGCGGATCGTACGGATGAGAACGGGCTGGGCCGGATCATCCTCGATCTTCTCACGGAGACGCTTGATGTATACGGTCAGGGTGTTGTCGTTGACATACTCGCCGCCGACATCCCACAGATCCTGCAGGAGCTTGGCACGGGTCAGTACGACGCCCTGGTTGTTCGCGAAAAGAAGAAGCAGTCTATACTCGAGTGCGGAGAGGATGATCTCGTTTCCATCCTTGCTTACGTTGGCACGGGCCGTGTCGATCTTGACGTTACCGAGCTCGACCATTTCCGAAGCCTTATGGGTTCTTCTCATGACGCTCTTGATGCGGGACAGCATCTCTCTCGGACGGAAAGGCTTGCTGATATAGTCATCGGCACCCATATCGAGTCCGGTTACAACACTGTATTCATCACCGGAAGCCGTAACGAAAATGACCGGCACGTCGGGCTTCTGTGCTTTCAGCGCGGCACAGACGGCAAAACCGTTACCGTCAGTCAGGGAAATATCGATGAGAGCCAGATCGAAAGTCTCGGACTCGATCTTATGCACCGCTGTCGTCTGGCCTGCTGCCCAGATCACCTCAAAACCTTCCGATTTCAGGAATGCGGATAATGTAGTTACGATACTAGTATCGTCTTCCACCAGTAAAATATTGCCCATAATCCAACCTCGCTTCGCATGTCCGATGGCTTCCCGTCACGACGCAGAAGCCCACTTATTTGTAGTATAAGTAAATTGTACAATTACTTGCAAGAGAAAAGGTGACTAAAATCACACATTACGGTCATTGCCCGCCTTTTTTTGTCTGTTTTTTCCGACGAAGAAAAAGATGACGAAAGCCACGACAATGACGATCGTTACGCAGAGACCGCCCTCCGGACCGAAAGCGCCGCCTGTCAGCAGATCTCTGGCGCCGGATGCGTGCGCGGAGCGAAGGATCGACGCATCTCCTGCGTTACCGCTGACCTCAAGTCCGAAGAGGTTGCCCTGACAGAGGTTCCACATGGTATGCATGGCACATACGCGGTAGATGTGTCCGTCTCGGAGAGCCACCATCGCGAAGAACGCAGCGATGAGCATGAGATTCAGAAGCGCCAGGATCGAGAATCCCGCATTTGCTCCGTGCATCACGGAGAAGCAGAACGACGAGAAGAATACGGCAAAAGGAACGCCGAAACGGGCGGCCACTCTCGGGAGCATGTAGCCACGCATCATGATCTCTTCGGTCGCACCCTGCGGAATCCACATGAGGATGTACAGGAGGAAAAGCGGGACGGAACCGGCAGAGAGTGAGAAGCCCTCACAGGTGATCTGCCCAGTGATCAGAAGAAGCCCATACACGGAAGAAATCAGAATAAGACCCAGGAGCAGGCCCTTCAGGTAGATCTTCCAGGGCGAAGATGCTCGTCCGGTTGTCTGCTCGAAATATGCATTCGCCGGCAGCGCACGTGGGAAGCCCATCGTGGCGAGGGACTGGCCGTCACGGAAACGCACCAGCAGCATGTAGATCCCGATGATGCACCAGTACCCGATCCCCATGAAGAGGATGAAGTACGTATTCTGCATGAACTGTGAGAACAGTTTTCCGGATTCGGAAATCACATCCATGATCTGATCGATATCAGAAAGCTCACGGTACATACGGAAGAAAGCGATCGACTCCGAGGTCTTCATGTAGGAGATGATCGCGGGGATCATGGCCAGAGTCTGGAAGACCGACAGCAGCGCCAGCGGAAGCATCGCATGTCCCAGGAGGAAACGTGCCAGAGGTTTTCTTCTCGTCGGACGGTAGCCGAAGACATTCGCACGTGCTTTCGAAACGTAATCGTTCTGTTCTTTCTTCGCACGCTCGGCAGCCTTGCGGATCTCTTTATCGGACTTCGACTCGACCGCTACGGTAAAGGCTTCCGTCATGAGGAGCCGGCGGGATACGAATACACACACTCCGGCAAGAAGGATCGACGTCAGGCCGCAGACCAGCACCGCCGGAACAGATCCCGTACCCATCAGGCATTCACCGATCCCGTAGAAATGTCCGTAGATCGGGATGTAGTAATTGACGGGGTTGACGGTAGTCTGCTGCATACAGGTCACGCAAGCTACGAGTACGATCAGGAAGATCGGCAGGAACGCGGTCTGTGCCGACACGATGGAGTTACTCATGCAGGAGATAAGGATCGTGATACCGGCCATGAGAAGGACCAGCGAGATTGAAAGAAAGATCACGCCCAGAACACTGAGCCGGAAGTCGAAGATGAGGATCGGGACGAGGAGCACGACCACGGGGATCAGGGCATGCAGCACCACACCAAGGTAGTTGCCGAGAACGATCGTACCTCTCGAGATCGGGGTCATAAGAAGCGCGGCAAAGGTGCCTCTTTCCTTTTCACCCGCGATCGCGTTCATGCCGCTCAGCATACATGTGTACATGATGGCGATGAAGAACAGAAGAGGCATCACCATGCGCGCGAAGCGGCCTGCGGCGACATTCTCCGTCTGTTCGATCGAATCTCCGTCGAGCCAGATATCCGGAACCCCCAGATCCGTGACCTCGATACCCATCCTGTCCTGAAGATAGTGGAAGTATCCCTGATCCAGGTATTCTTCACAAAAATCCGCTTTCCTGTCTGCGTATTCGAGATATTCGGAAGAGCAGTATGTCAGGATCTCCGGCTTATTCTTCACGCTTTTCTTAAGTACATGCTTATCGAAATTCTCCGGGAAGACGATGACCATGAAGGCGTTTTCTTTCTCCATCCACTCTGAGAAAGTAAATACATCGAAGTAGGCTTCGGTTTCTTTCTCGATCACGATCTTCTCAAGGTCCGGTTCCTCATCCTCTATGTAGTCGGAGAAAGAGTCCGGCATATTGACCACGATGACCTTCCTGTCGAGCCTCGGACCACGGTCGCGTCCGTACCAGTATCGGAAAAGACTGCGGAAGAAGCAGAAAACCACGAAGATGAAGATGATGCAGCACACGAGAGTAATCACCGATGCCTGTGAACGCATCGAGTGATTCTTCCCGAATGTTTTCCGTATCAGTGCCCGGACTGCGCGCTTCACTTCTAACCCTCCCTGTGATGTTCTGTATAAAGCTTGAAGAATGCCTCTTCAAAAGTTCTGCTGCCTGTCTGTTCCGTAAGTTGCTGAGCCGATCCCTGTGACACGATATGGCCGTCTACGAGTATGGCGATCTCGTCACAGAGCTGCTCGGCGACGGAGAAGATATGCGTCGAGAGAAGGACACAGCATCCTTTCTCACGAAGCTCGAGAAGGTAATCCATCACCTGACGGGAGGTAAGGATATCGAGTCCATTCGTCGGTTCATCGAAGATGATCACCTGCGGATCGTGGATCAGAGAGATAACGATCGAGATCTTCTGCTTCATGCCGGTACTTAACTCCGCGATCCTCTTATCGGCAAAAGGACCGATGCCGAAGCGCGCAAAGCTCGCCTGCTTTCTCGATTCGATCTGATCCTTCGGGATGTCATAGAGTTCACTGAAGAAATCATAGAGCTGGTTCGGTGTCGACAGAGGATCAAGCTTGATCTCTGTCGTCAGAAAACCGATCCTTTTTCTTATTTCCTGTGCCGATGAGCTCGTGTCCATTCCGCAGATGGTCACGAATCCGGAAGTCGGAATAAGAAGCGTGGCGATCATCTGCATGAGCGTCGTCTTACCCGCGCCGTTCGGACCGAGAAGTCCGAATATCGTTCCTTTATCGACGGTGAAGCTGACATCGTCCACCACCATGTCGCGCTTGTTATAGCGCTTACTTACGTGACTTACCGAAATCATAAGAACCTCCTTGAGAGATATGGGTCATCCCGTCCTTACTGCTAAGACAGATAAACAGAAGCAGTATGGCCACGAGAAGATTAAACAGATTCACTTCCCAGAAACGTCCCCACGAACAGGTACCGAGGAAGATGTCCCGGATCAGCATGATCGAGTTATGGACCGGAAAGAGATATTCCACGGAGAGCGCCGAGGACGGGCGGAAAATATTTCCGAAGAATTCGAAGATAAGAAGGACCAGCGGGACCTGAAGGTTCATGATCACGTCTTCCATTCTTCTCAGGCGGAAGATGATCGCAAAGCAGACCATGCCCATGAGAAAAGCCGAGATCAGAAGTGTCAGGAAAAGTGTCAGAAGCTGTGAGCCCGTAAGGAACAGTCCGAACGGCAGCATCGAGTAGGCACTGTTGCTTCGGTTGAGCCACGAGGAGAAGAACATGAGGAAGTACGTGACGACAGCACTGACCACACCGACAGTCACGACCATAAGTGCTTTTCCCGTAATAAGAGCATGCTTGGAGATCGGCGTCAGATACACCTTCGTGAGAAATCCGCTCTGACGTGAGGAAGCGATCGTCTCCGCCGAGAGCGAGTAGATGCAGTAATACATAAGAAGGATCAGCATGCTCGGGATCGAGCGCGCCGCACCGGCATTCGCATTCGCACGGTTCATGAGGACGAAGTTAAACGGGTTAAATGCGTCCTGCTCCCATCGTGATCCGCCGCCGGCATCGATATACTTCTGTCCCAGCGCACTGAGAAGATACCCGGAATACCCGTTTCCGAGGTCTGCGCGGAACTGCTCGGCCAGCATGTAGCTCGTGTACGATTCGCCGTCATAGAAGATCAGCATGCCCGTTCTGTATTTATGGTCATTGATCCCCTCGGCCAGATCCGAGTAGAGCGACTCGACGCACTCGTCGAAATCCATGTCTACGTAGGTCAGGATGAAGCCATCTTCCTCCCAGGTACTGTCCGCTTCTTCGAGAATCTCCTCCTCGTAGATGTGTCCGTCTCCATCAATGTCGCGGAAACCTTCTTCCATGGAGGTCCTGCTGAAGCTGCCTGTCTGTTCAAGTGCTTCAAAGACAACAAACACGCGGCCGTTCCGCATCTGTTTCGCGGTCTCGTCTTCATCTTCGGAGAGTTCCTCCGCCTCTTCCCTCGTCATCCACGTGATGGTGTAAAGCGAAGATTTGTCACTGGAATCGATATAGTCGCGGAAGGACTCCGGTGCATCGACCACGGTGATCGGGCGGGACTGCAGATGCCCGGTAGAAAGGTAATTCATGAGAAGCGGAAACACATTGATCGCAGCAAGAAGAAGAAGCGCCGGCAGAAGAAAAACGGCCAGCGTTTTCCTCCAGTTGCCGATGATCTTTTTCATCTCCCATTTGTATATCGTAAATGTATGTCGCATATTCCTCTCGGTTCCGATCTCCCGGATTCGCACCTTTTCCCGGCACGCCAGAAGTGTGGATCTCCTATTTATGAAATCATTATAGAAGGTAACCCTCCGGATAGGGTAAAGCAAAAATTCAGTTTTTATGAATAAACTGAAAACAACGAGGCATCATTCTTCCTGTGATGCGATTAGCCGATGCCGTGAATCGCAGCAGAGTTCGAGAACCGGCATGCCCATGCTTCCCGGCTCTTTCAGGAACCGTACGATCGTGATCGCAGTGTGCTCCATCCGGATCAGTCCGCAGATATAAAAGAACGGAAGGTTCAGAAGTCTTGCCAGCATCGCCGATCCCGATCCGCCATGCGCGAAAAGCACTACGGTAAATTCCTGATCATCTGATCGCTTGCAGCGGTAGTAGAGACCTTCTCTCTCGTATCCGAGTTCCCGCATCCAGTTGTCCGTTTCTGTGGCGATCATATCCACATCCTCGACGGCAGCATTGTCCTTAAAGAACGGAAGCTCCTGCCACTTCGGGATCAGTATTTCCTCGCCTTCTGCCGACATCCGGTCGGTCTCATCCCAGGGATTACCCGAGGAATAGAGCGCCTCGCCATAACCGAAACGGATCTCTCTCATGAAGTCCAGCTGATGGATCGGCGAGATCCCCGAGCGCTCCGAAAAAGCCTGCGCCGTTTCAAATGCGCGCCCCGAGGAAGAAGAATAAACCACATCGATCTTCTCTTCCAGAAGTCTTTCCGCCGCCACTGCGGCCTGCTTCTTCCCAAGTTCGGTCAGGCAGTCCTTCACATAGTCCGGATCTCCATGACGCACCAGAATAATTCGCATAATTCCTCCTGCAGGTGTGAAAAAGGAAAGGATTTTTACCTTACGGCTTCAAACAGTATGCTTACGCATAACTCGCCGTGCGGAAGAAATCCTTTCCCCTCTTATTCAATCTTGCCGCTCGGAATAATCATGTGGATTATTTTACGAGCTCTTCTGTCTCCTGTGCGATAGCCAGCTCCTCGTTGGTCGGGATGATCGCTACAGTTACCTTGGAATCGTCAGCAGAGATGACTGCCTCGGAACGTACGCCGTCGTTCTTGGAAGGATCGATCTTTACGCCCATGAACTCGAGGCCTTCGCATGCATGTGCACGGATGTAGTCAGTGTTCTCACCGATACCGGCTGTAAATGCGATAACGTCTACGCCGCCCATCGCAGCTGCATAGGAACCGATGATCTTTCTGGCCTGATACTCGAACATCTCGAGAGCCAGTGTCGCACGCTCATTACCTTCGCGGGAAGCCTTCTCGAGATCTCTGAAGTCAGAGGATACACCGGACAGACCTTCTACACCGGACTTCTTGTTCATGAGGATATCGATGTCATCCGGGCTCATGTTCTCGTTGGTCATCAGGAACGGAACGATAGCCGGGTCGATGTCACCGCAACGGGTACCCATGCAGATACCGGCAAGAGGTGTAAGACCCATGGATGTATCGACGCACTTGCCGTGGTCAACAGCCGCGAAAGAGGAACCGTTACCGAGGTGGCAGGTGATGATCTTGATGTCGTTATAGTCCTTGCCGAGGAACTCCGCTGCACGGCGGGAAACATAACGGTGGGAAGTACCATGGAAACCATAGCGGCGGATGGAATACTTCTCGGTCAGCTCATACGGCAGAGCATAGGTGTAAGCCTTCGGAGGCATGGTCATATGGAAAGCGGTGTCGAATACGGCAACTTGCGGTGTGCCTTCCGGGAGAACGGACTCGCAGGCTTCGATACCTGTGAGGTTTGCCGGGTTGTGCAGAGGTCCCAGAGGGAAGCACTCGCGGATGACACGCTTTACATCGTCATTTACGATAACGGACTTGCTGTAGTACTTACCACCGTGGAGTACGCGGTGACCTACGGCCTTGATCTCACCGATATCAGCGAGTACGCCGTGATCCTTATCTACGAGAGCGTCGAGGATCATCTTAACAGCAACCTTATGGTCCGGCATCGGATCGGTGCATACGAAATCTTCCTTACCAGGTGTCTTATAGGTAAGCTTACCATCGATACCGATTCTCTCGGCATTACCCTTGGCAAGAACGTCACCGGTGGATGTCTCAAAGAGCTGGAACTTGCAGGAAGAACTTCCGCAGTTGATAACTAAAATCTTCATTCGTTTTCTCCTTTTCTTCGGCTAACCCGCGAGGCACAAGTGCTTCTCGAGAAGCCGTTGTTAACATATTTTCAAAAGTAAAGCGGGAAGTCCCCTCCCCGCTTCGTATTTGACTTAGGAATTCTGAGCCTGAACCGCTGTGATCGCGATTACGCCAACGATATCCTTCGCGGAGCATCCACGGGACAGATCGTTAACCGGCTTTGCGATACCCTGGCACATCGGGCCATAAGCTTCTGCCTTACCGAGTCTCTGAACGAGCTTGTAACCGATGTTACCTGCGTCGAGGTCCGGGAAGATAAGAACGTTAGCCTTACCGGCAACCTTGCTGTCCGGAGCCTTGGAAGCGCCGATGGACGGAACCATCGCTGCGTCAGCCTGGAGCTCACCGTCGATCGCGAACTGCGGATATTCTTCTTTAGCGATCTTGGTAGCTTCGACAACCTTGGTAACGTCGTCGTGCTTCGCGGAACCCATGGAAGAGTGGGAAAGGAGAGCGACTACCGGCTCTTTGCCGACGAGCTGCTTGAAAGAAGCGGCAGAAGAACCTGCGATAGCAGCGAGTTCTTCCGGATTCGGGTTCTGAACGAGACCGCAGTCACCGAATACGAATACACCGTCTTCACCGTACTCACAGTCCGGAACGACCATTACGAAGAACGCGGAAACGAGTTTGGTGCCTGGAGCAGTCTTGATGATCTGCAGCGACGGACGGAGAGTATTCGCTGTGGAGTGGCAGGCACCGGAAACGATACCGTCGCCATCGCCCATCTTAACCATCATGCAGGCATAGTACATATAATCGCCGAGGAGAGTCTTCTCAGCTTCTTCAGGAGTCATGCCCTTCGCCTTACGGAGTTCATAGAAACCATTGATGTATTCCTGTGTCTTCTCGTAGGTATTCGGGTTGATGATCGTTGCCTTGGAAATATCCAGACCTTCGCTGTTCTTCGCTACTTCCTCATCGGTTCCGATGATGATGAGGTTTGCGATGTCCTCTGCGAGGATCTCTGCGGCCGCTTCAAATGTTCTTCTGTCCATGGACTCCGGAAGAATAACGGTCTTCTTGTTGCTCTTTGCTTTTGCCTTGATCTCGTCGATAAATGCCATAAATCAATCGCCTGCCTTACTTAATATTTTTCATCCTCAGGCTTTCGGGGATCTTCCCTGACGCCCGCGGAACTGAAATCACGCCCTAATATTATACTCCTAATAAGGAGCCCTTTTCAATAATTCAGGCGACAGGCAAAATTGCTCTTTTCGCACTATCTTTCATTCTCGAGAAGCGACTTCAGATACCCGAGCATCCGTTCCTCGAGGTCGCGCTCGATTCTACTCATCCTCGGATCGTCGACACCAAGCGCCCACAGCCCCTGTTCAAGGTATGTGCGGGCCAGCGCCTTATCCCCCAGGATAAAGTAGGCATAGTATGCGAGCTTGCGCCTGCCGTTCGCGTCCAAGTCATTGTCGATGGCTCTCTTCGAATGCTGATAGTACTTATTCGCCAATTCCGGGTTTTTCTCACGGAAAGAATAATACGCGAAAAGCGCACTGTCCACGTGAAAGTGTCCGGTCTCCGTCAAGGTAAGTGTACTGAGCTTCGTATACCCGTTCGCCGCTTCGGCCATGGCCATTAAGTCATTCCTGATTTCCGAATACCGGTAGAAGATCCCCAGATAAACGGCCTTCTCCCCGAGCGGGGCTTTCGCATATTCCGGATAGGCGAAGGCAATCTGCGGGAGGTTTTCCGGGTTTTCTTTCATCATCGTATCACGGATCTCCGCGATCTTTTCCTGAAGTCCTGTAAGCTTTCCGGTGGATCTGAAAATAGTATGCGCCCGTGTCAGGTAGTATCCGACTCCGCCGGCCAGCATCCATTTCAGGAACAGATAACATCTCGATTCCGGAGCAAGCAACGTGATCACACATATGACAGCAAAAAGAAGCGCCGTAATAACAAACAACACGATTGAAAAGATCCGGCTTTCTTTCCTGTGCTTTTCAAGCGGATACATCGAAGCCAGCATCATGAGCGTCGGGAAAAACTGGTTCAGCCTCGTCGCCGAGAACTTCACTTTCCCGGGATTCTCTCTGTTATAGAAATCCTTATCCCAGCGGAAGTGAAGAAACGTGAAGCAAATGAAGATGAAGCCTTTCTGTTTCCATACGAGATACTCGACGCCGCATGTCAGAAGGCCGAAAAAGAATATACCTGCCCATATAGCCAGCAGGCTGATCAGAAAATCTATTAACATGGATTACCTCTTCGCGATACGGCCGTCTGCGATCAGATCTTCGCTACGATATCGCCGAATCCTACGCCGTCACTCATATCGAGGATGAAATATGCATCTACACCGAGGCCCGCTTCTTTCTTACCCATGTTTGCAGAAAGGAGAGTATTGAAATCGTTTGCGCCGTCGTCCTTGAAGACATCGAGAAGTGTCGTCTGCGCCTTTACAACTCCGTTCTGTCCGACGATAACGACCAGGTCGCCTTTTCTGAACTGGCCACCCTTGACGCTTCCTGTCGCGACGATCTTGTTCTGCAGTTCCTTCGAGCGCTTCACGCCGACATCGAGCGGCTTTGGAGCGATAACGAATGTCGAGGAGATCGAGTACTGCGATCCGAACCGGATGCCCGATGCACCGACCGGAGCGCCCTGTGCGGTCTTTGCCGACTCTGCAGCCTGCTCGGCTGCCTTTTCCTTACCTTTACCCAGAAAATCAAAAAGTCCCATCTTGCCTCTCGGACCGATCGCTATTTTTCCGGATCCGTTCCCTTCGGATCTCTACCGGATCGGCCGACACACCTCCTTGAAATAATATCAAGTTCATTTTATCACAGAAAGGCTTATGGTTGCTTCCCGAATATCACTTTTCCTCCGGATGTGATGACGATATTTTCCGCGTTCTTTCTGCTGTAGTCGTCCGAGAGATTAAAGTCGGACCAGTCGTTGTGATGGATCGCGAACTGGATGACGAGCTTGTCGCCGGAGTTTAATTTTCCGGATCCAAAAGCACTGATCTTGCAGCTGGTATCGGCGCCGTCTTTCGCGGGATCGATCTTTCCGAAGTCTCCCTTTACGCTACTGATCACTTCGTAGTTTCCGCTCTTTCGGGTGATCGCCGAGTGGTAGCTGTCGAAGGCCAGCGCGCCGCCGTTTTCGTTCGTAAAGTAGTATTCGAGCTGAAGGCTTCCGAGATCGATCTCACTACTGCCTGTATTCTCGATCGTCATGTTGATCGAGATGGAATTGTTGCCGCTCGAGATATGCTCTACATTGACGGATACTTCGCCGTTTCCGCTCGAGCCGGAACCGGAGTCCGAAGGCACAGCCGGATCGGTAGAATCGGTGGAAGAGGTCGGATCCGTCGGAGCCGGAGTCGGGATCGTTCCGCTTCCGTCCGGAGCCTGTCCATAAACAAGTTTTCCATCCTCATAGAGACATACGACCGACGAAGAAGCAGCGTCCTGCGGAAGTCCGGTCACACGGAACTGTACTTCTTTCTTATACTCTTCCTGTCCGCCCGGATACGAAGAATACTCCTCGAAGAGCACGGCTACATAGGCATTCGAGCCATCCTGTGCGAGGGTAACGGACTTGACGTTCTGCCCGTATGAGGAAGAGACCGAAAGGTCGGAAAGTGCTTTTCCCGAAGGAAGAGGGAAATAGTAGCGGAGCTCGAGGTTCTTCGGTGCTCTGGCAGGCCATCCCGTCATGTTATACGTGAGGGCCTTGATCTCGAGAAAATCACTGTCTCCCGCATTGACGGATGTGTCCACTCGATACTCTTCTCCTACCGTTTCACAGGCGCCGAATCCCGTCAGGGTCTGTCCGTGATAGCGGGTGTAGAGCTTGGCCATAAGACCAGTAAAACCGGCGTTATAGTCGCAGGCGACTTCGTTGGTGTTGTAGTTACTGACAGTATCGGTGTAGCCGTCAGAAGCGTCCGGTCCGCCGACGAGCGCGCCGATGAGAATGTGACGGGAAGTCCCCGGATCGTTCATATTATCGCTGTAGGAGCCCTGCGCTGTTCTGTGATGCGGATGCACAGGATAGCTTGAGCCAAATCCGATCTGATAGGAAAAACCGGTATCGCCCAGTGCGTATCCCGCCTGTGCGACGGCGAAATTCCAGTAGGTATCTTTCTTCGCGGAAGAGCACGCGTCGCTCTCGCAATAGACCGCCGCGACAAATGCAGTCGTCGTCGCGTAGCGGAGAGAACCCCAGCTGTCGAGCCAGGCGAGGCCCTTCGGTGTGTAGGTGATGCGGTCTCCGGAAGACGTTCCCGTCGTCCAGAAATCGAGGTGTTTCTCCACTGCGGAAGTATAAGTATTCTCCCCGGTTTCCTGGGCGAGCAGTACGGCCGCACCGATATGGACATCGTCCCAGCAGAGAGCCCAGTTATAGTCCTGATTGGCCTTCGGATAGTACTCCTTCGCTTTCGCGAGGTAAGCATTATCTCCCGTGGCACGGTAGAGCCATACGCCGGCCCAGCAGAGCTCGTCGTAGTAGCCGCTCCAGGAGTTATAGAAACCGTCGGCTGCAGAGTAGCCCGCATCGCTCTTGTACTTATCTGCAAATGCATAGAGAGACTTCGCGTGCTCGAGGCACTCGGCGCTGAACGTCGGATCGACGTCCTTAAAGAGGATGCTGCAGACTGCAAGCGAGGCTGCTGTTTCACCCGTTACCGCCGAGCCGGGATTGCTCCCGTCGACGAAGTAGGACGGGCGGTTCATCTGGTATTCGACACACTCGGCCGGACCCCACCAGGAGTGGTCCGCAGAGCCGTTTCCGACTTGATAGAAATACTTCTCATCCGAGACGTGGCACTTGATGAAATACTCATTTGCCCAGCGGATATTGTCGAGCGCATAGGTGAGCTGATTACTCTCTTCGTATGCATCTTTATCTTCGTAGACCGACCAGCCCAGCATCGAAGCACTGTACGCCATCGGAAGGTTGAACTTCACGTTATCGCCGGCATCGAACCATCCGCCCGTGAGATCCACACCTGCGTCCGATCCGTCTTTGAGGCAGGAGTCACCGCGCCAGTTACTGCGTGTCTTCTCGGGAAGATCTCCGGATCTCTGGAGTTCATAGAAAAGAAGTGATTTCTGAAGTGCTTCGCCGTAGTTGTATTTGCCGGTTCCGGCGACACCCTCGACGCCATCTCCCGTGATCGTGCCACTGCTTGTATTTCCTTCCGAAGGTGCAGGTGTCACTTCGCTTTCGGAGGGCTCTGTCGAAGAAGTCTCAGAAGCGGACGTATCGGATGTCTCGCTCGAGCTTTCTGAGGAGGACTCAGACGGCTCTTCCGAGCTCTCTGAAGAGCTTCCTTTTTCTTCGGAATTTTCATCGGGATCGGTCGTCCCGTCATCTTCCGACGAGGCGATCGAGGATCCATTCTCCAAAGAGGAATCTTCTGTCTTCTTTCTATTAAAGGTCTTATTCCAGGCATAGACCACCCCGCCGATCAGGATCAGCACAGCCAGGAATATCCCGCACAATACACCGATTCTTACTTTATCTTTCATGTCAGATCCAGCTCCAGTTCCTTGGTCTGCACCTTCGTGTAGTGGAGGATATCGTCCATCCGGATGCTCTGCGAGTACGTCACGAAAGTGAACGCCTGGCCGGCTCTTCCCGCACGGCCGGTACGGCCGATCCGGTGCAGATAGTATTCGTTCTCATTCAGCACTTCGAAGTTGAAGACCGTGTCGATGTCCGATACGTCGATGCCTCGCGCCGCGACATCTGAAGCCACGAGGATATTGAACTTGCCCTTCCGGAAATCCTCCATGATACGGTTCCTCGCGCCCTGTCCGATATCACCGTGGAGGCACTCCGCCTTGTATCCGAGGCTCTTGATGCCCTCGGTCACGATGCGCACACGCGTCTTGGTATTACAGAACGCCATCACGCGATGGCAGTCATACTGTTCCATGATCTTGGCAAAAGCACTCATCTTCTGACGCTCTTCGAGATGCAGGATGTACTGGCTGATCTTCGGCATGTCTTCTTCCTTCGGCGCCACCTCGATCTCGTCGGCGCCCTCCATATACTCCCACGTGATATCCATGACTTCACGGGACATGGTCGCCGAGAACATCGCGATCTGCTTATCCTTTGGTGTGAGCTTCATGATCTTTCTGATATCCTTGATAAAACCCATGTCGAGCATCTTATCCGCCTCGTCGAGAACGAGCGTATAGATATCCGAGATGTCGATACTTCTGTGCTGGACATGGTCAAGAAGACGTCCTGGTGTAGCCACGACGATCTGGGGTTTCTTCTTAAGCATCTGGACCTGTTTATCCATCTTCTGTCCGCCGATGATCCCGCAGATCTTCAGCCCCTTGATAAAAGCACCTAAGCCCCGAAGCTCCGTGCAGATCTGCAGTGCCAGCTCTCTCGTCGGACACAATATCAGAGCCTGTACGAAGTCCGCATCCATATTGAGGTACTCGAGGATCGGGATACCGAAGGCAAAAGTTTTGCCTGTTCCTGTCGGGGCTTTGGCTATGACACAGCGGTTGTCCATCATGAGCGGGATCGCCTGTTTCTGTACGGATGTCGGTGTTTTCATGCCCATTTTCTCGAGGGCGCGCATGACCTCCGGGGAGAGGTCCATCTGGTCAAAGGAAGTAAATTCTGTCTCCACTAATCTTCTGTCTCCTTTTTACGCGGCACATAGCGGACCTCATCGAAGATCTCGCTCCGCCTGTCGTCGGTATCAAATACATTGTTGTAAGCAAGGATGTTATATTCGTTCAGGATACCCGTCTCATCCGGCACGTCCTGCACCGTATCGTAGCGGTTTCCTTCTGCATCGTAGATTCCCATGGCGGTCACGACCGGATACTGGTCATAGGTCTCCGCCAGAAGGAGATTATAGTCCGGCATATCCAGACCCGTCATCTGCAGAAGCAGCGTCGAGAGGTAGTTAAGGCTGATGCTCTCGACCTCGCACTCCGGGATGTCGTAGTTTGCCCAGATGAAGAAGTCCGTCATATAGAGTCTCTGCATCTCTTCACCGGTCAGGTCCATGATATCCTTGCCGAGGAGAGTCTCGTAGAAGCCGTTGATCATGCTCGGCAGATGATCACCGAAGAAGCAGATGATGACCGGCTCGTCGACGGAACGGAAATAGTCGATGAGCTCCTGCACGGCAATATCGCTCTGTCTTGCGAGTGACAGATACTGCTCGGTCTCCGGGAATTTCTCCGGATACTCGAGAAGACGCACATCCTGGTTGAAGTTCGGATTCGTGCTGGTGTAGGAACCATGATTCTGCATCGTGACATTAAAGAGGAACAGCGGCTGACCCTCCTCTTTATTCTCGTAAAGCTCGATCAACTTCGCATACGAACCGCGGTCCGAGATGTACGAACGGATGTACTCCGTGTCATCGGAAAAATCATCAAGCGAGAGGAACTCGTCGAAGGCCAGTTTCTCATATACATACGGACGGTTCCAGCCGCTCGCGAGGTACGGATGTACGGCGATGGTCTGATAGCCTTCGGTCTTCAGAAATCTCGGGAGAGATCCGGTCTCGTCCTCGATATACTGCTGATATGGAATACTTCCGATCGGGAAGAATGCCATGGAGTTACCGGTCAGGAACTCGAACTCGGAGTTCGCCGTACCGCCGCCATAGACGGATACGCAAAGATCACCGTGGACGACGTTATCGCTCTTGAAGAGCATGTCCATATAAGGGTGCATGTCGAGATTCGTCTCGAAGGATCCGACCGTCGACATATCCGTATAGGACTCGTTCATGATACAGATGATGTTCGGCTTCTCGCCGTCTTTCAGCATACGCTTGCCCTGCTTCCGGTGCAGTTCTTTTGCCGCCTCATAGTTTTCCATGATCGAATCGGGAAGGATCGAGTGGTACGATCTTTCTTCGATATGTTCTTCGATCAGCGCCACCTGCTCTGCGCTGTAGTTCTCCGGCATCTCTACCGAGATGTGCTGGACATTGAGCGTCAGCGCGACGATCATACCGTTCTGCGTGAAGGTAGCTCGGCGGTTCGTGTCATCGTTAACCACGCCCATCTGCTCCATCAGGCTGATCGATGCATTCTGTTTCTTTTTGGAATCGAGAAGCGTCAGGACCAGGAAGATCCCGAGGAATGCGCCACAGACACCCATCGCCGCACGCTTGCGCTTGAGGGTGATCTGGTAGCGGCACTTCGTTACGATGATGATCGAGAGTATGAAAAGAAGTGTCGCGATGATGAGAATCGGGGAAAGTTCGACGTGGTAGTTGTCGGAGACGTTCATCGCCGTCTGCAGTGTCACGACATCGAGGACCTGGATCGGTTCGCCTCTCCAGGCGAGCTTGAAGTAGTTGAAGATCGACAGTGCGAAAACGATGCAGTTGGCGATGATCGTTGTCAGTCTGAACTTGTTAAACGTGATGAACAGCAGCATGTAGATCAGCAGGAAGTAAATGTAGTTGATCAGGAATGCAGCCGGGGATTTGCGGAAGACGGAGTTATTATTGAGAAGCTCCGTGACCGTAAACATAAGAAACGGCATCAGGCACATGATCGCCATCGTCGACCACTCCTTGGCCTTGTCCGACAGGTCGAAGTGCAGGATCGCCAGAAGTGCCGACAGAAAGAGCAGAAAGATGCTGACGATCATGGCAAGGTAATCCATCTGTGAATAACGGATCTGGATATTACACTGCAGATGCGTTCCCGTATCCAGCCCCGGATAGCGCACATCGTAGAGGGCATCGGCAACATTGGTAGATACCCACACCGTCGGCACTTCCTCGCCGATCGTCTCGAGCGCCTGCAATGCGATCCGGTATGTCTGTTCCGGATCCAGATCCATTCCGATCCGGAAACGCAGATACTCGTTATCCTTCACTTCCGCAATCGGGACATTCTGTGCCAGAAGCACATTGCCATCCGCTTCCTGCAACTGGAACAGTATCCTTCCCTGCGGAGCCAGGACATTACCGGATTCCAGATTCGAGGCCATGCGGATCTCGATATAGTCGACATGTCGCCGGTCGGGCGAGAAGGCCTGGATCAGTGGCTGGGCACCATTAAGTATTCCCGTCGGCGCCGAACCGCGCCCGAGATAGGAATATGTCTCGCGCGAAGAAAAAACGGAAGAGTCAAAAATCACGATAAGCATCAGCACAAGAGTCACCGCGAGCACGATGCCTAAGCGCCATTTGTTACGTGTGATGCTTATCGCTCTTTTCGTAAACTTAATCATTCTTCGTCCTTATCCGTTTTTTCGGGTCAGATCATGTACCTCTTTCGTACATGACCGGGCACGTGCCGTATGACTGGATATTAACCACACAAAGCCCATATTTACCCTATTATATGTACGTTACCCATTATAAGGCGTTTTTCATATCTTTCAATCTTTGGCGGGTTGTAAGATTGCACAGAAAACTGAACAAAACGCATCCTTGGGGAACTGCTTCCCGGGAAAAAAGAGAATACAGGCCGGATTGTCTCCGCTACCTAATAATGCTTCTCGAAAAGAAATTATTGTTTTTCGATAAAAAATGCTTGCATTTCGATAATGGTCGTGATAGTATGATGTCAGATCCTTTCTATTTCGGATCACTGACCGCTAGCGTACTATTAACACGGAGGTGTATCACACACATGGATAATAACAAGAAAACTGAGTATTCACTATGGCTGAATATGACTATATTCGCCTGCGGACTTTTCTTCATCGTCATTTTACTCGGAGATATCTTCGGATACTCTGTCTGCGACTACTACTGGCAGGATTCCCTCTTCAGCGATGGAAGCCTGACTTCCCTCGGGTTTCTCAAAGAAGAACGGGTTCGCTTCATGGTCTTTCTGACTATCTATTACCTCTCTACAGCACTGACCTATCCGATCCTCTTCTGTCTGGTCAGTCTGCTTCGCAACCTCAAGAAGGGCGTCGTCTTCGATAAAGTCAACACCCGGTATATGTCCGTCGTTTCGGTCTGCTGCTTCCTGATCGCCGTCATCTGCGGAATCGGGACCTGCGCATCCACACCGCTCTGCTTCATCTGCCTGCTCGGCATGTTCGTCGGTTTGATCGTAGAGTGTGTCCGCCTCGTGATGTTTAAGGCCATCGACATGCGGCAGGAACTGGATCTGACAGTGTGAGGTGAGTCTTATGGCAATTATTGTTAACTTAGATGTAATGATGGCAAAGCGCAAGATCTCTTCCGGAGATCTCGCCACGAAAATCGGTATCACGCCGGCCAATCTCTCGATCCTTAAGAACCAGAAAGCCAAGGCCGTCCGCTTCAGTACCCTGAACGATATCTGCCAGGCACTCGACTGCCAGCCCGGCGACATCCTCGAGTACCAGCCGGATCCGCCGGAAGGCTGAAGGATCTTAATTCAGTGAAGACCCGGAACCCTGTAAAGAGCAGGGTTCCCAACTTCGAGAGCATCCCCCGAAAAACAGGAGTTTAACGAAAAATGAATACGAATACGAAGCAGGCAGAGATCCTGAAATTTCTCTGCCTTGGTTTAAGTTACGTTTTTTCCTTCGCATATGTCAACATGTTCATGATCAATTTGAAGCCTGTCCAGGTGACGATCTACATCACGTGTCTTTCCGTCGCGGCCGTGATATGGCTTGAGATGACAAGGGCACAGCAGCGCCTGCTCGAGCGTTTCATCCCGTCGAAGATCCAATCATTCGAGGTGCATTTCTGGGAAGCGATTCTCGTTCTTCTGTGCATCAACACCTACTTCGGACAGCTTCAGGGACTGACACTTTTCTTCATCCACATGGTGGTCATCTACATGGCCATCTGCGGCACCGGTCATTTCCTCTCTGACCGCTCCTCGTGTCTCATTCCCATTGACCTGATGAACGGCATGTTCCGTATCCCCTTCTACAACTATTTCGCTCGCGTCCTCTCTATTTCCGAAAGTGTCAGTTACCATCGCAAAACCGGCACCATTACGGCCTCTCTGTCAGGTAGTGACGCCACCTGTACGGCCACACCGAAGGAAGAAAAACCACGCTCTGTTTTCGGCGTCATCGTCGTCCTGTGCGTCATCTTCTTCATCTTCATCATGGCGGTCGAAAACCTCGCGAAAGTCGATTCGCGATTCGAGCACTTTTTTGTTTCGCTCGACTCCTTTTTTACTAGCGTATCTGTATCGCTTACCCTTGTAAAATTCATCGTCAGCATCCCGATCGGTGCATATCTTTTCGGTCTGTTCCAGGGTGGTGTCCGCCTCCCCGTCTCCAAAGAAAAAGAATTCCACGGAAGACTCGTCGAGAGTTCCGCTAAATTCCGCTTCATGCCGGATGTACTCTTCAGCGTCGTGATCTCGATCTTCCTCCTTGTCTACCTGATCTTCTTCATTTCGCAGGCCAAGTATATGTTCAGTGCTTTTGCCGGAGTTTTGCCTGAAGCCTTCACCGCATCCGAATACGCAGTCAGCGGTTTCCACGAACTGATCAACGTCGTGCTCATCAACTTCGTACTTCTGTCTCTGGTCCGCATCTTCGGCTCGCAGGACAACCGCCTGATCCGGCTCCTGAGCATCATCCTCATGGCATCAAGCATGCTCTTTGCTACGATCTCCGCATCGAAGATCATCCTCTACATGACTCGCTTCGGCTACACTTCTTCGCGCACACTCGGTCTCTGGGGCACCGTCGTCGTCTTCGTCGGATCGCTCCTTGCGATCGTGCACCTGGCCTTTAAGAAGCGTACTTTCACCCCTTGGCTTTTGTTCGCCGCAGGCAGTTACGTCGCTATGAACTTCCTCTGCTATCCGTGGATCTGATTTCTGCATGAGAAAGCCGCTGTCTGCACTCCATCTCGGGATGCTTTCAGCGGCACTTTTATGCGTCATTTTATTTGAGTCATCAGAACACAAATGCTTTCGGCAGAAGCTCTGCAAGCGTATAACTTATTGCTTTTCCTTCTTCTTCCACCACCACGCGAAAAGCACTTCCGTCGACGTGTTCGCTCAGTACCTGCCGGCACACGCCGCACGGGAAACATGGTGCAGTCGGATCCTCGTTCGCATTTGCGCCTACGATCGCGATCGCTTCAAATTCTTTTTCGCCTTCGCTGATGGCTTTGGCCAGCGCGACTCGCTCCGCACAGAGACTCGGCGAGAATACCGAAGACTCGATATTGCAGCCCCGGTAGATCTTCCCGTCTTTCGTCAGAAGAGCCGCACCGACAGTAAAACCGGAGTACGGCGCATATGCATTTTCACGTGCTTTCTTCGCTTCAGAAATGAGTAATTCTTTATCCATATTCTCCCGCCTTTCTCATAGTAAGATGCGACGCAATTCATACATATCGCGCGCTGTTTTCACTTCACCAGACGGCTCGTTCCCAGTCTGTCCGCACCCGCTTCGATCATGGCCTTCGCATCGGCGAAATCCTTGATGCCGCCGGCCGCTTTCACCTTCACTTCCGGTGCGGAATATTCGCGCAGCAGACGGACATCTTCCACTGTCGCACCTCCGGTAGAAAAACCAGTCGAAGTCTTGATGAAGTCCGCCTTCGCCTGGCTGACCAGTTCGCACATCCTGATCTTCTCTTCACGCGTCAGCTGGCATGTCTCGATAATGACCTTCAGGATCACGCCCTCGCAGGCCTCTCGCATCGCCAGAAGTTCCAGATACACACGGTCGAAATTCCCGTTTTTCACATCGCAGAGATTGACCACCATGTCGATCTCCGAGGCACCCAGGCGGATCGCTTCCTTCGCCTCGAAAACCTTCGTCGCCGTGGTACAGTATCCGTTCGGAAAACCGATGACCGTGCATACCGGAAGCTTTCCTTTCAGGAACTGTGCCGCGTCATTTACATAGCACGGCGGGATGCACACACTCGCCGTTCCGGCCTGAAGCGCCGCCTCGCACAGTGCACGGATCTCCTCCAGTGTCGATGTCGTACGAAGTAAAGTATGGTCCACCTTACTTACGATCTTTTTCTCGTCTTCTGTGTAATTCATATCGATTATCCTTTCCTGTGTTTCCTTTGTTTTCTCACGGCTTCCGCATCTGTTTCCAGAACGATTCACCGTCCAGATTATTCGTGTTTATCCCGAAGAAATCACCGATCGTTTTCGCAATATCCGCAAAGCTCGATCTCGTCCCGAGATCCGTTCCGGGACGCACTCTCTCGCCATATGCCAGGAACGGAACATTCTCACGCGAGTGATCCGTCGAAGGTGTCGAAGGATCGCATCCGTGATCGGCCGTGATCATGAGAATATCGTCCTTCTGCAACCGCGACAGGATCTCCGGCAGACGATCGTCAAAATACGTCAGCGCCTCGGCATATCCGTGCACATCATTTCGGTGTCCGTAGAGCATATCGAAGTCCACGAGGTTGACGAAAATGAGTCCTTCTTTCTGCATATCCATCGCAGCAAGTGTCTGCTCGATCCCGTCCTCATTTCCGGATGTTCTGACTGTCATACCGACACCTTTTCCCGCGAAAATATCGTAGATCTTTCCGACTCCGTATACCGGGATCTTCGCTTCCGTCAGTTCGTCGAGAAGCGTCGCTCTCGGCGGAACAAGCGAGAAATCGTGGCGGTTCGAGGTCCTCTCGAAGTTCGGGTATTCCCCGACAAATGGTCTTGCGATGACTCTTCCGACGCCGTGTTTTCCGACCAGGATCTTCCTGGCGATCTCGCAGTAGCGGTAGAGTTCTTTTACCGGGACGACCTCTTCGTGCGCCGCGATCTGGAAGACGCTGTCCGCTGATGTATAGACGATCAGGTCACCTGTCTTTACGTGCTCCTGACCGTAGTCACGGATCACTTCGGTTCCAGAATAGGGTTTGTTGCATAGTGCTTTTCGCCCGGTCTGCTTTTCGAATTCCTCGATCACTTCCGACGGAAATCCATCCGGATAGGTCGGGAGTGGTTCCGGCGAGATCAGACCCGCGATCTCCCAGTGGCCGATCGTCGTGTCCTTGCCCATCGACGCTTCCTGCAGTCGCGCCCACGCGCCGACGCCCTTACCGTCCGGCTCATCGTACGGGAGCGCGCCCTCGATGCACCCCATACCGATCCGTCTCATATTTGCTATGGAAAATGCACTGTCCTTCGAGCAGGCGGCGAGTGTGTGCGACCCCTCGTCTCCGAAGGCCGCCGCGTCCTTTGCTCCGCCGATCCCGCAGCTGTCCAGTACGATCAGAATGACTCTTTTCCCCATGTTCATTCGTCTCACTTTCATGGTTTACTTATCGTTCTTCTTATTATATCGTATCAATAGAGTAATTACACTTATCGGGAGGACTAATCCATGCGTAGCAAACGCCTCGAACGCCCGTTGATCATGATCTCTCTGGACGCCATTTCAGACATCGATATCAACTATCTTCTGACTCTTCCGAATTTCCGGAAACTCGCTTCCTGGGGGCTTCTGCACCGCAAGGTCGATTCGCTTTTCATCTCGAATACCTACCCTGTCCATACCAGCATTTCCACCGGCGTACTCCCTTCGGAACACGGCCTCTTCGACAACGTGATCTACGATCCTTTTAAAGATTCGGAAACATGGCGTGCACATAGAAAACTCATCAAGGTAAAGACCCTCCCCGAGCGCGCATATGAAAAGGGCCTTGTGTCCTGCGCCATGATGTACCCCTGCACTCCGGGCGAGAAGATCCGCTATCACCTTGCGGAAGTACCGGGAACGGAGAGCATGCTGTACCGCGGTTTCAAGTTCGTGCACTACAGTTCCACCTTCCGCCTCTGCCCGAAGTTCTTCCGCTACATGAAGAAGTGCAAATCCTTCAACTATTTCGGTATCGATACATTCATCGCCTTCACCGCGCGCGACCTGATCGCGAACGAGAAAGCAGACTTCTATATGCTGCATCTGCAGGACACCGACCATCAGAAGCATCACACCGGCATCGACTCGGAAATCACGAAGAAGTCGATCGAATACGACGATAAACTCCTCGGTACCATTCTCGAGGGCATCGAGGACGCAGAACGAAAGGCCGGCGGAGATCCGAGCAAGGGGATCTCCCATTTCGATATCCTCATCTTCAGCGACCACGCCTGCTTTAACATCAAGGAAAACATCAAGCCAAATGACCTACTGAAAGAGGCCGGCATCTCCTTTCACACCGCGTGGTTCCAGACTGTGAACGGTGCCTGCTTCCTCCACGAATCCTCTTCCATGCCAAAAGAAGAGCGCGCCTCTCTCGACAAGTTCCTCCAGGATTTCGAGAACATGCCCGGCGTGAAGAGAAGACTTACTGATGATGAACTTCGCGACAGCGGAGCCATCGCCGCCGGCTTTAGTAAGGGCTTCACACCCGTACCCGGCTACACCTTCGGCGCGATGAAGAAAGGCCAGCACGGCTACACTCTTGATAACGACGACTATAAGATCTTCTATCTCGAGATCGGCCCCGGACTCATAAGCGACGACAAGAAAGGCACAGAGACCGAAGGCGGCTGTATCCTCGAAGTCGGAAAGAAAGCAATCGGGATCGTGGAGAGTGTTCCCTCTTCCCGTCCTGACCAGAAGAGTTGACAAATACTTTTATGGGGTCTATATTGAAGATAGTTTGATAATCAAAATAATATTCGGGAAGGAGGGAACTTCGTCTTGGAAACATTAATCTGGTTATTCATCATTATCTACGCTTTATCGCCAATTCCGCTCTTGGTTCTCTTCATCGTGTCCCGAGTCCAGTTAAACAAAGCCCGCCGCGAAGCCAAGGAAGAAGAGATCCGTCACATGCAGTCGGAGATCGAGAGCGCCCGTGAGAAGGAGAACTATCGCCGCTACGTCAACCAGCTGCAGAATCAGGTTCGGGCACTGGACCCCGATGCAAAGATCGGTTATCTCCAGACTCCGTCTTCTCCTTCTTCGGCATCCTCCACGCCACGTCCGGCGCAGATGCCCATCCCGCAGAATACATCTATTTCATCTGTTCCCGCTCCCGAACTGGTGAAATCGGCTCCGGCTCTTGCCGCTCCGCAGGACGCAGAGCCTCCCCGCCCCACTTATCAAACGGCACCGATCCCTCAGGATACGACATCCGGTTCTTCCGTTCCGGCCGCTGCCCCGTCCGCAGAAAACACTGATACTTCCCACACGCCGGTGATCCTCACCGTCGGTGTTATCTTGCTGCTTCTGGCATCCATCGGATTCATCTCCGCGACCTGGAGCATCCTCGGAAGCGGGACTCGCGCCATTGCGCTTCTTTCCTTTAGTGCGATCTTCCTCGGCGCCGGCATTATCGCCAAGACCCGTCTTCATCTCCCGAACACCAGTCTGGCCTTTTATTCCATCGGTTCTGCTTCCCTGCCGATCACCATATTCGGTGCCGGTGCTTTTGAATTATTAGGCGGATACTTCAGCCTTCACCTCCCCGAACTCTACAATACTCTCCTTCTCTGCTTCGGAAGTCTCCTTGTGCTATTGTTCTTCGGCGCACTCTTCTTCCGCAGCCGAGTCTTTGCGACCGGATCCCTGATCTCATTGAGCCTGTGCATCTATATACTGTCCGTCATGTTCGACTATCCGTACTCGATGAATCTTCTCCTGATTGCTCTCTTTGCTTCTGCCGCTGTTTTTCTGGCTCCATATATCGCCAAGATCCCGGAGAACAACCGATTCACGCCTTTCTCGAAGGTGTTTACGGTCTACTCCATCGTGAATCTATATGTGATGACTCTCGTCGCGCTCTTCCTGAGCCGCAACAATATCTGGTCCGGCATATTTCTTCTTGCTCTTGCTGCGGCCTTCTTCCTCGCTTCTGTTCTTAAAGGAGAAACAGGTCTTCTCAGTCTTCCTTCCATCGTTCTACTTCTGGTCGGAACGGCCCAGATCGTCGGACTGAACAGTGTCCTTACCGTCTCGATCTGGATGCTCGTGGCCGGCGTATCCTTCGCCGCGCTCTCCTTTATTCCTTCCTTCAGAAAGGTTTTTGCGCAGGTGCTCCTTGTCTTCGGCATTACCTTCCTGATCGCCAGCAGTCTTCCGATCTTCATCTACTCTCTGGAAGTCGATTCCTGGGGCTACATCGCACTGACTCTGGTGCCATGTCTCGCTCTTACGTATCTATCTGTTCACTATGAAAAACCACTGATCTTCGTCGGTACGATCACTCCTTGTTTCAACCTTCTGTGGGTCACTTCCGTACGGCTTTTCAGTTTCACCACATTGTTTTCTCCGGATGCACTCGGAGACTATATCCGCATAGGAAAATCAGACTATATGCTGGCGGGCTCTACCGCCGCGCTTCTGGGCCTGATTATTGCCGCGGTTCTCTACGGTGCCTTTAGTTTCATTCCGCACCACCGTTTCTACACCAGTACGGGCAATCTCCTTGCCTTCGGTTATCTGGCCGTTTTCTTCGAGATCTTCGTCTCCACGATTGAAGATCCGTATGCCATGTGGTTCTTCTTCCTGACACTTCTTTTCTGTGCAGGCTGCATCGTGATGGGATGCCGCACGGACAAGCTCAATTACCGTGATCCATCCCTCACAGAAGAACCTCGAAGCATCTCCTCCAACCGTGTTTTCTATGCCGCGATCTGGCCTTTCTTCCTCTTTCTCTTCTTCTCTCTGAAGCTCGGAAGAGAACACGACGGCACCCGGGTCACCGCGGTAGCGCTCCTTCTCTTTGCCGTGATCACCTACCTCTTCGCGGTGATCCGTATCTTCGTATGCGGTTCCGGGAAAAAAGCTTTCCTGGAAATCTATACATCAACAGCTAAGAAAGTGGCAACATGGGCAGCACTATTGACCACGTTGACTCTGGTTTTCTTTATTATGACCACAGTCCGCGTCCCCTCCGGATCCGAGCCATTCCTCTTCGTGATGCAGCATCTGATCCCTCTTTTGATCCCGCTTTTCTTCCTATTTCTTCTCCTCATCGAGAAGGACCGTTCCGCCTCGGCTTCTTCGACATTGGCACCCTTCTGGTATACTCTCTTCGGTCTGATTTCGCTGACCGTCGTCCTTCCATTTGCACTGAAGATCCCGAAAGAATTCGGCGCCTCGTCTTTCTTCCTGCGTGAAGCACCTATCCTCACGATCCTGGCGACACTTCCGCTCCTTTATTTCGCCATTTCCTATCTTGTCACAAAGAAGAAGGAGGATCCGGTTCCTTCTGTTCTTCGCACTTCGCGAAATCAGGCAGTCTTCCTCTGGTCCTGTGCAATCGGTGTCTTCTCTATCCTGGGCTTCATGATGAGACTTCTGGCCCACAGCTACCCCTTCTATCCAATCGTACTCTCTGTGATGCTGGTCTGTCTGATGATCCTCTTCTTCCGTTACCGGCCGCTTCTGTGCGCGGTTTCTGCCACAGTCGTGAGCATCCTCTTTATCATGTTTATCGATCACTATAGTAAAGAAGGAAGGTGGAATCTTCCGGTATGGATCAAGATCCTTCTCTTCCTGCTCCCCGTTCTTGCCTACTGCCTGATTTCTTTCTTTGGCAACAAAACCTCTGAAGACAGAAAGCTCCGCCGCGATCCATTCTTCCTGGGCGCACTGTTCTCCCAGATCCTGGTCTTCGTGGTGGTACCATTCATAACCATTTACGAATCCGCGGCGCTCAAAGAAGAGGCTGTCTCCATCTCGGGCATTTCTCACACCTCGCATATCCTCGATCATCTCTTCAGATGGCTTTTCTCGGAATTCTACACATGTCGTTATCTCTTCCTCGTGCTACCGGGATTTCTTCTTATCGAGCTTTTGCTTCTCCGTAGCCGCAGCACACGCGAACGCAGAAGAGGGCTGGCCCTTCTTCTCGTGACGCTCTCTACGATAATCTGGATGCCGGTCCTGACCCTCCCGTCCCTGTCAAATCTCGTCGAGGCGTGTTACCTGATCCCGACGACACTTGTGATCGTTCTTCTCCCATGGCTCTTTCCGGACATCAAAGAGAAATCCGATGTTGATTCGATACGGACCGTCTTCTCGAGTATCGAGATGGGTATTCTGGCCTTTCTTACTCTCTCCACGCCGAAAGACAACTTCTGTCTGATCCTCTTCGGTGTGATCAGTTTCCTGATACTCCTCGGCGGATACGCCTGCCGTAAGAAGGGTTTCCTCATCCTCGGCACAGTCTGCGTCCTGGGCATGGCCGTATACATCATTAACCGGGTCTGGGGTGATATGTCCTGGTGGATCTATCTGTTCGTGACCGGTTCCATCCTTATCACGATCGCCGTACGAAACGAGATCAAGAAACGCAAGTAGACCTCTCTTATGAAACTTCTGTAAAACTTCTCATATATGAGAAGAAAACTATTCTGTCTTTCCGATTTGTTTGTTATCATTAGTAGTAGAATCGGCAGAAATCGAATTGATTTTTTCATGTGATTTCGAGGAGGTAACCTATGGCTTCATTAATCAGCAACCATTTCATGTTACATAGTGCGACGGCAGAACGTCTTTACTTCGATTATGCGAAGAACTGTCCTATCGTCGATTATCACTGCCACATCAGCCCGAGAGATATCGCAGATGATACTAAATATGAAAATCTTACCAAGCTCTGGCTTTCCGGGGATCATTACAAGTGGAGACTGATGCGCTCCGCCGGAATCGAGGAAGATCTGATCACCGGTGATGCAGATGATTTTGACAAATTTATCGCATGGGCCAGTGTCATCGAGCGTGCCGTCGGCAATCCCCTTTATCACTGGTCGAACCTCGAGCTCTACCGCTATTTCGACATCAAGGAACCTCTCGGTCTCAGTAACGCCGAACAGGTATGGGAAACTGTCAATGAGAAGCTCAACAGCGGGCTCTTCAGTGCGAGACATTTCATCACTTCCTCGAATGTCAATCTTCTTTGCACCACTGATGATCCTGCTGACGACCTTTTCTCTCACCGCCGTATCGCCGAGGATCTTACGTTCGGACCGCTGGTCATCCCGACTTTCCGACCGGACCGCATCGTCAATATTGAGAAGAGTGATTTTTCTGAGTATGTCGGGATCCTCTCCAAGGCAGCAGAGATGCCGATCCAGAACTGGGACGATCTGAAGACTGCCCTTCACAAGAGGATGGACTATTTCTTCGATCACGGCTGCCGTCTGGCGGATCACGCCATGGAGCGTTTCGTATTCTGCGATACTTCCGAAGCCGAAGTCGACCGCATCTTCCAAAAGAAGATGAATGAACCGGACCAGCCTGTCACCTATGCAGAAGAGACGATTTATAAGAGCGCCCTGCTCCTCTACTGCGCAAGTGAATACTTCGCCCGCGGATGGACCATGCAGCTCCATTTCGGATGCCGCCGCAACAACAATTCCCTGGCCATGGAGAAAATCGGACCGGATACCGGATTTGACGCGATTGCCGGCGATTCGAGTTTTGTTACGCCGCTTGCAAACTTCATGGATATTCTTCAGCTCAACAACATCCTGCCCCGCATGATCCTATACAGCCTGAATCCGAATGATGACGTGATCATCGACACACTCATCGGCTGTTTCCAGGATGGCACCGAGACCATGAAGATCCAGCACGGCGCCGCCTGGTGGTTCAATGACAACGAACAGGGCATCAAGAATCATCTGCGTTCTATGGCAGCTCAGGGATATCTGCCGGGCTTCATCGGTATGCTCACCGATTCGAGAAGCTCCCTCTCCTACTGCCGTCACGAGTACTTCCGTCGTATCCTTTGCGACTATCTCGGCGGACTTGTCGAGGAAGGAAAATTCCACAAGAACATGGAGCTTCTCGGCTCGATCGTGCAGGATATCTGCTACAACAACGCGCAGAAGATCTTCCTGCCGTCGGATGAGTCCACATTCTGATTCCATCTTCCGTCCCGGAGAACCTCTACCGGTGTTCCGCGGATTTTGAAGAAGGTCTGTTTCAAAATATCCAGAAAAAGAACGAAAAGAGCTGTCGCATGAAATGTCATGCGACAGCTCTTCAATCTGAAAAAATGAAAAAGACGATAATCACAGACGATGCGGGAGAACAGCGTCTATGCTATTGATATGCTTAATTCATTACAGTGCAGATGAGATGGCAGAAGTAACCGTATTTACAGCGCTCTGATGCTCTTCGATCTTGCTCGTAGCACTCTTGGCCTTGTTCATATAATCTGCAACGTTAAAGAATACGATTACAGCCAAAATAATGATAATAGCGATAACAAGTACCATCTCAATCAGCGTAAAACCTGACTTATTCTTATTGATTTTCTTCATAACCCCATTCCTCCTGAAAATATATCGGTCATTCACAAATCATTCACATTTATGTCACAATTATATTCTCGCCTAGAATAACATGCAATAGTCTTTCATTGAATTCTTACGGAAATTTCACATTATTTCACATTGTTGTTAATATTCTGGAAATACTCAGGCGCAAAAAAGCAAGGTTGACGAAGATGTCCACGTGAAATATAGTATTTCCGTATACTAAATATAGAGGTAAAAGATGGACAATTCTGTTTTGATCATTCGTACTATAGTCATGCTTGCCGGCCTGATCGGCGCCATTGTGCTTCTCTTTATCGGTTTTCGCGGCACCAACCGGGAGCTCAAGAAGGACGATGCATCGCATACCGTGCCCCGCGACGTACTGATCCGTTCGACTCTCTTACTTCTTTGTGCCGTTCTCTGCGTCGTCGTAAGCTATGTCGCCATGCACTATCCCGAGTATCAGGAAGGCAACTGCACTCTGGTCGAGCTTGTTATTGCGTGTTTTCTTTCCGTGGCAAAATCACTCGGCTGGATCGTTGCGATCCCCTGGCTGATGAATCTGTTCAGGAAGACCTCCCTGCGCTAAGCCTCCATGATGGATCTGTGGTCATATCTTTCTAAAGCGGATAAGCCCATCGTACTCTATGGAACGGGGAATGGCGCTGATAAGATCCTCGACCAGCTTTCTGCGCGTGCTATCCCTGTCCGCGGCATATTTGCCAGTTCCGGTTTCGTCAGGAACCGCTCTTTCCGAGGATTTCCGGTCGAAGATTATGAGACTTGCCACGCCCGTTTTCCTGACATGATCGTTCTTGTCTGTTTCGGCACTTCCCGTCCGGACGTAATAGAGAATATAGACCGGATCGCCCGGGATCACGAAGTATACGCTCCCGACGTTCCCGTTTACGGAACATTTCTCTTTGATTCCGCTTTCCAGGCATCGCATGCTTACGAACTCTCAAGAGTCCGTTCTTTTCTGGAAGATGACCTTTCCCGGGAAACATGGGATCGCGTGATCCGGTATAAATTGACAGGTGACTATACATTGCTTCGTCCCTGTGAAACCCCGTTCGAAGAGCTTTCTTCGCTCATCCGTCTTCAGGATCCGGCCCGATATATCGATCTTGGTGCATATAACGGTGATACTGTCTCGCTGTATACAGAATTGTTCCCAGAGATACTGGACATCGTAGCTGTGGAGCCCGACGGACGGAACTTCAGAAAACTCCTCGAGAGAGTGGCGGGGTTTTCCCCTTCGGCAGACGGTCAGACCGGCTCTGAACCATCCCGGAAAATATCTGTTTCATGTGTCCGTGCCCTGATCTCTGACCATGACGGACTTGCATCTATACCACGTAACCGGGGACGCGGCGTTCATGAGACGCCTTCTTCGGGAAAAACCGAAGAGCTTACGGCCATCTCACTTGTAACACTGTTATCGGGCCGAAAGGCGGACCTCATTAAGTTTGATGTGGAAGGAAATGAGCGCGCGGCCATCGAAGGAGGGCGGGAGATCCTTCTTCGAGACAAACCGGCACTCATCGTATCCTGTTACCATCGAAATGAAGACCTCTTTCTTCTCCCGCTTCTTCTTAAGAAGATGGTGCCCGATTACCGCGTCTATATGAGACATCACCCGCATCTTCTCTGTTGGGATACAGAGTTTATCCTCGTTTAATTCAGAGTCTGTACCGTATTATTCTGCAAATAGTCGTGATACTATTGTTTTATGGATATTTGCGGGCACTGATTTCCCCGCAAGCAGGAGGGAAAAATGGCGAAGAATTGTCCGGGGTGCGGCGCCCCGATGGAATACGATCCGGGCTTTGACTCATTAGTCTGCTCTTCGTGTGGAAACATTATCGACCCGAAGACTCTGCCCGATGCCGATGATTTCTACCACAATGACGAAAACGATGAGGATGCGCCCGTCCGCATGGAGGACACCCTGTCCGAGTTCGATGAACTGACCAGCGAGATGTATGACTGCCATATCTACACATGCAGCCAGTGCGGCGGTGAGGTCATCGTTTCCGGGACCGAGATCAGCACACGTTGCGTGTACTGTGGCGCGACGGCCGTTGTCTTCTCCCGGATCGCCAAGGCCAACCGCCCGGACGCGATCGTTCCCTTCGCCGTAACGAAGGAAGAAGCGATCGAAAATGTCTCGAAACGCCTTCTCTCCGGTGCATTTGTTCCGAAAGCGTATAAGAACATCTCTCCGGAGTGCGTGCGCGGAATCTACATCCCGTATTTTACCTATGACGGCACGATCACCGATACACAGCGCCACACGCTGGGTCTTATGGAAAGGACCTATGTCTTTGACGGAAGTGCCGAGTTCTCGGATCTTCTCGTGGAGAGCTGCCAAACCCTGAATGACCGCATGACGGCGCTTCTGGAGCCGTATAGTCTGCGCGATGCCGTGGATTTCGACTCCTCTTATCTGATGGGTTTCTATTCGAATGTTCAGGATATCACACCACGCAAGGCCAGAGGCATCGCCGATCTGAAGGCGCGTACTCTTTTCCAGGGAAAGATGAAGCAGCAGTCGCCGAGAAGTTTCATCAAGCAGGTCTCTTCGACGCCACAGGTGAAACTGAAGCGCACCGGATATGTGCTTCTTCCGGCCTGGTTCATCACGATCGACGCGAACGGCACACCGTATACTTTCCTCGTAAACGGGCAGACCGGCAAGGTCGTCGGAACCGCCCCTTGGAACAAACTGCAGCTCTTCGCGGCCATGATCGGATCGTCCCTGGCCGTATGCGCACTGCTGTTCACGCTTTACGCGACAGTCATAAACAGCTGGATCTCCAGGCTTTCCGAGAAAGAGGCATGGGAAATCGCATATGAAACCTCCGTGCCGCAGCTTCTGCTGTCCATCCTGATGATCGTCAGCATCCTCGTGTTTTTATTCTCAGTTCATAGGATGCAAAGACTCTTCAATAAACTGAAGCGTACCGGCTCCGTCGCCACATTCATCTTCTCGAAGAAGAGACAGGGAGGTGCAAAATGAGACCGTTTGTTGCTTTATTATCTAACTACGCGGAATACACGGAAAACGGGGAATACACAGAAAACGTCCGTATTCTCGCATTCATAACCATATTTGCACTGTGCCTCCTGGCCATCGGCGCGATCATCCTGCTGTTCACGCGACTTCTGGAAAAATCGAATGACTACGGTGATGAGGACACGCTCGGACTTCGAAGCGGAGATGAATTATCGAAGAATATCGGATCTTCTCTCGGCTCAGACCTGGCCGTCGGAAGCCTCCACTCCATGAAGAATTTCCGGGTCGACGAAGTCTCGAGGAAATAGGAACTCTGCATCTATATTCGGAGACGGTATTCACCTGATTTTTAATCTCTCGAGTAGATCCCGGTAAGCACTTCCCGGGCATACGCTTCAGCCATCGGCAGCCCTTCTGTGGCCAGTGCGGCATCCGCAGCTTTCCGGTTATCGTAGGGAACAGATAGGATCGTGAAGTAGATAGGCGTGATTTCGTCCGATCCGAGGTCACCCTCTACAAGCAGCGCATGTGCCCGGGGCACACCGATGCTGTTCCCCACACTTCCCGTATTAATCGCATATCCGTCGTGCAGCGAGCGCACATACGGGCGGTGGCTGTCCGCGCAGATATAACTTCCGTACTTCGTTTTCTTATCGGCAGAATAAAATCCCCGTCTGAGCTTCTCGTCCGGTTCGTATCCCTGGTAGAGTTGATCGACAGGACGCCCGTGGAACAGGCGGAAACGGACTCCGCTGATCAGGATCTCCGCTTCCAGTGGAAGAGCGTGGAGCCACGCGATCCTCTCCTCCCCGATCTGTTCGTAGAAAAACTTGTTCTCCACTATGTAAGACCAATAGGGAGAATCAACATTGTCCCGCTCGAAGAAGCTCTCGCAGATCCAGTCATCCCAGTTCCCCTTGAGCGCGTAATCACAGTGTGCGCGGACCCAGTCGCAGGTCTCGATGTTGGACGGTCCTTTTCCCACGGCATCGCCGAGAAACCAGACCTCATCCGGAGCAATCCTCTCGATTTCCTTCTCCATGGCGAGGGTGGCCTGGTAGTTACCGTGAAGGTCGGAAAGAAATAAAATCCTGCTCATGAGATGCTGCCCTCCGTATGGTTATTTGCTTTATTGTGGCGCTCCCGAAGCGCGGAAATGATGGCACAGATAAGGTAGATAAACAGATACACGCTCCAGATGATCGCCGGGAGCATCACCCAGAGGGAAACCGAGTTTTCCGACCCCGGGATCCAGTATTCCGACTCCCGGCCTTTCGTCCAGATCTCGTAGGGCATGTATACGGTGACCACGATCGTAAAGAGACTGACGATCACGGCGACGACATCGAGAATCGTCGCGGGTTTCTTCTTTACGGAGTTCCGGAAGAAAGAAATCGTCACGAGGACCGCTACCAGATCGGCGATGCCCCAGACGATCGCGTAGAGTACTGTGGTCGCGCCACGGCTCAGAAGCGCCACGCCCAGCATCAGGCCGATCGCGATCCTGCCTCCGACGCGGATGTTTCGAATCGCAGAGAGGGATTTCAAACTATCGATGGAGATACCGTTTTCCTCGACGGTCTTAAAGATCGAGCCGGAGAAGTGGCGAAGTACATTTACCGCGATAAAAGCGGCAAACGAGAGGAGAACGGCAAGGAACATAAGGATCAGAAGGGCCACGATTTCTTCCCTTCTCTTGCTCTCGAGGCTCTTTCCCATTTCGACGGGCTGGGTCGGGATCGCGATATTCACGTACGGATCCTGCGGCTGAGTCGGGATACCGCCCTGCTGTGGAACCATACCTTGAGAAGGCACGCCCTGTGGCGGAATCGTGCCGTTTACACCGGGCTGATTCTGCGCCTGCTTCGCGTATCCGCGCATATGGGGACCACCATACCGATAGATCATGGAGTCCTCCTTCCCGGACGCACCATCCTGAACATCGCTTCCTGCGCGATACGGGCTTTCGCAACTATATCTTTCTGCTTGGGGAAGCAGTAATAAAGGCAGTCTTTCTTCCCGATACAGATCACGTCACCGATCTCATACCAGAAGAAATCCGAGTTCAAGCTATAGCTGTCCTGAGGCTTCTGTTCGTAGTGGAGTTTTCCCTCGCACCCGTCGAGAACGAAGCCATTCTGATCCTGGCGAAGCGTGCCGGATCCGACCATATAGAAGGCCTTATAGTCTTTAAGAATGCCGATATCTACGGCAGTATCGAGGATATATCGACCTTCTTCGATCTCTTTTCCGACGCATTTTCTTTCCCACGAAAACCAGTCCGGGATGTGGTTGAAGGAGCGTCCGGACACCTCGGATGTATCTGAAACGTCAGGGGCAAGTGCTTTTGCCGAGGGATCCTTATCGACCAGGAATCCATACTCGTCGAGCTCCCATACATGCCCACAGGCATGGCACGTAAGCGTGGTTCCGGCACCTTCCATCTTTCCTTCCTGTCCGCAGCATGCGCACTTATAAAGGATGCGGTGGAGGCCGTCCGCGCGGGTCGGCTCATCGATCCTGATGTGGTTTTCCTGCTGCCAGCGGAAATAGTCGAAGGAGAAAGCCTGATCGAGGATCGCATCGAGCTCCTCGACACTTTTCGCAGCGATCTCTTCGGGAGTCAGCAGACACTCCATCTGTGCCGTGACATGGAGTTTCCGCTTCTGGAGATTGTTATAGAGAGGATCTCTCGTAAAGGAACCGAAGGTAGTGATCATGATGACCGGAACGTCGAGGGACTTAAAGAGAACGCCCATACGGCGCGGCAGGATCGTCGCGGTGCCGTCGAGCGAATAACCCGCCTCCGGATACATCAGCACCGAAGTCTTATTCGTATGGATCGCGTAGCGGATATCGGTGATGAGAGACAGATCCGGGACGAACTTCTGCGTCGGGATACAGCCGAGATTGCGCATCAGGGCTTCTTTTCCGACCAGCGCGTCCGTCGTGCAGACGATGTGATATCTCTTCGGGAAAAGGATCTTCGAGGCGATCTCAAGATCCAGGAAACTGGCGTGATTCATGAGGATCAGCCAGGGGCCTTTCCCGGCCAGATCCATGCGTTTCTTCTCATAGGAAAACCGGACCTGACGAAGATCGGGAAAAGAGGCCAGACGCATGACCGTACTGAGAAGACGGCTCGGCTTCTTCGGCTTCCGATGTATCGGCGACGGAAGCGCGCGAACTTCTTCCCAGGATTTTCTTACGGTCTTGATCTTCATGTTTATGACATGGAACCGGGTTTATACGTAGGAACGATCTCCTGAACATACTTCTTGATGTTCTCGTCGTCTTCCTGGCTATCGATATCGAGCACGGCGATCTTCTTCTCGAACCACTCGTCATCCATCTCGATCGGCTTACCGATGAAGATCAGTTTATTCTCTGTGGTCTGCATACCTTCCTCATCCATGAGTTTCTCTTCGTAGAGCTTCTCGCCCGGACGAAGACCGGTATATTCGACCTTGATATCGACATCCGGAGTAAATCCGGAGAGCTTGATGAGGTTTCGTGCCATGTCGTCGATCCTGACCGGATCTCCCATATCCAGGACGAAGATCTCGCCGCCTCTGGCATACTGGGATGCCTGGAGTACCAGAGATACCGCCTCCGGAATCGTCATGAAGTAACGGATGATATCCTTATGCGTAACCGTGACCGGACCGCCATCAGCAATCTGCTTCTTAAACAGCGGGATAACAGAACCATTGGATCCCAGAACATTACCGAAACGGACTGCCACGAAATTCGTATTCGGGGTACGGCGGTTCATCATCTGGATGATCATCTCACAGATACGCTTCGAAGCACCCATCAGGTTTGTCGGATTGACAGCCTTGTCCGTCGAGATGAGGACAAAAGTCTTGACACCTGCTTCGGCCGCCGCCTGGGCTGTCTTATATGTACCCATGACGTTATTCTTGATGGCCTCGTTCGGGCTATCCTCCATAAGCGGGACATGCTTGTGGGCCGCTGCGTGGAAGACGATATCCGGCTTGTACTTCTTCATGACACTACCGATACGGTGGGTATTACGTACCGAACCGATCAGCGTGACCAGATCGAGACCGCCCTGATATTTACGAACCAGTTCCTGCTGGATATCGTAAGCGTTGTTCTCGTAGATATCGAAGATGATCAGCTGCTTCGGCTGATGTTCCGCGATCTGACGGCAGAGCTCCGATCCGATGGATCCGCCTCCGCCGGTTACCAGGATCGTCTTTCCCTTAAGCATCTTAAAAACTTCGTTATTATCTATCTCGATTGGATCTCTTCCCAGAAGGTCGGTAAGCTCTACGTCCTTGAGTCGGGATACGCTCACCTCACCACTTGCGAGCTGATACACGCCCGGCAGGATACGCACCTTCGCTCCGGTCTCCTTACAGATATCGAGAATCGCTTTTCTGTCTTTCGGAGATGCAGCCGGAATAGCCAGTACAATCGATCCGATATTAAACTCAGCCGCCTTGGCCACAATGTCATCACGTGTGCCCACGATCGGTACACCATAGAGTTCTCTTCCGATTTTTGTCGGATTGTCATCTATGATACATACCGGACGCTGGTTCTGATGGGAATCATTATTGAGGTCGCGGATCAGAACGCTTCCGGCCGAGCCGCCGCCGACGATCATGACATTCTCCACCTCGCCGGATTTGTACTCGTTGATCTTGACATACCGGTTCGTGATATAACGAAGGAGTCTGTAAGAGAAGCGCACGAACATGTGCAGGAAGAAAGCAATAAAAACGCCGAAGAAATAGAAAGATCTCGGCATATCGATCTTCAGGATAAACTTCGAGAGCACGTAGCAAAGAACGAGCACGGCGTAAGCCTTCACCATGGTAAAAGCTTCATCAATGCTGACATATGTCCATATACTGTGATAGAGCTTAAATGCAAAGAAAACGACAAGTGTGATCAGACACCAGATAGGAATAATCCTCAGATATGTCGCGAAATAATCGCCTGGGATATTATCGAAGTGCATGTCGAAACGCAGCCACAGTGCTGCGAAAAACGAGAACAGCACTACCAGCACATCCGCCACCATTACTACGATTGAGTGGGTCACCCACTGCATATCTATCTTTCTCTTGTTCTTCGATGTTGTTTTTTTATCCATAACCTTCCTCTTCAGACGGGTATATCCAAAAAGACGAAAAATCTCTTAATACCTATAATAGCACGAATTCAGCGTGCTTACGAGATATTAATATACAATCGGACCAGTGTCAACTTGACACAATCACCAAAACTTCCTTATCTGTGATACGTCTCCGTCGGACCGAGATACGAGTTCATAGGGGCTTCGCCCTGCTCAAAAAGCACTATCCTCGTAAGCACAAGATTGGGACTTAGGGCCGTGATGTCAATATCGTTACTCCCCGCCTTGAGATCCAGCGTTACCTCAGTCGAGCGCAGATTATCCAGTACGCCTTCACTCCAGATGTCATTGCCATCACCGACTGCGAAGCCCTTGCGGATCGTGTTCACCCTTTTCATCTTCCCGCCATTGGCCGACACACCGACGAACAGTTCCGGCATCCGCCCGGATGGATTTCCCGGATTGGTCAGAAGACGAAGCGTATATTCCCCGTCTTTCGGAAGAACTACCCGATAAGAAAGTACCGGAGCATCACCCCGACCCGAGAACACCTGATCCTGCGGGAACGCTTTCATTGCAGAAAGACCGCGATTATAATCCGGGATCTCACGGAAACTTCCCTTCGCGCCGGATGTCCTGGCAAAGAAATGCGAAGAATCGATAGAGATGTACCCTTCCCCACACCAGAAGAAAGTATTCGGTGCCGGATTCGCCTCGGCAAAACGATCTGCGGTCCGGATCGGAATTTGAATGGATACGAATCCATCGCCACTTCGCACGGTGATCTGAGAACATGTTTCCTCTGCCTTGAGCACTTCACGGTCGATCTGAACCGTCAGGATCGTCCGGCCATAAGCACGCGCCAATCCCTGAGTCTTTGATACCTTGAGATACGGCGAACTGCACTCCACGGTAAACGGAACACCCTTTGCACAGGCTGTCGTTATTTCGATATGCCCGACACCGGCACGCGGATCCATAAATGCCGGCATACACAGCGTCTTCCTCGTCCACGGTCCGCACTCGGAATACTGATCCGTGCCGGGGATAGCCACGATCAGGCGCTCCTTGTTCCCCGGTTCAAAAGTATGCACCACTGGATACTGACAGCCCTCCTCACACCAGTTCTTAAAACCGATATGCTCCGAAAGACCCATTCCATACCACATCCCGCCGTGGATCTTGTGAAGTTCCGCCACAAGCTCCCGATCTTTCTCCAGACATACACCCACTGCTTCGGCCAGCGTCATGGCATAGGTACTCCCTCTCTTTGCATACGCGTGATTGAGTGTCGTCAGGAGCCACATCTTCTGCACATTGAGATTGGCCATGAGCGGCAGATACACGATCTCATAGAAGCGGTACTGCACGTTGTCAGAGAGCTGCTCATAGAGACTCTGTGCATCGCACATCAGATCTTCGATCGTCGAAAGAAGTTCCTCCGTCTCCCCATATGCAAAGGGCGCGTAGACAGAATCGTTCATGGCCTCTGTACGGCGCGCATGTGTGATGCGGGTATACCCGAGAAGAAGTTCCGACGTTTTCTTCCGTTGCGAAGAAGAAAGCTCGTCTCCGAAATTCTTCTTGACGAAGTAATTCGTGTATTCGTGTGCGCTGCTTAGGTTACCGGTTCCCCACTTGTCAAAGTCATAGGCCAGGTCGAGGAAGAACGACAGCGGATATTCGTTACTGAAGATGTCGCCGACATTAACGATCCAGAGGTCCCGGATGCCGAAGTCATAAGCCATCGTCATCTGTTCCCAGACCTTCGAAAGATGCGTAGTATTGAACCATTCAAAAGAGATCGGGAAACCGTGATAATCGAAGTGGTAGTACATCCCGTACCCACCCTTGTGGTTCCGCATCTGCTTCGTCGGTACGGTGCGGAGATTGCCGTAGTTATCGTCACAGAGCATGAGCGTCACACCCTCAAGCTCCGGATCTCCCATCAGGCCCGGCGTGGTTTCATCTCCGTAGAAATACGGTTCGACTTCCTTATAGAGTGCGAGCATTCTCGGCACCTCGTCGAGATTCGGATTTACATGCTTCTTGATAAGACGGTTCTGTGTTTTCAGGACCTTACGCAGAAGCGCAATATTATCAGCCAGCGTTGCTTCTTTGCCCATGATGGCTGTATCCTGTTCCCCGCGCATGCCGACGGTAATGACGTTCTCGAATCTTCCACTTCGTTTGAGTCCGTCTTCCCAGAACTTCGTGATGCCTTTCTCGTTTGTGATGAAATTCCACGCATCGCCATAGATCGAGTCCGGACCACGCAGATATCTGTATTCCTCACCCTGACGCAGGCACGGCTCGTGGTGGGACATGCCCATGACTACACCAAGCTCGTCTGCCAATTCACAGTTTTGAAGATCCGGCCCGTCATCCGGAAAAATCGCTGACCACATGGCCGGCCACAGGTAGTTGCCCTTGAGGCGCAGGAGAAGCTCGAAGACATGCTCGTAGCACTTGGCATTAAAACCGCCAAACCTCTTGTTGCACCAGTTTCCGAAAGCCGGCCACTCGTCGTTGATGAAGAATCCCCGGAAGCGTACGGACGGTTCTTTCGAGATATACTCATACTTCCCCGGCATCGTAAAAGAGCTCTTCCGAGGCGGCTTTACATCCAGCCAGTCGATAAACGGCGATACACCCAGCTTCTCCGACAACGCGAAAAGTCCATAGATCGCACCTCGTTTGTCCGAGCCTGCGATCACCAGTACCGACTTCCACGAAGATAACGTGCTTGACTCTTTGCAGCTCAGGCAGGTCTCCCTGCGCTTACCTTTCTTACGTGGCAGAAGCACTTCCACCGGAAGATTCCCGATGACTTTGTGAAGGTATACTTCTCTTTTGCCGGTCACTTCGTCAAGGCACATCAAGCCTGATTCTTCAAGCTTTGTAAGTATGTTACACTCTGGCTCCCCCTTCTTGGAAGCAGAAAGACTGACCAGTATCGGATACTCGACCTTTGCCGCATCCGGTCCGGAGAACTCCCCGAGATCGAAGATCTGCGGCGCGGCGCCGAAGACCGCCCGGATATCTTCCCGGACTTTTTCCGTGATTTTTCTGACACCGCCCGGAACACCCGCATCGATAATAAATGCGACTTTGCCGTTTTTGATCTTCTGCGCCGATAAAACAAATTGCATAGGAGTAGCCCGTCCTTTTCTGTCTTCCATACAAGTATATCACACCCGCATAGAGAGGGAGAAGCCTTATGGCATCTCTTCAAGAAGCCCGGCTGTCAGATCCTGCCCGTCACTTCCATCTTCTCGAGAGTTGTGTCCTGCTACGGATCGGTGCGTTCTGCACCTCCGGAAACGGATCGAGTGCAACGAGTTCCTTATAGACCTCATTGATTCTGCTTCTGATCGATACCGCATCGGTCTCGTAGGCATGCGTCTCCTCCACGATCCTATCGGCCTTCTCCTTGATCCGGCCGATCTCTTCTTCGAGTTCTCTGATTCTATTGATCCTCTTCATCATGAAGAAAACGATGATCGCAACGATGCTGCCCGGCACGAGAACAAGAATCAGTAATTTCTGCCAATCGTCCTTGTGCTGGTCTTCCCATTTTTCTTCATTCTCGATTCTCTTGGATTCCAGCGCCTCCTTTTTCTTCTCCGCCGCCTCGGAAGCTCTGATCACACTCTCGGACAAATACTCTCTAGCTTCCGAATCTAATGTGACGTACCCCTGTCCCTTGATATAAACCCCATTGCCGAGAGCATAATTGTTATATAAGCTCTCAGTTGTCGTGGTCGTAGCGTCCTTTGAGTAGGGATTCTTCGAGATCGCCAAGCCGATAAAGGCCACGAGGATACACCAGATAACGAAGACCACAATAGAACCGACGATGATGCTCCGCGGATGAACGGATATGGTCTCATTATCTGTCCAGGGATCCCTCATCTCGACATACGGTTCCTGACTCGCACGCGAAATCATCTGCATCTGTTGACCCTTACGTTTCCCGGCTTTCCTGCTCTTATCGATCTTCCTGATTACATCTCTATATTCCTTCCCGATTTGGAAGAGCTCCTGCAGCTTAGTAAAGTACGCCTTGTGCTCGGTCTTGGCATGCTCGATAGCAGAGTCGACCTTCGGGTCCACTTTCTCATATGTCGTGATGCGCAGTCGGTTCGGCTGCTGGAATTCACGCATACTCTTCGCATTGGCAGCGACCAGGATCTTCCCGCGAAGTGCGACGAAATTCTGCGGTTCTTTCTGAAGCATGAAATCATAGGCGTCTCCTGCCGAGACATATTCACCTGCCCTCAGGGCACGCGCCGCACGGTCAAGGACGTCATCCTCGCGGAAATACTCATAGTCAAAGGACACGCCGCAGAAAGGGCACTCGTACATCTGGCGCGCTTCGTTGATGGTCAGCTGGCCGCCACATGTCGGGCATGTGTGCTTCTGTAGATTTGTGAGATTGTTGGACATTCTCGTACCCTCCTTATGCCAATATACTAATATCCGGGGGACAATTCAACAAGGACAGCCCATCTGAAATATTACCGTCTATTTGCAGTCGCAGTTGCAAATATCTAAGCGCATCCACGCATGGTATAATGAGGAAAAAGCGCAGTGCAAAAAGGAGAACCCATGCCGGACATCATTATTTGTGAAGACAATCAGGAAATCGGAGACCTCCTCAGTGCTTTTCTCAAGAAAGAGAACTATACTGTCGCCATCGCACCGACGGGAGAGAGGGCAATCGAGCTCTTCGAGAAATACGGGGCAAAGCTTCTGGTCCTGGACATCATGCTCCCGGGGATCGATGGTTTTTCCGTGTGCAGTAAGATCCGTGAATCATCAAATACACACATCATCATCGCAAGTGCCAGAGGCGATAAGGAGAGTAAACTCCAGGGTCTGTCGCTCGGCGCAGATGACTACATCGAGAAGCCCTACGATATCGATATCCTGCTTGCGAAGATCCGCGGGATATTTAAGAGAAAATACGCTATCGAGGAAGTAGTCGACGGCAACCTCCGGCTCAATACCGTCCAGCGGACGCTGACCGTTGACGATAAACCGGTGGTCGTAACCGAGAAAGAGTTCGCCCTTCTGCAGCTTCTGATCGAGAACAAGAACACGACACTTCGGAAAGAGTATCTCTTCAATACGATCTGGGGCGCGGACAGCGACTCGGAGATCCAGACGCTGACCGTGCATATCAAGTGGCTCCGGGAGAAGATCGAGAAAGATCCGAAGAAGCCCGAGCACATCATCACGGTGTGGGGCACGGGATATAGATATGAGTGACTCCCGGTACGTCACAAGGAATAGCGAGGAACGTTCGTGAGAAAGTATTGGCGCATCACCATCATCATATTGATCGCTGAACTCCTGCTTCTTGCAGGGTGCAATTTCCTGATGCTGGGTAACATGAGGAAAGAATCCGGCAAACAGTACCGCGTGGATGTTTCGCGCGCCGTGACCGATATCAGAAACGGCGAATCCATCGAAAGTGTTGTGAAAAAATATCCTTCGGTCACGAGCATCGTCCCTTTCGATCCGTCGGAGATCGTAAATTCCGACTATACCGTTGAGGAAATAAACGGAGAACTCCTCCGTTTTGAATATCAGGTGCGGGCGGATATCCGTCCCCTGATCTATATGAACATCGGACTCGGTGCGGCGATCCTCGTATCCGTCGCGATCCTCCTTTATATCGGACTTCGTATCCTCCGGCCTTTCCACACGATGAGTAACCTTTCCGTGGAGCTGGCACGCGGCAACCTCACCGCACCGGTTCAGGCCGAGAAGAATAAATTCTTCGGCAAATTCCTCTGGGGTATCAATATGCTTCGAGATAACCTCGAATCTAATAAGGAAAAAGAACTCGCGATGCAGAAGGATAAGAAGACCTTGATCCTGTCACTGTCGCACGATATCAAGACTCCGCTATCTGCCATCAAGCTCTACGCCAGAGCACTTGATGAAGGTATCTATGACACCGAGGAGAAGCGCCGTGAGGCGGTTGCCGGAATCTCACACAACGCAACTGAGATCGAGAAATATGTCTCCGATATCGTCACCGCTTCGAAGGAAGATTTCCTCAATCTTGAAGTGCAGATGAGTGAATTCTACATCGCCGAAATGATGGGCCGGATCGAGAAACTGTACCGCGAGAAATTCGCTTCGCTCCGCACCGGTTTCACGATCGGGGAATACACGAACGTCCTTCTCTCCGGAGACGCCTCCCGTCTTGAAGAAGTGCTCCAGAACATCCTCGAGAACGCCATCAAGTACGGTGACGGACGCTGGGTGAAGATCTCGTTTTCCGATGAAGAAGACTGCCGCCTGATCACCGTGACCAACAGCGGCTGCTCCATAAAAGAAGAAGAGATCCCGCATCTTTTCGAGTCGTTCTACCGGGGAAGCAATGCTGAGAAAGTCAGCGGTTCCGGCCTCGGTCTTTATATCGCAAGATCTCTTATGCGCATGATGAACGGTGACATCTTCGCAAGCTGCGAGAAGGTAGTCCATGACCATTCCGATTCTGAATCTTCAGGAACTACCGGCAAGGACTCCGCAGGAAACTTCTCCGTAACCATCGTCGTGAGAAAAGCCTGAAACATATCCCTTTCTTCAATCTGTTTTCATAAGGAAACGCCGGAGTGTTTCGCTCTACACTCCGGCGCCTTGTCTCGCCAAAGAAGTCTTCAGTTTCTTTTTCTATATCAGCCCTTCTTTTTTCCTTCTTTGGCTTCGGTGGTGGAATTGTCTTGAAGTATTACTCTTCTGTCTTTTCCTCGTCAGGATCTTCCTTTTCCGGTTTTACGCTATCTGAAACATCGGATTCCGGCTTTGCTTCTTCCGTTTTTTCCTCGGTCTCCGGCTTCTCATCCGCCTTCAGCTCCACGGCTTTGGAAGACTCTTCTGCCTCTTTCTTCAACTGTTCGGCTTTCTCGATCTTTGCCTGTTCAGCGGCTCTCTGTGCAGCGATGCGGGCCTGGATCTGTGCCTGGTTCTCGGCGTTCTTCGCCTGGATCTGCGCGCTGCTCTGTTCCTTCGCCATCTGGTAAGCCTTCATGCGCTCGAACTGCTGCGCCTCTTCTGCTTTTCTCTTTTCCTCATATCTGATCTTCGCCTTTTTGATCGCACGCCGGATGCTGAAGAAGATCACACCGAAGATCAGGAGGAGAATCAGAAGGATCCACCAGTTTGCGACGAAGAACAGGACGATGCCCTGCAGGAATCCGAGGAAGCCCTGCCAGGATTCATTGGCCGTCTTACTGAGCTTCGTGCCGAAGCTGTCCTCTTCTTTTACTTCTTTCTTCTCTTCCTCTTCCTTCTTGAGTTCCTTCTCGGAAACCTTATGGATCGTGATGGTGACGTAGGAGTAAGCTACATCGCTCTCAAGCATGCTCATCTCGGTCTTGATATCGGAGATGGTAATGGCCAGGTTTCTAAGCTCATACTGGATCTGAAGTGCGATGGACTCATCCTCTGTCTCGTTGTACTGCTTGAGGTAACGTTCGTACTCGGCCTCGTAGATCTCCAGCTCGCTCTGAAGAGTACCGTAACGCGTCGCGACGTTATCGACGCTGCTGTTCTTGCTTCTGAGCGTGCCGATGCCGGATGCCGCACTTACGAAAGATTCATAGTATGCAGACGGGATACGGATCGTCGCGGTATAGTAATAATCCTTATCTTTCTCATCGAGAACATAGCGGCCGTTGGAGCTGTTGCCGTCAGTCTGGTTCTCTCTCTCGACGAAACCGTGATACTCTTCGATCTTCGTCTTCAGCGCGGTCACGGCCTGCTCGAATTCGAGTGTATCGATCGCGATGTTGCAGCGGAATACCAGCATCTCTTTCGCAGCGTCGGCATTGACGTCCGGGGTATTGGAAGAACTTCCGTTGTTTCCGCCTTCCCACTCCATATCGGATTTTTCGTAGGACATATCCAGATTGTCTGAATCGTAGTACTCGGCCGTCTCCTCGTAATAAACCGCACCGCCATTATCGTACGCGGCCTCTGCGGCAGCTGCTGTTGTTTCTGCTGCCATGCGCTTGTTCTTGGTCGCGGTACCGCTTGATTTTCCGCATCCTGCAAGGAATGTACTTGCGATCATGCAGGCAAGAAGTATTGATGCTATTTTCTTTTTCATAAGATCCTCCTGTTGGTGCTCCGATGGGATATGGGTGAGACCCGACTCTCGCCGCCACCGTGCTTTTCGCATCGTGCATCGAAGCATTCCTTAATGGCTTTATGCAAATAAGACGAATCAAAAACGAAAAGTGTTGCAAAACAGATCCGAAAAGTTTTTACAGAAAGAGATCCTCGATCATCGCACGCATCTCGCGCATGTTCAGAACAACACCGTCACCCTCAAATGTCATGATGAGATTCTTGCCTGTATATATTCCGTTTCTGCGATAGTCATCGATCTTCTTGAGATTTTTTCTCCGGTAGTCCGGATCATCCATTTTGCCGAAATGCTCGTGGTAGACGACTCTTCTCCGTTTCTTATCCCACAGCGAGAAGTCCGGTGCCATCGTTGAACCGTCGGCCATCCTGATTACCTGTTCGTATCGATACGGAATCTCCATATCCAGATACATGTCTGCGAACAGCACTTCCGATTTCGATCTGACCATATCGCCTTTCTTCGTTGGATAGATCTTTTTCTCCGGCTTATAGTCGCTCTGTGTGAACGGCTCGTTCTCCCACATCTTCGCGCAGAGTTCATCCGAAACAAGAATCGGCGTCACCAGTTTCTGCCGCGCGGTGCACATCTTAGAGAACACATCCTCTGCTGTGCCCTTCTTAAGCAGAGAGATATAGCGGTCGAGGATCTGAAGCTCCCTCTTCAACTGCCGAAGGATGTGCTGCGCATAGTCCTTCGACGCCAGTGCTTTTGCCAAGGAATATTCTTTCTTGGGAATATATACTCCGTGTTTGTCACCATGTTTCTGAAGAAGATAAAAGTAACAATTCTTTCCACTGTCAGAAACTTCCAGATGACCTTCAGGAGCATTTCTCGTTATCTTTTCTGCATGAGAGATACACTTTGTAAGAATATCTCGTCTTCTTTCCAGTGACTCAATAAACTCCTTCATATTGACCTCTTTCCCGAGACAGGGCAGGTGGCTTATATCAAGAGTCATTTCATGAGGCAGTACTATCACCATTTGCGGCTTCGTAAGCCGAATCATATCAACTGCAACCAGCTGTTTCGATTAATATGCTTTATCTTACCTCCTGACATGCCGAAAAACAACATGATATATCCAAACTCAATCAGTAATTATGCAAGACTTTTCCTATACAAGGATATTTAGATTACTTATCATTTTCCTTGTGCGATTTTATGGGATAGTACAAGGACTTTTCTCTGTCTGTTGTTTTTCCTTGTTAAATTTCAGATATGAATACAAGGACTATTCTCAACGTGAACGTATTCCTTGTACTTCGCTCGTAGTTTCATACAAGGATTTTTCGACTTCTGTCTTTCTCCTTGTATTTGACGTCACTTATCTACAAGGATCGTTCCATTTACTATTCTTTTCCTTGTATCGGAAACGAAAACCGCACACGTCCTTTTCTGATTCTTTTATTTTTCCTTGTATTACGCATATTCTTCCTCCAAAAGCACTCTCCTATGAGCCGCCCGACGCTCTCCCGACACCTCGCACATCCCCGTATCAGGCATTTAATGATTGTTTAATAATTCCGGCGGTAAGATAAAGCCACAACATGAGAGACCTGGCGGCCAGATGCCACCCGAACCCTCCTAAAACAGCGCGGCCCCAGGAAATCATGCTGTACCACGAGAATCAGAAACTCAAAAGCAAAATAGAAGACAAAAAGGGGAAGCAACATGTTTTTTCGTATTCTGAAAAAAGAACTGCAAAAGAAAAAAGCCATGAACATCATCGTTCTGCTTTTCATCATGCTGGCATCGATGTTCGTGGGTTCCGGTCTCAACAACGTCGTCACCGTCATGAACGGGATCAACTACTATCTCGATAAAGCCGGCGTCGGAGACTACGTCATCATCACGAACGGACCGAATGCCCTCGGTGCACTTGACGGGATGCTCGCGACAGAATCCTCCATCGAGAACTACCGCATGGACAATGTGGTCTACGGTTCGCAGGACTCGCTGAAGAAGGATGACGGAAGCGAGATCGAGACAAGAAACACCATCATCATCCAGGATCTTTCCGCCTCTTCGTTCCACTTCTTTGACATGAAGAATGAGACGCCAAAAGCACTGGAGCCCGGCCACTGTTATGTTGCCGGAAACTTCATGAAGACGAATGGTCTGAAGGAAGGCGACATCATCGAGATCAGTCTGGAAGATGTTTCGCTTCGTCTGGTCATCGACGGTAAGGTCAAAGACGCACTTTTCGGCTCTGACTTCATGGGCAATACCCGCTTCCTGCTGCATAAAGATGACTATGCTCGATTCACTTCAAATGAGATCATCACCGAGAAGTATTCGGGCCAGGTCTGCTGCATCGATACCAACGATGAAGCCGCTCTTACAGAAGCATCCACCGCATGCAGCAACATCGCATTTGCCAAGCCCGTTTCTACTGTAGCGCTGTGCTACGTCATGGACATGATCGTTGCCTTCGTCGTACTGATCCTTTCGGTATGCCTCATCATCCTCTCCTTCGTCGTACTGAAGGTCTCCCTCTCCTTTACGATCTCGAAAGAGTATCGAGAGATCGGCGTCATGAAGGCCATCGGTATCAAGAACAGAAAGATCCGCTTCCTGTATCTTACAAAGTATCTGGGCATGGCGATCGTCGGATCGGTCCTGGGATTCTTCCTCAGCATCCCTCTCAACAACCTCCTTCTTTCTTCAGTCCAGGACAACATGCTGCTCGGCAACAACTTCGGCATCCTGCTCAACGTCATCGGCGCCATCGCCGTCGTCATCACCATCGTGATCCTTGCTTACTTATCCACACGTATGGTGAAGAAAGCCACTCCGGTCGATGCGATCCGCACAGGCCAAAGCGGTGAGCGTTACAGCAAGAAGAGCAAGCTGCACCTGAGCCACGCAAGAAGAACCGGCGCAAGTACTTTTCTCGCAGTAAACGATACAGTCAGCAGCCCGAAGCGCTACATCTCCATCGTCATCGCGTTTACGATCTGCATGCTCTTCGTCCTGATGCTGGTCAACACCACCAACACCATGCAGAGCGATAACCTCATCGATACCTTTGCAACCAGAAGTGATCTTTACCTCGACAGCGTCTCCGAGACCATGAAGACCATGACATACGACATGGATACATTAGCTGAATACTTCGACGAGAAGGATAGAAAACTTACCGAGCTCGGCATCCCGGGTCATTTCTCCCAGGAAGAGCAGTACACTTACAACGTAGATGTGAACGGCAAGGCAAACCGGGTCATCTGCCAGTACGGTTACCGCATCGATTTCGATAAACTCGTCTATTCAGAAGGTACTGCTCCGAGAAACAGAAACGAGATCGCGATCACGAAGCTCTTGAGCGATATCATCGGCGCCAAGCTCGGCGACACCGTCACCATCGACTTCGGTTCCGAAAAGATCGACTGCGTCATCACTGCGTACTACGAGTCCTTTAACCAGGTGGGCGAGGTCCTTCGTCTGCACACAGATGCTCCGGTCGATACGAGATACATGTCTTCCGCAATGGCCTTCCAGATCGACTTCGACGATCACCCGAGCGCGAAGGTCATCGAAGAAAGAAAGGCGATCATCAAGGCAAACTTCACTCACGATAAGGTCGAGACCGCTGCCGAATATGTCGCTTCCTGCATCAACGTCGTACCTACGATGCTCGCCGTACAGTATCTGCTCCTCGCGATCACGATCATCATCGTCATCCTGGTCACGATCCTCATGGAAGTCTCGTTCATCTCTGACGAGAAGAGCCAGATCGCCCTCCTTAAGGCCATCGGTTTTCCGAGCAGGAAGATCTCCCGCTGGCATGTCCTTCGCTTCGGAATCGTTACACTCTTTGCGATGATCCTGACGGCCATCCTGTCGATCCCGATGACGAAGCTCTGCATCAGCCCGATCTTCGGCACGATGGGAACCAGTAGAATCGACTACGCTTTCGATCCTCTGCAGATCTTCGTGATCTACCCCGCGATCATCGTCCTGACCACACTGATCGTCGCTTACCTGACATCGCTCTCGAGCAAGTCCATCCACGCAAGCGACACCGCCAATATCGAATAATCCGCCGCCACGGCATACCAACTAACTGGAGGAAAAACAACATGAAAAAGTTAATGGAAGTAAAAGATCTCTGCAAGACCTACGTCATCGAGAAGCGTCAGAATAACGTTCTCAAGAATGTAAACTTCGAAATCGAAGAAGGCGAGATGGTCGGCATCATGGGCCCGTCCGGCTCCGGCAAAAGCACTCTCCTCTATTCCGTATCCGGCATGGACCGCGCGACATCCGGCGAGGTAAAACTCGACGGAAAAGATATCTCGAAGCTCTCGGAAAAAGAACTGTCTTCCGTTCGTCTCAACGACATGGGATTTATCTTCCAGCAGATGTTCATGATGAAGAATCTGACGATCATGGATAACATCCTGCTTCCGGCGATCGAGTGCGAGAAGAGCGATGAGACCAGAAAAGAAAAGATCGCCCGCTGCGAGGAACTCATGAGAAAACTCGGCATCATCGAGATCGCAGGAAACGACATCAACGAAGTATCCGGCGGACAGCTCCAGCGTGCATGCATCGCAAGAAGCATGGTCAACAATCCGAAGATCCTCTTCGCAGATGAACCGACCGGTGCTCTGAACCGTCAGTCCTCGGCCGAGGTCATGGACGAGATCTGCAAGCTCAACAAAGAAGGCACGACAGTACTCATGGTCACCCACGATGCGAAGGTCGCCTCCCGCTGCTCCCGTGTTCTCTACATCGCAGACGGGAACATCCGTAGCGAATACAGAACACCGGAAGGACTGTCCGACAGAGAAAGAGAGAGAGCACTGAATAACTGGTTGATGGAACTTGGCTGGTAATCGGGAAAAAGTTTTGCGCCGCGCTTCAAACAGTTTGCTACGCAAAACTTGCTCGCGCGAATACTTTTTCCCTCTTGTGAGGCTTCGCCCTTCGGAGGCACATCGAAAACCTTTTTTCTTTCACGGTGGAGGACAGCGTCGGAGGAAATGCTTTTCCCTTCTGCCTTTGCAATTATGTAGGATTATTCCGCGGGGTTTTATGTGTATTCCCCGCGGTCTTTTTATATAATAACTTTATGGTCGTTCGGAAAAAGACGACTGCCCTGCCCGCTCGGGCAGAGGCGAAAACCTGCTGACAAAAGCAGATATTAATGCCCGAAGAATCGGGCAGACTGGAGATCAAAAATGGCAACGCTTTGCAAGAACTGCGGACACGCGCTGGTGTTCGATCCCACCATTCAGAAAGTACGCTGCGAACAGTGCGGCAGTACTTTTCTAGCAGAAGAAGTCGAGAGCGAAAGCAAGAAGTATGCGAAGGATCAGAAGGTCCTCACCATGGAGGAAGTCTACGGAGCCGATGCTGAAGGTGCGGCGGCAAATGGAGCCGCATCCGGGGCCGAGAAAGAATTCCTCGACTGCTACATCTACACATGCAGCGAGTGCGGCGGCGAGATCACGATCCATGGCTCGGAAGTCTCGACCAAGTGCATCTACTGCGGTAACCCGACAGTTGTCTTCAGCCGCATCAGCCAGGAAGAATGCCCACAGTACATCATCCCGTTCGCGATCACGAAAGAGCAGGCGCTCGAGGCGATCAAAGAAGAGATCCGTCACGGATTTTTCGTCCCGAAGGAAGTCAGGAACTTCACACCGGACAGCGTACACGGTATCTACATCCCCTACTGGCTCGTGGATGCGGAGAGCAGCGGATCGTATCTTCTGAAGAAGAAGGTCTCCTCCGGGAAATATTCCAGCTACGAATACTATGGAAGAAGCGGGATCCTGAGCCTGCGTCAGCTTCCGGTCGACGCATGCACGATGCTGTCACCGGAAAGCAGCACTCGACTCGAGCCGTTCGATATGACCAAGATGAAGGCTTTCGACGAAGACTATCTTCTCGGCTTCTACTCCAATGCATCGGACCTGACCTATGCCGATCTGGACAGCCTGGTATCAAGACGCGCCAAGATCATCTTTGACGACCTGATCTTCCAGGACTTCCAGAGGAATGCCAACACGAAGATCGAGGAGTCCTGCGCGAGCACGAGGATCGATCCGAATATCCGCTACGCGATGCTGCCGGCATGGTTCGTCACCTTCGACTACAAGGGACAGCACAACACGATCCTCGTAAATGGTCAGACCGGCAAAGTCGTCTGTGGTCTTCCCATGAGAAAAGCACTTTTCTATACGCTGCTTATTCTCTCATGTGTCGTGCTGACAGTCATATTTACGTTCCTCGCCTACCATATCTTCCATCTGCTGTTCGGCATCAGCTCCAGTAGCAGACACTCCAGCAGCAATAACAACGGCGGACGCCTGATCGCACTGATCGTCATGGCCGGTGTCGGTATGATCGCCGCAGGCGTCAAGAAGATCAAGAATGTCTCCACGAATCTGAAACTGACACAGTCCAGCAAGACATTCAACTTCACGAAGAAGAGACAGGAGTGACATAAAATGGGTATCAGAGAAGTATTATCACTTATATTCGCACTCGTGCTGGGCGTACCGCTCGGCTGCGGTATCGCGTTCACCTTCTGGGGATCTCTCCTGAACCGTTCGAACACTCACGGTGACTACGTCGGCGAGAGCAGCAAATACACAAAGGGTCTGAAGTATACCGACAGGGCAGATAAGATCAACAAGAAAAACCAGCGCGATCTGTACATCACAGCAAACTATAAGCCCCTCCAGAAAGAAGCGATCTACAAGGACAACAAGACACTCGTCAAACGTCCCGCAAAGATAACAAAACGCACCCTCTGACAAGAGAGTTCTATCGAAAAGATAGAAAGATGAAAAAAACACTTCCGTCAGACGCCTCCGCAGGGCATCGCCCGAGGACAGCGTCAGAGGAAGTGATTTTTCAGATTTCAGTTTTCGAAAAACTCAGAGCATCGTGTTCTTGAGGATCGCCAGCAGATCCGATCCGTCGATTCCGTCCGAGACATCGAAGCCGCCCTTACCGGATTTCTTCGGCTCTTCGACCTTATCGTCTTCATCCTTCATGAACTTAGAGAAGAATCCGCCGAGAAAAGAAGATTCCGCCTCTTCTTCCTTTGCCTTCTTCGCAGCCTTCTCCGCTGCTACAGACTCCTCCGTGTCCGGCTTTGCCGCTGCAGAAATCGAAGAAAGAAGCGCCGGAGCGATCGAACTCAGGATCGCGTTGGATTGACCTACGTTAATACCGGCCATCTTCGCAATGGAAGAGATGAAATCATCCTTGCCGTCGCCCATGATCTTGCCGATGATCTTATTGCCATCTGCCTCATCGGCATTCTTGATCTGCGAAGAAACATCGCTCTTGTCCTCATGCTGTGAGAGCGCACCGAGAAGAGATTTCGCACCCGCTGCAGAAGAAGCATTCTTCGTCATCGAGCCGACTAGCGACGGGATCGCCGAGGAGATCGCTTTCTCGATGGAATCCGCAGACAGACCGGTCTTTCCGGCCAGCGCACCCAGAGACGAATCGGACGTCATACTCTTAAGAATCGTACTAACAAGATCCATATGAAACACCTGCCTTATTTGTATTTTTAGATACATTGATTTTACCACAGAACCCACCCGTCTGCGCAGAGTGAGAAACGGGGAAGCATCCTCCTTCGGACACTTCCCCGCCATGACAGCTATGAGGTTGGGCAAGTCATCACCCCCGGGATATACCCGGTTATCAGCCTTCGATGTTGATCGTATTATTCCCCGGCAGATTCATCTCCTTCTTCGGGATATCGAGTTTGAGGACACCATCTTCGAACTTCGCCTTGACGTCCTCGGTCCGGACACCCTCACCGACATAGAAGCTTCTCTGCATCGCGCCGGCGTATCTCTCCTGACGGATGATCTTACCGTGCTTATCCTTCTTCTCCGAATCGAGACCCTTAGTCGCACTGATGGTCATATAGCCATCCTCCAGCTTGACATTGATCTCGTCCTTCTTAAAGCCCGGCAGGTCTACCTCGAGTTCATATGTACCGTCGGTCTCCTTAACATCGGTCTTCATGATGTGGCTCGCGTTCTTACCGTATAGTCTGCGGTCCACATTTGCCAGCTCCCTCATCGGAAAGCCCATCCAATCATCAAACAAGTTCTCTCCAAAAATACCAGACATCAACATACATCATTCCTCCTTTACTATGTTGTTATCTCGCATCGGGGCGGAGGTCTTATCATCTATTTGGATCTTCGTTCCTTTGTTTCGCCTACATTATAGTTCCGAAATTAGCACTGTCAAGGCGAGAGTGCTAATAAAAACTGCACAACCTTTCATGCCGAAAATTGTGCAGTTTTTGATCGATCATTCTTCGCCGGAAGCACTATACTATAGGGGGCTGTGCTTCCTTTCAGATACGCACCCTCAATATCGCGGACAGGAAACGCCTCATGAACGGCCGTCCGTACTTCTGGATCTGAAGGTTGTGCTTTCCGAACTTCACCAGACGCAGGAGTTCTTCCTTCGTGATTCCCTCTTCACTATATTCCGCCTTCTTCCAGATCGACGTCGCCACGCGCGAGCCCTGCCCGTCGAGGATATGCATGTGCATATCGAAGTATTGGCAGTATGCACCGGCACGGCGGAGCATGGTTAAGGTCCTGAACCGGATATTCCAGTACAGAATATAGAGCAATCTCAGGATCAGAAGGAATACGGCAAAAGCATAGATCGCGATTGCCACAGGATGCAGGAAAATATCTGATACGGTGATCGCGTTCTCTTCCTCTTTTCCCTCCTCTTCAGATGGAGCAGGAGTCAGCACCGCACGTGGCGTCGGGCTCGGAGTCGGCGTGAATCGGAAATCACTGACCATATCACCATACTCTTTCGCGATGGCATATGCATTGTGGTAGCTGGCCGCAATGCCGTTGCCGGGTGTCGGGTCATCAATGATCCAGCCATAGTCCGGATCAAAGAACTCGAACCACGCATGGGCATGCTTCATGGATACATTGGCAACCGTACCGTTAACCTCGGTCGGCACCATGTAGCCGGTGCAATACCTCGTAGGTACACCGACCATCCGGAGCAGGACCGCTGCCGTAGTCGCAAAGTGCACACAAAAACCCGACCGGCTCTCTGACATGAACCACGTTACGAAGTCCTTGCCTTCCGGCGGATACGGCGTATCCACGTTGTAAGGGTGGAGATCTCGGACAAACTCGACGACTGCGTTCACCTTCTCAGCTGTAGACATCGTGCGTTCGCCATTTAGAAGCTCGAGATACCAATCCGGAAGAACACCACTCTGCATAATGCCGTTTTTCGTGTATGTCGGCACATCCAGACAGATCGAATAGACCTCATCGAGATACTCCGGCGTCCACTCGGGCGAAGCCTTCTGCGGTACTTCGTTGTATGCGAAATAGATCGTCTCCTCACCGGTATTGGGAATGCACTCGTTCATATTCCAGTTTCTTCTCTCCGGGATCTGAAGATCCGAGAACTTACTTTCTTCAGATACATAGAAGTGGTCGACATACCCCGGTATGAAGCAGGCATTGATGTCACAGAGAGGATGCAGCTTGACGACAAAATCACTTTCCCGGTCCTCGATCTCCGAGACGTTAGTGTAGAAAGCAGCTTCGTCTCTCGGCTGTGCAGGAAGGCAATATGTCCGCCAGGAATTCCCCTCCATAACCTCCATGCTCGCGCAACGAAGATAAACATAGCGTGCACTGACCATTACTTTGCGTGTCGCCGTATCATTATAGAAACGCGATATCTCCATGATCGGTATATCCGGTGGATTAAAGAATCCGACACGGCTCAGATCTTCGTTCGAATTCTTTGTCACGCTCGCGCCTTCCGAATTATTGCCCGCGAGGATACTGCCCTTATATCCGTTCTTACGGATCTGGTCCTCTGCTAACGTATTTCCATCCGGGGTATCGCCGATCTTCAACGCCTCGCTGATGCTCTTCATGGCCTTCTGTACCTGACCGAACTGTTCCGTCGCCGCCTCATTCATCTTGTACCCTTTCGCCGGGAAGATGAATCCGATCAGGACACAGAGCATCAGGATCGGGACCATGATCTTCAGCATTCTTTCATCGGCGGCACTATCTCCGATTCTTCTTACGAACTGGAAGACCAGAAGAAGCAGCACACCCGCCACCGCAAGTTCACAGGCCCACGCCGACGGGAGAACAAAAGTAACGACCGTCGAAGCAAGCAGAAACGGCACATACCAGATGATCGAGAAAAAGACATGTTTCCTCTTTACGATCGTATAGGAAGTAAAGTACGCCGGTATGAAATTAGCAAGGATCATCAGGACCGTGACCGGCCCCTCCTTCTTCTCGATCTCCGTGAAGAAAGCACGCAGACCGTGGAAGGCTTTTTGCTGCAGGATCGAGTAGACATATTCTGCCTGTGTCCTCGCATCCAGTACATCCGCCACGAGGATGAAGATTCCCAGAACGGCCATCGACACAGCCAGCACGATAGCCGAAGTCTTCTCTTTAGCCGCATGACAGTACGCCGCACCCACGGAGACCGCACCAAGGGCGAAGAAGAAGACGTAGTAATTCATCTCGAAGTTATAGGTAGTCGTCAGCATGGATGTGAATCCAAGCCCCAGCATAACTGAAAGGAGCGACGCAAAAAGCACGGTAAGCATCGTCGGTTCCGCATTCTTACGAACAGGCCGGACCTGCTGCAGTGCGCGATTCTGATTCTTCTTCCGTTTCTTCCTCTCGAGTTTCTCGGCCTGCTCCTGCTGTTCCTGTACCGTCGCTCTCGTTTTCTCGAGTCGGTTCTCAGTTAGTGCCTGACGGCGGCCGGTCCTTCCCGCACGAAGATGAGAAGCACGCTTCCTGCTCGTCGCTTCTCCTTTTCTTCCCATATTCTTCCCTGCTCTTCCCTCACGCATCTTCTTCATCCTCCTCCGGAATCGGCATGTGAAGGATCGACAGGATCGCCTTGTCGAGGTCTTCTCTCGTCGCCACATCAAAGGCAATTTCTTTCCTCATCGGCGGCAGAACACGGATCTTGTGTTCGACATCATGCTCGAGGAAGTATCTTGATGTGAAGAGGACCTCACCGAGATTTCGGTCGAGTTTTCCGCGGTTTCTGGAAAGAGGCAGATAGATACGGGAGTGACCGAAAGTCTCTTCTTGCGGTTCCTTGATCATGAGGATGTCCTTCTTTGCGGACAATTTCCAGTGGATCCTCTTGATCGGGTCGCCGGGGATATATTCGCGTATATCGTAGATCTCTGTATTCGGCCGGTTGGACTTGCGAAGGCCCTTGGCCTTAAAACCGCTCAGATCCGGCATCGCCGCAGGCATACACGGGATCGGCATGACCACCACTTCGCCAACCAGTTCGAACGTCCTCGGTATGAAGAACAGCCCGAACATATCGTAGATCCGGACCTTCGCAGATGAGAACTTATAGGTGCCGCAGTGGTTCGTATCCAGAACGATGCTGTCAGATGTGTTTCCCTGTGACAGGAACTTGATGAGGCTCATCTCACCTGTCATGGTCTCCGTCAACAGAATTTTCACCGAGTAAAGCGCGAAGGGGAAAGCCTGCAGTCCCGAGGATGTAAAAGAGATCTGCGCATCCTCGTCTTTCAGCACTTTGCGGAAAGCATCCGACTCGAGCTTGAAAAAGCACGCGGAGACCACACTGATCACGATAGCGATCGGAAGGATCGACAAAACCACGATCAGCACATACCAGGCAAACCACATCTTGTAAAAAAGGAAGAATGCAGTCGCACCCAGCAGAGCCAGAATGTACATCACCCAACTCCGCAGCATAGATTATTCCTTCGGAATCGCTGTTGTCTTGATGATCTCTTTGGCAATATCGGCCGTACGGATCTCCTTGACCTCCGCCTCCGGAGTCAGAAGGATACGATGGCTCATAACGGCACTGAAGACTGCCTGAACATCATCCGGGATGACGTAATCACGGTCAGTCATGTAGGCGTGTGCTTTTGCCATGGCGGTCAGCGCCAGTGTCGCACGAGGACTTCCGCCACGGGAAAGGCTCTTGTGATTTCTCGTTCTATCCATCAGAGCCACGATGTACTTCATGACACGAAGCTTGACATACATCTTACTGGTCTCTTCCTGCATCTTCACGATGTCCTCGACTGTGCAGATCGGATGGATCTCCGACAGAGGATTGGCGCCGTTTTGTCTATTCATGAGCATCTCGATCTCATTGTCCGGAGACGGATACCCCATGGAGATACGGATCGCAAAGCGGTCCATCTGCGAGTCCGGAAGAAGCGACGTACCCGATGCTCCCGACGGGTTCTGCGTCGCGATTACGACGAACGGCTTCGGAAGCGGATAGGTCTGATCGTCAACCGTGACCTGTCCTTCTTCCATCGCTTCAAGGAGCGCGGACTGCGTACGGGAAGAAGCACGGTTCAGCTCATCCGCTAGGAAGAGATTATGGAAGACCGCACCCTTCTGGTACTTCATCGTCCTCGTCTCCTGATCGAGAAGCGAGAAACCGGTGATATCGGAAGGAAGTACATCCGGCGTGAACTGGACACGGCCGTAGTCCATGCCCATCGTCCTGGCAAAAGCCAGCGCCATCGTGGTCTTTCCGACGCCCGGGACATCCTCCATAAGGACATGGCCGCCGGACAGCACACTCTGGAGAACGAGTCTTACGACCTCATCCTTACCGCAAATGACTTTCTTGATCTCGTCGATGATCTGTGACGTTTTCTCACGCATTGGAATATACCTCTGATCTTTCCACTGATTTTCCCGGATATCCCCTGCTTATCCGAAAACTATTCTCCCCGATTATTCATCATTCGAATATAGATCACTCGATCGTATATCCAAACGACTGGAGCGCCTGATTGGCCTTCTGAATACTCGCATCATTGCAGTCTGTATACGAATAGATCTCCACGTCATCGAGCATGATGATTACGACATATTCATCTTCTGTCAGCACCAGGATCGTGTTATCGACAACGACACTATCGACGAGGTCTCCATATTCTCTTTCCGTTTCGACTTCATCGAGATACTCTTCAAACATTTCTGCAGCAGCGTCCGTGTTCTTGTAGTGTGTGTAAATGATGACGACATCCGCTTCTTCATCATAAGCATAGATACATTCAGTCACATCATCTTCCAGATCCTCCGGCTCATCTTCCAGAATGTACCATCCCATCGATTCGGCCTTCGACTTGAAATCACCAGAGCTGATCTTCTTATAGTTCTGTGTCGGCTGGTTCGGATTGAGTGGGGCATGCGACGAACTTGTATCGCTTGCAGCACTTGAAGTAGTCTGCTTGGTTGTCGTCTCCTTGGGCGTAGTTGTCGCTTCCGTTGTCGATTCCGTCGTCGTCGGCGCCTCAGTCGGCGCTTCTGTTGACTCTTCCGTCTTCTTTGTTTTCTTCGTCTTCTTTGTCTCGTCGTCATCGTCGTCGTCATCA
>JAFZVE010000069.1 GCA_017617995.1 Clostridiales bacterium
AGCGGACAGTCCGCTGAAACCTGCTGTGCATCAGATTGTACTGCGGAGCATGGCAAAGGCGGATTACGAAACAGAACCGGTCGGACATTTCGGGCTTGCACTGGAAGATTATGCGCATTTCACTTCTCCGATCCGTCGCTATCCCGACCTTGCGATTCACCGCATTCTCTCGGCATATCTCCGAGGTGAAAAGCCCGAAAATGCGCGGCAGTTTGCGCATGATGCGGCGTTTGCGGGCAGCACGACCGAGCAGCGCGCCATGCAGCTCGAACGCGACTGCGACGAACGCTATCGCGCAGAATGGGCAAAGCAGCATCTCGGAGAATCCTTTGACGGCGCAATTTCCGGTCTGACGGAATTCGGCATTTATGTCATGCTGCCGAATACCGCCGAGGGCTTTGTGCCGCTGGATGCGCTGACGCTCGATGCCTACACCTATGACGGATTTTTCTCGATGCACGCGGAGGGCAGTATATCCTGCGCAAAAATCCGAAAAAGAGGGTCATGTACGTGTCTTCCGAGGCGTTCACGAACGAACTCGTGACCGCGATCCAGGAAAAGAGCACCGATAAATTCAGAAACAAATACAGAAAAGTCGACGTTCTGCTGTTCGACGACGTCCAGTTCATCTCGGGCAAACCCGCGACGCAGGACGAGCTGTTCAACACGTTCAACGATCTGTACAACGCGAGAAAGCAGATCATCTTCACGTCGGACAAGCCTCCTCAGGAACTCATCGGTATCCCTGAACGCCTGACGAGCCGCTTCGGTCAGGGACTTCCGGTCGACATCCAGGCGCCGGAATACGAAACGCGGGTCGCGATCCTGAAAAACCTCGCGATCCTGGCCGAGATAGAGCTGACGCCGGATGTCATCGATACGCTGGATCTGATCGCGCAGAACGTCACGACGAATATCCGCGACCTGGAAGGCGCCTTTACGAGGGTACGCGCTTCCTCGCAGATGCTGGGTCATCCTCTGAACAAAGATCTCGCGAAGATGGTCCTGACGGATATCTTCAATACGAAGACGAAGGAGATCACGCCGGATACGATCAAGAAGACGGTCGCGAAGTATTTCGGGGTAAAGGTCTCCGACATGGAAAGTGAAAAACGGTCGAAGAACGTTGCATTTCCAAGGCAGGTCGCGATCTATCTCATCCGCGAGCACACGAATTATTCGCTGCCGCAGATGGGAAAACTGTTCGGCGGAAGAGACCACACGACCATACGGCACAGCTACGAAAAAATCGTGGAAGAACTGAAAACCGACCGGGATCTGCAGGATACGATCGAAACGATCTACGCCCAGATCGAGTGATGTTTTTCCACAGACGCGTTTTTTCTTCCCACAGGTTTTCCACAGGGTTTTCCCCGCGGGTCATCCTGAAGATCGAATGACGGAACGGGTTTTCCCTTTTTCCACAGCACCTACGACTAAAACTACTACACCATACTATACAAACACAAGGAGTTCGCCATGAAGTTCACATGTTCCCAGGGAGCGCTGGCAAGAGCGCTGAATACCGTATCCAAAGCCGTTTCCATCCGGACGACCATCCCCATCCTGAAAGGGATCCTTTTAACAGTAAAAGACAACGAACTGACGATGACGGCATCCGATCTGGATCTTTCCATCGAAACGAAACTGGATGTCCAGTCCGTGGAAGACGGAAGCGCGGTCGTCAATTCCAAGCTGTTCTCCGAGATCATCCGGAAACTTCCGAACGCTGTCGTAAAGATGGAAGAAGAGGACGGAAAGATGGAGATCACCTGCCTGGGATCCAACTTTTCCATCATTTCTCTCCCGGCGGACGAATTTCCTGCCATCGGCATGGTGAACCGGCTGAATAAGATAGAAATCAAGAAAGACATCTTAAAAGATCTCATCAAGAAGACGACGTTTGCCGCTTCCATCGATGAAAAGAAAGGGATTCTGGTAGGATGCCTTCTGAAATTTTATGAGAACAAGCTCGAAATGGCCGCTCTGGACGGTTTCCGTCTTGCGGTAGCGAATGCGGAGGCCGGTACCGAAGAAGAGAGAAGCGTCGTGATCCCGGCAAGGATCCTGATTGAGATCCAGAAGATCCTGATGGAATCTTCCGAAGAAGAGGATATCTCTCTTGTTTTGGATAATAAGAAAGCGGAGATCATCACGAAAGAGACCAGGATCGTCTCGAGACTTCTGGAAGGCGAATTCATCAAGTACAACGATATCATTCCCAAGACGTATAAGACACGCTGCATCGTAAACAGGGAAGAGATGCTTTCCGGCATCGAAAGAGCTTCGCTGCTTGCGAAAGAAGGAAAGAACAATCTCATCCGTTTAGATGTTTCCGGCAGCAGGATCGTCATTACTTCCAGAAGCGAAGAAGGCAATTCCAAGGAGATCATCAGCACGGAATGCGAAGGAGAAGACCTGATCATCGGATTCAACTCCAAATACGTATCCGACGTGCTGAAAGCGGTCAATGACGAAGAAGTCGTTTTAGAGATGTCCTCTCCTGTCAGTCCCTGCCTGATCAAACCGCTGGAAGGAGAAAGCTACGTCTATCTCGTGCTGCCGGTTCGCATTTCCGTCAATTAATGATTTTCAAGCAGATCCGTCTCGAAAATTTCAGAAATTACGGAAATCAGACGATCGCGTTTCACGATAAGCTCAATCTCTTTTTAGGGAAGAACGCGCAGGGAAAGACGAACCTTTTGGAGAGCCTCTTCATCATGGGGCTCGGAAAATCTTTCCGCACCAATAAAGATTCCGACATGATAGCCTTTGGCAAAGAGTATGCCAGGGCTTCTTGTCTTGCGGACGGAGAAAAAGGAAATACTGAGATCGACATCCTCTATCAGAAGGAAGGAAAGATCATCAAAGTAGACGGCGTAAAACTGACCCGCAGCGCCGACCTTCTCGAACACGTCTATATCGTCATCTTCTCTCCGGAAGATCTGAAGATCATAAAAGAAGGACCGGAACACAGAAGGAGATTTTTAGACAGGGAACTCTGCCAGATCAAGCCTGTTTACTACAGCGACCTCGGAAATTATAAAAAAGTGTTAAAACAGAGAAACTTTCTGTTAAGAGAGAAAAATCCGGACCGCAACTTATTCAGCGTATTCGATGCTTCTCTAGCGGATTACGGAACGAGGATCGTTGAAGAAAGAAAGAAATTCACGAAGAGACTGCAGGAACTGAGCAGTAAGATCCACTCCGATATCTCTCAGGGTCAGGAAATTCTGAGAGTTGAATACGAAACGGAGATCACGGATAAGGAACAGTTCCGTTACCTGCTCGACAAGAATTTCGAAAGCGATGTCTATAAAGGATTTACC
>JAFZVE010000070.1 GCA_017617995.1 Clostridiales bacterium
ACGTGAGAAGCGGAACGGCCCATTACCTTAATGAAGTGCCAGTACTTCTTCGCGGAGTTCGCATCACGCTCGATGTTACCGATGAGCTCAGAGTATGTCTTTGTGGCTGTATCGAAACCGAAGGAAGCCTCGATATCTTCGTTTTTCAGGTCGCCGTCGATTGTCTTCGGGCAGCCGATGACCTGAATGCCTGTGTTCTTCGCGGCCATGTACTCAGCCAGGGTAGCAGCATTGGTGTTCGAGTCGTCGCCACCGATGATTACGATCGCGGTAAGACCGTTCTTCTTCGCATTCTCAGCCACGATGTTGAACTGCTCTTCAGTCTCAAGCTTCGTTCTGCCGGAACCGATGATGTCGAAACCGCCTGTATTTCTATAAGAATCGATAAAAGCATCGTCAAATTCTACGTAGTCGTTCTTGAGAAGTCCGTCCGGACCGCCCTTGAAACCGAGAAGAACGTTCTCGCTATTGGTGGCCTTGAGCGCATCATAGAGACCCGAGATAACGTTGTGTCCGCCCGGAGCCTGACCGCCGGAAAGAATAACGCCGACGACCTGCTTCTTCGCAGCAGAGGTGTTCTGCCCCTTCTCGAATGTGATCTCCGGCTTACCGTATGTGTTCGGGAAGAGCGCCTGGATCTTGTCCTGGTCAGCTACACTGGCTGTTGCCGCGCCTTCCTTAACACAGATCTCAGAGATACCGTTTCTGAGCATGCCCGGAAGCTTAGGCTGATACTCATATCTTGCCTTCTGAAGTGGTGAAAGATTCATAAGTAAACACTCCTTTATATAAAGAATACTGGTTATAAATTCCTCATAAATGCTAAATCATAATCCCGATAAAGTAAAGAGTGAAATCCATCAATTTTCCTTTAGTCCGTGTAATGTGAAGATGAATAACACATTTCGGCCTGTTCGGGCTTCATTGTTTACAGATAATTCTCATTTTCGAAAAGACATGAATGATATAATCGTAAATGTGAGGATAAGATAGGGGAGTTCTGATGACTTTTTTCTATAAAGTTCGAAAACTGAAGAAGTTCCTGCAAGGCGTATTTGCAATCGGTCAGTGGAAATCCTTAAAGGAAGCTGCTGCTTTTATCTACATCTGCTCCACGGTATTTCTCTTCGTCGTAGGACTGTTCCTCTTTTCTTTCTTAAGTTTCATCATGGGCTTTGAGACCTTCGTTCCGATCCACAAGATGCCGAAGACACAGGGCCTGACACTTCTTACGATCTTTCTCGGCATGCTTCTCATCGATTTTCTCATGGGTACATTTTTCGTCTGGCTCTACGACAAGCTCATCATGGCTCCGACCGAGAACATCATCAAGGAGATCGAGAAGAAGACAGAGGACGCGGCCGCTGCGTTCCCGGTAGAGATGCGTCAGCTCGTCGAGGATAACCCCTTCATCAAGAAGTCCACGACCGGTACCTGGGTCGACTCGATCGACCGGTACATCAATCTTGCCGGAAATGAGAAGTACTATGACGAGACGACCGGATGCTTTAACAGGAAGTATTTCCAGCAGGTTATGTCGAAGATGCTGAAAAATGAGATGATGATCGATATCCGTTCCTCCGGTTCTGTGCAGACGTACGGAAGCCGTACATATGCGATCTTCATGATCGACATCGACCACTTCAAGCGTATTAACGACGATTTCGGTCATCAGTACGGTGACGTGATTCTGGCTCTCGTGGGAAAAACACTTCGCAAGATCGTGGCGAATAAGGGTGTCGTGGTCAGAAACGGCGGTGAGGAGTTCCTCCTGATCGTATGCCTGAACTATCCTGAGAGTATGGAGTCCTATGCGGAGAATGTCCGAGCGATCTTTGAAAAACAGGTGAGGATCACCGGCCAGGGAGAAGGGAAGAACCGTCCCGTTACCTGCAGTATCGGCTATACACCATGCCCGCTGATCCATGAGAAGCCGACGGGTATCACGGTTCAGGAACACGTACAGATTGCCGATCAGGCCATGTATATGTCGAAGATGTCGGGGAGAAACACCTGGCATGGCGTAGAATCTTATCGCCCGCCGATGTCCGAATCGGAGATCAAGAAGATCGTCGAGTCAATCGAATATGGTGAGAAGGCAAGATATATTAGGATTTTGCATCCTTAAGTATTTACAAGTCATTTCCGATGTGCTATCATACGCAAGTATTTTTCCGTGGACACAGTTTATGGAAGGTTCCGACCATTTACTTTGACACAGGACTATGGAGGTAAAGAACAATGGGACAGATTAACAAAGCTGAAATCATCAAAGAGTACGCGCTCAAAGAGGGCGACACAGGTTCTCCTGAGGTTCAGATCGCGATTCTTTCTGCAAGAATCAATCACCTGACTGAGCACCTGAAGGTTCACCCGAACGATCACCACTCCCGTCGTGGTCTGCTGATGCTCGTTGGTCAGAGAAGAGGTCTTCTTGACTATCTCGCCAGAATCGACATCGAGCGCTACCGTTCCATCATTGCTCGTCTGGGTATCAGAAAGTAATGATAATCTTCAATCTGAAGAGTTTTGCCCAAGGCATCATGCCTTGGGCAATTTTTTATGCCTATTTATCAAAAATCCTTGCTAACGAAACCGCTTTAGTGTTTAATAACATTAGGGAAATAATTGGAAACAATGGAGGTGAATTTCATGAAAAGAAATAGAGTATTGCAAATTTTTGCAATTCTGACAGTTCTTCTCGCCCTAGTCGTCTGCGTAGCGGCCTTGCCTCGTAAGACCCTGCTTGCTTCAGATGACGACGCTCCGGCAGAAGACAGCGGTGAAGAGTTTGAGGTTTATCCGCTTGCAATTGGCGGAGAACCGGTTACTTCAGCTAATGCTGGCGATCTCACGCAGCTTGAATGTGTTAGCGGAGATGAGGCAACCTATGATGCGAAAGACAATACGCTCACACTCAAGAACGTAACAATTGAAGCTGCGTGTGATGAACCTACCTTGAGGTGTGCAATTGTATATGATGGGGAGAGTCCTCTTACGATTAAAATCTCTGGAACAACCGAATTGACGGCTTATCAGAAGGGGATCTCAGTTGGTATGGGAGATTTTTATAAAATTGAGCCTCCTTTGGTACATGAGAATGAAGTGCAAGGGTTTGCTGATGTTGATTCGGATACCGCCGGTTTGATCATCGATATTGATGATGGTTCATTGTTGAAAATTGCCGTCAGCACTAAACTGGAGGATTTGAGTTGCCATGGTATTTGTTCGTCAGAAGATGTGATCATTTGCGGTGAAGGCAATTTTGATATTTTTCTTGGCTGTGATAATAGCTATGCATGTGCGATTGGAGATGATAATAAAGGCAAAATAGATGTTACTATCGAGAACACCTCTTCAGCAGATGATCGCTCAATGATATCCGTTACGGGCAAAACGGAAGATGGAATCTGGGGCAAGAATGTTGTTATAGATGGTGCGAAAATAAATTTGATTGTAGCATCATATGGAACCTTATATGCACTCTATTCTGATACATTCACAATTAACAATGGTATCTTAGACGTGTCGGCAATGTGGATTGCGGATTCAGAAGCGAAATCAGATGATATAGATTCTTATGTAGTTTATGGATCCTCTGGTGTAGATATTGTGAATAGTAAGGTTAGTATTAGTTCTGCGGTCTCTGTTTATGATAAGGCACTATCATCGAATAATTATATATCGATTACGGATAAGAGTGTTGTTGAGGTAGAGTCTGTTGCCCATAAGGATTCATTTGCGATTCTAGTGGGAACTCCCTCTGGCGGTGTAAGTGGATTCGAGAATTATGACGGAAAATATATCGAGATTGTCGATAGCACAGTTAAGGCGACTTCAGCGTCGTATATTGGAACGGCAACTGCTATTGAATCTAATGGAATTATTAGTGTTTCAAACAGTATGCTGACTGTGAAGGCAGAATTGTTTTTAACTGAATCGAGTGATGACGAGAGCGGAGATGAGCGTAAAGCGTATGGACTTTGGGCAATGGATTATCTCGAAATCACAGACGGAAGTGTAGTCAAGGCAACGAGTGAAACTAAAGAGGATGACTTCTCGTTTGCAATTTCTCTTGGATTTTTTCAGTCTGAGCAGGTAGTGCGAGAGCCTGAGGTGAAAGGATTTGGTGACGTTGAAGAGCTTGGTGCGATTGTTATTTCCGATAGTAAAGTAACAGCAAATGCAACGAGCGGTGTGGATGGTTCTGCTTTTGCTATTTTCTCTAAAGGCGACCTTAGTATTTCTTTAAGTCAAGTAGAAGCAAAGGCGAATGTAGAACTGGATGGCCAGGCAAGTCAAAGTGGCGCCATCGTCGCATCTGGTTCGGTGTCCATCGATGGAAAGACAACTGTGGTCGATGCACAGGCAAAAAGTGCGATGATGTCTGTGGGACTTACTGCTGAGAAAATCACGATCGGTAAGGTCCTTGGCATAGAAAAACCGGAAGATGGCGAGGTTATTTCAACCGAGAATTACGTTTATGTTGGAGTTTCTTCTGAAGAAGATCCTGCCGATGAAGTTCTGATCAAAGCTCCAACAGTTAAGGTAACCATTGATCCGAATAATGGAGATGATCCGTATGAGGAAGAAGTGATCGTGGGCGATCCGATCGATAAGCCCCAAGATCCGACAAAGGAAGATCATGAGTTTGACGGCTGGTACGATGATCCGGATCTGACTATTCCACACGATTTTGATGAGCCTGTAGAAGAAGGCAAGTCTTATACACTCTATGCGAAGTGGAAGAAGGTAGAAAAGGAGACAGAGGTAACTACTGAGCCAACAGAAACAACCGCTGCACCGGACGAGACAACGGTTGCACCTGACGAGACAACGGCTGCACCGGACGAGACAACGGCTGCTCCGACAGAGACAACAGCTGCACCGACTGAACCGGAAATCACGGAACCTACAGAGGCGAAGCCGACCGTCGAGATCAAGTACATCATCGTGGAAGGTGCAGACAGTAAGTATACGAAGAAGAGTGGTAAAACCATCAAGATCGTTGTCAAGAGAAGCGATTTTGACGAGGAATGCTTCCAGCACTTCAAGACACTCAAGATCGGAGACAAGGAATTCGTGATCGAAAAGCAGTACACTGCTAAATCCGGAAGCACGATCCTCGAGATCAAGCCGGAAGCACTGGATGAACTCGAGACAGGAAAGTTGAACGTGACGATTATCTTCGACGATGGTCAGTGTGAGACGACACTTACGATCGAACCGGCATCTCTGATCCCGAAGACCGGTGAAGTTAGTCGCTCCGGCATCTGGATGTTACTGGTCACGATCTCAGCCGCAGCAGTAGTCGCGATCCCGGTATTCAACAAGAAACGCCAGGCGCAGAAGTAATCATCTTGCTCACCTGAACATGGTGAGCAAAGGTAAGTATAAACAACAAGATCCCGGAATTCGTTCCGCGACGCGAGTTTTTTTGACAGAGTCAGAAAACTGTTTGAGCGGTTAGGAACGGAAATCCGGGATCTCTTTTTCACTCTTTTTCTCCCAGATGCTTGATTTTTCCTTGACTTATCTCTAATATATTTATGTTGCGTAACTATGCGCACGTATAACCAATTAAGGGGTGTAGTGGGTAGATTGATATCCCGTCTCGTACGGAGTGTGAATCTACAAGCTACCTCCTTATGAACAATTTATTATGGAGGTTTCTGTATGGAAAAGATTTTCAAGACAGAACTGGCCGGCCGTCCGCTCGTCGTTGAGACAGGTAAGCTGGCTCAGTTTACGAATGGTTCATGTTTGATCCGCTATGGTGAGACCGCGATCATCTCTACTGTTACCGCTTCGAAGACACCACGTGAGGGTGTGGATTTCTTCCCGCTGTCTGTCGATTACGAAGAGAAGATGTATGCTGTCGGTAAGATTCCCGGTGGTTACATCAAGAGAGAAGGACGTCCTTCTGAGAAGGCGATCCTCACATCCCGTGTGATCGACCGTCCGATCCGTCCGCTGTTCCCTAAGGATCTGAGAAACGATGTCGTGGTTTCCAACCTCGTTTGTTCTGTAGATCAGGATTGCTCTCCGGAGATCGCTGCCATGATCGGTACTTCTATCGCTATCGCGATCTCGGATATTCCGTGGAATGGCCCGATCGGTGGTGTCGTTCTCGGCCTGATCGGTGACGATGTCATCATCAACCCGACAGAAGAGCAGAGAAAAGAGAGCCGCATGTATGTAACTCTGGCAGGTACTGCGAAGAAAATCTGCATGGTTGAGGCCGGTGCAAACGAAGTTCCGGATGAGACGATGCTCGAAGCGATCGCAATCGGTCATGAGACAATCAAGGAAATCGTCACATTTATCAACAGCATCGTCGCTGAGATCGGTAAAGAGAAGTTTACCTATGAGTCTGCTGACGTTCCGGAAGAAGTCTTCACACTGGTGAAGGATTTCGCATGGGACAAGATGCGTCAGGCTGTTCTTGCAGTTGACAAGTCTGTACGTGATGCAAACATCGATGCTCTGACTAAGGAGATCGAGACTTACCTTACCGAGCAGAATGAGGAATACCTCCCGTATCTGGCGGATGCTGTTTATAAGCTTGAGAAGAAGGTCGTTCGTAACTATCTCTTTAAGGAGCATGTTCGTGTTGATGGCCGTGCACTCGATGAGATCCGTCCTCTGACCTGTGGTGTAGGACTTCTCCCGAGAGTTCATGGTTCGGGTCTTTTCCAGCGTGGTCAGACTCAGGTCATGACGACCTGTACACTTGCTCCTCTTTCGTATTCTCAGACGATCGATGGTCTGGATACCGAGGATTCCAAGCGCTACATGCACTACTACAATATGCCGGGCTATTCCGTTGGTGAAGCGAAGGCTTCCCGTTCTCCGGGACGTCGTGAGATCGGCCACGGTGCTCTGGCAGAGAGATCTCTCGTACCGGTTCTGCCTTCGGAGGAAGAATTCCCGTATGCGATCCGTACCGTATCTGAGATCCTGATGTCGAACGGTTCTACATCTCAGGGTTCCGTCTGCGCCAGCACACTTGCTCTGATGGATGCCGGTGTTCCGATCAAGCGTCCGGTTGCCGGTATCTCCACAGGTCTTATCGTGAATGAAGAAGATGAGAACGACTTCCTCGTATTCATGGATATCCAGGGCATCGAGGACTTCTTCGGTGATATGGACTTCAAGGTTGCCGGTACCACAGAAGGTATCACATCGATTCAGGTAGATATCAAGGTCGACGGTCTGTCTCTTGACATCATCCGTAAGGCTTTCGAACTGACACATAAGGGCAGACTCCAGATCATCAACGACCTGCTGCTGCCGTGCATCCCGGCTCCGCGTGCTGAGCTTTCCAAGTATGCTCCGAGAATCATCACGATGCAGATCCCGGTCGACAAGATCCGTGAGGTCATCGGTTCCGGCGGAAAGGTCATCAATAAGATTATCGCGGATACAGGTGCTCAGATTGACATCAACGATGATGGACGTCTGGATATTGCGACACCGGATGAAGAGGCAGCTGCCAAGGCTGTGGCGATCATCAAGGGTATCGTCGCTGATCCGGAAGTAGGTACCGAGTATGAGGGTGTAGTAACACGCCTGATGCAGTTCGGTGCATTTGTTGAGTTCCTGCCGGGTAAGGAAGGTCTCGTACACATCTCCAAGATGTCCTGGGGACGTGTAGATACTGTTGAAGATGCCGTTAAGGAAGGCGATGTCGTAAAGGTCAAGCTTCTCGAGGTCGACAGTCAGGGCAGATACAACCTCTCGATGCGCGACTGCATGGAGAAACCGGAAGGTTTCGTAGAGGAAGAGGCTGCACCGAGAAGAGGCGATCGTCCGAATCGTGAGCGTCGCGGCGGCCATGGTGGAGACCGTGGTGATCGGTTCGAGAGACGTCCGAGAAGAGATTCCGGTAAGAACGATGATGAGGGCGGCACACCGCATCCGGGTTCCCGTTCCCGTGAGTTCTGATCGAGAGATCCCGAGAATTGAACGTGTAATTTGAGTCTGCCCTGAAGTGATGAGAACCGCTTCGGGGCAGATCTTCTTACGCCTTTATAGAACGGTGAAACAGAACAGGCTGTAAAAGCGTATCGTTTTGTTCAATTTTGTTGACACCTGACCTTGTTGTGTTAGAATTTATATAGCGTCGGGGTGTAGCTCAGTTGGCTAGAGTGCTTGCTTGGGGTGCAAGAGGTCGCCTGTTCAAGTCAGGTCACTCCGACCATTACTTTAAATCTTAGTTCAGGAGGAAAGTATTATGTTCTGTATGAAGTGTGGAAATCAGATCCCTGACGGCAGCGTCACATGTCCGGTGTGTGGTGCTCCTGTCGAAAATGTCGCTCCGCAGGCTCCGGTTGCTCCGGCCGCTCCGTATGCTCCGGGTCAGGTCGTTCCGTCTACTACGACCTATGATATCGGAGGATTCTTAAAGGATTTTGCAAAGACACCGATTGAAGCCTGTACGTCCAGAGATCAGTCGAAGCATTTCCTGCTTGGTCTTACTTTCCCCGCATTATATTGTGTTCTGAATTTTATCTTCGATCTTCTCGCTGACTATGTTACGACGAAGTCCGCACTCTTTAACTTCTTTGAAGAACTGGTCGGATTTGCCGCTTTCTTCGGTATTATCTTCCTGCTTTACAAGGTATTCGGTGTTAAGCAGGTCGATTTCCTGTCGACATGCTCTTGGGCCGGTCTTGCACTCGCACCATATTCCGTGATGATCCTCTTTACCTGGATCAACAGTAAGATCGTTTCCGGTCTGGATTATAAGATCTTCTCGATCTCCTCTGTCCTGACTGCGGCGACTATGGTCTTCCTTTCTGTGGTATTGTATGATTATTTCTTCACGAACAAGACAGAGAAGGGCAGCAAGATGAAGGCTCTGTACTTCGCGGTTACATCCATCGCGGTATGGAAGTTCGTCGTTCTTCTCCTGTCCTGGATCGATAACAAGATCTTCTTCTAATAGAGAATCGATTGAATATTAATTGTCGAAAGGCTGTTCGGGATTCCGGAACAGCCTTTCTGTTGTTGCGTAACTTTTTTTGCCGGAACGGTTGAATTCCGGTCCGATGAATGAGACTGAGTGAAAGTTAATAGTCAGGTGATGAATCCGCCATTGACACCGAGAATCTGTCCCGTGATAAAGGAAGAGGTGTCTTCGGAAAGGAAGAAGATCGCATCAGCGACTTCCTCGGCGTTACCGAGCCGGCAGAGCGGAGTCTGATCACTAAGCGCATCGCGCGTCGCATCATCGAGCATGGAGTTCATCTCGGTATCGATCACTCCGGGGGCGACACAATTTACGCGGATACCGGACGGACCGACCTCCTGGGCCAGAGCCTTGGTAAATCCGATAATGGCAGCCTTGGAAGTGGAGTAGGCGACCTCGCAGGAGGCACCGACTACGCCCCACATGGAGGAGACCGTGATGATGTTGCCGCTATGGCGGGCGATCATGGAGGGCAGTACAGTATGTGTGAGATTATAAAGTCCTCCGAGGTTGGTATCCATGATGAAGTTCCATTCGTCCGGCGAGGTCTTGGTGAACAGCTCGATCCGAGAAACTCCGGCATTATTGACCAGGACATCGACCGGGCCGAATGTCTCGGCGGCCTCTCTCACTGCGGCTTCCACGGCGTCGAGATCACGGACATCGACCTTATAGGCAAGGCAGTCATAGGTGAGCTTCTGAATCCGTTGCTTCGTGTACTGGGCAGACTCGTCGTCACTTCGGTAGAAGAAGGTAATCTTGTATCCTGCCTCGGCGAAACGGTAGGCTGTGGCAGCACCGATCCCTCGTGATCCGCCTGTGATGAGACAATGCTTGCGATTCTCCATGTGTTCCGCCTCCGTTCCTGTGACGATCTGTCTACAAACATAGACGTTCCGTCGCTTTTCTGCTTCCATCGTATCGAAGATGTGCCGACATGACAAGAAGCCTTGCGGAAAAAAGGTTGCGATTTTTCGCAATAATGATTATTATCTCTATAGTGTTCTTACGAGAGAGGTCGTATTATGGCAAAGATTTTGAAAAATGAAAATGAATCACCGGAAGTGGACCTGAAGAATCTGACGGTGAAACTGGCCGGTATGGGTCTCGATGAAGAGATCGATGATATGATTCCGGGGAAGAAGGAAAAGGAATCCGAAGAGGCATCTGATGAAGGTGCGGATACGGACGAAGAGACGGAGACAGAAGAGGTCTCTGAGGAAACTTCTTCTGAGGGCGAGGATCTGGACCAGTCTGAAGAAGTTGTTGAATTCTATGAGAAGAGAGCGGCTGAGCGTGATCTGACACTTGATAAGGTCGAGGCGCTTGCCGAAGAAATGGAATCTTCCGACAGTGATAAGAAGCAGAAGGTGGGCGTCCTGAATACAGTGATCGGAAAGCCCGAGAAGAAGAACGAGAAGGACGAAGAGGGAACGGAGAAGAAGAAAGCCCACTTCGACGCTGTCGCGATCTGCGGTATTGTCGCTGCGATCTTAGCCCTCATCGGCGGAGGAATCTATATCTTCTTCCAGGTTTATGAGGAGCCGAATCTCGGCGTCAGTGAGCAGGAATTCCGTCTCCATTACTACGAGACCGCCATTTATAAGAGCATCATCGGCTACGGATTTGCGATGCCGATCCCGCAATACCGTGATGAGAAGCCGGAGACAACTTCCGGATCTGATGCGGCCGGGGAAACAACAACGCAGGCTTCCTATGCGATCGACCCGACGGCGATCACGACGGTCGAGAAGTCGAAATACCGTTATTTCGAGGGTGTGATGAGCAATGCTCTCTCTCTTCCGATCTTTATCACCGGTGTCGAGTGCAGAAACAATAATCTGCTCAAGCAGATCCGTTTCTTCGCACCATGTTCAGGCGATGAAGATGAGATGAGGACGATCAAGGTGGCATATGCGGCCTTCCTGCAGGCTTTCTATGTCGGTGAGGATAGTCAGGTCTGTGCGGATAAGATCAAGAATGCATACGATCAGTCGGTTGCTTCGGCTGATGCAGCGGTCATGATCAAGGATGGCGACATCGCCTATGCCGTGTCTTACAACGCGATCGACGGCGTGCCGTGCCTCGTACTTGATGTTGTTCCTGCGAAGGAAGCGGACAAGTTCGTATTTAATAATTCTGTGCTGCCGCAATAAGAAGCCTCCGGGGAATGTGCTTCTTCATATGTATTGACGATTCTGTTGACGACGGGATGCATCCTGTCGTCAACATTTTCTTTAGAGAAAAATCTTTTGACAATCTTGCTGACGATTCAGATGCTTGATCGACACGGATTTCGTCTTTGGACTTCGCCGGTTGATCATGAAACAGGATATGCAAAAAGGACTGTCTAGCAGGCTAGACAGTCCTAAATCTGGCAGGGGAGACACGATTCGAACATGCAACCAGCGGTTTTGGAGACCGCTGCTCTACCATTGAGCCACTCCCCTAGGTATTATGAGTGTTTGCACTTCGTCAAACAACATGCATTAGTTTACTCAAGTGTTTGCATGATGTCAAGTAGAATGTTATGATTTTATAGAATAAGGAAAAAGAAGAAAATCGAGGTGTTTAACATGATTTTTTCGGTAATCGGCACAGGCAATATGGGCCGGGCCCTGGTAGGCGGGTTTATCAAGAGCGGGATCCTGACAGCGAAGGATGTTCGTCTATGTGATATTGATGAGAAGAAGGTAACGGAACTGGCCGAAGAGACCGGTTGCCAGCCGTATACGGATGCGTCTCTGGCAGTAGAGGACGCAGACTATGTCCTGATGGCGGTCAAGCCGCAGGTCTTCGATAAGACCGTATCTTCTCTGGCCGGTAACCTTAAGGACGGTGCAGTTGTTATATCGATTGCGGCTTCCGTCACACTTGACCGTATCCAGGGACTTCTGAATGAAGGAACGCCGATCGTGCGCGTCATGCCGAATACTCCGGCACTGGTCGGTGCGAGTGTCTGTGCTGTGTGCACCAGAAATGTAGAAGCAGAGAAAGAAAAGTTCGTCCATCAGCTCCTCGGGACATGCGGTATCGTGGTTCCATGCGATGAGAAGACGCTCGATGCCATAGGTTGCGTATCCGGTACCGGTCCGGCATATGTGATGCTCTTCATCGAAGCAATGGCCGATGCGGCAGTCAAGCTCGGCATCCCGAGAAAGACAGCTCTCGATATCGCGGCAATGACAGTATATGGATCCGGTAAACTCATGGTCGAGACCGGCACACATCCGGCGATCCTCAAGGATCAGGTCTGCTCTCCGGGCGGAACAACGATCGAGGGTGTGCTCGCGCTGGAGAAGGGCGGACTTCGTGCCGCGGTAGAAGATGCCGTAGTTGCCGCTGATCTCAAGACCAAGGCACTCGCAGGAGGCAAGTGATCCGTGGCGGAACTGATGTCTGTCGATATCTATACGGACGGCGCCTGTTCCGGTAATCCCGGTCCCGGCGGCTGGGGAGCGATCCTCATCTGCCGCGGTGTGGAGAAGGAGATCTCCGGTGGAGAGAAATTGACCACCAACAACCGGATGGAGCTCTCGGCGGCGATCTTCGCACTGAAATGCTTGAACCGTCCATGTAAGGTGAAGCTATATAGTGACAGTGCGTACCTGATCAACGGGTTTAATGCTGGCTGGATCATGTCTTGGAAACGTAACGGATGGAAAAACAGTTCGAAACAAACCGTGAGTAATATAGAGTTATGGCAGGAACTGGACCGTCTTTCGGGGATCCATGAGATCACCTGGATCAAGGTCAAGGGCCACGCGGATAATGAGTACAATAACCGCTGCGACGCACTTGCAGTCGCACAATCCAGAAAATTCGGGGAAATGAAGTAAATGAAGCCAAAGGGAAATATCGAAGCAAGAGACGAACAGCTCATCGAGAAAACGATCAACAGAAAGACCGTATTTGATGGTCGAGTCTTTCGCGTGGAAGTCAAGGATGTCGAGCTCTATGACGGATCCGTCAGTCAGCGCGAGATTGTCCTTCACCATGGTGGCGCTACGATCGTTGCACTCGATGACGATAATAATATCTTCCTCGTTCGTCAGTTTCGCTCTCCTTATGAAAAAGTACTGTACGAGCTGCCTGCGGGTAAACTCGAGAAGGACGAAGATCCGATGGAGTGTGCGATCCGTGAACTGAAAGAAGAAACAGGAATGGTAGCTGCATCGGTCGAGAGTCTCGGCGAGATGTATGCGACACCGGGATACTGCTCGGAGATCATCCATCTGTATCTGGCGACCGGTCTTTCCAAAGGTGAAGGAAACCCGGATGACGGGGAATTTCTTCAGGTGATCAAGGTACCGCTTTCCGAGGCGCTTTCCATGATCGAGAGAAATGAGATATCTGACGCAAAAACAATGGTCGCCTTGCTCAAGACAGCAAGGAAGGTTGGCATCTGATGAACGAGAAACACGAACAAAGACACGATATTGCCGGTGTTTTCCTCTTCGCCTTCGCCGTGTTGCTCGGGCTTTCTTTCTATCTGCCGCTGGATGTCACGGGGGCGCTCGGAAGAGTCCTTCGCGGAACGGGAACCGGACTTCTCGGTGTGGCATCCTATCTGATCCCGGTGATCCTTCTTTATGCTGCTGTGGACTTCTTCCTCGAGAAGAGACCGGATGTTGCACCGATGCGAGTGCGATCGGTCGTGATGCTCCTGATCTGTGTTGCCTCGATCCTGGCGGTATGTACTGTTAGCCCGACGTATGTCAAGGCTGCCTGTGCCAAACCACCGGCCGGAGATGTTTCTGCTTCGGATACGATCGTGCTCTTGTGGAAGATGGGCATGAAGCCGTCCCTTCTCGGTGCTCCGGAGAAGGATATCGTGCTTTCCGGTGGAGTGATCGGCGGCTCGATTGCACTTGGACTTCGTGCTGTGGCGGCAAAGGCCGGCGCACTTCTGATCCTTATTGCTTTTACTCTTTCCCAGATCGTCTGGATCTTTAATATCAGTGTAACGAAGACAGCGGTCAAGACAGCCGAGGCGATCCGTACTACCGGACAGAAGGCTTCCGAGGCACTTCGTCAGGATAAAGCCTACCGTGACCGCGAAAGAGAGCGTATCGCTCGGGAACGTGCAGCACAGGCGCGCGCGCAGGGACAGACCGGCGTCCGGCCCGGTGTGGGAAGAAACGGACGTCCCTCATATGTCAGGAATCCGGTCGTCTCTCCTTTTGAAGAATATACCGGCCCGCAGGGCTTCATTGATCTCGATGGCACGGAAGTCAAGATGAACCAGCCCACCTGGGAAGAGCGAGAGAAGAGCTTCGATTTCGATCTGATCAACGATCAGGATACCGCTCCGGAAGCGCGCAAAGTCGAAGTCCCGCCCGAGCCGCGAGTCGATATCAGTTTCATTGATCCGAAGAAGCCGAAACAGGAGAATAAGCCTTCTCCTGATGAGCCTCAGTGGATCGATCTGCCACCGCTTCCGGATGAACAGCCACGTCCGGGCTCGATCCTTCCTTCTCCGAAGGTGAATCCGAACCAGACTGTGGAAGTACGCGTGCATGAACCAGGTGGAGAGCAGATCCGAGTTCCGGATCTAAGCAATTCGGGAACCGTTCCGGATACAGACTATACACGTGTTTCACCTGCAGTATCTCCGGATGTTATTCCGGATATGCCACCGGTTTTTGCGGCTCCGGATGACCTCGCTTCCGCCTCCGCTTCTGCGGCCGTCGCCGCAGATCAGGTAGGAAGAACACTGTCAACTTCGTCGGTTACGGCTGAGTCGATTCCGGCTGTTCCGGCAGGTGCAGTTTCTTCTGTTTCCGGAAATGCCGGACAGGGTACGGCACAGACAAACCGGAATGCCAACAAAAAGTATACGAAAGCCCCGACCAATCTTCTTTCGCACGACAAGCCCCAGAAGGGAAGACCTCTTCAGAATGGTCAGGACGCCGAGGGCATGAAGCTTATCGCGGCTCTTAAGAGTTTCGGCATCGAGACGACACTTGGTGAAGTGACAAGGGGTCCTGCGATCACGAGATTTGAGATCACACCGGCGCCGGGTATCAAGGTCAGCCGAATCACGAATCTCTCTGACGATATCGCCCTGGCTCTTGCAGCGAAGTCCATCCGTATCGAGGCTCCGATCCCCGGTAAGTCTGCGGTAGGTATCGAGGTCCCGAACAAAGAAGTGACGCCTGTCAATCTCGGAGATCTTGTGGATTCGCCTGAATTCCGCAAGGCGGAGTCGCCGCTTACTGTCGCGCTTGGTAAAGATATCCCCGGAAAACCGATCCTGTGTGACCTTGCGAAGATGCCGCACCTTCTGATCGCCGGTTCGACCGGTTCGGGTAAGTCTGTATGTATCAACTCGATCCTCATGAGTATCCTCTGTCATGCGACACCTCAGCAGGTGAGAATGATCATGGTCGACCCGAAGGTCGTCGAGCTTGCTGTTTATAACGGCATCCCGCATCTTCTTTGCCCGGTCGTCACCGATGCGAAGAAGGCAGCGAATGCCCTTAACTGGGCAGTACGTGAGATGACCGACCGTTATGCGAAGTTCGCCGAGGCTTCGGTTCGTGATTTCAAAGGCTATAATGAATATCAGAGAATCAATGGTGAAAATGAGCTTCCGCTGATCCTTGTCGTAATCGATGAGCTGGCGGACCTGATGCAGGTCGCGGCGAAAGAAGTCGAAGAATCGATCTCGAGACTTACGGCGATGGCGCGTGCTGCCGGTATCCATCTGCTCATCGCGACACAGCGTCCGTCCGTCGATGTCATCACCGGTGTTATCAAGGCGAATATTCCGTCCCGTATTGCTTTTGCCGTATCGAGCCAGGTTGACAGCCGTACGATCCTGGATATGGTCGGCGCCGAGAAACTCCTCGGAAAGGGCGATATGCTCTATTATCCGCAGAGCGCGCCAAAACCGCTTCGTGGTCAGGGGGCCTTTGTATCGGATAAGGAAGTCGAAGAAATCATTGGTTATATAAAGAAGAATAATGTTGTACAATATGATGAGGATACGGCAGAAGCCATCGTGAATGCGAGCAAATCAGGCGGAAGTACAGCTACTTCCGGTGGTTCCTCGGATTCTGACGGGGAAGACGAACTCTTCTACGACGCGGTGGATGTGGTCATTCAGGCCAATTACGCTTCCGTATCGCTTCTGCAGAGAAAGATGAGTCTCGGTTACCCGCGTGCATCACGTCTCATCGACCGTATGGCTGAGAAGGGGTATATCGGGCCTTTCGAAGGAAGTAAGCCCAGAAAAGTACTGATCGATCCTGCACAGTGGCTGGAGATCAAAGCAAAGAAAGGATAATGTATGAGCGCAAAAATTATTTCCGGTAAAGAATTATCATCCCTGATCCGTGAGCGGATCACGAAAGAAACGGAGGAGCTCTCTGCCAAGTACGGTAAGAAGCCCGGCTTGGCCGTGATCCAGGTCGGAGAGAACCCGGCCTCGACGATTTATGTTAACAATAAGAAGAAGGCCTGCGAACAGGTGGGTTTCCAGTCCTTCGGTTATTCACTTCCGGAGAGCGCCTCGGAAGCAGAACTTCTCGAACTGATCGATACACTAAATAAGGACGAGCGTGTGCACGGCATTCTTTGCCAGCTTCCTCTTCCGAAGCATATGGATGAGTTCTCCGTGATCTGCGCGATCGCACCGGAGAAGGATGTTGACGGTTTCCATCCTGTAAACAAGGGCCTTCTTACGATCGGCCGTGACTGCCTCGTATCCTGCACACCGAAGGGCTGTGTCGAGCTCCTGAAGTATGCCAATGTTGATATTACCGGTAAGAACTGTGTCGTTATCGGCCGCAGTAACATCGTCGGAAAGCCTGTCGCGTCCCTGATGCTTCAGGAAAATGCAACAGTTACCGTCGTGCACTCGAAGACGAAGAATATCAAGGAGATATGCAAGCAGGCTGATATCCTGATCGTTGCCATCGGCAAGCAGGGTTTCGTCACGAAGGAATTCGTCAAAGAAGGTGCAGTCATTATCGATGTTGGCATTAACCGCTGCGAAGACGGAAAAGTCCGTGGTGATGTTGATTTTGACGATGTAGTCGATATCGCATCGGCGATCACGCCGGTACCGGGAGGAGTCGGCCCGATGACCATCACGATGCTCCTCCAGAATACACTGGAAGCTTTTACCCGAATCGAGAAAGGACGTGCATAATATGAGCATCAATTCTGCAGAGATCATCTGTGTCGGTACTGAACTTCTGATGGGGCACACCCTCAATACCAATTCCGCTTTTCTGGCAAGAGAACTGGTTTCTCTCGGTATCTCTTCTTATCGCCAGATCGTGGTCGGCGATAATCATGAGCGTCTGGCTGAGCAGATCAAAGAGAGTGCCTCGCGTGCGGATCTCGTGATCATGACGGGAGGTCTCGGCCCGACGACAGACGATATCACGATGGGCGTGGCCGCTTCTGTCGCGGGCAAAGAACTCGTCTTCGACGAAGAAAGCTTCCAGAATATGAGTGAGTATTTCCGCCGTCTTTGCAGAAATATGCCGAAGAGTAACAGGAAACAGGCGATGCTTCCGGAAGGAGCAACGATTCTTAAGAATAATAATGGCACCGCGCCTGGTGCGATCTTCGAGTATTCCTGCCCGAGCGAGCAGGATCCGGACCGTGTCGTACACTTCGTACTTCTCCCGGGTCCGCCGTCGGAAATGAAATTGATGTTTATCGAGCAGGCCAGACCGGTCCTCGAGAAGATGAGTGATTCGAAGTTCGTCACGAAGTTTGTACACCTTTTCGGTATCGGTGAGTCGGATGCCGCCGAGCGGATCTCCGACCTGATCGATGCCCAGACAAACCCGACCATCGCTCCGTACGCTGCTGAAGGTGAGTGTATGTTCCGCGTCACCCAGCGAATCGGCAAGGATGAAGAAGAGAAAGATCTTATCACACCGATCATTGACGTCATGAAAGAGCGTTTCGGTCAGTGTATCTATGAAATCGGAACCCGTCCGCTCAAGCAGGTCGCGTATGACCTTCTCCTTGAGAAGAATAAGACGGTCAGTTTTGCAGAGAGCTGTACGGCCGGCATGGTCTCCTCGGAGTTCGTAGACATCCCGGGTGCATCTCAGGTCTTCATGGGATCCGTCGTATCTTACGGTAATAAGGTCAAGTCCAATCTCCTTGGCGTCTCGGATGATGTACTCGAAAATCTCGGTGCGGTCAGCCGCGAGTGTGCGCAAGAGATGGCCGAGGGTGCAAGAAAACTGCTCGGTACCGATATCGCCGTATCCATCACGGGTATCGCCGGCCCGACAGGGGAGAGCGCCGCAAAACCGGTAGGTCTCGTTTATCTGGCGCTTTCTGATGAGAAGGGGACTGAGGTCAAAGAAGTACACCTGAGCGGTAACCGCAGTCGTGTCCGTCATGTGGCCGTGCTCCATGCTTTTAACATGATCAGAATGAGACTGCTTCATGAGTAATCAGGAGAGAAGACCCGAATCGGGAAGAACGCAGGGGAACAGACAGCTTGGTGCAGGAAGTGATTCTTCTTCCCAGGCGAAGAACAATACCCGCACACGCAGTATCGCTTTTTCCACGGTGATTATGATCATTGGACTCTTTTTCTCGAAAGGGTCCAGTTTTCTGCGTAATATCCTGGTTGCACATGTCTTCGATAACACGTATCGTGATGCTTTTATCGCGGCATTCCTGATCCCGGATTTCTTCTTCGCACTTCTCGTCGGCGGTTCGATCCAGTCGGCCATCACGCCTACACTTTCGCGTGCCATTGAGCAGAAGACTCTGAAGAAGACCTGGAAGGGCGTCAGTGTTTTCGTCACGTTGATGAGCATCGTCCTTCTGGTGGCGATCATCTTCGGCGAGATCTTCTCCGGCGGACTTTATACGCTTTTTTATCAGGGAAAGAATCCCGATGTGGTGCGACTGGCCGGAAACATGGCCCGTACTCTGTATCCGCAGATTTTCTTCATGATGCTGGCGGCGCTGTGCATCGGTGTACTCAACGCATATAAGAAGTTCGGTTCGACGGCCTTCGGTCCGACGATCTATAACATCGGTGTGCTGATCGCGATCTTCTTCCTCGGCGCATCAAATCCGAGTCATCTCTACATGACGGGTGTCGGCATCATGGCAGCGGCGATGGTGTTCTTCATATTCCAGCTCTATATGGGAAGAAGGGAAGTCATCCATTATAAACCTTCAGTTGATACACATGATCCCGAGTTCAGAAGACTCTTCAAGCTGGCTGTCCCGATCCTGATCTCCGCATCGATCGTGCAGATCAATATGTTGCTTCTGAATTCTTTTGCTTCCCGTTTTGACGAGGGTTCCATCTATGCCCTGAATAATGCCTCCACGTTGTGGCAGTTGCCTTACGGTATCTTCGCCGTCGGTATCGGAAATGTTATGCTTCCATCCCTTGCGGGTCTGTATTCGACGAAAAAGTTCAAAGATGCGAGTGATCTTCTGTCCAGAAGTATCAAGAATGCACTCTTCCTCGCGGTACCGTGCGCCGGTATCTTCCTGATTCTTCGTTTCGATCTGGTCAAGGCTGTCTATCAGTGGTCTTCGAGTTATACCGATGAGAATGCCAAGATGGCAGCGATGTTCCTGATCGGTTATTGTGCATCGATCATCCTGCAGTCTGTGATCTTTATTCTCAATCAGGCTTACTATGCGATCGAGAATACGAGATTCCCGTTGTTTGCCGGTATCGTTTCCATGATCGTAAACTTCGGTCTATGCTTCCTGTTCGTTTCTGTTGGTATGGGTCCGATGTCGATCACCATCGCCTACTCGATCTCCTGTGCGGTAAGACTTGCACTTCTGGTTGCGGTCTATAACAGGAACAAGCGTCTGGCTCCGAAGAATATCCGTCTGTTCCTGGTAAAGTCAGCGATCTGCCTTCTGGTCATGATGGGTGGCCTTTATCTTCTTAGTCTGGTTCCGTTCTCGCCGTCCCGTAAACTGTTCCATCTCGCATGGTTCGGTATCCAGTCCCTTGCCGGATTTGTTCTTTATTTCGCGACGGCTTTCCTCCTTCACATGGAAGAACTGCAGGCGGCTTACGATAAGTATCTAGCCCGTTTCTTCAGAAGAAAGAAGCCTTCTTCCGATCCTGTTCGCTGAGTCATTTCTTATGTTCGACAAACCGGCGTCTGTTGTCGGGTTTTGTCGAAATTTCTTCCCGAAAAGCACTTGACGTTGTGGTATTGTATTGTTAAGATAAAACCACAAAGAACGAATGTTCGATAGGGAGGTTCTTATGGCGAAGAAGGATTCGAATAAGTCAACACAGGATGTTTCTAAGAAAGTAGATAGTGAGAGAGCCAAGGCCCTGGACGCAGCCTTGATGCAAATTGAGAAACAGTTTGGTAAGGGCGCGGTCATGCGCCTCGGTGAGCAGGCCGGAATGGTCGTTGATTCGATCCCGACCGGTGCGCTTACTCTGGATATCGCACTTGGTGTCGGCGGTGTGCCGAAGGGCAGAATCATCGAGATTTACGGACCGGAGTCTTCCGGTAAGACCACCGTTGCTCTTCACGTAGTTGCCGAGGCCCAGAAGCAGGGCGGTACGGCTGCTTTTATCGATGCTGAGCACGCGCTCGATCCGGAGTATGCTGCGAAGATCGGTGTAAACATTGACGAGTTGATTGTTTCCCAGCCGGATACCGGTGAGCAGGCCCTTGAGATCACCGAAGCACTCGTCCGAAGCGGCGCTATTGATGTAGTCGTTATTGACTCTGTAGCCGCACTTGTTCCGAAGGCCGAGATTGACGGTGAGATGGGAGATTCCCATGTCGGACTTCAGGCTCGCCTCATGTCCCAGGCTCTCCGTAAGCTTGCAGGTATCGTCAGCAAGTCCAGTACTGTCTGTATCTTCATCAACCAGCTCCGTGAGAAGGTGGGTGTCATGTTCGGTAATCCTGAGACCACGCCTGGCGGTCGTGCGCTGAAGTTCTATTCCTCCGTTCGTCTGGATGTCCGTCGTGTTGAGTCTCTCCGTAACGGCAGTGAGGTCATCGGTAACCACACACGTGTTAAGGTCGTGAAGAATAAAGTTGCGCCGCCGTTCCGTGATGCCGAGTTTGATATCATGTACGGAGAGGGTATCTCCAAAGAAGGCTGTATTATTGATCTTGCCGTGGATAGGGATATCATGGAGAAGTCCGGATCCTGGTTCTCCTACAATGGACAGAAGATCGGTCAGGGTAAGGACAATGCGAAGACCTATCTCAAGGAACATCCTGAAGTAAGAGATGAGATCGAAGCGAAGATCCGTGCACTCATCGCCGGTAATGCAACACCGGAAGAAGCTGCACAGGAAGATACTTCCGACGATGACGAGGATTTCCTCGGTATCGATGTCTGATCCTTGAACGGGAATACCTGTTTGGGGAAGAACTGTTTATGAATAGAGACCTCCAATATAGTGATGCAAGAAACAAAGCGATCGCCCATATAGGCATCGCTGTTTCTTCTTCCGGGAAGATTCGGGACTTCCTTTCGGAGAAGGGATATGATTCCGATGTCATCGAGGAAGTGATCGAACAACTGATCGAAGAGAAATACGTGGACGATGCGCGCTATGCGCGCAAGATCCTCCGTGCACGTTTGGGAAGTAAGGCGGAGGGGAGGCTGAAGCTTCAGGCCCGTCTTGAAGCGGCCGGAGTGGCGCAGGATGTGATCTCGCAAGTGCTGTCCGAGAAGACCTATGCCGATGAGAATACGATCATGGACGTTATCCGGGATCGTTTCCCGGCGAGTTCTTTCTCCACGGAGCCTGCTGAGACGAAGCGGCAGCTTGCCAAGGCGATCCGCTATCTGGAGAGCCGATGGTATTCTTCTTCTTTGGCACTTTCTTCTTTCAGAAAACTTCTAAATGATGTAGAATAGCCTGTAGATTTTAGAAACGGCAGGTTTTGGACGACATATGCAGCATACGATCTCGATGATATCTCTCGGATGTTCGAAGAACCTCGTGGATGCCGAGTGCATGACCGCGATTCTTAAGAATGACGGCTATACCATGGTCGATGATATCACTAAGGCTGAGGCCGTGGTCATCAATACATGCGGTTTTATCGAGAGTGCGAAAAAAGAAGCGATCGATACGATCCTTGAAGTGGCTTCTCTTAAGAAGAAAAGAAGTAAACTTAAGTACATCGTCGTGACGGGCTGTTTGTCCCAGAGATATCCCGAAGATATCAGAAAGAGTCTCCCGGAAGTAGATGCTGTACTTGGTACCTCCCACTATCAGGATATCTCCGAGGTGGTCGGCAAGCTCTTCAGAAAAGACCAGATGGACTGGAACGATTATATCGGACGGGCAGGAAGTCTCTCCCACATGATGGCAGAACGTGAGATCTCGACACGTGCTTATGCCTGGCTCAAGATCGCGGAAGGATGCTCGAACGGCTGTGCTTTCTGTGCGATTCCCGAAATTCGCGGCAAGTATATCTCCCGCCCCATGGAAGAGATCCTCGAAGAAGCAAAAGTCCTGGCAGGGAAGGGCTTAGGGGAGATCATCCTCGCTGCACAGGATACCACTGGATACGGACGTGATCTATACGGGGAGAGGAAGCTCGCCGAGCTTCTCCATAAACTCGGGAAGATCAAGGGGATCCGCTCGATCCGCATCATGTATGCCTATATCGACGGGATCACGGATGAATTGATCCATGAGATCGCCACGAATCCGAAGGTTCTTCATTATCTCGATATCCCGGTCCAGCACGGTGATGACGAGATCCTCAAGAAGATGAGAAGAAGAGATACGGCTTCCTCGATCACGAAGACGATCGAGAAACTTCGTAAGAAGATCTCGGACATCACGATACGTTCTACCGTCATGGTCGGATTTCCCGGAGAGAAGAAGGAGAATTTCGAAAACCTTCTCAAGATGCTGAAGATCTGGCGTTTCCAGTGCCTCGGATGTTTTATCTATTCGCCGGAAGAGGGAACACTCGGGTATAAGATGCACCCGCGTGTCAGAAAAGATGTTTCCGAACGCCGCTACAACCGTGTCATGGAGCTTCAGCAGGAGATCTCACTTTCTTATAATGAGGCTCGAGTCGGCACAATTGTAGAGGTGACTATTGATTCTATTGCCGAAGATGGTATATTCTACATGGGACGTTCTTATTCTGAAGCACCGGAAGTCGATCCCGTGATCTATGTCGCGTCTACGACGAGACCTTTGGAAATCGGGGATGTCGTCCGGGTGAAAATCATGGAATGCACGCCTTATGAACTGACAGGAGTAACACTAGATGAATCTGCCGAATAAACTATCCTTGACGAGAATCATTCTGGTTCCGATCATATTGCTTTTCATGCTTCCGATCCATATCGGTTCGTGGGCGCCTGTAGCGTGGAATGATTTTATCAACGAATACGGTATGATCGTGGCGGCCGTCCTTTTTGTCATTGCGTCGATCACGGACCTCGTGGATGGAAAGATCGCACGAAAGTATAATCTCATTACCAATCTCGGCAAGTTTCTCGATTCTCTGGCAGATAAGATGCTCGTCATCTCCGTTCTGATTGCTCTTGTTGACCTGAACCGAATCTCGGCGGTATGGGTATGCATCATCGTGCTCCGTGAGTTCGCGGTAACGGGTATCCGTATGCTGGCCAGCGCACAGGGTGTCGTCATGGCGGCGAAGATGATCGGCAAGATCAAGACCGTCACGCAGATGATCGCCATTACCTATCTGATGTTCGAGTCGCTCCTCATCAAGATCTTCCACGCGATTCTTTCTTCTGCGGAAGTATCGGATATCACGAATTATGTCCAGATCGTCGGCAATATTCTCTTTATCGGATGTGTCATTATGACCGTTATTTCAGGCATGGATTATGTGCTAAATAACCTTAAGTACTTCAAAGAGAATAAATAATTGTTTGATTTTCAAAATATTTTCCTTTTTTATGCGAATTATGTATTGACAATTCGAAATCTTTCGATTACAAACATATATGAAAGATTGCTAAAGAGCGATTTGACAGGAGGTTATTAATATGTCATCTGATTCTGTATTTGAGAAAGTAAAAGCGATTCTTGTGGATCAATTGAATATATCTGAAGATACCGTGCAGATGGATTCTCTCTTCGTTGACGATCTGAATGCGGACTCCCTCGATATGGTTGAGCTCGTAATGGCTATGGAGCAGGAATTCAACATCTCCATCCCGGACGAGGAAGCAGAGCGCATCAAGACAGTTGGCGACGCAGTCGAGTTCATCAAGAGCAAGGCGTAATCGTTTTTTCTCGAAGTAAAACAACAGGGAGCTGTTCCGATGAGGGACAGCTTCTTTCTTTATCCTGCCAATCGTCCTCCTTTTTCGGATTTACAGAACGAAATGCAGGATCATGCTCGGGAGAGTCAGTTTTTTGATATACTGATACTGTTAAGAGGAGGGGCCGGTCGTTTCTGAAGTAAACTTACAAGATACGAACACGGGTACGAAGAAGTATGGAACGGGTGTACGGCACACAACACGAACAATTGGAACAGAAGATCTCCTATTCTTTCTCGGATAAGGAGTTCCTGCTTCTTGCGCTGACGCACTCGACCTATGCCTATGAGCACAGGAAGATGGGTATCGTATCTAATCAGCGGCTCGAATTCCTCGGCGATGCGATCCTCGACTTCATCGTGGGCGAAGAGATGTATAAGAGAAAAGCCTCCTGGGATGAGGGGAAACTCTCGAAGCACCGCGCACTGGTCGTATGCGAGAAGACCCTCGCCAAGGTTGCTGAGCAGTTATCAGTAGGCACGCTGCTTTTCCTTGGTAAGGGTGAAGAAGGGACCGGTGGAAGAACGAAGATCTCGACCCTGGCCGATACGATGGAATCCCTGTTCGCCGCAATCTATCTGGATGGTGGTTTTGACGAGGCAAAGAAGGTTGTCCTGAGTCTGCTTTCGCCTTATATCGATCAGGCTCTCCACGGAGAACTGATCTTCGACTATAAAAGTAAACTCCTCGAAAAGGCACAGATCCCGCAGAATCCTCATCAAGTCGCTTTTGAAGTGGTTCGGGAAGAGGGCCCGGTTCATGACCGCATGTTTGAGGTGGCCGTGTTGATCGACGGGGAGGAGATCGTCCGGGCAGAAGGACGGTCGAAGAAACAGGCCGAGCAGGAAGCTTCGCGTCTGGCTCTTCAGAAATGGAAATAAGCCCGGAAAATCAGCGCTTCTTCTGTCATAAGAGAAATCGAAGCACCGTTCCTACTGTGACGGTGCTTTATATGTTATAATGTATCTTCAAGATTAAAAGGAAGAGACTGTCCATGCATCTTAAAAAACTGGAAATCCAAGGTTTTAAGTCATTTCCCGAGTACACACTCATCGAGTTTGACAAGGGTATGACGGCGATCGTAGGTCCGAACGGAAGCGGTAAGAGCAACGTTACGGATGCGATCCGCTGGGTGCTGGGCGAACAGAGCGTCAAGACCCTCCGCGGCAGTAAGATGGAGGATGTGATCTTTAATGGTACGCAGTCCAGACGTGCCATGAACTTCGCAGAAGTCTCGATGACGCTCGATAACTCCGACGGGATCCTGCCGATCGAGTACTATGAGGTGCAGATCACCCGAAGACTCTACCGTTCCGGTGAGAGTGAATACCAGATCAACCATGTCAACTGCAGAATGAAAGATATCCTGCAGCTCTTTATGGATACGGGTCTCGGTAAGGATGGATATTCCATCATCGGTCAGGGTCGTGTTGACGATATCCTCTCGACCAAGTCAGAAGACCGCCGTAAGGTCCTCGAGGAAGCTTCCGGTATCGTGAAGTTTAAGACGAGAAAAGAAGAGTCGGAGAGAAAACTTAATAGCGCCGAGCAGAACCTCGTGCGTATCAACGATATTCTTTCCGAACTGTCCTCGCAGATCGGGCCTCTGTCTGAACAGGCGGAAAAAGCAAAGAAATACCACGTCCTCTTCGATGAGTGGAAGAAGGGCGATATTGCGCTGATCCTCAATATGATCGACAGAAATAAAGTGTTTCTCGACGCCAGTGCCGATGAGCGGCAGTCTCTGGCAGATGCGATCAAGGTGCAGGAAGATCTTGTTTTGAAGATCCGTTCAGAGAACCGGGAGCTGACCGAGCGCTCCGCAGCACTCGAAGAAGAAATCGAAAATACCAGACAGGAGAGATCCGATCTCACGGAGAAGATCCACGAGATCAACAGCCAGATGCTCCTTCTCAAGGAGAGATTCGAACAGTTGAAACTGCGTATCAAGGCGGCCGAAGGCTCAGATGAGGAGCATGCTGCAGAGATCGCAAGACTTGACGAAGAGATCGCTTCTGCTAAGGAACAGATGGGCAAGCTCGATCTTGAGAAAAAGAATCTGACGGGGGAACAGGAAGTAACCGAGAAAGCTTATCAGGCCCTGATGGAGAAACTCTCGTCTACTCAGGCGAAGCAGTCGGAACTTCGAAAGAAAATCGACATGCTTACGGAAGAGATCTATGAGGCGAAAGAAACAGTGTCCCAGCTTTCGGGGGACATGATGGTCAAAGAGGCAAGGATCAAATCCCTCTCTGAAGACCGTATGCTCATGATCACCGAGCGCGATGAAGCCGCCAAGAGAAGAAATGCCGCTGACGAAGAACTCAAGAAGTCGCTGACGGAAACGGCGGAACTGGCTTCGGCCGTATCGGAGAAACAGAGCGAGATGGCGGAGATGAGAAAGAAGGAGAACGATTCTGCCGCGGAACTTGAGAGAAAACAGCGCCTCCTGTCCAATACGGACTTTACGATCAAGACTCTCGAGGATCTTGAGAAGAGCCGTGAAGGATACCAGGAGTCGGTCAGAAGGCTTCTGGCAAGTACGGACAAAGATCCGGGTCTGTCGAGTAAGGTCATCGGTATCCTCGGTGAACTCATCAAGGTGGACAAGGAATACGAGACAGCCATCGAGATCGCACTCGGAAATGCTGTCCATAACGTGGTTACCCAGAATGACAGAGACGCATCGCTCCTGATCGAACACTTGAAAGAGAATAAACTCGGCCGGGTCACCTTCTTGCCGATCGATTCGATCCGTCCGAGGATCCTTGAGGACAATCTCCTTCACGATGCGAAGCGCTCCAGAGGATATATCGGACTTGCGTCCGAGCTCGTAGATACGAGATCGGAACTTCGGGATATCGTCGAGAATCTCCTCGGCCGTATCGTCGTGGTCGATCATCTAGATAACGGTATCGCGATGGCCAAGGCGGCTCGCTATGCCTACCGTGTCGTCTCCCTGGCCGGTGATGTTGTGAACCCCGGCGGTTCCCTTACGGGCGGCAGCATCAATAGAAAAGGTGCCGGACTTCTCGGACGTACCCGCGAGCTTGAGGATATCCGCAAGAAACGAGGTATGCTCGTCCGCGAGATCGCGAAGATGGAAGCCGAGAAACAGGACTTTGAACTACAGATCAAGGATGTCGCGCGTGAGCAGCTGGCCCTTGAGGAGAAGCTCCAGAGTATGTCCCTTTCCAAGATCCGCGTAGAGAGTGCTTTTGAAACGGCGGATGAAGACTATAAGAAGGCCCTCGAACGTATCTCTTCCGTGGAAAAAGAACTCGAGACCATCTCGGCAGCGAAACTGAGTTCGACTTCGGATCTCGAAGAGGCCAAACAGGTCATCACGGAACGCGAAGAAGAAATCGCGGAATTAAAGGAGAAGGTCGAGTCTTCGTCCGATACCGTCGAGCAGGATCAGCTTGACCTCGAGAAGATGCGCGCGGACATCAGCGACCTTCGAGTCCGCGTCGAGACAATCAACGGCTCGGTCGCTGCGCTTGCGGAGAAGATCCGTATGTTCGAAAGTGAGAAGCAGAAGACGACCGACGATATCGAGAGACTCAAGCAGGAGTGTGAGCAGGCCAAGAAGGACTGCGAACAGATCAAGAAAGACTTCGAGGAACAGGCTGCCATGAAGGATGCCATGAAGATCGAAGACGAGAAATACGAACAGAAGATCCGGACCGCTCTTCAGGAGAAGGAAGAAATCGAGGGAAGGCTGACGGACTTCATCGACAATGTCACGGCGGCGACGCAGAAACTCAGTAAGCTCCAGCAGGAGCAGGCGAAACTGGAAAGTAAGCTTGAGCGCTATGAGCTCGAGGTCGACGATGCGAAGAACCGTCTGTGGGAGAACCACGAACTGACATATGACAACGCTTCGGAATACAGGATCGAGATCGAAAACCTCTCGTCTCTTCAGAAGCGTGTTAATGAACTGCGTACGCAGATCAAGGAAATCGGTCCGGTCAATATCAACGCGATCGAGGAATTCCAGAAGCAGAACGAGCGGTATGAGTTCATGTGTACCCAGCGCGACGACATCGAAAAGGCCAAGGCAGATCTTCTGAAGGTCATCGAAGACCTTATCGCGGAAATGAAGACCCAGTTTATGGAGCATTTCACGCAGATCAACGAGAACTTCAAGACCGTGTTTGCCGACCTCTTTAATGGCGGTACGGCGGAGATCCTTCTCGAGAACGAAGAGGATGTCCTGAACTGCGGTATCGAGATCAAGGCCCAGCCTCCGGGAAAGAAACTGCAGAGTCTGTCGCTTCTTTCGGGTGGTGAGCGCTGTCTTACCGCGATTGCGCTGCTGTTCGCGATCCTGCAGCTCCGTCCATCTCCGTTCTGCGTACTCGACGAGGTCGAGGCGGCACTTGATGACGCGAACGTCAACCGTTTCACGGATTTCGTACGCCGCTACTGCGTGAAGTCCCAGTTTATTCTGGTTACCCACCGTAAGGGTACAATGGAAGCATGTGACCGTATGTATGGTGTCACGATGCAGGAGCGAGGTATCTCGAAGATCCTGTCGATGCGCCTGAGCGAGACGTGATACAATAGAAGAAAGAAACAAGGAGTCGTTGACTTATGGGATTATTTGATGCGTTTAAAAGAGGACTTGCCAAGACCAGAAATTTCGTAGCGGAAGGGATCACGAAGATCTCCGCTTCGATGGGCCACTTCGACGAGGATATGCTCGATGACCTCGAAGCGCTCCTGGTACAGGCCGACTGCGGTGTGGGCGCGAGCCTGGCCATCATGGACGATGTAAGAGATTCCATCAAGAAGACCGGCGATGACAGTAAAGACGCGGTCATGCATGTCGTCAGCGACAAGATGCTGTCGATCCTCGGCGAGAAGAGAACACTCGACATCGAAGACAATAACCTCAATATCATCCTTATGGTAGGTGTAAACGGCACTGGTAAGACCACGACGGCCGGTAAACTCTGCCTGCGCTATAAGAAGCAGGGAAAGAAGGTCATGCTCGCGGCAGCGGATACTTTCCGTGCGGCGGCGATCGAACAGCTGGCGGCCTGGGGCGACATGACGGACACGCATGTTATCTCCCATGAAGAAGGCTCGGATCCGGCGGCGGTCTGCTACGATGCCGTACATTCCGCGATCGCGAAGCGTGCAGATGTCCTGATCATCGACACGGCCGGAAGACTCCATAACAAGCAGAACCTCATGGATGAGCTCAGCAAGATCTGCCGTGTCATCGAGAGAGAAGCGCCGTCTGCCAACACGCAGGCTCTTCTGATCATTGACGCGACGACCGGCCAAAATGCCGTCATCCAGGCGGAAGTTTTCAGTAAGGCCGTAAAGATCTCCGGTATCGGTATTACCAAACTTGACGGAAGTGCCAAGGGCGGTGTTGCCATTGCGGTTGCTTATTCTACAAAAGCACCGATCTTCCTGGCAGGGCTCGGTGAAAGCGTAGAAGATCTTGTGGACTTTGATCCGGAGATTTTCGTGAAGTCGCTGCTTCCGTAATCGAAAGGTATTTCGCGGATCGAAAAGAAGTTTTCTCGTGCTGTCCTCGGACGAAAGTCCTGCGGAGGCACGTCGAAAACTTTTTTCATATCCGCGAAACTCTATCGTCTTCCGGAATGCCGGCGTATCAATTGAAGTTTTTTTGTCGCCCACGATAGATCCCTTTTCTTTTTGCCTTTCGATTGTCGTAAGTGTTCTTTTCCGACTGACAAGTAAAAATGCTTGACAGGATGTTTTTTCTTTGTTATTCTACCTTAGCGTGTGAGGGAGGGGACTTCTATGGACAGCGTTAAGGTTTGCATGTTGCTTGATTTCTATGGGCAGTTGCTGACGGAACGTACCAGAGATATCCTCGAGCTTCGGTTCCAGGAGGATATGTCCTTAGCGGAGATCGCGGAGGACCTTTCGATCAGCAGGCAGGCGGCTCACGATGCGATTCATCGCGGGGTTTCGTCGCTAACCGAATACGAAGAGAAGCTCAAGCTTGTTGAGCGTTTCGCACAGCAGAAGAAAACGATCAACAGTGCTTTTACAGCGCTGGAGGAACATAATGAGGAACGGGCAAAAGAACTGCTCGCGACTTTGATAGAGGAATTGTAATGTTTGAGAGTTTGTCACAAAAACTTCAGAATATCACCGCGAAGATGCGCGGAAGTGCACGTGTAACGGAAGCGGACATCAAGGCCATGATGAAGGAGATCCGTATGGCTCTCCTCGAAGCGGATGTGAACTATTCCGTTGTTAAGGAATTCGTCGCGGATATGTCTGAGAAGTGTAAGGGCGCGGATGTCATGAAGAGCCTGACGCCGGGACAGCAGATCGTTAAGATCGTGCATGAGTCGCTCGTTGAGCTGCTCGGTCAGACCAGCAGTAAGCTGGCGGTCTCGCCTTCGGGCTTTACGGTTATCATGCTGTATGGTCTCCAGGGTGCAGGTAAAACCACGACTGCGGCGAAACTTGCGAATATCCTGAAGAAGAACGGTAAGCGTCCGCTTCTCCTGTCACTCGACGTACACCGTCCGGCAGCAGCGAAGCAGCTCGAAGTTCTGGCGCAGAAGATCGATGTACCGAGTTTCATTATGCCGGAAGAAAAGGATCCGATCGTGATCGCGAAGGCCGGTGTCGATCGTGCGAAGTATCTCCTCTGCGATACGCTTCTTGTAGATACCGCTGGTCGTATGACCGTAGATGACGAGATGATGGAAGAACTCATCAAGATCGGTGATTTCGTAAAACCGCATGAGAAACTCCTCGTCGTCGATGCTATGATCGGTCAGGAAGCTGTGGCTGTGGCCCAGAGCTTCGAAGAGCGCATCGGTCTGGATGGTTTCATCATGACCAAGCTCGATGGTGACGCCAGAGGTGGTGCGGCGCTCTCGATCCGTAAGATGACAGGTAAGCCGATCAAGTACATCTGTGTAGGTGAAAAGATCGAGAATATCGAAGAATTCTATCCGAACCGTATGGCGGACCGCATCCTCGGCATGGGTGACGTGCTCTCGCTTATCGAGAAGGCACAGCAGACCATCGATGAGGAAGAAGCCGCGAAGTCCGTGGAGAGGATGCTCAGCAATACGTTTAATATGGATGACCTGCTGTCTCAGTTCGAGCAGATCAAGAAGATGGGCTCCATGAAGGATGTACTCGGCATGATCCCGGGTGCGGCCGGTAAGATCAAGGAAGAAGATATCGACGATAAGATCATCGATACAAATATGGCGATTATCCGCTCCATGACGAAGAAGGAACGCCGTGTACCGAATATCCTGAATGCCAGCAGAAGAAAGAGAATCGCTGCAGGTTCGGGTACCACGGTACAGCAGGTCAACCAGCTGATCCGTCAGTATGAGCAGACATCAGAGATGATGAAGAAGTTCTCTAAGATGTCGAAAGGCAAGAAGGGCTTCGGCAAGATGCCGGGCATGGGAGGTTTCCCGGGAATGGGGAATCCTTTCGGGAAAGGAAAGTTTCCTTTCTAAAAGATGAATGCGGTAGAAGACCGCAGTATAAACAAGATGTTCACGCGAAACTTCTGAGCCCAAGTGCTTTTCCCGAAGAGAAAGCAGAGGGGGAGCGGGGGCCAAACGCGAGAATATAAAAAGAAAAAACATAAAAGATATTGCTAGGAGGAAAGAAAAATGGCAGTAAAGATTCGTTTGAGAAGAATGGGTGCGAAGAAGGCTCCGTATTATCGTGTAGTAGTGGCTGATGGCCGTTATCCGCGTGACGGACGTTTCATCGAGGAGATCGGAACATATAACCCGCTCACAGACCCGGCTGAGATCAAGATCGACAACGAGGCTGCTAAGAAGTGGATCGCTAACGGCGCACAGCCGACAGATACAGTTCGTGCACTTCTTAAGAAGTCCGGTGCTATCGAGAAGTAATCATCTTCAAGAAGTCTGGTGAAGACGAAGTATATCTTCGAATACAAATAGGAGGCAAGCAGCACACCTACTTCTATCTACATGCTGCGTAATTGTAGAAATGGATTTATTAACTACAATGGCCAAGTCTTTGGTCAACCATCCTGAGGATGTATCCGTAAAGAAGTCTGAAAGAGGCAATACCGTCGTACTCGAGCTGTCCGTAAACCCGGACGATATGGGTAAGGTTATCGGTAAGGGCGGCCGCCGTGCACAGGCGATCCGTTCCATCATGAAGGCGAAGTACCTGCGTGAAGGTAAGCGCGTCATCGTTGATATCGTCGAATGAAGGACTACCTGATCATCGGAAAAATCGGCGGTGCACATGGTGTTCGTGGAGAGGTGAAGATTCAGCCTCTCACGGACGATGTGCGCCGTTTTTCTTCGCTTAAGGAATGCCTGATCCTCGATGAGAAAGAGAACCTCAAGTTCAAAAAGACCGTGAAGAGCGTGCGCTTCGATGAGACACGTACGCTGGTGCACTTCGAGGGGATCGATGACAGAGATGAAGTCAGTAAGCTCACCGGCTTTTATCTCGGCGTGTCCCGTGAAGATGCCGTGAAGCTTCCGGAAGGAAGATACTTCATCGCGGATCTGATCGGTCTGAAAGTTGTGGATGACGCCCATGGTGAACTTGGGAGAATCAAGGACATCATCAACACAGGCGCAAGCGATATCATTATCTGCAGAAGAAAGGGTAAGAACGAGCTTCTGATCCCGTATCTTAATTCCATCGTGACAAACGTCGATATCCCGGGCGGTACCATGAAGGTCGTGCTTCCGGACGGACTTTACGAGATCTACGAGTGAGGTCCTCTTATGAAGTTCTCGGTATTGACGTTATTTCCTGAACAGGTGAAGCGTTTCCTCGGTGAGAGTATCATCGGGCGCGCGGAAGAAAAGGGCATCCTTCAGATCGATGCGGTCGACATCCGTGATTTCTCCGGCAACCGCTACGGTAAAGTTGATGACACGCTTTTCGGTGGCGGCACCGGTATGCTGATGCAGTGTGAGCCTGTGTATCAGGCCTATCTTTCGGTGTGCGGTGGTACGGATGGAACTGCTCCTTCCGAGAAACCGCACTGTATCTTCATGAGCCCTAAGGGCTCTGTGCTTACCCAGGAAAAGGCGAGAGAACTTTCGCAGTACGAGCATCTCGTGATCCTCTGCGGGCATTACGAAGGCATCGACCAGAGAGTGCTCGATGAGATCGTGGACGAAGATATCTCGATCGGCGACTACGTGCTTACGGGCGGAGAAGTCGCGGCCTGTGTGGTCATCGACTGTGTTTCCCGCATGATCGACGGCGTGCTTCCGAATTCGGAGGCGTATGAGGAAGAATCCCACATGCAGGGATATCTCGAGGCGCCGCAGTATACGAAACCGAATATCTGGCACGACAAGCAGGTCCCGGAAGTGATGCTCTCGGGAAATCACGCGAAGATCAAGGAATGGAAACGTCTCCATGGCCTGTATGACACATGGAAACGCCGTCCGGATATGCTCGAGAAGATAGACATCTCCGCAGAAGACTGGAAAAAGATCCTGGAGATCGAAAAGGACAATAAGTAAATCAGTAAAGACAACAGGGAGACATCAGATGAGAATCGAAGTGGAGAATGACGCGATCCGTGCCAGAAAGAAACAGGAGTATGAAGATCTGGTTTCCGAGATGGATAAGAAGGGGATGGAGGCAAGGCTTGAGAAGATCAGTGTCCTCAAGGCGAATCTCTACGCTCTCCTTCTGCTGCTCATCGCTGGTTTTATTGCGTATCCTATCTATGTTCTGGTGCATGGCTCGGATTCCATCTCTGCAGATAATCTCTTCGGGTTTTCCGGACCGTCCGGTGTCCTGTTCTTCGCTGTGGTGTATGTTGTGACGATCTTTATTCACGAGTTTATACATGGCTTCTTCTGGCATTTTGCTTGTGAGAAGAAGTGGGGAAGTATCGACTTCGGCTTTAATCCGAAGAACATTACGCCGTACTGTCATTGCTGTGAGGCCCTGACTGTCTCGCGCTATTTCTGGGGCTGTATCGCACCGACTCTTTTTCTCGGTGTTCTTCCGATTATCGTCGGCATCGTGATCCGTTATGTGTTTCTTGTGACGATCGGTGTCATCGGTATCATCGGAGGCGCGGGGGATCTGATGGTCATCTGGACACTAAGAAAGCACAGGGACTGCATGCTTTTCGATCATCCGTATGAGGTCGGATATGCCTATTTCGTAAAGAAAAACGAAGGTTGAAAACGAAAAAGCCCGTAAAACAAGTGCTTTTGGCGAAGAAATATAAGAAAACCGCAGAAAATGCTTGCATATGAAAATTCGTTATGTTATCATTTAACGGCTAAAAGGGATGGTCCGCTGCGTGATCCCGCATGAACATCTATCGGAAGAGGAGGAAACAAAGATGGATTTAGTTAAAGCAGTCGAGCAGGACAACCTGCGCAATAGCTATCCTGAGGTCGAAATCGGTGATCTTGTTAAGGCTCACCTGAAGATCAAGGAAGGCTCCAGAGAGCGTATCCAGGTATTTGAAGGCTATGTGATTGCACGTAAGGGCGGCGGTCTTTCTGAGACCATGACAATTCGCCGTCTCTCCTATGGAGTTGGTGTTGAGCGTGTTTTACCCGTTCATTCTCCTAACATTGATAAGATCGAGATCGTCCGTAAGGGCCGTGTAAGAAGAGCGAAGCTGTACTACCTGCGTGGTCGCGTTGGTAAAGCGGCTAGAATTACCGAGAAGCTTTCTTCTAAGAAGTAATTCAAGTTTCGATTTTACAAGCAAGAAAATGCAAAAGAACTGTTCCCGTGTGGAGCAGTTCTTTTTGCATTTGGAGGGGGTTATGAAAAAGAGGGTGTGCTAAATCAGGTGAAGTAGATGGTGAACATCTCTTCGAAATCACCGCGAAGATTCCAGAAGTAGAAGAATTCTTCCGGCGTGACCTCGGTGTAAGAGAAATAGGCGACGTAGTCTCGGATTGCCGATACAAATGCGTCGGGACCAAGGCCCTTATAGATGTGGTAGATCATGGCGGCAGACTTATAGGAGACCTCGATATACTCCTGAGGGTGGCTGCCGTTAATGTCGTAGAGACTGCGGTTGAGGTTCATGCTGAAGTTTGACTCGGATGAACCATAATAGGCGTCGTATATGCCCTGGTCTTCGTTACTTAATTGCTGCATGAGTGTGTACTCGCCCTGATTCTCGTTATAGCAGTCACAGTAGAGTGCTTCCATGAAGCGGCACAGGCCTTCGTCGATCCAGGCGTGGCGGATCTGGTCATTGCCGACAATGCCGTAGAACCATTGATGGGCGATGCCGTTTGCGACTGCGCGGGTAATCGGATTGATCGCGGGGTTCTGATACTGGAACCCTGATTCGATTCGGGAATCGGTATCGATCGTAATCAGCCCCGGGTATTCCATCCCGCCTACGCCGACTGTATCACTTGCCAGGACCAGGGTGAGTGAATCGTATGGATACTCTCCGAGAAGGGAGTCGTAAAGATCAAGAGATTTCTTGGCGGTGTCCATGACGAGCTCGGCGGCATGGATGCACTTCTTCGGGTAGTAGACAAACAGTGCGATATCGCCGTACTCTTCGCAGATGAGGTTCATCTCGGATGAGACAACCATCGCGAAATCGCGGACATTCTCGGCCACGTAAGTGCCGTTGATCTTTGTGCCGGTCGATGCGACCTTGTATCCGTCCGGGACGTCGATGGTGACGCGGTAATCGGAGATCTCACTGTAGAAGGCGTCACCCAGCTCGATATACGGTTCGGAGAGCCAGTGCCCGTCCTCATATAGTGACGGCGTCAGGATCGTGTGACCGAGGTTAAAGGTGTTGCCGGTCGTCCCGAGACGGTATGCGCCGTCCGGGAATAGGATGGTGTACTTAAGTTCGAGGTTGATGATTCCGTCCGGTTCCAAAGTGGAAGGAAGGGAGAGACAATAAACCGTGTCGTTGACCTTTGTAAATGAGGCGGACGCGCCGTCTGCGTTCGTGTATTCGATCCGGAAATCGCCACCGTTATTGTAATAGCCGTCGGCAACTACATTAAAGTAGATCTCATCCTGCGCCGAACCGGTGTTGTTCACATATGTCAGATTCTCAAGGACATCGAGGGATCTGCGGATATAGTCGAGATTCATGGAGACATCGTACTGGTTCCTAGCACGCGTCGTGCGGTTAGTAAGATCACCGTCCCAGAGGCCGATGGTCGGATCGTCGGATACTTCGGATGGAACTGCCGCCGCCTTCAGGATCTGTGTGTCTGTTGAGGAGTCGCTTTTCCTGTTTAGTTTATATTCCTTCTTCTGACAGGCGGTCGTCGTGAGCACGGCCGATGCCAGAAGTATGGTTAGGATTTTCTTTCTCATACGTGCTCCTTTCGAGCTTGTTGTCTTTATTGTAAGTTTTCTCTCCGGAAGAAAACCTTTCTAAACCGTCATCTGACAGAATTGTCACTTTGTGTTCGGGTTAGCTTCTTTCTTGAAAAGCTCTTTATACTTGGCGCTGTGTCGGATCTGTTCAGGCGATATGCTATAATGATTTCATTATTTGAGAAGAAATAAGGAGCATAACGATGGCAGAACCGAAGGGTAATATCAACTGGTTTCCCGGTCATATGCGCAAAGCGCTGAACGAGGTTTCCGATAAACTGAAATACGTGGATATCGTCTTTGAGACGGTGGATGCGCGTATCCCGATCTCTAGCCGGAATCCGGAACTGGATTCGCTTGTTTCGAGTAAGCCTCGTATCGTTGTGCTGAATAAGGCGGATCTGGCGGATGAACGCGTCACGGCGTCGTGGCTTTCTTACTATAAGGAGAACGGGATCGCGGCGATCGCGATCGATGCTTCCCATAAGAAGGGACTCGATAAGCTTCGCAGTATGGCGGTGGATATGTGTAAGGGTATCCTTGCCAAAGCAGAGTCGAAGGGGCGTGTAGGACGGCCCGTCCGTGCGATGGTGGTCGGTGTGCCGAATTCCGGAAAGTCCACACTCATCAACGGACTCTGTAACCGTAAGATTGCAGTCACCGGAGATATGCCCGGTGTCACGCGTGATTTCAAATGGGCCAGATCCGACGGCCAGCTCGAATTGATGGATATGCCGGGTGTGCTTTGGCCGAGGCTCGGAACCCCCAGAAACCAGCTTGTGCTGGCTCTGACCGGTGCGGTCAAGGTCGAGGTCGTCGACGTCGTCGACGTTGCTTTTGCCGGGATGAAACTGATAGAGAAACTCTATCCGGATGATTTCTATGCACGGTATAAGCTTGATCCGGAAGGTTCCGAGGACTATATCGAAGACGACTATGAGCGTTTCGAGGAGGCGGCCAGACATATGGGCTGTATCCTCTCGGGCGGACGTATCAATGACGAGCGCTTCGCGAAGCTTCTGCTTGATGATTTCAGGAATATCCGTATCGCCAGAATCTCACTGGAGACCCCGTCGCAACCGAAGGAGTGAAAGCTATGACTCGTGAAGAGAAGATGAAAGAAAAATACGAATTGATGTCGGCTTTTGAGAGGGAATGCATCGCGGAGGGGAAGGTCATCGTCTGCGGTATCGACGAAGCCGGGCGGGGACCGCTGGCTGGCCCTGTCGTAGCGGCGGCCTGTATTCTTGATCCCGAAAAGCCGATACTCGGACTTGATGACTCGAAGAAACTCTCTTCGAAGAAGAGAGATCAGCTCTACGATGAGATCGTTGCCAATGCGAAGTGTTTCTGTGTGGTTCGTGTCGAGCCGAAGGAGATCGATGAGGTAAATATCCTCAATGCGACGAAGAATGCCATGCGTGCCTGCGTCGAGAGATTGGCTATCAAGCCGGATGTGCTTCTGATCGATGCCGTGGATCTTACGGGAACAGGTATTGAAGTAAAACCGATCATCAAAGGTGATGCGAAGTCCAATTCCATCGCAGCGGCCTCGATCCTCGCGAAGGTCAGCAGGGACCGCATCATGGAAGAATACGATAAGGAATATCCCGGATACGGGTTTGCCCAGCATAAGGGATACGGTACGGCGGCGCACTATGCGGCGATCCGGGAACTCGGAAAGTCTCCGATACATAGAGAGTCGTTCCTTAAGAAGATGCACTGATGAGTCTTGTCATAAACACTTTCCCATCGTCGTTATTTCTTCGCTGGTCCTCGACATTTCGTGTCTGCGGAATCGCTCCGAAATATGCGCGATGGGAAACCTGAAATCAGACAAGATTCATCAGATGACTTTTCTTGAAGATTCTGCAACTAATTACCGGATGCATATTGTTTTGGTTGAGGCGTAACTATGGCCAGGAATCTGGATATTGGTAAATCATCTGAAGAGTATGTCGCGAATTATTTGGTGAAGCGTGGTTCGCGTATTCTGGCGCGGAATTTTGCGGTACATAATGTCGGGGAGATCGATATCATCTGTGAGTTTAGGGGGAAGATCCTCGTGATCGAGGTGAAGTCTCGTGATTTCCGTGAGCGGTATGGAACTCCGGAAGAGGCAGTTACGAAGAGTAAGCAGAATAAGATCATGCAGACAATGGTGGTCTATTGTAAAGAAAACAAGATCCCACTCGACCGTGTTTCCTACTATGTGGCTGGTGTTACGCATGATGTGAACGGGAATATCCTGGACGTGCAGTTTACACCGTTTTTTGATTGAATGGTAATAGTATATTCATAAATCATCGATAGCATAAGCATAGATGATGATTCATGTGCTCCTATGCGCACGCATTTATATGATTTGAGGGTGTGAAGTATGAAGAAACAAAGAATCGGACTGCTGGCGTTGATCCTTTCTTTTGCCATGTTGTTTACAGGATGTCCGGAGACGATGGCGCCTTCGGAAAGCAACAATATAAAGGCTGCGGCACCTACATCCCTTCTTGCATATGAGAAAAAAGGCGAAGAACAGAAAGACGAAACACTAGAAGAGAAGCAAGAGGCTCTGACGTGGAATGAGGAGTCGTCGGAAGTAGTTGAACCTGAAGAGACTACGACAGTGGAAACGGAATCCTCAGAGGAAACAACTGCTGGGGTTGAAGAAACTACGACAGAATCCACTCCCAAACCCACAGTGGAGACGACCAGTGAGACGAAACCGGAACCCACCCCGGAGCCGACTCCTGAATCAACACCAGAACCTGAGCAAGTGTATGAGGAGCCTGAAGAAACACCGGCAGAAACTCCTGCAGAAACTCCGGCAGAAACTCCAGCAGAAACTCCGGCAGAAACTCCGGCAGAAACTCCGCAAGAAACCCCTGCTGATACAACCACTGAGGTCATCGTTGTTCCTGCAGTCGTCGAAGAAGAGCCGGCTGAGGAACAGGAAACCGAGAGTACAGAGGCGCCAAGTTCCGGTGAAAGCGCCGGATCTGGTTCGTATTCAGGCGAGGATTACTGGTATGATTATTCTTACATAGCTAATTCGAATACAGGAAAATTCCATCGGTCAGGATGTTCCTCTATCGGACAGATGAAAGATTCACATAAAGTGGGGTATTATAGTGCACAGGAGGCCATGGATGACGGTTATGTGCCTTGTAAGAGATGTCATCCGGAAAATGATATTTGATGAGATCTAAGATCAAAAAGATTCTTCTCATATTTGTAAGCGTGTCACTGCTTTGTTCCTTTGGATGTGATTCGAAGACGACGGGCGGTGATTCGTCTGTTTCTGAGAGCATCTCGAAGATAAGCGATACTTCGCAAGTTTCTGAAGAGGTTTCTTCTATGGAAGAACAAGCGTCATCTGAATCATCGGCTCCAAATGAAGAGTGCAGTGCGACGGAAACAGAGGAGACCTCTTTGTCTGATGAGTCTTCAGCTGACGTTCCGAGTGATCCTTCAACTGAACTGTCGGAGCCTTCTTCCGAAGCATCGGACTCGTCATCCGAGACGATAGATAAATCTTCCGCTTCATCGATTCCTGAAGAGGCGAGTTTTGTCGTGCATTTTATCGATGTGGGGCAGGGGGATGCAGCCTTGATCGTCTGCGACGGGGAGGCCATGATGATCGATGGCGGATCGTCCGATAAGTCTGAGCTGATCTATTCGTACCTCAAGAAGAACGAGATCACGAATCTGAAGTACATCGTGGCCACCCATCCTGATGATGACCATATGGGCGGCCTTTCCGGCGCACTTAACTTTGCGACGGTGGAGCGTGCATTTTGCTCGGTGAACGAATCCGATGGCTGGGCGTTCGAAAACTTTCAGAAGTATCTGACAAAGCAGAATGTCGCGATCGAGATCCCATCTGCGGGAACGACACTTCCGCTCGGAAGTGCTGAAGTTACGGTCCTGGCACCGATCGAGACGCTGGAAGAAGTTAACAATAATTCCATCGTGATCCGTATCGTGTATGGAAACACCTCGTTCCTGTTTACCGGCGATGCAGAGTTCTCCGAGGAAGGCACGATCCTTACCTCCGGGCAGGAGATCAAAAGTGATGTCCTGAAGGTCGGCCATCACGGAAGTGAATATTCCAGTTCGTCGACATTCCTGAATGAGGTGGCGCCGAGCGTAGCTGTGATCTCATGCGGCACGAACAACGACTACGGTTTCCCGAAACAGCGTGTCCTTGATTCGTTGAAGAACCAGGATGTGCAGCTTTTCCGTACCGATCTTTGTGGCGATATACTAATCTATAGTGACGGGGAGACGCTCTATGTTTCTCCGGAAAAAGCACTGTCCGACGATCCTTTCGTGGCTCCGCCGCCACTGGAGATCGACCCGGCCGACATCCCGGACTGCGACTATGTCGTCAACAAGAGCAGCGGGAAGTTCCATCTTCCGAACTGCGAATCCGTCGCAAAGATGAGTGAGAAGAATAAGTGGTGCTATGAAGGTGACCGTGAAACTCTCATCGAGGAAGGCTACGAACCCTGTCAGATGTGTAACCCATGAAGTGTGCTTTATTCGATATTTGTTTGATAAAAATGAGTTAAACATCAAATTTTTTATGAATTGTATTGAAATAACTTAGTATTCGATACTTGTTTGATTATTTTATGTTGAAAATCGAACATTGCATCGAATTTTCTCCGCTGAGGTCGGTTATTCGATTTTTGTTTGTTCTCCTGGCTTGAGAAATCAAACGGCTATCAAATGATCAGTACTAATGTTCTTAGAGAATATCAGAATGAAATCGTTAGGAGTGATTCCGCAGATGTAATGCGGCGAGGACGTGTGACGACAAATTCGTTTGCTTTTTTGCTATGCAAAATAGGTCTATTCAGGCTTCTTTTGTATGTTTTATCGAATTTGTACTTTTGCTTTGCAAGTTGCTTGCCAAAATCTTTCAAATATACCATAATGTGTAAGGTTTATTCCCTATATAGGTTTTGCAAAATGCAAGACGAAGAAAACGAAGTTTCTTTTTAAGCGCTTTTCGAGCAGAAAATAACATACAAATGGCAAGGAGGCCGATCATGAAGACTTATCTTGAACTGAGTAAAGCGGAGCTGAAGGATACACTCAATATCCTGGAGATCAGGTACAACGATCTGAAATCCAGAAACCTGGCTCTGGACATGACGCGAGGTAAGCCGAGTCCGGATCAGCTCGATCTGGCCAATGAGATGCCCGGCCTTCTCGACCTTGATAATCTGAAGGCAGAGGACGGTTCCGACTGCCGTAACTACGGTGTGCCGTTCGGCCTTAAGGAGAGCCGCGCGCTCTTCGGCGAGATCCTCGGTATCGATCCGGCACTGGTTACTGTCGGCAACAACTCCAGTCTGCAGCTCATGTACGACACACTTTCCCGTTCTCTGATCTTCGGTGAGATCGAGTCGGAGAAGCCGTGGGGACAGATCCCGAACCGTAAGTGGCTCTGCCCGGTTCCGGGTTATGACAGGCACTTCCTCGTAACCGAGACTCTCGGTTTCGAACTCATCGCCGTTCCGCTTAAGGAAGACGGACCGGATATGGACATCGTTGAGAAGCTCGTCGCAGAAGATGCTTCGATTCTCGGTATGTGGGCGATGCCTCTTTACAGCAATCCGGACGGATACATCTATTCCGAAGAAGTGTGCAAGCGTCTCGCTTCCATGAAGACCGCGGCTCCGGACTTCCGTATCCTCTGGGATAACGCGTATGTCGTACATCACCTCTACGATGATCCGGCTAAGCAGGGAACTCTCCCGGACATTCTCTCGCTCTGCCGTGAGGCCGGAAACCCGAACCGTGTTTATGAGTTCGCATCCACAAGTAAGATTTCTTTCGCCGGTTCCGGTATTGCATGCATGGCAGCAAATACCGAGAACACCGAGCGCGCCAGAAAGTACCTGGGCGTGCAGTCCATCGGACCGAATAAGCTCGTGCAGCTCATGCATGCGAAATATCTCCCGAACCTCGAGGCCGTGAAGAAGGTCATGAGCAAGCAGGCGGAGATCCTCCGTCCGAAGTTCGAGATGGTCCTGAAGATCCTGAAGGATGAGTTCGAGGGAAGCGGTGTAGCTCGCTGGAATTCGCCTCTCGGTGGTTACTTCGTATCCGTATTCCTCCTCGACGGTACCGCAAAGGAGACCGTGCGCCTTGCGAAGGAGTGCGGCGTAGCCTTTACTCCGGCCGGTGCGACCTACCCCTATAAGAAGGACCCGAACGACAGCAACCTTCGTATCGCTCCGAGCTTCCCGAAAGTAGAAGATATCGAAACAGCGGTTACAGTTTTCGCTGTTTGTGCTAAACTAGCAGCTGTAAGAAAACTTCTGGAGGAGTAAGTCATGAAGGATATTTATGAGAGCCCGCTGAATTCCCGTTATTCGAGTAAAGAAATGAAGGCGATCTTCTCGCCTGATCATAAGTTTAAGACATGGAGACAGCTTTGGATCTATCTGGCTTCCTGTGAAAAAGAACTTGGCCTCCCCATCGCCGATGAGCAGATCGCCGAGCTCGAGGCCAGCAAGGAAGACATCAACTACGATGTAGCTGCCCGTGAAGAAAAACTCGTCCGTCATGATGTTATGGCGCATGTACATGCTTATGGCGAGCAGTGCCCGAAGGCGAAGGGAATCATCCACCTCGGAGCGACATCCTGCTATGTCGGCGATAACACAGATATCCTTCTGATGCGTGAGGCACTGATCCTGACTAGAAAGAGACTTCTTGCCGTTATCGAGAAGCTCGCGAAGTTCGCTGACGAGTATAAGGCGATGCCGACACTCGGGTTCACACACTTCCAGCCGGCCCAGCTCGTTACCGTCGGTAAGCGTGCGACACTGTGGCTCCAGGATCTCCTGATCGACCTCGATGAACTCGACTATACACTGTCCTGCCTCAAGCCTCTCGGATGCAAGGGTACGACCGGTACACAGGCCAGCTTCCTGGATCTTTTCCAGGGTGACCATGAGAAGGTCGAGAAACTTGATAAGATGATCGCCGAGAAGATGGGATTTGAATCTTCCATCTCCGTATCCGGTCAGACCTATACGAGAAAGCTTGACGCGAAGGTTCTGAATACTCTTTCCGGTATCGCGACCTCTGCGCATAAGTTCAGCAACGACATCCGACTCCTTCAGCACCTGAAGGAGATCGAGGAGCCCTTCGAGAAGACCCAGATCGGATCTTCCGCGATGGCTTATAAGAGAAACCCGATGAGATCCGAGCGTATCTGCTCGCTGTCCCGTTACGTCATCGCAAATGCGCTGAACCCGGCTATGACAGCTTCTGAGCAGTGGTTCGAGAGAACACTCGATGACTCTGCAAATAAGCGTATCTCCGTACCGGAAGCGTTCCTCGCAGTCGACGCGATCCTCAGCATCTATCTGAATGTTGCCTCCGGACTGGTCGTTTACCCGAAGATGATCCACAACCACATCATGAACGAACTGCCGTTCATGGCGACCGAGAACATCATGATGGAAGCCGTTAAACGCGGTGGTGACCGTCAGGAGCTCCACGAGAAGATCCGTGTGCACTCCATGGCTGCCGGTAAGGTAGTTAAGGAAGAGGGCCTCCCGAACGATCTTCTGACACGTATCGCTGATGACCCGGCTTTCGGCCTCGACAAGGATTCCCTCGATACACTTCTCGATCCGAAGCTCTATATCGGCCGCTGCCCGGAGCAGGTCACCTCGTTCCTGAAGAACGACGTCGAGCCCGTCCTGAAACTGTATGCATCCGAACTCGACATGGAGGAGCCGGAACTGAACGTCTGACGATTTGCCATTTTCACGCAAATGTGTGAAAATAGCGCGGTATGGAAACGGAAATGAATATGAGTATCTATTTTGACAATAGTGCTACCACGAAGCCACTTCCCGAAGTGGCTCGTTTGGTATATGAAACCTTAAGCGGTGAGGAGTCATTCGGTAATCCCGGATCGCTTCACCGTCTTGGCGTGCTGGCCGAAAAGGACTTAAACGAGAGTACGGATAAGATCAGTAAGCTTCTTTCCTGTAAGAAGGAAGAGCTCTTCTTCACGTCCTGCGGTTCCGAGTCGGTAAACACATCTATACTCGGTTACATGCATCAGAATCCTCGTGCGGGGAAGAAGGTCATCTCTACGAAGACCGAGCACAAGGCATCCCTCGAGTCTCTGGCACGCCTTGAAAAGGAAGGTTATGAGGTCTGCTATCTCCCGGTCGATATTAACGGTAAGCCCGATCTCGATGCCTTGGAGAGAGAACTGGATGAGAATACCGCGCTGCTTACTTTTACACATGTAAATAACGAGTCTGGCGCGATCCTTCCGCTTGCGGATATCGTAGCGATCCGTAATAAGAAAAACAGAAACACGAAGATCCATCTGGACTGCGTGCAGTCCCTCGGAAAGCTTCCGATCGCTCTTTCGCGTATGGGGATCGATATGGCATCTTTCTCGGGTCATAAGATCCACGCACTAAAGGGATTCGGTCTTCTTTACATCAAGAGCGGCGTTCGCGTACAGCCCCTCATCCTCGGCGGCGGCCAGCAGAAGGGGATGCGCTCCGGCACGCAGAGCCCGTACCTCGCAAGTGCTTTTGCATTGGCGCTGGAAAAAGCGTATGAGAATATCGACGAAAACCTTCAGAAGATGACGGAACTTAGGGACCATTTCGTATCCGAGCTTTCGAGATTCGATGTGCATGTCCTTTCGCCGAAGGATGCGCTTCCTTATGTTCTGAACGTATCTTTTCCGTCTTTTCAGTCCGAAACCATGTTACACTGTTTAGAGGAAAAAGAGATATATGTATCGACCGTATCGGCGTGCTCGAGTAAGACCAAGGCCGTAAGCTACGTGCTGCAGGAAATGGGCGTGCGCCGTGAGATCGCCGCAAATGCCGTCCGGTTCAGCTTCAGCCGGTTCAATACCATCGAGGAAACGGACCGCGTGATCGAGGCGATACAGGGAATCTACGACAAGTATAAAGTGTAAGAGGAGACTTCAAAATGAGCCATTCGTATAAGACGATCATCCTCGCCCGTATGGGTGAGATCGCCCTGAAGGGATTAAACCGTGGTAAGTTCGAGCGCCAGCTCATGGATAACATGCGCTGGAGACTGAAGGAATACGGTGCATTTTCCATCGTGCAGAGCCAGTCTCGTATCTGGATCGAGCCGAAGGACACAAATCCCGATCTTCTCGAGGACAAGGAAACCGCACTGCAGGTTCTCCAGGCCGTCACCCAGGTATTCGGTCTTGTTTCTGCGAGCCTCGTATGGCGTTTCGATGGTGACCTCGAGGACATCAAGACTCACGCAAATATGCTGACAGACGAGATCCTCGCCGAGCATGACTATAAGACATTTAAGGTCGAGAGCAAGCGCGGTAATAAGCGTTTCCCGCTGGCCTCTCCGGAGATCTGCGTCGAGGTCGGTGAGGCGATCCTTATCGCGCATCCGGATCTGACTGTCGATGTGCATAATCCGGACTTCACGATCTATGTCGAAGTCAGAGAGAATCTCTATGTATACAGCGAGAAACTCGAAGGCCACAGAGGTCTTCCGGTGGGCACGGCCGGGAAGGGCATGCTCCTTCTGTCGGGCGGTATCGACAGCCCGGTTGCCGGCTACATGATGGCTTCCCGCGGTATGCAGCTCGAAGCGATCTATTTCCACTCCTATCCGTACACGAGTGAGCGTGCGCTCGAGAAGGTAAAAGACCTCGCACGTATCGTTTCCCAGTATTCGGGAACGATCCTGCTGCATGTATGTAACTTTACGGATATCCAGCTCAATCTTTATAAGAACAGTCCGCAGGATATGCTGACGATCACGATGCGCCGCATCATGTTCGAGATCGCGGAGGAACTCGCAAATAAGCAGGGCTGTAAGTGTCTGATCACGGGTGAATCCTTAGGCCAGGTCGCAAGCCAGACCATCGAAGCGATCCAGATCACGAATGAAGTCGTTAAGACCATGCCGGTATTCCGTCCCTTGATCGGTCTCGATAAGGAAGAGACATGCAATATCTCCCGCCGGATCGGTGCTTTTGAAACATCGATACTTCCTTATGAGGACTGCTGTACGGTATTTGTCGCGAAACATCCGAAGACGCATCCGCAGAAGAAGCACATCGTCGAAGCAGAAGAGAAACTCGATATTCCGGCACTCGTAAAGCAGGGAGTAGAGGGTATCGAGACCTATAAGATCGAGCGTGCACCGAGAACGTGATTCACTCGATCGTGAAGAAGTATCCGATCGTGAAGTGGAAAGGAGCGCTCACATGTATCTTCGTAAACCCATCATGACGATCCTGAAAGTGAAGAATGTCCTTCTGATGATCGCGGGCGTTTTCTTCCTGTTTGCCGGGGCGTATAACATCATCGACCTGCTTCTCTACTACAGAAAGGATCTCGAAACGGCGCTTCACGCGAAGGCCATGCCGGGCTCGGTCGAGTGGGTCAAAAACGCGATCGCCATGATCCTGATCGCGACGGTCTCCCGTAAACTCATGGGTGATGCGCGATTCTACAGCAGTTATTTCGAAGGCTCGATCGAAGGGAGGATATCTTTCCGGGAACTATCTAATGTCACGGGAAAGCCTGTGTTTGTCGTTGCTGCGGAGCTTTTTTTCTTCCGCTTCATTTACATGAAGAAGTATTCCTTTACTACGATCGATGGAAGTAAGAAGATCGAACTTTTCAGCAAGCGCACGCTTTGTGAGTGCAGAAACTGCGGTGCTCCGGTTGATAAGCGTATCTATTTTGCCGGTACATGCAGTTACTGCGGAAGTTCGGATGTTTTCGCGAAGATCCTCGCGGGTGAAAAGTTCTACAGTATTTCCAATGAGATCGATAAGGGCGTGGACCGTCCGGATTACTATCAGGGTAAGAACGTCGAAGCGAAAAGGAATCTCTTTATCGCGCTCTTTATCATCTGCCTCGGGGTCGCCTGTATCTTGGGCTTTATGATACTCGACAGCGTATCGAAATATGACAATAAGAACTATCTTCGGGAGAAACTCTTAGATCCTTCTACCAAAGTGCATTCTTATGATGCGATACAGGCGGAGCTCATTTCTCTGTGTGTTTTTGCCGGGATCCTTCTGGTCATCCTGATCGTGCTGGCCGTGAGAAGACTCTTTAAGTTATTCTTCGTGAGTGAAGCCATAACATGTGCAGGTTTCTTCGCCAAGTCGAAAAAGCCCTTTATTGAGATGGAGACGGTGCCGTCCATCAAGGGAAAAGGCGGGAAGAGGATGGGCCGCCTGAGAGGTGCGATCCGTAACGGATATCTTTCCCACTGTACGCTCGAGATGCACGAGGAGGTCATGAAGGTCGCTCTCGCGAAGAAGATCGTGAAGGATACCTGCCCGTCCTGCGCATCCCCGATCGTAGGCGCCGTAGACGAGAGTTATACTTGTCAGGTCTGCGGAAACAAGATCATGGGCGTAATCGAGAAAAAGTAAGATCATAAAGGCAAGAAATGAAAAAAAGTTTTCAACGTGCCTCCGCAGGACTTTGTCCGAGGACAGCACTAGAAAACATCTTTTTCTTTCTCACTTTTTAGTTCTTCTTTTTGTGCATTTGCACGCTGTTTTGGTCTTTACGTTAAGGGACAAATTGTTTATCATATTAGGGTAATTTTGTATCACATTTATGGAGGTATCCCATGTTTGAACATATTAAGATGGAAGATCCTGAGGTATTTCAGGCGATTACACAGGAAGTTGAGCGTCAGCGCAATAAGATCGAACTGATCGCTTCCGAGAACTTCGTAACTGAGGCGGTTCTCGAGGCTGCAGGTTCTCCGCTTACGAATAAGTACGCAGAGGGATATCCGGGAAAGAGATATTACGGCGGATGCGAATACGTCGATATCGTTGAGTCTCTGGCTATCGAGAGAGCGAAGAAGCTCTTCGGCGCAGAGCATGTTAACGTACAGCCGCACTCCGGTGCACAGGCCAATACAGCGGTTTACTTCGCGATCCTTGAGCCGGGCGACACGATCCTCGGTATGGACCTCTCTCATGGTGGACACCTCACACACGGTATGAAGCTGAATGTTTCCGGCCGTACCTATCACTCCGAGTTCTATCAGGTAGATCCGGAGACACAGACCATCAACTACGAGAAACTCATGGAGCAGGCCAAGGAAGTAAAGCCGAAGGTCATCGTTGCCGGTGCTTCCGCTTATCCGAGAATCATTGACTTTAAGAAGTTCCGTGAGATCGCTGATGCAGTTGGCGCTTATCTCTTCGTAGATATGGCTCACATCGCTGGTCTCGTCGCTGCCGGCCTTCACCCGAACCCGGTTCCGTACGCTGACTTCGTAACCACAACAACTCATAAGACACTTCGTGGACCGCGTGGCGGTATCATCATGTGCAAGGAAGAATACGCGAAGAAGATCGATTCCGCTGTATTCCCGGGCCAGCAGGGTGGTCCTCTGATGCACATCATCGCGGCTAAGGCAGTTGCCTTTAAGGAAGCGCTCTCTGATGAGTTCCGTGCTTATCAGGGTCAGATCGTTAAGAACGCGGCAGCACTTGCTGACGGTCTCATGAAGAGAGGCGTAAACCTCGTTTCCGGTGGTACAGAGAATCACCTGATGCTCATCGACCTTCGTGGAACAGGCGTTACCGGTAAGGAACTCCAGCTCCGTCTCGACGATGTAAACATCACAGCGAATAAGAACACCATTCCTTTCGATCCGGAAAAGCCGTTCGTAACATCCGGTGTACGTGTCGGTACAGCTGCTGTTTCCGCTCGCGGTATGAAGGAAGAGGATATGGATGTGATCGCAGACTGCATCGCAAAGTCGATCTTCTCCTTCGAGGAGTCTAAGGAAGACATCAAGGCGGCAGTGGCCGGCCTTACTTCCAAGTATCCGCTCTATCCGGATATGAAGTACTGATCACATTCTTCGTGAAAGGCACTTGCCTTCGGGCCGAAGTGCTTTTCGTGAAGTAATGGCATAACTTGAAAGAAGGACATAAGACATGGGCGTCAACGACGAGTATAAGAAAAGAGAACCCTTAGCTTTTCGCATGGCCCCGCGGTCACTGTCCGAATATATTGGCCAGGAGCATATCCTGGGCAAAGGTAAGATGTTAAGAAGGATGATTGAGGCAGACCGTCTGTCCTCGATCATCCTTTTTGGCCCTCCGGGGACCGGAAAGACGGCGCTGGCGCGATTGATCGCCCATACTACATCCGCGAAGTTCGAGCGCATCAATGCTGTCACAGCAGGCGTTTCGGACATCAAGCGTATCGTGGAAGATGCGCGAAATCCGATCCTCACTCCGAACGGAAGAGTCGTTCTCTTCGTCGATGAGATCCACCGTTTTAACAAGATGCAGCAGGATGCGCTCCTGCCGCATGTTGAGGACGGTACGGTCATCCTGATCGGTGCAACGACGGAGAATCCGTTCTTCGAGGTGAATAAAGCATTGATCTCCAGATCGACGGTCCTGGCACTAAAGCCGCTCACGGACGAGAATATCATCGCGATTCTCAAGCAGGCACTAAACGATAAGGAAAGAGGCCTCGGAAACGAACCGATCGATATCTCCGACCGGACGCTCGCGTATATCGCGGATCTTTGTAACGGGGATGCTCGTATTGCGCTTCGTTCTCTGGAACTGGCATATATTACGACACCTCCGGATGCTACTGGAACTATCACGATCAACGAAGAGATCATGCAGGACTGCATGCAAAAGAGATCTCTGGCCTTCGATACGGACGGGGAGAGCCATTACGACAATATCTCCGCCATGATCAAGTCCATGCGTGGAAGTGACCCGGATGCGGCGATCTTCTACCTTGCCAGGGCGCTTCATTCCGGCGAAGATATCGAATTCCTCGCGCGCCGTATCCTGATCTGTTCTTCCGAAGATGTTGGTATGGCAAATCCGAATGCGATTCTCGTGGCGATGGCCGCATACCAGGGTGTCATGGCCGTCGGTATGCCGGAAGCACGGATCCTTCTGGCTGAAGCCGTCGTGACTGTGGCAACGAGCCCGAAGTCGAACAGTGCCTATCTCGCGATCGATCAGGCTCTCTCTGACGTGGCGAACAAGCGGACAGGGGAGGTGCCGATGCATCTTCGTAATGCCCCGGCTAAGGGCATGCAGGAGCTCGGATACTCTGTCGGCTATAAGTATGCACATGACTTCCCGGAGCACTATGTAGAGATGCAGTTCCTGCCGGATGAGATGGTCGGGACACAGTATTACGTCCCGGGAACGCTCGGCTATGAGAAGCAGATCCGTAATTGGATGGATCACCTGAAGAACCGCTCTAATGCCGGAAGTACAGTGCCTATCGAGCATAAGAAAGACGATACATCTTCGGACGATTCTTCCTCGGCTGATAAGAAGTAACAAAAAATTCTCAAATTCTTCTCTCGATTCTGTGTATTTGCGCATTGACACTTTGCGGATAGAAATCATATAATCTAACCCAGTTAGCAATAGCGAGGGATGCGCTTATGATTACAGATAAAGAAATTCTTGATATTCTAATCGAGTTTAACAGCATCAAGCCTTTGAGTTTCCTTCAGAAGATCGACATCCAGGGGATGGGCATCGGAAACGTCCTGGGCTTTCTTTTACGTTCTGAGGGTCCGGTATCGGCCGGCGAGATCAGCGAATACATGAATGTCAGCACGGCACGTGTCGCGGTTCTTATCAAGAAGATGGCCGAGAAGGGCCTGATCACGAGAGAGACCGATCCGGAAGACCGTCGTCGTGTCATGTGTTCGATCACACCGTCGGGACGTGGGGTTCTCGAAGAAAAGGAGAAGGAGATCCTTCTTTACAGCCGTGCCGTGATCGAGCATTTCGGAACGGACAGAGTGCAGGAATTCATCGAGTCCTGTCGCGAGATCAAGTCCGTCGTAGAGAAAGTGGAAGAGCAGGAGAAGAAGGCCGGAGCTTCTAAGAAATCGACAGCGAAGAAGACTTCTGACAAGAAATCTTCCAATAGCAAGAAAACTAAGAAATAACACATATTGACAAAAGAAACGGAGACAGAAAACATGCTTCAATTAAAGGACATCGTCAAGATCTATCCTGCAGGAGACAATCCGGTCGAGGCACTGAAAGGGATCAACTTAAGCTTCAGAGACAGTGAATTCGTATCGATCCTCGGACAGTCCGGATGCGGTAAGACGACCATGCTGAACATCATCGGAGGACTCGACCAGTACACTTCCGGTGACCTCATCATCAACGGACGTTCCACGAAAGACTATAAGGACCGTGACTGGGATACCTACCGTAACCATTCCATCGGTTTTGTTTTCCAGAGCTATAACCTGATTCCGCATCAGAACGTGCTGTCGAATGTAGAGATCGCGCTTTCTCTTTCGGGTGTCAGCAAGAAAGAACGTCGTGAGCGTGCGATCGAAGCGCTCAAAAAGGTTGGTCTCGGCGATCAGCTGAAAAAGAAGCCGGCCGAGATGTCCGGTGGTCAGATGCAGCGTGTCGCGATTGCCCGTGCGATCGTAAATAACCCGGATATCATCCTGGCCGACGAGCCGACAGGCGCGCTCGATACGGAAACAAGTGTACAGGTCATGGATATTCTGAAGGAGCTCTCAAAAGATAAGCTGGTCATCATGGTTACGCATAACCCGGAACTGGCCGAGAAGTATTCGACACGTATCGTGCGTATGCTCGACGGTAAGATCACCGGCGACTCCGCTCCGTTTACAGACGAAGAACAGAAGAAAGCCGATGAGATCTTCGAGAATGTCGCCAAGCTCGATAAGAAGGCGAAGAAAGAAGCATCGAAGAATGAGAAGAAGCCGTCCATGTCTTTCGCGACATCCTTCGGCCTTTCTCTGAAGAATCTTTTCACGAAGAAGGGAAGAACGATTCTGACATCTTTTGCCGGATCGATCGGTATCATTGGTATCGCCCTGATCTACTCGGTATCCCAGGGCACGAACAACTTCATTAACGAGGTGCAGGAAGATACGATCTCTGCATATCCGCTCGAGATCCAGGCGCAGACTGTGGATCTCAGTACGCTCCTGAATGCTTTTGTCGGAAATGAAGAGAATTCTGTTAAACACGAGAGAGATGCAGTATATCAGCGTTATAAGATGTACGATATGGTAAACTCTCTTCTGGCTGTCGAGACACAGGAGAATGACCTTTCTTCGTTCAAGCACTATATCGAAGAAGAAAAGACAAAATCCGATAGTGAACTGGCCGGTGCACTCTCCGGCGTGCAGTATGCGTATGATCTGAATCTGGCGATCTATACGAAGAATGTCGAGGGGAAGATCATCCACTCGGATACGACAGAATTGATGAGTGCTCTCTTTGGCCAGTATACGCAGACCATGTTCAACATGGATCTGAGCGGTATGGGCCAGAACAGCCAGTCCTCGCAGATCATGAGTTCTTCGATGACGCTCTGGAGCGAACTTCTCCCCGGAAGCAATGGTGAAGCGACCAATCCGGTCACGCACAAGCAGTATGATGTCATTTACGGACGCTGGCCGGAAAGCTACGACGAGATCGTGCTTTTCCTCGATGAGAACAATGAACTCGATGACTATACACTCTATGCGCTCGGTTTGAAGACGGAAGAAGAGATCACTTCCATGATGAAGGCGGCGCTTAATAAGCAGCAGATGGAGTACTCCGACCAGCACTGGAGTTATGAAGAGATCTGTAATCTCGAGTTCCGTTCGATCCTGCCGTCGGCCTGCTGGAGCTACGATCCGGCCACAGGTCTTTACACAGACCTTCGTCTCTCTGAACAGGGTCTGCAGTACCTCTACGATAACGCCCTGACTCTAAAGGTCGTTGGTATCGTCCGTCCGAATGAGGATGCGGTATCTACGAGTCATCACGGTACGATCGGCTACACGCATATGCTTACGGAATATATCATCACGGAAAGCCAGAACTCCGATGCGATCACAGCCCAGCTGGCAGATCAGAAGTTCGATGTTACCTCCGGACTTCCTTTCAAGGAAGAAAATGCAGCGGTGACCGAGGCTGATAAGGCAGCGTACTTCCGTAAATACGTCAGTGAACTCGATGCACAGGGAAAGGCAGACATCTATGTAAAGGTCATGAGCATCCCGTCCGAGTCCATGATCACCGAGTATGTTGATGCAACCCTTGCGCAGCTTGATCGTCCGACGATGGAGGCCATGATGACCGAGCAGATGCTCGCGATGGGTATGGATGAAGCGACGATCCAGGGTTATCTCTCGCAGATGTCTGATGAAGACATGAAGGCGACCTTCGCACAGGGTATCCGTGATCAGTATCTTGCCGATTACGCCGATAATATGGCAAATGAACTGGCCTCGAAAACTCCGGAAGAACTTGCAGCCAATCTGGACCACGCGATGGAAGGCTTTGATGATGCATACTGTGCCGGTTTCTACGACAGCGTAATTGAGTTCTCAGGCTTCACATATGACTATAACCTCATCCGACTCGGATGCCTGGATCTGGATGTCCCGTCCTCGATCCGCCTCTATGCTTCGACCTTTGAGGATAAGGACACGATCGTGGACTGCATCGATGATTACAATGCGTCTGTTCCGGAGTTGCAGAAACTGAAGTATACCGACTATGTAGGTATCCTGATGTCTTCGGTCACGACGATCATCAACGCGATCACATACGTGCTTATCGCTTTCGTAGCGGTATCCCTGATCGTATCTTCGATCATGATCGGTGTTATCACGCTGATCTCCGTTCAGGAGCGTACGAAAGAGATCGGTATCCTCCGTTCCCTCGGTGCGTCGAAGAAGAACGTCTCCAGCATGTTTAACGCAGAGACGGTCATCATCGGCTTTACCTCCGGTCTGATCGGTGTCCTGATCACGTATTTACTCCTGATCCCGATCAATATCATCGTGCATAACCTGACAGGCCTTAACAACCTGACTGCGGTACTTCCGATCATCACGGCGGTCATCCTGATCATCATCAGTGTGCTCCTTACCCTGATCGCCGGTATCATCCCGTCAAGATCCGCGGCGAAGAAGGATCCGGTAGTGGCACTTCGTACGGAATAATCGGTTCGCGTTCATATTGCTTGCGAATAAGAAAAGAGCTTTCTTGTGCTGTCCTCGGGCTACGCCCTGCGGAGGCACATCGAAAGCTTTTTCTTTTTCGCAATTGAATTGCGAACCGATTATTCTGTGCTTCAGTTGGATGGGGGGGCGGAGGCGCGGAAGACTTTTTACTTATCCGCTGTTTTATATCGCAACAATTATTCCGTGATTCAAACAAAAAAGATCGGAAGCCTTGATGACTTCCGATCTGGTGCGGATAGCAGGACTTGAACCTGTATGACCTTGCGATCACTAGCACCTGAAGCTAGCGCGTCTGCCAATTCCGCCATATCCGCAAGCGCTTAATTATGATACTAAAAGATTTCGGAAAATGCAAGGCTCTTTTCGATTTTGTTTGTTTCTCTTATACGATTTATTTGTGTTACAATGATTACATAACTTCATGGAGGTAAATAACATGGACATTAAGGCTAAAATTGATGAAGTAGTTAAGAAAGTTCAGGGCGATCCGGCTATTGCTAAGGATTTCGAGAAAGAACCGGTTAAGACTGTTGAGAGCATCATTGGCGTTGATCTTCCGGATGATGTTGTAAACAATGTAGTTGATGGTGTTAAGGCGAAAGTTTCCGTAGATAAGGCCAGCGGTATCGTTGACAAGATCAAGGACATCTTCTGATTTTCGAATAAAACTGCACAACAGAGAAGGGACGGTCCTTGCGGGCCGTCCCTTTTCTATGAGGATGGGGGTAGAAAAATATTATTGCATCGAATAACGGAGGTGTGAGTTATTCGTGAATAAACTTAAATGATCGAAGCTGGACATCTCCGCCGCCACGGTAGGTGAGGAAGAGCGGTGCAGCCGGATCCGTTACCGGTGATGTGAAGGAGGCCTCGTATTTCTCCCACACAGTCATGAAGGTAACCGGAAGTTCTGCAAGAACAGGGCCGTCAAGCGAAGTTCTTACTTCAAATGTTCCGTTTCCATATCCGCGTACGCGTAGAAGGATACCGGTGACATTCTTCATATCAAAGTACTTAAATCCAAGCGTTGTTCCGTCTGTGATCCATGAGATGTAAGCGGGTTCGTGATCGCCGTCACGGCCGTCCTGGATAACGCGGGCGACACGGTGCTGACCAACGTATGGATTTTTCTTGTCGTCTTTGTCCGAGAAGATGTTGCAGACGATGTAAGAAGGATACTCGTCGGTATCGCGGAGAGAACCGCCATTGAGTCCACAGGATGTGATCTCGACCTGCTTGATTGCACCATCGTCTGTAAATTCGATCTTTTCCGCACAGCCCTGTCTGGAATACCAGGTGTTATTTGTATGTCTGTGGTAGAAGATGTACCATTCACCGTTGATCTCGACGATGCTGCCGTGGTTGTTTGCGCCATAGCAGGCAGACTTATCTGCTTCCTTATATGTGCCTATTCCGAGGTCGCAGTTGCTGACGATTACGCCACCATAAGTAAACGGTCCTTCCGGAGATGTGGAAGTAGCGTAACACAGCTCGTGCATGACCTGAGAAGAATAGACGAAGTAGTAGATACCGTTTCTCTCACGGATCGATGGTGCCTCAAAGAAGGCATGTCCTTCGAATGTGGTGCCCTCTGCGTACATCGTACCCGGAACGATAAAGGCCGGAGCTTTCTTGATGGTCAGCATATCTTTATCAAGGACAGTGACCATCGCGCCGTGACGGGATGCATCAGTCTGACCGCAGAAACCTGTATAGAGATAAGTGGTATCGCCGATGGTGATCACACCCGGATCAAACTGCGGTTCGTCGGTTTCTTTCTTGCCGAGAAGCGTGCCGTCTTCGTAGTGAACGTGACCGTAGAACTTAAACGGTCCCTGCGGTTTGTCGGACTTGGCGACGGCAACGACGCTCTGATTATCGAGTACATAGAAGAGATAGTATGCTCCGTCCGGACCGACTGTTACATCCGGTGCATACAGGCATCCTTTGTTCTCCTGATTGTCCGGATCGTCGGTTCTCTTGAAAGAGACACCTTCATATCTCCAGTCAGCAAGATTATTAAGCGGGGCGGACCAGCTCACATAATCGCCGGGGCAGAAGTAGGAGCAGTTATAGTAGTCGTGTGATCCATAGATGTAAAGGCGGTCACCGAAAACATAGGGCTCGCCGTCCGGGATATATTCCCAGGAGGGCAGATACGGATTAAATGCTTGTTTCTTCTGCGGAATGGAAAGCGCAGCTACACTGGCTTCAGTACGAGACTCGGAATCGAGAAGACCAAGTGTACGGTCTGTCAGATAGTCGATGAAGAACTGGATGTATTCAGAATCCTGAAGCTTCGGGATACAGCCATCGGCCGTGAAATGCATCTCGTTACGGTCGCTGTTGGAATAGGCCTGCCACAGAGGCATGGCTTCGCCGGTGATATCCTCGCCGTTCGGGTTCCCGTTCTTGATGAAGTTTGTGATGTAGTTGGTCATTCTTCTTGCGATGTCGTAGTGACGGCCTACAAAAGGTCTCCAGCACGCAGCCAGCGTTTCGAAGAAGAACCACAGATCCACGGAGTGGAATGTGCCCGGGTTATCTTCGCCGGGAATATCCACTTCAAAACTATAGTAGAAGCAGGGTGCGTCAGTTTTATTGAGTGCGGCCTTGACCGAACACTCGATGCCGCGAACGACACCATACTTGTTTCCTTCTATGGTCTCGTAGCTCTCCGGGAAAGAGAAGAAACGGGAAGCACGGTCTCCGAAGATGGCTTTGGCTTTGGCTTCGAAATCTTCCTTCGAGTCTGCTACGAGGAAACTCTTGAATTCGTCATATGTATTACCGGCCAGGATCGGCACATTGGCCTGCTTTCCGGTAAGCAGCAACTTGAAGGGTTCATCCTTCAAGAATACATGGTCGATACAGGGAGTGAAGAAGAACATATTCTTCTCGCGGAATTCTGCATATTTGTCTCTGATCGTCCCGGCATCGATCTTTCTGGCTTCTTCGATCGTCGATACGCCGAGGCTCTCGATGAATCGTTCGCCCATCTTGCTTGTTTCTTCGATCGGCTTCGGGTTGATGACGCCATCCTTGATATACGGGCTTTCGATAATTCCGGAATAAACGATCGCTTTCTGGAAAAGACCGATGCTCGACTCAGATGTCAGGTGTGTGAGTACGGAGCCTCCACCGGCGGACTGACCCGCGATGGTAATATTCTTCGGATCACCGCCGAAGTTTGCGATATTTCTGATGACCCACTTAATACCGGCCTGCTGGTCGAGTGTGCCGAAGTTCGCAGGTGCATCCGGAGATTCCTTGATAAGATCCGGGTGAGAGAGGAAACCGATTGCGCCGAGACGGTAATTGACACTGACGACGATGACGCCGCGCTTAGCGATGTTCTCGCCGTTGAATTCCATCTCGCGGGGATAGCCCCACTGGAATCCGCCTCCGAAGAACCAGACGAATACAGGAAGATTGTCTTTGTCAGAGTTGGCCGGTGTCCAGACATTGAGATACAGGCAGTCTTCGTCCATCTCGATATCTTTGTCCACGTGCCATTCGCGGCAGTAGATGTCCGTGCCGACGCCGGGCTGATCCTGTACGGAAATCGGGGCAAATTTCCCGCATTCACGTACACCTTCCCAGTTTGCACATGGCTGCGGTGCACGCCAGCGGTTCTCTCCGACAGGTGGGGCAGCAAAAGGAATGCCCTTGAAGACGGAGATTCTTGTATTATTGCCCTGGAAACCACGTACCAGACCGTTTTCAGTTGCGACAAGCTTAAGCATCTTGCTTCTCCTTTATCGATGATTCTTCAGAAGAAGAGGAGTGGTGATTGATGTAATAGATCTTGATATCATTCTCGTCCGCCGGCGCATGTCGGTTGATGTAGTAGATCTTCATAGTGATATTCTGGCTGTAGTCACCGAAATCCTCTCCGAACAGCGTCATTCCGCCACAGTTTGCCGTATCCTTTGGAACGGCAAGTGTGAAGTTGATCGCCGAATTATAATCGAGATTCAGATCTTCCAGAGTGGTATCTCCGATCTTGTGGGTACCGTCAATAAATGTGCCCTTGTCATTAATCAGAAGTGTCTTGAGAAGACCATACTGATTAAGCGGAGTTGGCCACCAGGAAGGAGCGATCAGACCTCTGCGGTCGCCAAAATCTCCGGGACTGACCCATGAGCCAAGGGGTATATCATTAATATAGAAATATATATCACTCGGATAATCATTATTATAGGAAGGACACTCCGAAGAAATCTCGAAGGAGATCTGTATTTCTCTCGGAATCTGACCGGCACGAAGACGATTCGGAAGATTATAGGTAAGTGAACCATAACCCAGCCAGAGTATACCGGCCTTGAAACGCTCCGGATAGGAGAATACCCGAGGATCATCAAGTTCACCGATGATCTCCTTGGCTGTACAGATGCCGCATGTAGGATGTATTTCACAGGTTGTGAACTGTCCGACACCGATGCTGTCCTCGTAGAAGGGAAGAGGGTTCTCCTTGGAGTTCTTGAACATATCGATAATGATGCGGTCATGCACGGGAAGGATGATCTTCGAGATGCCGCGCTTACCGGAAGTGGTCTTGATCGTTACCAGACCGGCACTTTCGAGTTTGTTGATGTGAAGAGTGATGGCGCTGTTCGTCACGCCAAGCATATTTGCCAGATCATTCATGCTCAGATTATTGTTCTCATAAATCAATTCCATGATGCGGATGCGCGCCTCAGTACTGAGCGCCTTAAATACTTCCGCAGCCTCATTTAAGGAATGAATACAAAGCATGAGATGGCTCCTTTGACAATTTAAGTGCCACATGAAATGTTACACTAAATTTACTATTTCATCTTAGTCAAATTCATACTTTACTTCAACATGAAAAAGTCTAGTATTCCACCCCTTAAACTATATATATGCAGAAGTCATTATTGATTTTTCATGTTATCTCGTGTACCTTTGATTTAAAGAAATACATAATGTTTCAGTTGTCACTTAAGTAAATTTGCTTTTTCTTTGAAAGTGACAGAAGGAGTACTCATGTTTAAGTTAATTATTGATCCGCAAAAAGAACTGGGACACATCAATCCTGAGCTCCAGGGACACTTCTCTGAACACCTTGGCCGCTGTATCTATGGCGGTGTATATGTCGGGGAGAACTCTGCTGTTCCGAATACGAATGGTATGAGAGATGATGTCGTCTCCGCACTTCGTCAATTGCATATTCCGGTACTGCGCTGGCCGGGTGGATGCTTCGCGGACGAGTATCACTGGAAAGATGGTATTGGTGAGAAATCGAAGAGAAAAAAGATGATCAATACCAACTGGGGCGGTGTCGTTGAAGATAACAGCTTCGGTACACATGAGTATATGGAACTCTGCCGACAGCTCGGCTGTAAGACATACATCAACGGAAATGTCGGCTCAGGTACGGTGCAGGAGATGAGCGAGTGGGTCGAGTACTTGACTTTTGACGGTGTGTCTCCGATGGCGGAACTGCGCAAGGAGAACGGACATGAAGAGCCCTGGACGGTCGATTATTTCGGAATCGGTAACGAGAACTGGGGCTGTGGCGGCAATATGCTTCCGGAATACTATGCCGATCAGTTCCGTCGATATCAGTCCTATGTGAAGAACTATGATCCGAAGAGGAAAATCAGTAAGATCGCCTGTGGCCCGAACGCCGATGACTATGAATGGACGGAGACCGTACTTCGCCAGTGCCATAAGCTTTCCGGTTCCTGGAACAATGCCCACGGATTTATGGACGGAATCTCCCTTCACTACTATACGCTTCCTTACGATTGGGCGAAGAAGGGAGCCGCAACCGGCTTTAATGAGAAAGAGTGGTACATGACACTGAGCAAGACACTCTTCATGGAAGAACTTGTTGCGAAGCATTCTGCCATTATTGACCGCTATGATCCGGATCACAATATCGGCTTGATCGTTGATGAGTGGGGCACCTGGTACGATGTAGAGGAAGGCACGAATCCGGGATTCCTCTACCAGCAGAATACGATCCGCGATGCACTTGTCGCTGCAATTAATCTCAATATTTTCAATAAGCACTGTGACCGTGTAAAGATGGCCAATATTGCCCAGCTTGTCAACGTCCTTCAGGCCGTGATCCTGACGGAAGGTGAGAAGATGGTCAAGACGCCTACTTATCACGTTTTCAATATGTACAAGCACCACCAGGATGGTACCCTGATCGCAAGCCTCGTGGACACGAAGACGATCGGACTTGAGGAGGAGTATCAGGTCCCGAATCTACATGAATCCTGCTCGAAGGATAAAGACGGGAAGTATCACATCACACTGGCCAATCTTTCTTCTTCCGAATCGTACGAGATCTGTGCCGATCTTCTCGGAAATGAGATAAGTTCAGCTAAGGCAGAGATCGTGACCGGCAAGATGGACGACAAGAATACTTTTGATGAACCGAATAAGGTGATGGTCCGTACTTTTGAAGAAATGAGATCTGATGGGGACAAGATCGCTTTTTCGATCCCTGCTTGCAGCGTGATGCACATCGAGGTGGAGCTGAGATGAGTACGGCCAGACCGTGCCCGAGATGTCTGCTGTCCGAGATGGATGACGCTTCCGCAGAAGGACTGGTCCGACGCGGTGTAGATGCGATCCTTCCGAAAGACAGAACAGAAGAAAAAGTTTATCAGGAACGGTTATCTATTTGCCGTTTCTGTGATAACTTATTAAGTGGAACGTGTCTCTCCTGTGGTTGTTATGTAGAGATACGTGCCGCGATTAAAACGGGCCGATGCCCGGATAAAAAGTGGTGAGGTGAAAAAGATGGATGCGAAGGTGTTAATCGAGGAAGGGAAAAGTGTACTGGGTATTGAATTCGGTTCGACCCGTATCAAGGCAGTACTGGTAGACGAGAAGGGTGATCCGATTGCCTCGGGAAGTCATGAATGGGAGAATGAACTTGCCGACGGTATCTGGACATACTCGGAAGAAGCGATCTGGAACGGTCTTTCCGATTGTTATTCCGATCTGAAGAAGAATGTTAAGGAACAGTATGGAGTAACCATTACGAAGTTTGCGGCGATCGGTTTTTCAGCCATGATGCATGGTTATCTGCCTTTTGACGAGAATGACAAACTGCTGGTCCCTTTCCGTACGTGGAGAAATACGATTACGGCCGAGGCAGCCAGATTGCTGACTGAAGCACTGAATTTCAATATTCCGCAGAGATGGAGCATCTCACATCTTTATCAGGCGATCTTAAATGGTGAAGAGCATGTTCCCTCGATCCGTCACTTTACGACTCTTGCCGGATTTGTGCATTTCAAGCTCTCCGGACGCAAAGTACTGGGCGTGGGCGATGCTTCTGGTATGTTCCCGATCGATTCCAAGACCGGCACCTATGATGAAGCCATGCTGGACAAATTCTCCTCAATGATCGAAGAGAAGTCCTTCCCGTGGAATATCCGGGAGATCCTGCCGGAAGTGCTGAGTGCAGGCGAAAATGCAGGTGAGTTGACTGTGGAAGGCGCGAAACTTCTTGACGCCGAGGGGGATCTTCTTCCCGGAATTCCGATGTGCCCGCCGGAAGGTGATGCCGGCACGGGCATGGTTGCGACAAACTCTGTTCTCGTCGAGACAGGTAACATCTCGGCCGGTACGTCTGTGTTTGCCATGATCGTTCTCAAGAACAGCCTCAAGAGCCTCCATACGGAGATCGATATGGTCACTACTCCGACCGGTGATCCGGTTGCGATGGTGCACTGCAATAACTGCACTTCCGATATCAACGCCTGGGTGAAACTTTTTGACGAAGTGGGGAAACTTATGGGCGTAGAATTTGATCGTGGAGATCTGTTCTCGAAGATGTACGGTGTTGCTCTCGAAGGAGATAAGGACTGCGGTGGGCTTGTCTCTTACAATTATTTCTCTGGTGAACCGGTTACCGGTTTTTCGAAGGGCTGCCCGCTGTTCGTAAGATCCGCGGAGGATTCCTTCACACTTCCGAACTTTATGAGGATGCATCTTTATTCCGCGCTGGCTGCATTGAAGGTCGGACTTGATATCTTGACGGTTCAGGAGAATGTGACGGTCAAGAAGATGTACGGCCACGGCGGTTTCTTCAAGACACCGAAGGCCGGACAGACGATTGCCTCTGCCGCGATCGGATCTCCGGTATGTGTCATGGAGACAGCAGGCGAGGGCGGCGCTTGGGGTATCGCTCTTCTTGCACTCTATATGTCAACTAAGAATGAAGGTCAGAGCCTCGCTTCTTATCTCGAAGATGTGATCTTTGCCGGATCTACAGGAACGGAACTTGTCGCTTCTAAGGAAGATATGGATGGATTTAATGCTTTCATGAAGAAGTATGTGGCCGGACTTTCTGTAGAACTGGCGGCCGTCCAGCGTCTGGGCTGATAATGGAATAAGAATCAAATAGAACTGCGAGGCAGATATATGTTAGAACAACTGAAAAAAGAAGTTTTCGAAGCGAATATGCTTCTTCCGAAGTACGGCCTGGTTACATTTACATGGGGGAATGTCAGTGCGATCGATCGTGAGAGCGGACTTTTCGTCATCAAGCCGAGCGGCGTTCCATATGAGACTATGACTGCTGACGATATGGTGGTCATGGATCTTGAGGGAAACCGCGTAGAGGGAAAGTATAAACCGTCTTCGGATACACCTACACATCTGATTCTCTATAAGCGTTTTCCGAATATCGGAGGTGTCGTACATACCCATTCTTCTTATGCCACATCCTGGGCACAGAGTGGAAGAAGCATCCCGTGTTACGGCACGACCCACGCAGACTATTTCTATGGTGCGATCCCGTGTGTGCGCTGCCTGACGAAAGAGGAGATCGAAGCGGATTATGAGACCAATACCGGTATCCTGATCGCGGATTCTTTCGAGAAGGAAAAGCTCGACTACGAAGCCGTTCCGGGCGTCCTTTGCAAGAACCACGGACCTTTCACCTGGGGTAAGGATGCACACGAAGCCGTTCACAATGCAGTGGTCCTCGAAGAGGTCGCGAAGATGGCGTATAGAACCGAAGTCATCAACAAAGAAGTGCTCCCGGCACCGAGTGAACTTCAGGACAAACATTATTTTAGAAAACATGGAAAAAATGCTTATTATGGTCAATAAACAATGCTATAATGGAATAACCAATTAAGGAGGATTAAAGACATGAACAACATTCCAGAAATTAAATTAGGTATCGTTGCTGTATCCCGTGACTGTTTCCCGATCGCGCTCTCCGAGAAGAGAAGAGCTGCTATCAAGGCCGCTTATAAGGGTGAACTTTATGAGTGCCCGGTAACAGTTGAGAACGAGCTCGATATGCTCAAGGCAGTGGAAGATGTTAAGAAGGCGGAGTGCAATGCACTGGTTGTTTTCCTCGGCAACTTCGGTCCTGAAACACCTGAAACCCTGATTGCGAAGAATTTCGATGGTCCTTGCATGTTCGTGGCGGCAGCAGAAGGTGACGGAGACATGGTCAATGGCCGTGGCGACGCTTACTGTGGTATGCTCAACTGCTCATACAACCTCGGTATGAGACATCTTGACGGATATATTCCTGAATATCCTGTCGGAACAGCTGAAGATATCGCTGCTATGATCGCTGATTTCGTACCGATCGCTCGTGCGGTCATCGGTGTGAAGAACCTCAAGATCATCACATTCGGACCTCGTCCGCAGGACTTCTTCGCATGTAACGCTCCGATCAAGGGCCTCTATGAACTGGGCGTCGAGATCGAAGAGAACTCTGAGCTGGATCTTCTTGTTTCCTATAAGGAACACGAGAATGACCCGCGTATCCCGGAAGTCTGCGAAGACATGGCTAAGGAAATGGGCGAAGGCAAGTACTATCCTGAGATGAGCGCTCGTATGGCACAGTTCGAACTTACACTTCTCGACTGGGCTGAGAAGCACAAGGGTGCAAGAAAGTATGTCGCATTTGCCGATAAGTGCTGGCCGGCATTCCCGTCCCAGTTTGGTTTCGAGCCTTGCTACGTTAACAGCCGTCTGGCTTCCCGTGGTATCCCGGTATCCTGCGAAGTAGATATCTACGGCGCACTTTCCGAGTACATCGGTATCTGCCTCTCTAACGATGCTGTTACACTTCTCGACATCAACAACTCCGTACCGCAGTACATCTATGACGAAGATATCAAGGGCAAGTTCGATTACAAGCTCACCGATACATTCATGGGCTTCCACTGTGGTAACACACCGTCCTGCAAGATGTGCTCCGATCGTGCGATCAAGTATCAGCTCATCCAGCACAGACTCCTTGAGCCGGCTGGTTCTGATCCGGATTTCACACGTGGTACTCTCGAGGGCGACATCGCTGCTTCTCCGATCACATTCTATCGTCTGCAGTGCAACAGCGAGGGTGAACTTGTTTCTTACATCGCTGAAGGTGAGATCCTCCCGGTTAAGACACGTTCCTTCGGTGGTATCGCTATCTTCGCTATTAATGAGATGGCCAGATTCTATCGTCACGTTCTCATCCAGGGCAGATTCCCGCACCACGGTGCTGTCGCATTCGGTCACTATGGCAAGCTGATGTTCGAGACATTTAAGCTCCTCGGCATCTGCCCGTGCAAGATCGGCTACAATAAGCCGGCCGGAGATCTCTACAAGACGGAGAATCCTTTTAACTGAGAACATCAAGAAACGAGTCATGAGTTCCTCTTCGGGGGCTTATGGGGTCGACACTAATCTTGAGCTTTAAGAAGAGACTGTCTTCGCACCGATAATGGTGCGGGGACAGTCCTTTTCTGTTATAATATGAATTAAATTATTATAGAGATTGGCGAAACAGTCGTGATCCGGAAACTCTTGACCAAATTTCTGAATAACCTGAAACTGCATAATAAGTTCGTTATTATGTATGTCTTCTGCGTTATCATTCCGCTTGTTCTGACAGATGCGATCGTATTCTTCTCTATCTATGAGCAAGAATACAACAACAGGATGTATGAACTCGAGAATGTAGCTAACAAGTATATCTCAACGATCGAAAGTACGGTTGTCTATAACGCACGTATTGCCCGTGCGATCTGCGAAAATGAAGAACTGAATCACTTCCTCGACCAGCGCTTCGAGAGTAAGAGTGATTTCTTCATCAAGTATTATGACTTCGTCAGCAAATCTTTCTTCAAGTCTCTCGTTTCTGCTCGTTCGGATCAGGTCACGATCTTCGTGGATAACCCGTCGATTGCGGACAGTGTATACTTCAAGCACATGTACAAAGCGGCAAAAGGGGACTGGTATCAGGAGTTTAAGGAGATGGAACGCAATGATGCCCTGATCATCTTCTACGATGAGTCTGCTGATCCTCTGACGGAAAGAGTGAATACTTTCTACTATGTAAGAAAGATGCATCTTTATGACTCGACCTGCGATAAACTCCTTAGAATCGATATCAATAGTTCAGAACTTCGAAGCCAGCTTCTGAGATTCTCTTCCGAATACCCGATGTACGTGTGTAACGGGAATTATGTGGTTTTTGCAAGATTTGGTGAAGATGTTCAGAATATCGATATCGCTAAGGTGGAGAAGGAGCATAAGTTCGAAGTGCACAAAGTATACTCGGCTTTCGGCACTGATCTGGATATTTATGTGTTCAGTGACGAACTGCTGATCAGCTCGATCATCATGTCCAAGTTGTGGATCATACTTCTTCTGCTGGTCTTTACTCTGATCGTTCCGATCCTTCTCATGACGACGATCGAGAAATCTCTTTCGTCGCGTATCCTGAAACTGGAGACGGCCTTTAACGGTGATCAGGCTGATAAGTTCCAGCCGATCTCGGCCGTGGAAGGAAATGATGAGATCTCGACACTCATGGAGAACTATAACAACATCGTGTCAGTCAATCATAGTCTCATCAATACGCTGTATAAAGACAAGCTTCGGGAACAGGAGACTGACCTTCTCCGTAAGAATGCCGAACTCCTGGCTCTTCAGAGTCAGATCAACCCGCATTTCCTTTTCAATTCGCTCGAGAGCATCCGCATGCACAGCATCCTGAAAGGAGAGGAAGAAACGGCAGAAATGGTCGAAAAACTGGCAGTCATGACCAGACAGAATGTCGAGTGGGGGAATGATCTTGTTACGATCAAGAAGGAGTCCGAGTCGATAGAGGCTTATCTGTACCTGCAGAGCTATCGGTTCGGCGACCGTCTTTCTTTCCACATCGATGTCGAGAAAGACTGTGAAAATTATCTGATACCGAAACTCACACTTGTTACCTTTGTCGAGAATGCTTGTGTACATGGGATCGAATCCAAATCATCGGCCGGCTGGATCTTCGTTCGGGTCTATAAGCAGGAAAATGATCTGTGTATGGAAGTAGAAGATACAGGCGGAGGAATGAGCGAAGAAGAAATAAAGTCGCTCCTTGACAGTATAGATGCAGTCAGCATCGATGTGATCAAAGGGAAGAAACACGTCGGTATCCTTAATGCCTGCCTGAGGCTCAAGATTCATACGGATGAAAACGTAAGCTTCAGTATTGATAGCGAGGTGGGCGTCGGCGTGTGCGTCCTGATACGTATACCAAAGGATAAACTTCGTAAGAGCGAGTAAAGAAAGGGGTAATACCATGTTAAAAGTCATGATCGTTGACGATGAACCCTATATCCTTCAGGGACTGCAGTTTCTCATCGATTGGAACAGTGAAGGTTTCGAGATCGATGCCCTGATGAGTAACGGCAAAGATGCACTGGAGTATCTCTCCGGGCATAAGATCGATCTGATTATCTCGGATATTCAGATGCCTGTCATGAACGGACTGGACCTGCTTGAAGAGATCAACCGTCAGAATCTGTCTGAAGCAAAGTTTATCCTGCTTACCGGATATGACGAGTTCTCTTATGTTCAGCGTGCGATCCGTAATAACTGTATGGATTACATTCTGAAACCCGTAAGTAAAGAAGATCTTCTGGATATTCTCCGGCGTGTGGCGAATCTGAACAAAGAGAAAGAGAAGGACAGATTGAGCCAGAGAAGCATGGAGGACGCTTTTCTCGCGACGAATCTGATGTCGATCATCAAAGGAAAGTTCGACGACACGAATATCGATTATGTGACGAATCATCTGCAGCTCACTGGCGGGATCCGTTTCGTGGATATCGAGATGGTGACCGAGACCGGTTCGGATGAAGAAGACGATTATGATCTGCGTATGCTGCAAAAGCAGATGTTTCTCGCCTGCAAGGAGATCCTCAAAGAAAACGCCAGTCATTTTATCTTTGATGTTTCTTATGATAAGGATAATTATGACGTCGGTTTCATCTATTGTGAGAATATGGCTACGAGAAGAGATATGACGGAGAGGGAATTCTTCGAGATGTTCATCAAGAAACTGGAAGTGCTTTTCCCGAAGCCGGTGCGTATCATGTGCGGCAAGACCGTACAGGATGTAGCCTCACTTTCCAAGTCATACAGTTCATGCATAAGGATCAGCAGTATTATCGGCTTCCATATGCAGAAGAACTTGTATTTCTATGAAGAGGATATCCAGTTCGGCCAGAGCGGAATTGTACTGTGTAAGAGTAGTCTCGATGAGGTTATCTCTTCTATCCAGTCGAATAATGAAGAAGCCATCCGCAAAGCCGTGTCCGAACTCTATGAGGAGATGAATTCGACCGGAGCGAACAGCCACGTCATCGACCTGAATATCAACTATCTACTGTTCCAGCTGATCCACTTGGCCTCCGAGCAGGATGACAATATCAATCAGGAAGAAGTGATCCAGTATATTTCCGAGAAGTCTTTCGAGGATTCTTTTAAGCGTGGTTCGCGCCAGCACATGGAGAGATTTGCCATCGAATACGCCGAGTATCTTAGTGGCCTGAGGAAGAATGTCTCCCGAGGGATCCTGGCCAGCATCGAAGCGGAGATCCGTGATCACTATGCCGAGAACATCAGTCTTCGGAATCTGGGGGAGAAGTACTTCATCAACAGTTCTTATCTCGGACAGATCTTCCGGAAGAAATATAAGCAGTCATTCAAAGATTACCTGACAACTTATAGAATCAATGAAGCTGCCAGACAATTGGTGAATACAAACAAGAAGATCAATCAAATTGCGGCTGACGTCGGATACAAGGATTGTGACTATTTCATCCGAAAGTTTATTGAAACAATAGGTTGTACCCCGTCAAAGTATAGGAAGACGCATGCAATGTCAAAAGAATAATACCCTTTAATATCAAGACAAATAGCATAAACGTTTCGTTATTTCGCCTTCATTTTGTTGTGAAAGATACCTAGACTTTTTCATGAATTGATTAAGAGTTTCTCGGGTTGTTTGAAATACTATTGAAACCTAAAATTAAAACAGAATAAGTTGCTCAAGCAACTAATTTGAAGGAGGTTACATAATGAAATCAAAGAAGATTATTGCACTTGCTTTGGCTTGTACACTTTCTGTTGGTGCATTTGCCGGCTGTGCAAAAAAGAAGAGCGAGTCGATTTCCGACTGGACAATGATCGCTTTCATGGCTGGTAAAGAGCTGAACGAAGGCAACGAGATTCAGGAAGAACTCGCTAAGAAGACGGGTGTAAGACTTAAGGAATCCTGGAATACTGCTCAGGACGTTGCATCTGCTGTAGGTACAATGATCGCTTCCAACGATCTGCCGGACCTGATCGATGGTGGTAACGGCTCCAAGATGCTGGCTGAGGCTGGTATGCTGGTTGCTTGGGACGACTATCTTGCTAAGGATGAGTACAAGAACCTGAAGGAAATGTTCTCCGACAAGCAGTGGGAGCTCTTCCGCCAGGCTGATGGACACATCTACTGGGCAAACGTTTTCGGAAAGACCTACGGTGAGCCGAAGTCCAGAGGTCACAACGACGAGGCTTTCTGGGTACAGGTTCGTGTTCTTGAGTGGGCAGGCTATCCGATCATCGAAACTCTCGACGAGTATTTCGACCTTCTCGACAGCTATGCAAAAGCTAACCCGGTAAACGCAGACGGCGTTGAGGTTATTCCTTATACCGCTCTTTGCGAAGGCTGGAGATACTTCTGCGTTGAGAATGCTCCTGAGTTCCTCGATGGTTATCCGAACGACGGTTCCGTTATCGTTAACCTTGACGACCCGGACAACCCGAAGATCGAAGACTACAACGTCACACCTACAGCTAAGATGTACTTCAAGAAGCTGAATGAAGTTTACAATGCAGGCATCATGGATCCTGAGTTCGCTACGATGGACTATGACACATACATTGCTAAGCTGGCTTCCGGTGCTGTTCTTGGTATGTGCGACCAGAACTGGGACTTCGCTCAGATCAACAACACATTCATCGACAAGGGCTACAAAGAGCTTGGTTACAACTATGTTCCGCTCGGACTCGTAGCTGAAAAAGGCCAGACAAAGAACCAGTGGCACGCTTATGCAGACGTACCGAACGTATCTTCCGGTATCGCTGTAACCACAAAGTGCAATGACGCTGATAAGGCCTTTAAGTTCCTCAACCAGATGCTGGATCAGGAAATCCATGACCTCCGTTTCTGGGGTGTTAAGGATGTTGACTATCTCGTAGACGAGAATGGTCTGTACTACAGAACAGAAGAAATGAGAGCGAACTGGCAGAATGACGCTTTCAGAGCAAAGCACGTCTGCAACTATTCTTACCTCCCGCAGTGGGGTGGTACACACCGTGACGGCAAGAACGCTATGAAGCCTGAGGATCAGGAATCCAAGTTCTTCGCTACACTTTCTGAACCGCTGAAGAAGGCATTTGATGCTTATGGATACACCTCTTATGGTGACTTCCTCAGATCTGAGCACATCACACAGCTCGGCTTCTGGTATCCGATGTACTCCCACTCCAACGACATGGATTCCACAACGGATTACGGTGCCGCTTGGCTGAAGATGGGTGACTGCAAGCACGAATGGCTCCCGGTAGTTATTACTTCCAAGGACTTCGAATCTGACTGGGCAGCTTACCAGGCCGCTTATGCAGAGTGCAAGCCGGAACTCTTCCTCGCAGAAATGCAGAAAGAACTTGATCGTCGCGCAGCGCTCGGCAAGTAATGTTCAATTGACATAAATCATCTGTGGTGGCAACCACGGTTATATATAACTGTGGTTGCCATTACTAGGTTTAAGGGGAGGCAAATCCATGAGCATAATTGAGAAAGATGCTCCCGCACTGAAGAATAAAATCACCAAGGCTGAAGTGAAACGTCAGAGCGTTCTTCTTATCGTTGCTGGCTTGTACGTCATCTATGGTATTATCTTTTACTATCTGCCGTTATTCGGTTGGATAATGGCTTTCCAGAACTACAAACTGAAGGACGGTGTCTTCGGATCTTCGTTTGTAGGATTTAAGTGGTTCAAATTCCTGTTTGATGATAAGACTTTCATGCGAGACCTCCGCAACACTCTCGCTATGGGTATCATTAATCTTGTTGCGACGACCGTTACAGCGATCGGTTTCGCGATCCTTCTTAGTGAAGTACGTAACGTGATGGGAAAAAAGATCGTTCAGACGATCTCCTATCTCCCTCACTTCCTTTCCTGGATCGTTGTTACCAGTATCGTTCGTGATGCTTTTGCAACTAAGGGTATGATCAACGAGTTGCTGCAGGGTCTTCATATTATCAAAGAACCAATCAGTTACTTCATGCATACAAAGTATTTCTGGCCGATCGTGGCGATCTCGAATGTATGGAAAGAAACCGGTTGGAATGCGATCATCTATCTTGCTACCATTACGTCTATCGATCCTTCTCTTTATGAAGCGGCGGCGATGGATGGTGCCGGAAGATGGCAAAAAATCAAGAATATCACACTTCCGGGTATCCGCTCTACGATTATCATCCTGTTGATCATGAACATTGGTAACGTACTCAATGCGGGATTCGAAGTTCAGTATCTCCTCGGTCTCGGTGTTTTGAAGCCGGTATCTGAGACGATCGATATCTACGTTCTTAATTACGGTATGGCCAACTTCTCTCTTGGTACTGCTGCAGGTATCTTCAAGACTTTCATCGCGATGATCCTGATCTTCCTGTTCAACTTCATAGCGAAGCGGGCAGGAGAAGAGCGACTGTTCTAAGGGGGTGCAAGTATGTTTAAGAAATTAACTAAAACAAGAATGTCCGGATGGGACTGGGCGTTTGTCATCTGCAATACGACTTTTCTTATCCTGTTCTGCTGTGTAACCCTTTACCCGGTTCTCAATACACTGGCCTACTCGTTTACTGATGGTTCGGAAGCCATTCTCAAGAACATCCATCTTGTACCGAGAAAGTTTACAACTTCGGCGTATGAGAAGATCATCTTTGAGATGAGTGGCTTCCGTCAGGGCCTGATCGTTACGGTCTCCCGTACTTTGCTGGCCTCGGTCCTTTCACTTGCTGCCAATGCACTTCTTGCATTCGTTATCTCCAGAAGAAACTTCCTCTTTAAGAGAAGCCTCTCTCTGTTCTGGGTTATCACGATGTATGCAAACGGTGGTCTGATTCCTTCGGTTATCCTCATGACCAAGCTTCATCTCACCGGTACATTCTGGGTTTATATCATTCCTGGTCTGGTAAGTGCATTTAACATCCTCGTGCTTCGTACGTATATGTCATCTTTGCCGGATTCTTATGAAGAGTCTGCGCAGCTTGACGGTGCAGGTCACATGACGATCTTTGCAAGGATCATATCTCCTCTTTGCAAACCGGTATATGCAACAGTATTCCTCTTTGTTGCTGTTTACCACTGGAACTCCTGGTTCGACGCGATGATCTACAATCGTTTGAAGCCACAGAACACTACATTGCAGTATGAGCTTCAGAAACTCCTCAGCAGCCTTACACAGCTCAACCCGACACCGGATAGTAGCGGTAAGGTCGCCAACGTGACGACTGAGATTCAGGTACGTGCTGCAGCTACAATCGCAACCATGCTTCCGATTATCTGCTTGTATCCGTTCTTACAGAGATACTTTGTAACGGGTCTTACAATCGGTGGCGTAAAAGAGTAATCTCCAATTCACAGGTGCTGCCTGTCCGTCTCATAGACGGGCAGGTAGCATTTTTTTGCCGTTTTTTACTTGATGAATATGTGAGATATGATTTAATATTTGAAGAGAAAATATCGCTTCCGTAGATTTAGACAATGGTCTAATATCCATGCGGAAGTATGACCGGGATAGAATAGATGAACCTTTTACGATTTGACAGTCCTTTGATGCAGTTTCTGAATACTGTATTTGACCTGATAATACTGAATGTCCTGTGCACGATCTGCTGTCTGCCGATCATCACGATCGGTCCTGCTCTGGCCGCTAAGTACGACGTGGCGATGCGTATCGTCAGAAGAGAAGAGCCGGTCATATTCCGTCCGTATTTCAAGGCATTTAAAGAGAATTTCAAGCAGGCTACGATTATCTGGATGATCCTTCTGGGTGTATGTGCGCTTCTCTGTATTGACTGGTCCTGGATGATCGACACGGGTTTCAGTAATGTTCCGACTGTGTATTTCGTAGCTGCGTCTTTTCTGACGCTTGTCGTATTGTTCATCATTATGACGATCTTTCCGATCATTGCGCGATTTGAGGTCACGATCAAGGATGCCTTTAAGACGGCTGTACTATTCTCGATCGTTTACTTTATCGGATTGCTCTCCGTTGCCATGATCATGCTCTTCTCCGTATATCTGAGTATCAAGTATATCCGTTATCTTCCGGCGGTGATCGTCTTTTCGCACCTTGTTGTCGAGTTCTGCCTGTGCCTGATTCTCTTGCGCGGCTTCAAGAAACTCGAAGAGAGATTTGTTGAGCCTTCTGAAGATGACAGCGAGAACCATCCGCAGGAAGAGGCGGGCGAGTAATCATGGGCAAGAAAGGATCCCTTCGCGATTTCATTTCCCGGGAGAAAGAAAAGACGGCGGAGTTTGACCGACGTCAGAAACTTCTGTATTTTCGGGATTACTATCTTCTTAAGGTCCTGATCGTGCTGGCCGTGATAATCGGGATCGTCTGGTTTGCACATGACGTTTTCCAGAATAAGAAGACGATCTACGCGGGAGCCGGAGTCGGTGTGACTGTTTCCGAATCTTCAGAGAAAGTACTTACGGATGACTTTCTGTCGTATCTCGGTAAAGGATATAAGAACAAGGTCGTGAAATATGGCGGCGATACGCTCGTCGTCCCGCAAAGTGGCGATGTCAGTTCGTATAATCTGGTGATGGCTTTTGTTTCTCAGATCGAAAGTGGTATGTTCCAGTATCTTCTTATGTCTGAGAAGCAATTCGAGTTCTTCCAGGAGTATGATTTCTATCTGGACCTGACAAAATACAAGGATGATCCTCGTTACAGTGATCTGGAATTTCTATGTGATCCGCAAGGCGTCCCCGCCGCGATTCGACTTCCGGAGAGCATGCGTTCCAGACTACAGATCAGTTCGGAAGATGTGTATCTTGTATTTGTATATTCGGAGAGCGAAAATGAATTGAATAACAAGTTGATGGAGTATATCTTCTCGTAAAGGAGAAACAGTATGAGAATTTCAAGTATTTTCGCTAATGGCATGATCCTGCAAAGAGAAGTGGAGAATCCCATATCCTGCATTCTCGAGAACGGTGAGACGATCACGGTTTTATTTGACGGGGAGAAGATCCCTGTGAGAAACAATGAATCGGATTGTTCGTGCAGCTTTATTCTGCCTGCGCAGAAAGCCGGTGGTCCGCATACTCTTACTATTTCTTCTGAAAAAGACTCAATCACTATCCGGGACATCCATTTCGGAGATGTATACATACTCGGCGGTCAGTCGAATATGGAACTTCCCGTAATATGGACAACGGATTTCCATTATGACGAGATCATCACTGCGGATTTTCCGCTGATACGTCAATTTGAGGTGCCGAAGGTTCCGCTCTTCGGAAAGAAAGCAGATAGGCTCGATGGTGGTTCGTGGGTCAATTGTGATCAGGAGCACATCTTCGGTTTCAGTGCGATCGGTTTCTATTTTGCCAAGTATAAGTTTCTCTCTGACGGGATACCGGTAGGTCTGATCCAGACTGCTGTCGGAGGCGCGCCGGTCGAAAGTCTGATGAGTGAAGAGAACCTGATATCCACATATGAAGAAATTGCTCAAACTGACCATGGTTCCGGACGTTGTAATAACGATAAGAGCAAGGCCTGTCTGTGGTGCTACAAAGAAAAACTTACGCAGAACCACGATGATGAATTCGTATCCCGGACGCAGGCGGAAGATATGGCCAGACAGGATGCCTGGCACAAGGATCTGGATGCTCGCGATCCCGGATTGTCCGCCAATTGGGAGATGAAGTGGCCTGAAGAAGGGGAATATTCTTCTTTTGATATGCCTTCTACTTTTATGGGAACTTCGTATGAAGACTATAAGGGCAGTATGTGGATCCAGAAATCGATTGAGATTCCAGCTTCCTGGTGTAACGAGACGGTTGAGCTTCGATTGGGGACTCTGATCGACTCGGATATGACATTTGTTAATGGGCAGAAGGTCGGGGAGACAGGATTTAAGTACCCGCCAAGGCGGTATTTCCTGAAGCCCGGTATACTGCACGAAGGAGAAAACATCATCACTGTCCGTCTCGGTATAGACGGAAATATTGGCGGTGCCGTTCCGGAATGCCCGTACTGTCTCAAAAATGGAGAAGAAGAGATCTCTCTTATCGGGAAGTGGAAGATGCGTGAGGGAGCAAGAGCCGAAGCGCTGACCGGACCGACGTTCTTCATATGGGCGCCCACCGCGCTGTATAATTCGATGATCCATCCGCTTTCCGGCACGCGTTGTAAGGCGATGCTGTTCTATCAGGGGGAGTCAAACTGCGAATATCCGCAACACTATGCGGCACTTCTTAAGAGTATGGTTAAAGAATGGAGAAAACTCTTTGGGGAAGATACTCCGTTTTATATGGCAGAAGTGACATACTGGCTAGGCGATGGTCCGGTATATGAGGCCGATCCGTTTGATGCGGTGAGAGAAGTGCAGCGCTCGGTCGTGCATGAGATTCCGGGATGTTATCTGATCCCGACTTACGATCTCGGTCAGTACAACGATCTTCATCCGCATAAGAAAAAGGAAGTCGCGATGCGATTCCTGGAGCAGTATCAGAAGAGCGGGAACGCTTGATCTGTATCCGGCTTTAGTCTTTCTTCTTCTTGTTTTTGAAGTGAGCCAGAGGATTCTTATCGACAGCGTCATGGAGGGATTCTTCGTCGACGTGCGTATAGATCTGCGTCGTGGCTACACTCTGATGTCCGAGGATCTGCTGGAGTGTACGGATATCGACCTGTCCGTACTTGTACATAAGCGTGGCACAGGTGTGACGGAGTTTATGGACAGAATAGGATGCGGGATCGATCCCTGAAGCTAAGAACAGTCTTTTGATGATGATCTGGATCATCTGCGTGCTGATTCTTGTTCCGCGGCTACTTAGGAAGAGTGCTTCCTTATCTTTCTTTTTCATGAGATCGCGCTGTGAATAGTACTGATCTAAAGCGGAAAGACATGCATCATTTAGATAGATCGTACGCTCTTTGTTGCCTTTTCCGACCACGCGAAGGGTATCGTCGGAGATGTCTGACAGGTTGATGCCGCGAAGTTCCGAAAGACGCATCCCGCAATTGAGAAACAGCGTGACGATGCAGTAATCCCGCGCGGCAAATTCACTTTCGGACTGCTCGGCTGCAGAAAGAAGATCCCGGCTCTGATCGAGACTTAAGTACTTCGGGAGCCGCTTCGCCCTGCGGGGTGTCTCGAGATCATAAGATGGATCATCCTTGATGATTCTTTTCTTCTGGAACAGATACTTGAAGAAAGACTTGATCGTGGCTACCTTTCTGGCACGGGTAGCAGAAGAGGCCTTCCTGTTTCTTGAAAGATAGATCATGAAGGCGAACAGGTCATCTGTGGAGATGGAGTTGATGAATTTTTCATCGATGTCATCGATCGGAATATCCTCAAATTTCGTATTCTCATTGAGTCTTACTATTCCGCGGTCGTATTTCAGGAATCGGAAAAGAAGGATAAGATCATATTTATATTCCTTAACGGTAAGGGGAGATTTCTCCTGCACCGCTTCCATATAGCGGATATATTGTTCCAGGATCGGGAAAGTGGCATTGTTTCCTGAGGATTTTCCTTTGGGACGGCTCATGATCTCCTCCTTAATTAAACAAAATCAAATCTAAACTAATAGTATCATAAAAATCCCGAAAAAATGACTTGCTTTCCCAAAGTGATTGCGCTATAATACACCCAACAAAGACAAATGTCCGTGGTACGCGGACACCGAAAGAGGAATGAAACATGGCAAAGTTAAGAGTAGGCGTCATTGGCGCAACAGGTTATGTAGGACAAAGATTCATCTCGTTGCTGGATAATCATCCGTGGTTCGAGTGTGTGGCAGTTGTTGCTTCTCCGCGTTCGGCAGGTAAGCCTTATTCAGAAGCGGTAGAAGGCCGCTGGAAGATCGATTGTGAGATGCCTTCTTATGTGAAGGATATGATCGTCGAGAGCACTGAGGACATCGAGAAGATCTGCGAGAAGGTTGATTTTGTTTTCTGTGCAGTAGACATGAAGAAGGATGAGATCCGTGCTCTCGAAGAGAAGATCGCCAAGCTTGAGACACCGGTCATCTCCAACAACTCTGCTCATAGATGGACAGCGGATGTTCCGATGATGGTTCCGGAGATCAACTCTGATCACGCAGCGATCATCGATAAGCAGAGAGAAAGACTTGGCACCAAGCGCGGTTTTATCGCTGTAAAGCCGAACTGCTCGATCCAGAGCTACGTTCCGGCTCTGACTCCGCTCCTTGGCTTCGGTATCAAGTACATCAACGTCTGCACTTATCAGGCGATTTCCGGTGCCGGTAAGACTTTCAAGGACTGGCCGGAGATGGTCGGGAACATGATCCCTTACATCGGCGGTGAAGAAGAGAAGAGTGAGCAGGAACCGCTGAAGGTCTGGGGCCGTATCGAAGGCAGCGAGATCGTTAAGGCTGAGCAGCCTGTCATCTCTGCACAGTGCTATCGTGTAGCTGTTCAGGAAGGACATACTGCCGCGGTTTCCGTTAAGTTTGACAGAAAGCCGACTAAGGAAGAGATGCTCGAAGCATGGAAGAACTTCAAGGGCGAGCCGCAGGAACTCGAACTGCCTCACGCGCCGAAGCAATTCCTCCAGTACATCGATGAGGACAACCGTCCGCAGCCGGCACTGGATGCCAAGTTCCAGGATGGTATGGGTGTGTCGATCGGCCGTCTGAGAGAAGATCCGATCTTCGACTACAAGTTTACCTGCCTGTCTCATAATACTCTTCGTGGTGCAGCCGGCGGTGCGATGCTCACAGCGGAACTTCTGTACAAGAAGGGTTACCTTTCTGCGAAGGATTAAGTAAATCACCCCGGTCATCCGTTCTCCGTACTGTTTAGGCGGTAAGGGAAGCGGTGGCCGGGGATCTTTTTACTTATTTTCGAAAAGGTGTTGACGAAACATATTATTATCGCTATAATCTTTCTTGCGCTTTGAGAAATGGGTACAAACTCAAACAAGCGGGCCTTTAGCTCAGTTGGTTAGAGCAACCGGCTCATAACCGGTCGGTCTTGGGTTCGAGTCCCTGAAGGCCCACCACATTGAAGCAATTTGACAATCTATATATGTATCGAGGGAGAATTCCCGAGCGGCCAAAGGGGGCAGACTGTAAATCTGTTGTCACCGACTTCGGTGGTTCGAATCCACCTTCTCCCACCAGGAAGAACTGCGTCATCGCAAGATGGCGCAGTTCTTTTCATTATACTGAGCGTAGTATATAATTGTTATCGGGGAAAATGTGTAAATGAATGAGGTACATCATGAGCGTAAGAATGAGACGTATACTTGCTTTGCTGCTATGCACGAGCCTTCTTGCAGGATGTTCCGGCACTTCCGAAACTACCAAGAAGAAAAAGAAAGTCAAGAAGACGACGAAAGAGACACCTACGGAGACAATTGGACCTGAAGATGATGTGACTCCGGTTCCTACAGATCCGACTGATACGCCTCCCGTGACACAGACGATCTCGCCAACTACTGCCCCTTCGAGCGGCACGGAACTGAGCATGTTGATCCTGATGCCCGGTTTGGAGATCAACAGTGGAAATGAGATACAGGAAGAAATCGCAAAACTGACTGACGTACGTGTAAATGAAGTGTATCTTAACGGTATGGCGGCAAGCGACGCTGTCGACAATCTTATTGCGACAGGTGATCTTCCTGATCTGATCGACGCGGGTAATTACAGCCGTCAATTATATGAAGCAGGGTATCTCGTTGCCTGGGATGATTATCTTGCGGATCCGCAATATTCCAACTTGAAAGAGATGTTCACCGACAAAGAATGGGACATGTTACGTCAGGAAGATGGACATATCTACTGGGCCAATGTAAACAACAATACATATGGTGAGGATCAGACGAAGGTCCACAATGAATATGCATTCTGGATCCAGGTCCGTGTCCTAGAGTGGGCCGGCTACCCGAAGATCGAGACACTTGATGAGTACTTCGATCTTCTGGAGCGTTTTTATGCGGAGAACCAGTACAATGCGGATGGTACACCGATTATACCTTTTTCGTGTATCACGGACAGCTGGCGGTATTATTCGCTGGAAAAGGCACCGTTGGGCCTCAACGGAGACTATGCTGACGACTCCGTCGCCGTAAACACCGAAGATTATGATGTACCAACAGTCGAAGACTACAATACTTCAGAAACAGCGAAGGCATATTTCCGGAAACTGAATGAGATGTATGCCAAGGGACTGGTTGATAAAGATTTTGCTTCACACGATTATGACACGTATGTGATGAAGATCAACTCCGGTTGCGTTCTCGGAATTAGTGATGAATGGTGGGATTTCTCGTATTATGCGCACAATTCGTATGTTGAAGCCGGAACCATCGCGCTTGGATACGAATACGTCCCTCTTGCACTTACGATCGAAAAAGATATGCCAAATCATTACCACGCATATACGGATATGCTCAATTGTGTCTCCGGTGTTGCGGTAACGACCAGTTGTGAAGATCCGGCAAAAGCTTTCTTCTTCCTCAATCGCTGTCTGGATCAGGATATTCTGAATCTTCGCTTCTGGGGAATTGAAGGTGTAGATTATCTCGTGGATGATTCAGGAATGTTCTATCGCACTCAGGATATGCGTGATCTTTGGAATTCTTCCCGGTATTTGGCTGATCATGTATGTCAATACAGCTATCTTCCTCAGTATTTAGGTACATCCAGAGATGGAATCAATGCGATGAAGCCTGAGCAGCAGAGCTGCGAGTTTATGTCTACGCTCTCGGATCCACTTGTCCGCTGTTTTGATGCGTATGGCTACACTTCATATCTCGATTTTCTCGGCTCGGAGAAAAAAGAAGCGGGCGTATGGTTCCCGATGTATTCCTATTCGAATAATCTGCAGACAGATACGCCACCGGGTCGTGCTTTCTATGAAATAGGCGAATGTAAACATGAATGGCTGCCCCAACTGGTGATGTCTTCGGATTTCGATTCGACTTGGGACGATTATATGAAGGAATATGCTGATTGCAATCCTGAATACTACATTGCCGCAATGCAGGATGAGCTCGATCGGCGAGTGGCGGCAGGATAAATCATTGCCTTAAGATTTGTATATATTTGATTAAATAGTTCAAAGGAGAATCTATTATGAATATTCTTGTTTCCGGTGGTACCGGTTACATCGGTTCCCATACATGTGTCGAGCTGCTTAACGCAGGTCATGATGTCGTCATTTTCGACAATCTGTCGAATTCCAGTGAGGATGTGCTGGATAAAATCGAGGAAATCTGCGGGAAACGTCCGAAGTTTTATAAAGCGGACATGCTTTGCCCGGATGAGCTCGAATCGGTCTTTTCGGAAAATACGATCGATGCCGTCATTCATTTCGCGGGATTAAAAGCGGTCGGGGAGAGTGTCGCAAAACCGTGGGAATACTACAACAACAATGTTTGCGGAACATTGAATCTGATTCATATCATGGACAAATACGGGGTTAAGAAACTGGTTTTCTCCTCTTCGGCTACTGTCTATGGAGATCCTGCTTTTGTTCCGATTACGGAGGAGTGTCCGCTGGGAATAACGACGAATCCTTATGGAGAAACGAAGAAGATGCTCGAGAGGATCCTTTCTGACTATCAGAAGGCCAAGGCCGACTGGCATATCGTGCTTCTTCGCTATTTCAATCCGATCGGTGCTCACGAGAGCGGTCTGATCGGTGAGAAGCCAAACGGAATCCCGAACAATCTTATGCCGTACATCATGCAGGTGGCGGTTGGTAAACTTACGCAGCTCCGTGTCTTTGGTGACGATTACCACACACCGGACGGAACCGGCGTACGGGATTATATTCATGTTGTCGACCTAGCTAAGGGACATGTTGCCGTGATGAAGAAGTTTGAGGATGCTCCGGGCGTATTCATCTACAATCTGGGAACAGGTGTAGGATACAGTGTGCTGGATATTGTTCACGCATTTGAGAAAGCAAATCAGATCGATATTCCGTATGTGATCACAGAGCGTCGCCCGGGTGACATTGATTCATGTTATTCTGATCCGTCCAAAGCGGAAAAAGAACTTGGCTGGAAGGCTCAGTTCGATCTGGAGACCATGTGCAGGGACTCATATCGTTTTGCAAAGAAGAGTCTCTGAATCGTCGGCAAAATTGACACGTAAAATCGACTGTGCTAATATGAATTCCGTTCACAAAAGGGGTTGTGGCGGAATGGCAGACGCAGCAGACTCAAAATCTGCCGACCTTAAATCGTATGGGTTCAAGTCCCATCAGCCCCACCAGATTTGTTAAAATGCAATAGAATCACCCGGCTGCGGGTGATTTTATTGTGTTTGTAGGGAATACACAATTGTTTTCATGATGTGTATAATATTCTAAAGGTATAGAATCTCTTGGGTAGTAACTATGAGTTTGGAAAAGCGATTTATTAAATTCAGTCCGCCGGATATAAGTGAATCGGAGATTGCTGAGGTAGTCGAAGCTCTCCGGTCCGGCTGGATCACGACCGGTCCGCGGACAAAACTTCTGGAAAGGCGTCTGGCCGCTTTTATCGAGACCGGCAAAAATGATATAGACACTGAAGAAAAACCGGACATCTGGTCTAACAGAGTCGTCTGTCTGAATTCTGCGACTGCAGCGGAAGAACTCAATCTCCGCGTCCTGGGGGTGGGAGAGGGCGACGAAGTGATCGTTCCGGCCTATACATATTCTGCTTCTGCCTCGGCGGCGATTCATTGTGGAGCAACGATCAGATTTGTAGACATCAAGAAAGATGGCGACGAGATCACACATATGCCGGAGATGGATTATGACAAGCTCGCTGAAGCGATATCCGAAAAGACAAAGGCTGTGGTTTGTGTCGATCTGGCAGGAATCGTCTGTGACTATGAAAAAGTATATGAGATCGTAGAGAATAAGCGTGATCTCTTCCATCCGATGGACTCCGATGGAACGACCTTATCCGATCTTTCATCCCGTATTCAGAAAACTCTCGGCCGTGTTGCTGTTGTTTCTGATTGTGCACATGGACTCGGCGGAAGCAGATTACTTCATGGAGAGAAGAAGTACTGTGGTGCGCTTGCGGATTTTACAGGTTTTAGCTTCCATGCGGTTAAGAATTTCACCACGGCCGAAGGTGGTGCGGCGACATGGAGACCGATTCCCGGGATTGAGAATCCAGAGATCTATAAGTGCTTCCAGTTGTTGAGTCTGCACGGACAGAACAAAGATGCGCTGGCGAAGACCAAAGTCGGGGCCTGGGAATATGATATTATCGGTCCTTGGTACAAGTGCAACATGACGGACATAATGGCTGCAATCGGCCTACGTCAGCTGGATCGTTATTGCGGACTTCTTAAGAGAAGAGAAGAGATCATTTCCAAGTATGATTCGGTATGTGATAAGCTCGGTATCTCTCATCTTATTCATCACACGGATGAGATCGACAGTAGTAACCATCTCTATCTTATGCGTATCCCGGGAATAGATGAAGAAGAGAGAAACAGAATCATCTGTGAGCTTTCTGAGATGGGCGTATCCACCAATGTTCACTACAAACCGCTTCCGATGATGACGGCATATCGGTCATTGGGCTTTGATATTGAGGCTTTTCCGAATTCTTTTGACTATTACCGTAATCTGATCACGTTGCCGCTTCATACACTACTGTCTGACGATGACGTGGAGTATATCTGCAACTGTCTGGAGCAGGTCGTGAGGAAAGGGAAGTAATGCTGAAGAAATGGAGCGCGCTTCCATCCTGCATGCAGGTCCCGGAAGTTAAACCGTATTATGATGCCCTTAAGAAGAAGCAATTCTCTCTTCTTTGCAAACGCATATTCGATCTTGTCGTTGCTTTTATCATGCTGATTCTTGTTGCGCTTCCGATGCTTATCATCGCGATCTGGATCAAGTGTGACAGTCATGGTCCGGTTTTCTACCGCCAAGAACGCGTGACCACAAATGGCAAGCATTTTCGCATCCATAAATTCAGGACCATGGTCAATCATGCAGATAAGATCGGCTCGGCCGTAACAGTCGGAAACGACAGCCGTATCACAAAGGTCGGGGCGAAACTTCGTGACTATCGTCTGGACGAGTTGCCGCAGCTTCTGGATGTGCTTGCAGGAGACATGAGCTTCGTAGGGACCCGTCCGGAAGCGGTGAAATACGTGGAGAAATATGCGCCTGAATATATGGCGACTCTGTTGCTTCCTGCAGGCATTACTTCGGAAGCAAGTATCCGATACAAAGATGAAAACAAACTTCTTGATGCCGCTGACGACGTAGATGCCGTATATCTTCAGCGCGTCTTGCCCGATAAGATGAAGTGGAACCTGGAAAGTATCCGGCGCTTCAGCTTCTGGGGAGATATCGCTACGATGTTTCGTACCGTCGCAGCAGTGCTGGGAAAGGACTATAACTAATGGCTGAATTAAGCGTGCTGATGTCTATATATATCAAGGAAAAGACGGATTATGTCGAGTCCTGTTTTCAGAGTCTCCTTCATCAGACGGTAAAAGCTGACGAGTGGGTCGTAGTGGAGGATGGCCCGCTAACCGAGGAAATGTATGCACTTCTCGACCGGTATCAGAAAGAATACCCGGATCTGATCAAACGTGTTCCGCTTTCACAGAATCAGGGCCTGGGTCTGGCTCTGCGTGCAGGTGTTCCCGAGTGCAGAAACGACCTGATCGCGCGTATGGATACAGATGATATCGCTCGTTCCGACCGTTTCGAAAAGCAACTGAAGATGTTCTCGGACAACCCGTCTCTTGATATTTGCGGCTCGGATATTGATGAGTTTGAGGAAACCCCTGATAAAGTCGTGGCCAAGAGATCGGTTCCGGCGACACATGACGAGATCGTCGCGTATCAGAAGAAAAGAGATGCGTTCAATCACATGACAGTCATGTATAAAAAGAATGCGGTCCTCGAAGCTGGCAATTATGAGTCCTGCCCTTTGATGGAAGATACGTATCTGTGGGCGAGAATGATCTTAAAGGGAGCACAGTGTGCGAATATATCGGAGCCTCTGGTTTTTGCGAGAATCGGGCATGATATGTTCAAGCGTCGTGGCGGTTGGAGTTATTTCAAGAAATACAGAGCAGGGAAAAAGCAGGTATACAAAACCGGTTTTATCTCTTTCTGGGACTATTTCTATACAGTAAGTATTCAATTCGTGGTGGCATTGGTCCCCGGAAAACTGCGAGGGTTTATCTTTAAGAAACTCTTGCACAGGTGATGCCCCGAAGCACTTCTCACGGTGCTTCGTGAGTGGTCAAGTTGCTAGGTAATATAAGGATTGGTAAAATAAATTATTAAGGTAAATACAAAATAGGTTTTTGTGATGGAAGAATTGTCATTAAGTGAAATACACGAGATCGAACTTCAGCTTTTGCTCAAATTCGATCAAATATGCCGAATCCATGGATGGCGGTATTCACTCGGAGGAGGGACTCTGCTCGGAGCAATCCGTCATAAGGGTTTTATTCCATGGGATGATGATGTAGATGTCATGATGCCCCGTCCCGATTACGATGCATTTATCCGATTCTGTGCCCAGGAAGACACCGGTTTTACTCTTCTTGACTATCACTATACAGAAGGGTATGACGATCTGTTCTCGAAGATCTTCGATCCGGCAACAAAAGTGGTCGATGAAGCCATTAGTGTACCTTATGATATCGGTATTTCTATCGATGTATTTCCTCTCGAAGGCTTGGGCAACAGCGAGAAGGAAGCCCTGAAGATATTCAGAAAGACATCTTTTAAGAGAGAGCTTCTAAATGCGACAAGATGGAAGAAGTACTTCAGAAGCAAGACACACAGTATCCTTGTCGAGCCCATCCGTCTGATGCTCTTTGTCATGAGCCGATTCGCCAACCCCAGAAAACTGATCGAGAAGATCGACAGGGAAAACCTGAAGCACCCATTTGAAGGAGCAGCCTATGCCGGATGCGTCTGTGGTTCATATAGAGAAGCAGAGATCATGACACAGGACACGTTTACCAATTATATCGAACTGGATTTTGAAGGCCACTCATTCCTGGGTATCAAGAATTATGATGCGTATCTGACCAAGCATTACAATCACTATATGGAACTTCCGCCCGAGAATAAGAGACAGGCTCACCATACGGCCAAGTGCTATCGAAGATAAAGAAGGATCGTTAACGAGATGAACATAGCAGTGATATTTGCCGGCGGTACCGGTAAAAGAATGAAAACAGCATCGAAGCCCAAGCAGTTTCTCGAACTGCGTGGGAAGCCGATCATCATCTATACGCTCGAGCATTTTGAGAATCATGAGTTGATCGACGGGATTATTGTCGTCTGTGTAGAGGACTGGATCGACTACTGCACAGAACTGGTCGGGAAGTTTCATATCAGCAAGGTCAAAGCGATCATCCCCGGCGGGACAACTGGTATGCTTTCCCGATATAACGGTATCCGAAAAGCGTCCGAGCTTTTCCCGGAAGACTCGATCATCCTGATGCACGATGGCGTTCGCCCGCTGATCGACCATGAAACGATTACTAAGAATATCGAATCTGTCGAGAAGTATGGATCGGGAATCACGGTGGCGCCTGCGATCGAGACTATCGCCGTCCGCAGTGATTCGATGCTTGTAGGTGAGATCATCGACAGGAAGCAGTGCCAGATGGCCAAAGCCCCGCAGTCTTTCCGCCTCGGAGCACTTCTTGCCGCACATCAGCAGGCCATAGATAGCGGTATGGACGATTGTATCGATACCGCCTATCTTATGCAGCTTCACGGTCATGAGATCTATGCCGTCGAAGGACCAACGGAGAATATTAAGATTACAACACCGTCCGATTATTTCACATTTCGGGCATTAATGGATTTGAAAGAGAATCCGCGTTTATTGGATGAAGAAGATGAGTAGTGTATTTATTGAAGATTATCAGATGCTGGGCGAGCTTCCATTCATTGACTGGGAGCGTTTTCGTGATACCACGATACTTGTTACCGGAGCGACGGGGCTGATCGGTATGAACCTGGTCAAAGCTCTTATATGGAACGGCGAGAAGAAGGATCTTCACATCCGTATCCTGGCCCCGGTACGTAATGTCGATGCGGCAAAAGAACTGTTTGGAGAAGATACTGTCGAGATATTCTATTATGAACTCGGCACACCGCTTCCGCTTGATGAACATGTCGACTATATTGTCCATCTGGCCAGCCCGACAAGCTCGAAGTACTTCATGGAGAAACCGGCCGACACTTTACTTGCCAACATCGATGGAACAAGAGCGCTTCTTCAGTGGGCGTATGAGCATCCTATCAAGCGATTCATCATGGTGTCGACCATGGAAGTATACGGATTTCCGAAGAAAGGGCATAAGGTGACAGAAGAAGAGGTCGGCGGTTTCCTTCCTCAGAATGCCAGAAACAGTTATCCGATCGGTAAGATCGCGACAGAGATGCTCTGCTATTCCTATTATGTCCAGCATGACGTTCCGACGGTGATCCTGCGTGCGACACAGACCTTCGGTCCGGGCGTACGATATGACGATGGTCGTGTTTTTGCACAGTTTATGCGCTGTGCGATAGAAGGAACGGATATCGTTCTTCGCTCTTCCGGTCTTACTGAAAGATGCTATCTGTATACAGCTGACGCGGTTTCTGCGATTCTAACAGCAATTCATCGTGCCGAGAATGGAAATGCCTATACTGTTGCCAATCCGAGCACATACTGCTCGATTCGACAAATGGCGGAAATGGTCACGAAGGACCTATCTGACGGGAAGATTTCCGTAAAGTACGATATAGCGGAAGATATCGGCAAACTCGGCTATGCCGACACGTTATATATGGATCTTGATGTCCGTAAACTGGAATCTTTGGGCTGGAATGCCAGGGTCGGGCTGAAAGATATGTTTAAGAGAATGATGAGAGGTGTTTCCGAAGATGCATAAAGTTGCAGTGATGGTAAGCACATATAACGGCGAGCGTTTCCTTCGTGAACAGATCGATTGTATTCTGGCCCAGACCGGGGTCGATATTCATCTGTATATCCGGGATGATGGTTCTTCTGATAGTACCATCTCGATTATAAACGAATACGTGGCCGGCCATGAAAATGTCACGCTTTTCCAGGGCCAGAATCTGGGAGTAGGCTCCAGCTTCATGGATCTTGTCTATCGTGTTCCCAATGATTACGATTTCTATGCTTTTGCGGACCAGGATGATAACTGGCTTGAAAGCAAGATGCGGAAGGGTGCCGAAGCACTCGTGAACGAAGAAGGTCCTGCGTTATATTGCTCCAATCAGATCCTCGTGGATAAGGATAAGAACCGTCTCGGACTTCGCCATAAGGAAGCACTTGACTGTTCCTGGATGCAGATCATGTGCGATAACAAGATCTCCGGCTGTACGATGGTATGGAACCGGAAACTTCAGGAATTGCTTTCGGATCCGAAGAGACGCCCGTCGCCGCAGCTCCTCGCGATCCGCATCCACGATGTGTGGGTGGGTATGGTGGCCGCCACCACAGGGAAAATCATCTACGATAAGGATGGGTACATCCTCTATCGCCAGCACGAGAACAATGTAGTCGGTGTCCGTAAGACAAGCCATTTTGCCGAATATAAGAAAAAACTCAAGAAGAAGCAGCTTCGTTGCGGACGTAGTATGCTCGCATCAACGATCGCCGAAAAATTCGGTGATCTTCTGGCTCCGGATGTACTTGCCAAGATGGAGAAATACGGTTCGTATAAAAAATCCATCCGCAGGAAGTTCTCTATGTTCGGAGAGAAAGAAGTATATAAACACACAGGGGAGACCGCCTTGCAGTTCAGACTCAAAGTTCTGCTCGGTCTGTTTTGAAAGTAAAAGGGAAGAAATACTATTGAGGATCAGGAGTATTACATGCTGGCGCTGACATGGGGAATATTACTCATATTTGTAGTTCTATCCTACTGGTACTATAAGAAGGACTTTACCGGTCCTTTGTTCTTAGTGTGTTCCAGTATGCTTCTTTGTTTTACGATCGTATGCATGAATTATGAGAACTGGGATATGAAGAAGCATGGCTTCTATTATCTGACAACAATCACTTTTGTACTGGCTCTTGTCAGCTTTTTCTTCGGAACACTGCTCGTGCGTGCATTGATGTCTTATCGGAATAAGCCGATTACGGATGAGATCGATCCCGGCATCATGGAAAGAACAAAAAAGAACTTCCCTTATAGGCTCTTTACCGTTCTTTCTATCATTCTTTTTCTTGCCTATATATTCATCAAATTCCGTGGCCTGAATCTCAGTTCTTTCTCGGCATTTAAGACCTCTCTCCGCGCCATATATGATGAAGAGAAGACGTATAATTTCTTTACGACACAGTTATTCGAGATCCTGGTGGCCATCGCATACATCTGTCTACATCGTGTCATGATCACGAGATTTGTTCATAAGGAAAAAAACAAAAAACTCGTTTATGTACCAATCGTTTTCTTCCTGATTTACGCACTGATCACGACGGACCGTAATATTCTTATCCGGTTCTTCCTGTTTGGCCTTCTGCTTTTTGTCTCTTCCTACGAATGGAAGAAATCAGTTTTTGTAAGAAACCGCAAGCTTATCGTTAAAGTCGGCATTATTGGAATCGTCTTTGCGCTTATTTTCTGGGGCTTCGGACGAATGAAGAACTATAAGTCCGGATTCGATAGAGCCATAGGTATTTATGCCGGCTCGGGGATTTATGCGTATAATCTCTGGCTTGAAGGTTTCGATAACAATTATACGAATGGTCAGCAGTCGTTCTCTGTTGTACAGAATACTCTCGCTGCGGTTGGGATCGGAGAGGAATCAAAAGTGCCGCATAACTCGGAATATACCGAATATAAATCGCCAAACGGCTATACATTTGCGACAAATATCTACTCGGCATTCCGTCCGTACTATCAGGATTTCGGTATGGCGGGAGTATGCATCATCCCGTTTCTGACCGGTGCACTATTCGAATTTCTGTACCTGATGAATAAACGTGACAAATTCGGATTCTGGTGGATGTTCTACACGTCCCATGTTTATCCTGTTGTATATTATCCGATCCTCGAACAATTCCTGAAGCGTTTCCATTTCGGACTTGTTTACGAGATCGGCTGGCTCGTGGTGTTCTACTATCTTGTCTATGCCAAAGATGGATTATGGCGTGTGAAGGTATCGGCACAGCGGTGACTATTCTTGATATTTTACTTATTTTGTAGGAGCTATACGGTGACACAAACTAAACTCAAAAGCAAAAACTCGATCAAATCCAATGTGTTCCTTTCACTTTTCGTGCAGGTGATCTCATTGGTCGTCAGTTTTATCCTGAACCTGATCGTTCCGAAGTTTATTCCGGAGCTGTCTTACGCCCACTGGCAGACTTTTGTTCTTTATGCCGGATATGTTGGGGTGCTGCACTTCGGCCTTCTGGATGGCCTGGTACTTCGTTATTCACAGTACGATTACGATCAGCTGGATAAACCACGCATCCGCTCACAGTTCCGGGCACTTTTGCTTGGCAATTCCTTCATTACCTTCACCACAATGCTGTTTGTCGGTATCTTTGTCGGCGGAGCAAACAAACTGATCTTTATCCTTGTTGCTCTAAGTGTGCTCTCCCGAAATCTGTTCACCTATACCTCGTATATATTCCAGATTACGAACCGGATCAAGATCTATGCCAAGCTCGTTATCTCCCAGAGACTCTTCTTCGGCGTCTTCACCGTGGTCCTGCTGCTACTGCATGTAGAGAATTTCTATATGTACTGTATTGCGGATCTCTGTGCGGATTTCTTCGGTGTGCTTGTCGGCTTCTTCTATAACAAAGACATGTATATCGGTAAAGCTATCCCGCTTACGGAATCGATGAAAGAACTGAAGTCCAATATCAGTTCCGGGTGCATGCTTCTCGTTGCGAACTGGTCATCGGCGCTTCTTATCAGTGGTGCTAAGATGATCATCCAGTGGCACTGGGGCGATCTGATCTTCGGAAAGGTTTCTTTCTCGTTCAGCATTTCCAACTTGTTCCTGGCCTTTGTCACAGCAATCAGCGTAGTGCTTTTCCCGCAGTTAAAGAGAATGGAAAAGGATAAACTTCCGCAGTTATATATGACTATCCGTAACGCGGTAACTCCTGTTCTGTTTATCTCCCTTCTTTGCTATTATCCGGGATGTCTTGTGTTGGAAAGATGGCTTCCCAAATATGTGGAGAGCCTTACTTACCTCGGGATCATGCTGCCGATCATCATCTACGCCTCGAAAGTCAGTCTCCTTACGAATAATTATCTGAAAGCATATCGTGCAGAGAAGAAGATGCTTATCGTAAATGTCATCGCGGTGGTTTCCTCCATGACTGCATTCCTGATCTCCGCGTATGTACTCGATAACATGAACCTGATGCTCTATTTCATCGTTTTCTTCATCATGATGCGCTCCGTTCTCTCGGAAATCATCGTAGCCGGCATCATCCATGTAAACATAAAGAAAGACTTCATTATCGAAGGTTTCATGACCATGGCGTTCATTCTGTGTGCGAAACATATGAAATTCGTCACAGGTTGCCTGGTCTATGCCGCTCTGTTAGTATTATACTTATATATGTACAAAGATAGCCTGAAGCAGTTCATCAGGGTAAAACCGAAAAAGGCAGAATAAAGGAGAGTTTGTATGAAGGGAATCATTCTTGCCGGGGGAGCCGGCACAAGGCTTTATCCACTTACGATGGTTACAAGTAAGCAGTTATTGCCTGTTTATGATAAGCCGATGATCTATTATCCGTTGTCCACGCTGATGCTTGCCGGAATCAAGGATATCCTGATTATCAGCACTCCGGTTGACACCCCGCGTTTCGAAGCTCTTCTGGGAGACGGTTCACAATTCGGAATCTCACTTTCTTACTGCGTTCAGCCTTCGCCGGACGGACTTGCGCAGGCTTTTATCCTCGGACAGGAATTTATCGGTGAGGATGCTTGTGCCATGGTTCTCGGAGATAACATCTTCTATGGTAACGGTTTCAGTAAGGTGCTTCGCGCAGCGGCCGAGAATGCCGAGAAGAATAACCGTGCGACCGTTTTCGGGTATTACGTTAATGATCCGGAAAGATTCGGAGTGGTTGCCTTTGATGAGACCGGCAGGGTCACGAGTATTGAAGAAAAACCAGAATCACCGAAATCCAATTATGCCGTAACGGGTCTTTATTTCTATCCGGCCGGTGTTTCCGAACGTGCACTTCAGGTCAAGCCCAGCGCCAGAGGCGAATTGGAGATCACGACGTTGAATGACATGTATTTGAAAGATAATTGCCTTGATGTACAATTACTTGGACGTGGTTTTGCCTGGCTGGATACCGGAACGATGGATAGTCTGGTTGAGGCGGCAGACTTTGTTCAGATGATCTCCAAGCGCCAGGGAATCACGATGTCGGCGCCGGAAGAGATTGCATTTATCAATAAGTGGATCGATAAGGAGATGCTTGAAGAATCCGCCGAAAGATATGGAAAATCGCCCTATGGGGCACATCTGCGATCTGTAGCGGAAGGGAAACTGAAGTATTGAGGAGTGACGAAATGAAGAAGTATTTGATTACCGGTTGTGCCGGATTTATCGGCTCGAACTTTGTATATTATATGTTGAAGAAGTATGATGACATTCTTCTGGTAAACATTGATAAGCTTACTTATGCAGGAAATCTGGAGAACCTGAAGGGCGTAGAGGGAGATCCCCGCCATGTTTTCGTTCACGGAGATATCTGTGACAAGGAACTGATCACGAAGCTTTTCGGGCAGTATGACTTTGATTATGTCATTAATTTCGCGGCCGAGAGCCATGTGGACCGCTCGATCGCCAATCCGGAGATCTTCGTCCAGACGAACGTGATGGGTACGGTAAATCTCCTCCAGCGTGCGAAAGAAGCTTGGTACGACGCCGAGAATAAGACCTGGAAAGAAGGGAAGAAGTACATCCAGGTTAGTACTGACGAAGTCTATGGTGCACTCGGTGCAGAAGGCTATTTCATGGAGACCACTCCGATCAATCCCCATAGTCCGTATAGCTCTTCCAAGGCCTCTGCCGATCATTTCGTAAAGGCATTCCATGACACATACGGTATGCCGATCAACATCACAAGATGTTCGAATAACTATGGTCCATATCAGTTCCCGGAGAAACTGATCCCGCTCATGATCAATAACGTCAAGCATCACAAGCAGCTTCCGGTATACGGCGATGGGATGCAGATCCGTGACTGGCTCTTCGTAGAAGACCACTGCAAGGCCATCGACATGGTCGCCAATGACGGTAAGATCGGTGAAGTATATAATGTCGGCGGTCACAATGAACGTCCGAATATCTTTATCGTGAAGACTATCATCGAGCAGCTGCACGACCGGCTGAAAGATGAGGGCATCTCGGAAGACCTCATCAAGCACGTGGAAGACCGTCTGGGTCATGACCGCCGTTACGGCATCGATCCGAGTAAGATCAAAGAGGATCTGGGCTGGTATCCGGAGACACCGTTTGAAGTCGGTATCGTAAAGACGATCGACTGGTATCTGGAGAACGAAGAGTGGATGAATCGTGTCACTTCCGGTGCCTACCAGAAGTACTACGAGGATATGTACAGCAACAAGTAATTGGAGGAATTAGATAAATTCACATGAAGTTTTTTGTTACCGGTGTTGGTGGCCAGGCAGGCCACGATGTGGTAAATGAAATAGTTAAGAGAGGATACGAATGTATCGGATCGGATATCCAGCCGGAGTATTGCGGGATTCGTGATGGCAGTGCGATCACCGAAGTTCCGTATGTTTCTCTGGATATTACTGATGCGGAAAACGTCTTCAGAACAATCAACAGCATCGCTCCGGATGTGATCATTCATTGCGCTGCGTGGACTGCGGTAGACGCAGCTGAAGAAGAACAAGCTCGTGACAGAGTGCGGATGATCAATGTCACAGGGACAGAGAATATCGCACGTGCGGCTAAAGCTCTTGATGCTAAGATGATCTATATCAGTACGGATTATGTTTTTGACGGGGAGGGAACACGTCCGTGGAAACCGGATGACACCTGTTATGCTCCACTCAATGTTTATGGACAGAGTAAACTGGATGGCGAGCTGGTAATAAAGAGCCTTCTTGAGAAATACTTCATCGTGCGAATCTCCTGGGTCTTCGGACTGAATGGCAATAATTTCATAAAGACGATGTTGAAAGTCGGAAGGACGCATGACGAAGTACGTGTCGTCAACGATCAGATCGGTACACCGACCTATACACTGGACCTTGCAAGACTTCTTGTTGATATGGCTGAGACAGAGAAATATGGCTATTATCACGCGACGAACAGCGAATCAGAAGACGAATCTTATATTTCGTGGTATGATTTCTGTTGTGAGATATATAAGAGGGCAGGGCTTGCGACCCGGGTTATACCTGTTACGACGGCTGAATATGGGCTGAATAAAGCCAAAAGACCTTTCAATAGTCGTATGGACAAGAGTAAACTTGTAGAAAACGGCTTTATGCCGCTCCCGGACTGGAAGGATGCCGTTAGCCGATATTTAAAGGAGATACTGGAATAATGGGCAAGATTGAAATAGTGAAAGATCTTAATGGGATCAAAGGCTTGTGCCTTATTGCTCCGAGTGTTTATGGCGATGCTCGCGGATACTTTATGGAGACATATTCTGTCCGGGATATGGCCGAAGTCGGTATTGATACTGTGTTTGTACAGGACAATCAGAGTTTGAGCACCAAGGGAGTCCTTAGGGGTCTTCATTTTCAGAAAGAATTCCCACAGACTAAACTTGTCCGTGTGATCCGAGGTGAGGTTTTCGATGTGTCTGTAGACCTTCGTCCCGGAAGCCCGACGTATGGCAAGTGGCATGGCGAGATTCTCAGCGAGGAGAATAAGCACCAGTTCCTCATTCCACGTGGATTTGCTCATGGGTTCCTGGTTCTTTCCGATGTTGCGGAATTCTGCTATAAGTGTGACGATTTTTATCATCCGAACGATGAAGGCGGACTTGCCTGGAATGATCCGGAGATCGGTATCGTTTGGCCGAGATTGACTGGCGAATACAAAGGCAGCGCGGACAACGAAGGGTATCTTGTAGATGGTGTTCCGCTGAACTTAAGTGAAAAAGACAAGCACTGGCCTACTTTGTCATCGTTATAAGATAATAATAGGAACGGTTGTTGGATTCAATCATTATGTCTCAAGAGAAAGAAAAGCTCAGTATAAATCAGGTCCGTGATATTCAGCTCAAGATCATGGACTATATTGACGAGGTATGTGCGAATAACGGTATCCGCTACTCGCTTTCGTACGGCTCGCTTCTTGGAGCGATCCGCCACAAGGGCTTTATTCCCTGGGATGATGATCTGGATATCATGATGACCCGTGAGGACTATGAGCGTTTCAACGAAGTCGTGAAGTCGCATCCGGATCCGAGATACAATCTCCTCAATCAGAATAATAACTGGTTCCCCTGGACGAAGATTTGTGCCGCTAACACCGAGATCGTTGAAAATACAGGAGATAACTACTATCTGCGAAATTATGGTGTCTGGGTCGATATTTTCCCATACGATGAAGTCCCGGACCCTTCCACCGAGGAAGCAAGGAAATTCCACAAGAAATATACCACATATCTTCGACTGGCCAAGATACGTGCACTCAAGTATGACAATGTCAAGAAGAGAAGTGCGGTTTCGGCTGTCTTGTTTGTTATCTTACGCACGGTTATGGCTCCGCTGCCCCTCACATTCTGGGGAAAGCGGATCGATAAACTTGCGAAGAAGTACTATAAGAAGAATACCGGCTTTTGTGCTTTTTCAGGATTTGATGACGTGGTTACAAAGACGGTACGAATGGCTCTTTTTGATGATGTTGCTCCGATGGAGTATGAGGACCGTAAATACCTGTGTCTTACCGGTTACGACGAGTATCTGACCAGACTTTTCAACGATTATATGACTCCTCCGCCGGAAGACAAGCGGGTCTTTCTTCACTCTTTTGATGTATATCTTCGGTAATTTTGCAACAAAACCGGATTCTCTATCGTCTTAATAGACAGATGTGCTGTATTTGTGAAGAATTTGTCATTTGCATTCTCACAATTTATGGAATAGTATATATAAGCACATAATAATGACAATAAATCTTGTGGTTTATTGGGAGGAGATGAAGAATGGAGAATCGCTCTGAAATTACGAATGTTGAACTGGAGAAGAGTAAGCAGATCATTTCGAAGATCACAGACTGCTACTATAAAAAGATGGTCGGACAGACCCGACTGGGCTGGTCGCTTCTGATCTCGATCATTTCTAACGGACATATCCTTCTGGAGTCTGTACCTGGTCTGGCCAAGACAACCGCGGCCAAAACGCTGACCGATGCCGTGAACGGTAAGTTCTCGCGTATCCAGTGTACACCTGACCTTCTCCCGAGTGATATTATCGGAACACAGATCTTTAACTACACGACCAACACCTTCGAGACGAAACTGGGTCCTGTATATGCGAACTTTGTTCTTCTTGACGAGATCAACCGTTCGAGTGCTAAGACACAGAGTGCTATGCTCGAAGTCATGCAGGAGCACCAGACCACGATCGGCGGATATAATTACGCGATGCCGAAGATCTTCACGGTTATTGCTACGCAGAACCCGATCGAGCAGGAAGGTACATATCTTCTTTCCGAAGCCCAGCTCGACCGTTTCCTTATCAAGGAAAAGATCGATTATCCGACACAGGATGAGGAGTTCGAGATCCTCAACCGTATCGAGAAAGATGTATTCTCCAAGTCTGAAGCGGTAGTTGAACTTGAGGACGTTTATTTCCTGCAGCAGATGGCCAACAAGGTCTATCTGGATGATGCGATCAAGAGATACATCATTCAGATCGTAAATGCTACCAGACATCCGGCGGATGTCATCGGTAAGGATCTGGCTGAGTATATCACGCTCGGCTCGAGTACCCGTGGCTGTATCTCTCTTATGGAAGTCTCCAAGGCCGTCGCACTGATCAACGGCAGAAGCTATGTAACACCTGATGACGTCAAGACACTGATCCACAGTGTTCTCCGTCACCGTATCTCTCTGAACTTCGCGGCTGTCGCTGACGGAGTCACGGAAGAACAGATTATTGATAAGATCGTAGGAGCAACACCGACGCCATGATTCTTGACTACATTACAAGAATAAAAGCGAATATCTCGATTCACACGAATATCAAGGCCACCAGTATTCTGGATGGTTCCTATAAGTCCGTCTTCATGGGCAGAAGTCTGAATTTCGAGGATCTTCGCGAATATATCCCGGGCGACAATATCCGTGACATCGACTGGAAAGCTTCTTCACGTAGCCGCATGCTCCTTGTGAAACGCTATGTGGCTGAGAAGAAACACAATATCCTGATCATCTTCGATACAGGCGCGAAAATGTCGGCCGATACGGATAAAGGTGAGACGAAGAAGGATGTCGCGATCTTTGCGGGTGGTACGCTGTCGTATCTGGCATATACAAACGGTGATTTTGTCGGCTCCCTTTACAATGTGGATGGAAAGATGCGTTTCTTCCCGCTGCGCACACGTCTTTATGATATTGAGCATTTTCTTGCACAGTATGACAAAGATGTCCAGATCTCGAAGAAGTCGGACCTTAATAAGAGCATGGAGTATCTCTTGAAGCATTTCAGAAGGAAGATGGTCGTCTTCGTCATTACGGACCAGACGGGAACCGCATCTGTATCGGAGGCGGTACTTAAGAAACTAATCTGCCAGCACGATATCCTGTTCATTAACGTAAATGATGCGGATCTGTCCGGCGCGCACGCCTTTAAGGTAGAGAAGAACAGGTATGTTCCGCGCTTCGTGACCATGGACAAGAAGCTCGCGCGTATCGAGAAAGAGATGAAAGAGAAGATGGCGCAGGACAATGAGAAGAAACTGAAACATCATGCCATCATTTCGACATCAGTCGGAAGCAAAGAGAATATCACTTATTCTATTACTGAGTTATTGGAGAGACACAGATATGCCAACATCCGTTGAATTACAAGATCCATTCTCCTATAGCTTCCTGCCTGTAGTGATCATGATCTCGATCATTATTGCGTCGATCGTGATCCTTGTTGCCATCATACTCGTGCATAAGAAGATGAAAGCCCCGATGAAGCAGAAAGTGCCGAAGCCGGTGGTTTTCAAGCCGAAGAGTAAGGAAGAGACCAAGCGTGATTATCTGGAGAAGATCAATGTGATCGAGAAGAAGTATTCGCAGGGACAGCTTGATGTCCGTGCGACCCATCAGGAACTGTCTGCCGTTGTACGTATGTTTGTACACGACATGACGGGAATCAACGCGCAGAATTTCTCTCTTTCCGAGCTTAAGTCGAACAATGTACATCAGATCAGCAATCTGATCGAGGAATTCTATGCACCGGAGTTTGCCGAACGTTCTGATAAAGAGACTTCGGATTCTATCCGGGATGCCAGGGAGGTGATTAACACATGGAATTGATGAATCCATATGTGCTTTATATCGGTTTGCCTGTCATTCTTGTTCTGGCGATTCTGACTTACGGTTACAGGAAGAAGTTTAAGGATGGCCGCAAGGTTGCCAACTCAGAACTTCTTGAGAAGACGAAGTACTTTAAGAGAAGACTTCTCGAATTCAGGTTCTGCTCCCTCGTCGTCATCGTCAGCCTCGTTCTGGCACTGTCGTTCCTACTGTTTATCCTTGCTCGTCCGTTTCGTTCGAAGCAGACGATCACAGAGATCCATAACCGCGACATTTTTCTGTGCCTGGATACGTCCGGCTCGATGTTCGAAGTCGATCTGGAGGTCTGTGAGAAACTGAAAGACTTTGTGAATGGCCTTCACGGTGAACGCTTCGGTATCACGATCTTTAACTGCCAGACGGTTACGCTGGTTCCGCTTACGACGGACTATGACTACATACTCGATGTGCTTGACCAGATCGAAGAGGCCTGTAAGATCGCGATCGGCGTGATCAATAACGGCGATTTCTATGATACGGAAGACTATGTCAAGTATCAGTATATTATTGATGGAACGATCACCTATGCCTATGATTCCGGTTCTTCACTGATCGGCGATGGCCTGGCTTCCACGCTGTTCCAGTTCCCGGATGTCAAAGAGGATGATTCCAGAACACGTGTCATCATCCTCGCAACCGACAACGAACTGTGGGGCGATCCTTTTGTCCAGCTGGACGAGGCTGCGGAGCTCTGTGCCAAGTATGGCGTCAAGGTATTTGCCGCATCCCCGGAAGAGGTCGTCGATTACGACAATTACAAGAAAGCAGTGGAGAGTACTGGCGGACGCCTCTTTACTCTCAGCTCCAAGACGATGGCCAAGGATATTATCAAAGAGGTAGAGAAGACCGATACCTCCGTGCTCTATAAGAGTGATATCACGATCACAGAATATCCGGAGAAACTGGTATTGTTTGTAACGATATGTCTGTGTGTACATTTTGTAGTAAGTAGAAGGGTGAGACTATGAAGATCAATCCGATCCTTCCAATATGGCTGATGTCGATTCTTTGCATCGGCATGCTGGTTATGAAGCGAAAGGGCGTATGGAATTACATCCGTCAGATCCTGATCGTGCTTCTGGTTTTCGCTATGAATCTTCGTATCATGGTGTTCTCCTATGATATCCCGAAGAAAGAGCTGAACATCGATGTTCTCTTTGTTATCGATGACTCGATGAGTATGCTCGCCGAGGATTTTGACGGGGATGGACGCCGTATCGATGCAGTGAAGGAAGACTGTGAATACATCATGGATAAGATGGAAGGCTGCCGATTCTCCGTCATCTCGTTCGGAAACTACGCGTATCGGCTCGCTCCGTATACCAGTGATACGAACGTAGTCATGTCGGCGATCCGTTCTCTGGAAGGGCAGACACAGTACTATGCGCAGGGTACATCTCTTAATCTCCCGTTCTCCCAAATCCTGGACACACTCGAACAGGACTATGAACAGGACAGTGAGCGTGCACAGATCATCTTTTTCTTCAGTGACGGAGAAATCACAAGTAAAGACGAGAAACTCGGTTCCTACGAGGATGCCGCTGAATATATAGTCTCCGGTGCAGTACTCGGATACGGCACAGAGGAAGGCGGCAAGATGAAAGTCAGAAGCTACGAAGGTGACTATAGTGAGCCTTTCTACATGAAGACCCGTGACGAGAACGGCCGCACGGTCGATGCCATCTCGAAAATCGATGAGGAGAACCTCCAGTCGATCGCAGACGATCTGGAAGTCGAGTACTATCATGTTGAGAAGTCTACAACGGTTCGCTCGATCCTTGGTGAGATTACAGATAGTCTTGATGAATATGCCACGTCAGGAGAGACGGGTATGGAAGGATATAAGGAAACCTATTACTGGTTCGCCATCCCGCTGGTGGCTCTGTTAGTTTATGATCTGATCTATTACAAAAGGAGGATTAGGGAATGAAAAAGCGTATCATGATCGCGGTGTATACGATCGTTGCACTGTTGTTGATTAAGTTTGCCTTTACCTACTGGTACAATGAATGGGTCATCTCCAAGTATGAGGAGGGAGACTATACTGAGAACTTCAGCCTTCTCGAGGCCTTTAATTTCACGGAAAGATACATCGTTTACTACAATAACGGAAACGTGATGTATCAGAACAAAGACTACGAAGCGGCAATCGAGTACTACGAACAGGCTCTTGACGAGAATCCGCCGGAAGGCAAAGAGTGCCCGATCCGCATCAATCTGGCACTGGCTAAGCTTCAGCTTCTCGGTGAAGACTATCTGACAGAAGAGAAAATCGATAAGACGATCAAGATTCTTGAGGATTGTCTCGACATTCTCTCTGAAGAGGACTGCGCAAACGACGATGGAGACGGCCACGATAATCGTGCGCAGCGTCTCTATGACGAGATAAAGGAGATGCTCGAGCAGGCCGAACAGGAAAAGGAAGAGCAGGAGAAGGAGAAAGAAGAACAGGAGCAGCAACAGCAGCAACAGCAGCAGGACCCGAATCAGGACCCCAATGGCGATCCTAATGATCCGAACAACCAGAATCAGGATCCGGATGGTGGTAATGAAGAAGGTGACGACGAGCAGAAGAAAGCTGAGCAGGAGAAGAAAGAACAGCGCCAGCAGGAGATCGAAGACGAGATGGACAAGCGTATGGACCAGTCGAACGATCAGCGCCAGGAAGAAAGAAAAAAATCTCAGGCTCAGGATGAAGAATGGAACTGGTATTACGATGAAATGCCTGTGTGGTAATGGTTTGGCGGCCATTGCCACCGCACTTCACGGTTCAGTGCTTTTGCCAAATTGACAGTTGCCAATTCGATACTCTTGGATTATTATCTTAACAGCGTATCCTTTAAGTCTGTTCCAGAGAGAACAGAAAGGTCGTTTGTCGAAAGTGTAATACCGTATCCCGAAAGGGAGGCATGAATATGGAAGACCGACTTGTAAAGGGTGCCGCAAGGACATCTGAAGAGTCGGTTTTTTTGCGGCTCTTAAACGGAAGGAGTGGTATTTTTGAAAGAGTATCTTGAGAAGACAGTCCTTATGGATGAGCAGGCTGTGCACCGTGCCCTGATCCGTATCGCCCACGAGATCATCGAGAAGAACAAAGGCCTCGATAATGTGGCACTGGTCGGCATCCAGAGAAGAGGCGTTCCGATGGCGAACCGCATCGCGAAGGTCATGGAAGAGGTCGAGGGAGTAAAGCCGGATGTCGGTGTTCTGGACATCACATTCTACAGAGATGACCTGTCCACACTGGCGGCCCACCCGGTAGTAAACGGAACTGCGATCCATTTCAATATCAACGATAAGAAAATCGTCCTGATCGACGATGTTCTCTTCACCGGAAGAACGGTAAGAGCGGCGATCGAGGCGATTTTTGATATGGGTAGACCGGCTTGCATCCAGCTGGCGACCCTGATCGACAGAGGACACAGACAGCTGCCGATCCGCTCCGATTACGTGGGCAAAAACGTACCGACCTCTCTCCTGGAGATGATCTCGGTACAGTTAACTGAGATCGACGGACAGGATCAGGTCGTTCTCTGTGAAGAGGTGAAATAATGGGACTTAGGAATAAAGATCTGCTTGGATTAAAGCAATTAACTGCGGAAGAGATCATGGAGATCCTCGATACCGCGAAGATGATGAAGATGGTGCTGACTTCAGGAAATAAGAAGACTTCCCATCTTCAGGGAAAATCGGTCGTGACGCTATTCTATGAAAACAGCACGAGAACGAGACTTTCCTTCGAGCTTGCTTCGAAGTATATGGGCTCGGCCAGCGCAAACATCACGACCTCGGGAAGCTCGGTCAATAAGGGTGAATCACTCCTCGATACCGCCAGAACGATCGACATGATGGCAACCGACATCATCATCATGAGACACAGCCAGTCCGGCGCTCCGCACTATCTGGCGCCACGCGTAAAGGCTTCGATCGTAAATGCCGGTGACGGCATGAACGAGCACCCGACACAGGCACTGCTCGATATGTTTACACTTTATGAGAAATACGGTCACATCGACGGTCTGAAAGTAGCCATCTGCGGTGACCTCTACCACAGCCGTGTAGTAAGAAGTAACGTAATCGGCTTAACCAAGCTCGGTGCGACCATCAGTGTCGCCGGACCTCGTACGATGGTTCCGGTCGGTCTCGATAAGATGGGCTGCACAGTGTGCCGTTCCGTATCCGAAGCAGTTAAGGATGCCGATGCGGTCATGGGCCTCCGAGTACAGCTCGAGCGCCAGCAGAAGTCTCTGTTCCCGTCGGTAGCGGAGTATGCAAGATTCTACTCCATCTCCGAAGATGTTCTGAAACTCGCGAAACCAGGTGCCTATCTACTTCACCCGGGTCCGTGCAACCACGGCGTCGAGCTCCCGACATGCGTATACGACTGCGATCAGTCCGTGATCAACGAACAGGTCACGAACGGTGTAGCAGTCAGAATGGCAGTACTTTACTTACTGATGGCAAGGAGAAACCAGAATGAAAACAATTGAGATCAGAAACGCGAATCATTTCGCTTCCGGTGAAAAAGTTACGCTCTATATCGAGAACGGCGTATTCACAGACAGCCTTTCCGGGCAGGCAGATGAGGTAATCGATGCGGAAGGCCTGACAGTCTTCCCGGGACTTGTCGACATGCACTGCCACTTAAGAGAGCCGGGCTTCGAGTACAGAGAAGACATCAAGAGCGGTACAGCCAGCGCCGCAAAGGGCGGTTTTACCAGCGTATGCTGCATGCCGAACACTAATCCTGTCTGCGATAACGCAGCGGTTGTCGAAGGCATCCTTAGAAAAGCCGAGCAGGTCGGATCCTGTAATGTGTTCCCGATCGGCGCCGCCAGCAAGAAACTCGAAGGCAAAGAGATCTCCGAGATGGGACTTATGAAGGAAGCCGGTATCGTCGCCGTATCCGATGACGGAAAGCCGATCGCTACAGCAAACCTTCTGAAGAAGGTCCTCGAGTACGCTTCGGACTTCGATATCCCGGTACTGAATCACTGCGAAGAACTCTCGATCGCAGAGGGCGCCATGAATGAAGGTGCGATCTCGACGGCACTCGGTCTTCGCGGCATCCCGGCAATCGCCGAGGAGATCATGATCTCCCGTGATATCCAGACCGCAGAATACCTCGATATGCCGATCCACATCTGCCACGTCAGCACGAGAAAAGGCATCGAGATCATCCGCCAGGCAAAAGCCCGCGGTGTAAAGGTCACATGCGAGACCTGCCCGCACTACTTCTCCCTGACTGAAGAAGCCTGCCAGACCTACGACACGAACTTCAAGATGAATCCGCCGCTTCGTACGGAGGACGACCGTCTTGCTGTGATCGAAGGCCTGAAGGATGGAACGATCGACTGTATCGTAACGGATCACGCACCGCATCACATCGATGAGAAAGACATCGAGTTCTCTCTGGCCAATAACGGCATCATCGGCTTTGAAACGGCATTCGCAGTAGGATATACTTATCTGGTAAAGACCGGTGCGATCGACCTTACCGACATGATCAAGACCATGACCGTGAATCCTTCTTCGATCCTTAAGCTAGGAAGAGGTACACTCGATAAGGGAATGCCAGCAGATGTCATGCTCGCAGATCTTAACGAGACCTTCGTCTACACGAAGGAAGAGATCAGAAGCAAGGCGACGAACTCTCCTTACATCGGAGAAGAACTGACCGGTCGTGTAAAGCTTACTATCGCAGGAGGAAAAGTAACGTATGACGAACTTCGCTGACAAACTGCTTAAAAGAATCGAAGAGTGCAATAACCCCACAGTAATGGGACTTGACCCGAAGCTGGATTATCTTCCGTCGGAGATGCTTACGGCATGGCTCGACGGCGCAAAGAACAAGAAAGGGGCCCGCTCGGTCAACATGCAGGAAGCAACCGGTGAGGCGATCTTCGCCTATAACCGTCTCCTGATCGATGCCGTATATGACATCATCCCGGCGATCAAGCCACAGTTCGCTTATTACGAGATGTACGGTCTCGAGGGCATCAAGGCACTGAAGAAAACGATCCGCTATGCTCAGGAGAAGGGCATGCTGGTCATCGCAGACGCGAAGAGAAACGATATCGGCACCACCGCTACAGCCTATGCAAATGCGATCATCGGCGAAACAAAGATCCTCGACGATTCCGTTGAAGCGATGTTCGAATGTGACTGCGTAACAGTAAACGGATACCTCGGAATCGACGGCATCAAGCCTTTTATGGACGTAGCAAAAGAGAAGGGGAAAGGCCTCTTCGTACTGGTACGCACCTCGAATCCGTCGGCCGGTGATCTTCAGGATCTGAAGCTCGAAGACGGACGTCAGGTATTCGAAGCAATGGCGGAGAATGTCGAGAAATGGGGCCAGGAACTGATCGGTGAGTCCGGATTCAGTTCTGTAGGTGCTGTAGTCGGCGCCACATGGCCGGAGCAGGCTGTAAAGGCCAGAGAGATCATGCCACACGCACTGATCCTCGTACCAGGTTACGGTGCGCAGGGTGGTTCCGGCAAAGACGCCGTCGCCTCTTTCGTAAACGGAAAGGGTGGTATCGTCAATGCATCGAGAAGCCTGATGTGCGCCTGGAAGAAGAGAGAAGATATCGCACCTATGGAAATGACCGACATCGAAGGTCCTTCCGGAAAAGCACTTCTCGGCTTCCAGAAAGCCACCAGAGACGAGGCTATCCGCATGCGTGACGATCTGAATGCAGCACTGAAGGGTTAAGACATGAAAGAAGAATATAAGATCAAACTGATTAAGAAAGAAGTACTCGGCCCGACCTGCGCCGTACTTACTTTCACGTGTCCGGAAATCGCGGAAGAAGCGCAGCCCGGACAGTTCGTCAATCTGTCCTGTGATTACTTCCTGAAGCGTCCTTTCGGCATCATGTGCGTCGATAAGATCGAAAAGACCTTCAGTGTCGGTGTCCGTAAAGTCGGAAAGGGAACCGAGAAGATCATCGAGGCAAAAGAGGGAGATGAGTTTACCGTACTTGGTCCTCTGGGCAACGGATTTCCGTTTGACGGGGTCAAGAAGCTTCTTCTTGTCGGCGGAGGTACCGGAATCTTCCCTATCTTCTGCGCGGCCAAATACGCACAGGAAAACGGCATTCCTTGCCGGATCGTAAACGGATACCGTAGTAAGAACGATGCTTTTCTATTCGATAAGTTCGAAGCAGTCTGCGATAACTTCGAGGTGACGACCGATGCCGGAGATCTCGGCATGAAGGGAAATGTCATGACATATCTCGAGACCATCGATGATTCGGAACTTTCTGATACGACAGTTATGGTCGTCGGTCCCGGCATCATGATGAGAAAAGTCTCGGAATGGGCACAGGCCAAGGGGCTTACTTGTTACGTTTCTCTCGAGCAGCGTATGGCCTGCGGAATCGGCGCATGTCTCGTATGCGTATGCAAGATCAAGGCCGAGCAGGAAGGAAAAGAATTCGTCCACAAGCGCTGCTGCAAGGACGGTCCTGTCTTTAGAGCTGAGGAGGTGATCTGGTGAGTATCTCGGTTAAAGTTGGTAGTGTCGATCTGAAGAACCCGGTCATCCTGGCATCCGGCACATGCGGTTTCGGACGTGAACTTTCAGAATATATGGATCTCAGTAAACTCGGCGCTCTTTCTTCAAAAGGACTGACACTTCTGCCTCGTGACGGAAATCAAGGTGTACGTGTCGCGGAGACGCCTTCCGGCATGCTGAACTGCGTAGGTCTACAGAATCCGGGCGTCGATTCCTTTCTGGCAACCGAACTTGACTACATGGTAAATAGCGGAGCCGGCGTCGTCGTAAATGTAGCCGGTCACTCGAACGAAGACTACATCGCGATGGTCGAAAAACTCGATCCATATAAAGAGAAGATCGATGCGCTGGAGCTGAATTTCTCATGTCCGAACGTAAAAGAAGGCTGCATGGTCATCGGATCTTCTCCGAAAGCCATCGAGGCACTGGTCAAGGATCTTCGTAAGAGAACCGATCTTCCGATGTGGATCAAGCTCACTCCGAACGTCACTTCGATCGCGGAAACAGCCAAGGGCGCAGAAGCCGGCGGTGCCGATGCGATCGTAGCGATCAACACGATGCTCGGCATGGCGATCGATATCCGTACGAGAAGACCGCTTCTCCACAACAATACCGGCGGACTTTCCGGTCCGTGCGTCAAGCCTGTGGCCCTCCGTATGGTCCATGACATCTATGACGCCGTGAAGATCCCGGTCGTCGGATGTGGCGGCGTTTCCACATACGAGGATGTCCTCGAGTTCATGATCGCCGGTGCTTCGGCCGTCGAACTCGGTACGATCACACTCGTGCATCCGACACGTCCCGTAGAGATCGTCGAAGATCTGGAAAAATACTGTGAGCAAAACAATATTGACGAGCTGTCGTCTCTTACCGGCACGCTCGAGCTTTGGAGGTAAGTATATGAAAACAATTGCTGATTATCTTTTTGCGACGAATGCTGTTCGCGTAAGTGATCCGGAAAAGCCGTTCTGGTACGCATCCGGAACCCTCGGACCATTCTACGTTAATACACATTTCCTTCTCGAGTCGGAAGAAAAAGCCAACGAGCTTCTCGCCCTGATCGAGCAGGCGGCTGCAGGTGACAGAAGCGATTTCCTGACCACGATCCTGCCTTTCGTTAAAAAGCAGTACGAGACATCCGAGTCCTATAAGGCCGTCATCGACCTGATCGTCGAGAAGGCAAAAGAACTGGACTTCGACTTCATCTCCGGTGGTGAGCGTCGTGACTTTTTCTTCTCCCTGATGCCGGCATACCTTCTCGGCAAGCCGCATCTTTCGATCTTCAAAGACGGGGAGACCTACTACTCCGCGAATGTAGAAGAGAAGGCTGTAAAAGTCGGCGAGGGCGATTGTACCGGAAAAGTATCGCTTCACATCGCTGACCTCATCACAGAGGCTTCTTCCTACACGAATGCATGGATCCCGTCGATCCGCGGCGTAGGGGCGCAGATCACCGATACGATCGCTGTTATCGATCGTCTGCAGGGCGGTGAGGCGAATCTTAAGAAGGAGGGCGTCAACATGTACACCTTCGCCAAGATCGAGCTCTCCCTCTTTGACGAAGCCGTAGAAAAGGGGATCCTGACCACCGCACAGCGCGAGATGGTGGCACATTTCATGGATAACCCGATCGAGTACATGAAGGCCTTCCTGATCGCACATCCGGACTTCATCGATGAGCAGATCGCACTCGGTGGCAAGCCGAAGCAGCGTGCAGAGATGGCGATCTCCCGCGGCTATGTTCCGGGAAGGAACTAAGCTTTGCCCGCGCGTAAAACATATCAGATCAAAGAGCACGTGACCGGGAATCTAGGGATCCCGGTCACGATCCGCTTTGCGCGCTTAAAACGTCTCCGTATCACGCTCGATGAAGAAGGAAACGTGATCGCTCATGCCCCGAACCGGATGACGCTTAAGGACATCGACCGATTCATCGAGGGGAATGTCGACTGGATCGAGAAAACCAGAAAGAAGATCCAGTCCAAAACGCATCTTGCCTACATAGATGAGGCCGAGCAGAGACGAAAGGCGAGGATCATCAAGGCGAGGGTAAGTGCTTTTCTCGTCACATATGACGGAAAGAAGCCGAACCGGATATTCGTACGGAATATGAGCTCGAGATGGGGCTCCTGTTCCAGCAATGGCAACATCTCCCTGAACGTGTATCTTCTCGATGTCGAACCGGAGTTATTCGAGTATGTACTGGTTCATGAACTGTCGCACCTTTATCACATGAACCACTCGGCCGCATTCTGGGAGCAGGTCGTAAAATACTGTCCGGACTATAAAGAGAAACGTGCGAGACTTCGAAAATACGAGATCCCAAAGAAGTAATTACTTCGATCGTTAGTAAAATATTTACAATTCGATAGAAATATGTTGAATTCTTGTAAGTCCTCCAAATGCTAGAATGAGGACATAGAATACTTTTGCCCGTTCGGAAGGAGGAAGCATTCATGAGTACAAGAAAAAGACACTTTCAACATATGCTGGCCTATGTAATCTCGATTGCAATGGCCCTTTCGCTATGCGCCTGCGGAGAGAAATCTGACGATACCGCCACATCGGTCGCGGATACATCCGTCACACCTATCGAAGCATCTACCATCGCAACCGTATCCGATACCGTCCCGGCCAAGGCTGACGCTCTGAAATCAGCGCCCGAAGTCTATCTCGACGCGATCCTTATTCAGATCAATCCATCGTTTATGCTCTTCGTAGATGAACGAGGCGAAGTGATCAGAAGTGAAGCCATGAACGATGACGCGAAGAAAATGTCCGACCGTTGCGGACTTGATGGAAGAAATGTCAAGGATGCACTTGCAGACATCGTAAATGTAGCCATCGATGACGGATATCTCAAGGATGGCGGCGTAGTCAATGTTACATACGTCGACAGTTACAGGACAGAATCCGATGCCAGACACCAGCTCGATGATCTCCAGAACGTAGTCGATCAGATTGGTGATGAGCGCAATATCGATATTTCCCCGGTCGGCACTTTCGACAGCGAGATCGAATTTGTTCCTGAAGCAGAAAACACAGAGTTTACGGAAGACCCGAACACTCCGCCTCCGGATCAGAATCCCGGAAATGAACCTTCGGATGATCAGGGCACACAGCCCGATAATGATCCCGGAAATCAGCAGGATAATCCGCCACCACCTGAATCTGACAACCAGCAGAACGATGACGGCGAAAACAACGGCGGCGATAATGGCGGAGGCAAACAGGAAGGATGTCCTGTATGTCAGGGAAGCGGTAAATGCACACGTTGTGACGAAGACGGATACGAATTCTGTTATCGCTGTGATGGTGACGGATATGTAGATTGCACCTGTGATGGTGGTTTCGATCCGAATCCCTGTCCCTGCGGCGGCGACGGTAAGTGCTACCGATGTGAGGGAACCGGAGTATTTGAAGGAAATACCTGTGATGTCTGCGGAGGTGACGGACTCTGTCAGGAATGCCATGGAGTTGGAAGAAGAACATGCTCCAGATGTAATGGGACTGGTCAGACGCCTTGCGAGGACTGCCACGGAGCCGGTAAGGTTATCTGTGGAGGCTGTCAGGGAACACGGATCTGTGAAGCCTGCGGAGGTTCCGGCCTGAACCCGCACAAAGAGGTCTAGAAAACAAAATCAAAGAGGGAGGAATTCTTCTCGGTTTATTGAATATAGAAGCGCAATTCGATATACTTATTTTATTGGAAAATCAAATGATTTGACGGTAAATAATTCTAGATCGAGGACCGCTTTATGAAGAATATTCCTTTATACGAAGTACGCCATATCGAAGATCTTCGGGACATGCTCAAACAAAGTGTCGAGCTGTACGGAGATCTTCCACTTTTTTACTACAAGAAGGTGAAAGGCGGAGAGTACGAGTACTATACCTTTAACGAATACAACAAAGCCGTACAGGCGATGGGTACGGGTCTTTCCCACCTCTGTGGTCTGGGTTCGCGCATTGCGATCCTCGCGGAAACGAGATATGAGTGGTATGTTTCCTATCTGGCCACGGCAAATGGAACCGGCATCGTGGTTCCTCTGGATAAGGAACTTCCGGCTGAAGAAGTGGCATCCTGCCTCAACCGTGCGGAAGTAAACTGCGTAATCTACTCTTCTTCGAAGCAGAAGGTCCTCGACGAGATCCGTGAACAGATCCCGGGGGTTAAGAATTATATCTGCATGGATAAGACGGACCGCGAGGGCGTCGATTATTTCTACGACATTCTTAATAACGGCCAGAAGCTCCTCGATGAAGGAGACCGCCTCTTCCTCGATGCACCGCTCGACAGAGAAGCAATGACCGTTCTTCTTTTCACAAGTGGTACGACGGCACAGTCGAAGGCCGTTATGCTCAGTCAGAAGAATATCTGCAAGAACCTCGAAGGCATGTGCTCGATGACCTATATCGACCAGAACGATATGTTCCTTTCGGTATTGCCTCTGCATCATACATATGAATGCACCTGCGGCTTCCTCTGCCAGGTATATCGTGGTTCCCATATCGCGATCTGCGAAGGTCTCCGGTACATCGTTCCGAATATGCAGCAGTCTCACGTGACGATCATCCTGGTCGTACCGCTCATGCTCGAGAAGTTCCATAAGAGCATCATGGCGAAAGCAAAAGCGACGAAGAAGATGGCCAGAAAGTTCGAGTTCGGCCGTAAGCTCTGTAAGTTCCTCCTGTTCTTCGGCATCGATAAGAGAAAGAAGATCTTCAAGCAGGTCCATGAGACATTCGGTGGCAGTCTCCGCCTGATCATCAGCGGCGGTGCCGGCATCGACCCGCAGATCCTCCAGGATATGCAGGATATGGGTTTCCCATGCATCCAGGGCTACGGCCTTACCGAGTGTGCTCCGATCCTCGCTCTGAACCGTGACTGCGACTTTAACAACCGTGCAGCGGGACTTCCGCTTCCGGACGTAGACGTTAAGGTCATCGACAAGGATGAGAATGGCATCGGTGAATTCATCGCGAAGGGCGATAACGTCATGATGGGCTACTACAAAAACGAAGAAGCCACCAAGGAAGCGATCGACGAGAACGGCTATTACCACACCGGTGACCTCGGATACATCGATAAGGATGGTTTCTGCATCATCACAGGCCGTAAGAAGAACGTCATCATCGCCAAGAACGGCAAGAACGTATTCCCGGAAGAGATCGAGACCATGCTCTGCATGTCCGACTACGTAGAAGAGTGCCTCGTTTCCGGCGAGGAAGAGAACGATGACGTGATCATCACCGTAACGATCTTCCCGTGCATGGAAGAGGTCAAGAAGCTCCTCGGCGAAAATCCGGACGATGACGCCATCCAGCAGCTCATGGAAGAAGAGGTGGCCAAGGTCAATAAGAACCTCGTAAACTACAAGCACGTAAAACGTGTCATCCTCCGTGATACCGAGTTTGATAAGACGACCAGCAAGAAGATCAGAAGAAAGTACAAGAATTGATCAGGAGGCTTGATCAGATATGCTATCTAATACAAGCATCGAGAGAATCCTTGCCGCGGCATTGTCCCACGGTGGGGATTTTTCCGAAGTATTCATCGAAAGAACAAAGGCCACATCCGTTTCTCTTTTGAACGGGATCGTAGAAGCAACCGGATCCAACCTGGATATGGGCATCGGCATCCGCATCCTGGAAGGTGACCGTTCCGTATATGTCTACTCCAATGACATCTATAACGAAGAGAAACTCATCCGCATGGCGAAAAATGCGTCGGCTTCGCTTTCCCAAGCTCCGGCCGGCGAGACCATCTATCTGACGCCTCAGATCGAGTATTTTTCCCAGCGGTACGAGATCTGCCCGTCGGAAGTATCCAAGTCCGAGAAAGTGAATAAGCTGAGAAAATCAGGGGAAACCGCTAAGGCGTATTCCTCTTTGATCACACAGACTTCGGCTTCTACTTCAGATGTCGAGAAAGACGTCTGGATCGCCAATTCGGACGGGCTTTATGTGACCGATCACCGTTGCCGTACCCGCGTCATGATCCAGGCGATCGCAAGCTCCGAAGAAGATAAGCAGTACGGCTATTTCGGACCGGGAAGCGGAGAAGGCTACGAATTCTTCGAGCGCCTCGACACGGATGAACTTGCCAGAAAAGCGGCGAAGATCGCTGCGACCATGATCTCGGCCAAACCGTGCCCTTCCGGAAAAATGCCTGTCGTCATCGGGAACGGATTCGGCGGCGTTATCTTCCATGAAGCCTGCGGACATGCCCTCGAAGCCACCGCCGTCGGCATCAAGTCTTCCTACTTTACCGGCATGAAAGGCAAGCAGATCGCAAGCCCGATCGTTACCGCCTACGACGATGCAAAGATAGCGAAAGAATGGGGAAGCTATGAGGTCGACGATGAAGGTACACCTTCGCAGACGACACTTCTCATCAAGGACGGTATCCTGAACAGTTATCTGATCGATAAAATCGGTAGCCGCCGTATGGACGAGCCTTCTACAGGCTGTGCGAGAAGACAGAACTACGGATGTGCACCGACATCCCGTATGTCGAACACCTTTATCGCAGCAGGTGAGAGCAAGCCGGAAGACATCATCGCCGATACCGAGTACGGCATCTATGCCGCGAATATGGGCGGCGGTTCTGTCGATACGTCTACCGGAGAGTTTAACTTCGCCGTAAACGAAGCCCACATGATCCGTAACGGCAAGATCTGTGAGGCCGTAAAGGGTGCGACTCTCATCGGAAAAGGTAACGAAGTGCTCATGAATATCGACCGTGTCGGATCAGACCTCAAACTCGCGCAGGGCGTCTGCGGTTCCGTAAGCGGAAACATTGCTGTTGATGTCGGACAGCCGACCATCCGTGTGTCGGAGATCACTGTCGGCGGTCAGGCGTAATGGTTGGAAGGTGAAGAGATGGATAAAAAGATAGAAGGATATATCGAAGAATTACTGAAGGAAGCGGAGAAGGCTGGTTTCCTCGAAGCAGAAGCCGTATACAGTGCTGATACGACCATGTCTGTATCTGCACGCGAAGGGAAGATCGTCGAGTTTGAGAACAACGATTCTTCCGGAATCTCCTTCCGCGGGCTGTATAATGGCCAGATGGGCTATGCCTCGACCGAGGATATCCAGCCGGATATGATCCCGTTTCTGATCAAGCAGGCAAAGGATAACTGTGACGTTCTCGAAGTAAAAGAGAAGATCACGGTATACGAAGGTGAGAAGGAATACCCGGAGTTTAACGGCTTTATTGAGGAACTGACCTCGATCGACTACGATTACCTCGCCAAGACAGCTCTTTCTCTGGAAAAAGCACTGCTCGCCTATGATCCTCGTATCGAGGCCGTCGATGACTGCTTCGCCGTGTACGGAAGCGCGGAGATCATGATCCGGAACTCGAAGGGAATGCTCTGCGAAAGCCGTTCAAATGGTTTCGATGTGTATATCGGCTGCCGTGCCAAGGAAGGCGACGATGTGCAGACCTACGGAAAAGGCTGGTCATTTTCCAAGTTCAGCGAATTCGATATCGATAAATGTGCAGAGGTCGTCGGAAAACGTGTCATCGCCAAGCTCGGTGCCAAACCGATCCCGTCCGTCAAGACTCCGATCGTGATGGATAAAACCGCTGCCAAAAGTCTTCTCGGTTCATTTGCCGGGTCCTTTTCCGCGGAAGCGATCCAGAAGGGCATCTCCCGTTTGGTCGGAAAACTCGGTGAAACGATCGCTGATCCGAAGATTACCCTCATCGACGAGGGCATGATCGAGGGCAGCATGCTCTGCATGCCTTTCGACTCGGAGGGTGTCAGTGCCAAGCGAACAGTGATCATCGATAAAGGCGTCTTTAAGTCCGAACTTCACAACCGTAAGACCGCACTCGTTGACGGTGTTGAGAGCACCGGCAATGCCACAGGCGGATCGAAAGGTCCTCTCGGTGTCGCGCCGACCAATATGTATATCGAAAAGGGTGAGTTTACACAGGACCAGCTCTTCGAAAAGATGGGAAACGGCATCTATATTACGGCGATCCACGGCCTGCATGCCGGCATCAATTCGATCTCGGGTGATTTCTCTCTGATGTCTGAGGGATTCCTGGTTGAAAACGGCAAGGTCACCAAGCCTGTGAACCAGATCACGATCGCCGATAACTTCTTCGACGTACTTATGAAGATCGAAGCACTCGCCGACGATGTCGATTTCTGCACACCGGAATCGACGCATATCCAGTCTCCAAGTCTTCTGATCCCGGATGTTTCCGTAGCCGGCGAATAACAGACAAAAAACAATTTGGAATGAAAAGAAATCCGACGTTTCTCTTAGAGGATCGTCGGATTTTTGTGGTGCTTATTAAACTTTCTCTTCTTCATCATCTTCAGAAGGAAGACGATGGAAAGAATAAGAATGACCAGGAGAACCACGCCTACAGCTACGATTAGAAGAATCTCCCTGATACTGATGCCGGAGCCGTCCTCTGCTTTCTCCGTCGGAACCGGAGCCGCATCTCCATTTCCGATCGTGATCTTCAGATATCCGATCTTGTATGTCTCGTCGTTTGAGAATCTTCTGTAGATCGGAAGTTGAAATTCCTGATTGTCTGCGACCGGATCGATCACCAGCTTTGAAAGATCGACTTCATTGCTGTATCCGTTGTTCGCCAGTTCCGATTTCACGGAGTAGTACTGGCAGATCGTAAGCGTCTTTTCCTGTACTTTCAGTGGCGTCTCGGAAAGGGCAGATTCGATCTGTGATATTGCTGAATTTACCGCTCCGGCCATTTCGTTTTCGTCCACCATGGTGGTGGTATAACTGTTGAAACAGTACTCGAACAGGTCGACCAGCGCTTCATAACGAAGCTCGGCATCCTCTGCGCCCAGCATCACTCCGATCAGACATCGTCCGTCTTTCTCGGCTCCGGCAATGATCGTATAGCCGGCTGTGTCGGAATAGCCCGTCTTGCCGCCGATGTAGTATTCGTAAGCAGTAGAGGGCGTCGAAACGAAACGGTTTGCGTTGTTTAAGACACGCTTATCGTTAAACTTGTTCGTCGACTCGATCGTAAAGGAAGCTGTCGTGGAGATCGTTCTGTAATCCGGGTGGCGGAGTGCTTCCTTAAGAATGAGTACCATGTCCCGACAGGTCGTCAGATGCTCCGCATCTGCGTTTCCGTAAGGATTTGTGAAGTGGGTAGAGGTACATCCTAGTTCTTCGGCTCGCTTATTCATCTTCTCGACAAAAGCACTCTCACTTCCGCTGATGTGGATAGCCAGTGCCATGCAGGCATCATTAGCGGACTTCAGAAGGCATGCGTAGATACACTGCTCCACGGTGAGCACTTCTCCATCGTCAAAACCGATGCGTACATATTCCTTCGGGATGGTCTCGTACATGTCTTTAGTAATCGTGATTTTATCGCTCAGTTCCAGTTCTTCGAGTGCGATCAGTACGGTCATGATCTGCGTGATGGCCGCAGGCTGACGGCGGGAATCGAAGTCCTTACCGATCAGCATCGTGTCAGAGAGTGTGTCATAGATAAGATAAGATCGCGCACCGCTTACGGGAACGCCAGAAGGATCCGGGTCCAGGAGTCCCTCTACCGGATTGACCAGGTCTTCTATTGTCTCGGAAGAAGAGGTGTCGTCTTCTGCCACGACCGGGAAAGAAAGTAGAGAAGACAGAAGGAGGATCACCGCCAAAACGGAGAACACTCTTGTCATACGGTCTAACCTTAGCATCTTCTGCTCCTTTATACTTCAAAAAATCTTCCGGTCTTGCTTCCAAAAACACGATTGTTCATGTATCATTAAAGAGTCCGAAAACAACGAAAATAAATCGAAATAGAAATCGAGGTCATTTACGTGTCAACAGTTATTGTATCGCAAGATGAGTTATTGCGCTATAACTCTCTTATTCCGTCGCTCCAAAGCCGTATCGCGGCCCTTTCTGCCGAGCACGGCCACCCACTTACATATAGAGTTAAAACATACGGATGTCAGCTCAATGAATCCGACAGTGAGAAGATCGAGGGGATCCTTCAATCGATCGGCCTCGCAGAAGCTCCGGAAGAGGCTGTTCCCGACTTTCTGATCCTGAATACGTGTACGATCAGGGAGAATGCCGACGTGCGTTTATTCGGCAATCTGGGCGCATATAAATCACAGAAGAAAGAAAACCGGGACATGTTCATCGCTGTGTGCGGATGCATGATGAAGCAACCGGAGAATATCGAACGGATCAAGAAGAGTTTCCCGTATGTCGATGCCTGCTTCGGACCGGCGGATATCCATCTGCTACCGGAGATCCTTGATAGGAAACTCAGTCAGAGAAAGCGGGTCTTCTCCGTTTCTGAAGAAGACTATCTGGTCGACGATACGGATGTGCCCGTAACCCGTAAAAGGAAATTCCGCGCGCTGGTGCCGATCATGTACGGCTGCAATAACTTCTGCACGTACTGTGTTGTTCCTTATACCCGAGGACGCGAGCGTTCTCGCGATTCTGAAAAGATCTTAAGTCAGCTCCGTGATCTGGCCGCGGAAGGCTATAAGGAGGTCATGCTCCTCGGTCAGAACGTCAACTCTTACGGAAACGATAAGGAAGGGGAGATCTCCTTCGCGCAGCTTCTTGAAGAGACGGCGAAGATACCGGGCTTTTCCCGCATCCGATTTATGACCTCCCATCCGAAGGATATCTCGGAAGAAGTCATCTACACGATGCAGAAGTACAGCAATATTGAGCGTCATCTGCATCTGCCGATGCAGTCGGGATCGACCGATGTGCTTAAGCGTATGAACCGTCACTACGATCAGGAACAGTACCTGCGAACGGCGATGCTCTTCCGGGAAGCGCTTCCTGATGCGACGCTGACTACGGATATCATCGTAGGTTTTCCGGGAGAAACAGAGGAAGACTTCCAGGCGACACTTGATGTTGTTGAGAAATGCCGTTTTGACAGTGCTTTTACCTTCCAGTACTCGAGAAGGCCCGGCACGAAGGCCGCCTCCTACGAGGATCAGATCCCTCAGGACGTGGTCACCGAGCGTTTCGGAAGACTTCTGGAACTGCAAAATGCCCTGACATTTAAGTCCAATGAATCCGTGGTCGGAATGACGGAAGAGATCCTCATCGAGGGAAGGTCCGCCACCGCGCCGGATGTCCTGACCGGAAGAACCAATTCGAACCGGCTCGTGAATTTCCGGATCCCGGCAGGAATCAAGTTTAACGGAAAAGAGATAGACAGCACTGCAGCGGACTTTGATGCAGACGCTTACGAAGGAAAACTGGCCATGGTTAAGATTTTGAAAGCCAAGCCATATTCTGTCGAAGGAGAATTGGAGAGTTTTATCGATGAATAATGATGAACTGCTAACCTATGCTTCCGTCGACGCTTCCACCTTATCTCCGATGATGAGGCAGTATTTTGATATGAAAAAGGCTGCCGGCGATGCGATCCTGATGTTCCGTCTCGGTGACTTCTATGAGATGTTTTTCGACGATGCGATCCTTGTGTCGCGCCTTCTTGAACTGACACTGACTTCGAGGGACTGCGGACTTGAGAAGCGTGCGCCGATGTGCGGTGTTCCGCACCATGCCGCTTCGAACTACATGCAGCGCCTGATTACTCAGGGCTATAAGGTCGCCATCTGTGAACAGATGGAAGATCCGGCTCTGGCAAAAGGCCTTGTCAAGCGAAGTATCACGCGAGTCCTGACGCCCGGTACCGTCATCGACACGAATGGCCTCGACGATAAGAAGAACAATTTCCTTGTCTGCGTCTACAAAATCGGTATGCAGTACGGGCTGGCGGCTGCGGATATTACGACCGGTACGATGGAAGCGACCCAGCTGATCACCGGAAATACCGCACAGCATCTCGTTAACCTTCTGTCGAAATACCGTGCTTCCGAGCTGATCTTTAATGAAGATTTCTGTAAAGATGAACTCTTTACCTACATCTGTGATAATCTCGTCGGTGCTGTCACGATGCGCCCTCGTGCTGACTTTTCCTCCGGACTTTCCGAGAGAGTTCTCCCGGAAGGCTTTAAGGATGGAAAAGACGGAAAGAAAGGGAAGAAGGGGAAGAACTACAGTTCTTTTGCCGAGGAGACCAGAAATATTCTTGTCATCTCCGCGATCGATGCGATCCTTGCCTATCTGGATGAGACACAGCAGGCTCAGGTCACGCACTTCTCGACGGCCAGGATCTTCGAGGTCTCCGATACGATGGAGCTCGATGTCGCCACGAGGACGAATCTGGAGATTACCTCTACGATCCGCTCGAAATCAAAGAAGGGAAGTCTTCTTTGGGCCATCGATATGACTCAGACTTCAATGGGCGGCCGCCGCCTGCGTGAATATATCGAGGAACCGCTTATAGACTGTGCCTCGATTACTGCAAGACTCGATGCAGTCGAGCAGGCGAAGAATGACTTTATACACCGGCAGGAGCTTCGAGAAGCGCTCCTGGGTGTACACGATATGGAGAGACTGGCCTCGCGTATCGCTCTGTCTTCAGTAAATGCCAGAGATCTTCTGAATCTTCGGAATACACTCGGAAAACTTCCGTATATTCTGGAATGTGCTTCGCATTTTCAGGCCGGTGTTCTCAAGGAGGCTACATCGGATCTGGAAGACCTGTCCGATATCTATTCGCTTCTTGATGCTTCTCTGGCAGAAGATCCGCCGATCTCCGTTAAAGAAGGCGGTATGATCAAGGAAGGCTATCACGAAGAGGCGGACCGCCTGCGCCACGCTTCCCGCGATGGGAAGAGTATCATCCTGGAGATGGAGGCTAAGGAGAGAGAACTTACCGGCATTAAAAACCTGAAGATCAGCTATAACAAGGTCTTCGGATACTATATCGAAGTCTCGAAGGGAAATGTCCCGCTTGTCCCGGAGCGGTATATCAGAAAACAGACGCTGACTACTGGGGAACGCTATATCACGGAAGAGATCAAAGCAATCGAAGATACCATCGTCGGATCGACTGCGAAACTGATCTCCCTGGAGTACGATCTTTTCTGCGAGATCCGTGAGCGGATCGCCGCCCAGGTGCACCGGCTTTATCGTGTCGCCTCTGCGCTGGCTGTTTTGGATGTCATCATGGCTCTCGGTGAGCTTGCCGAGAGGAATAACTACTGTCGTCCGAATGTAGACGATTCGACTGTACTGGTGATCGAAGACGGCCGCCATCCTGTTGTCGAGAAGATGCTCAAGGAAGGGGAGTTCGTCCCGAACGGCATCAGCATGAACGAGAGTGACCGCCGTATCATGATCCTCACGGGTCCGAATATGGCCGGTAAATCAACCTATATGCGCCAGACCGCACTTATCGTCCTTCTGGCTCAGATCGGATCTTTCGTCCCGGCATCCTTCGCCCATATCGGTATTGTAGATCGTATCTTCACAAGGATCGGTGCCTCGGACGATATCTCTCTCGGACAGTCGACATTTATGGTCGAGATGAATGAAGTGTCCGGCATCCTTCGAAATGCCACGTACAGAAGTCTTCTTCTTCTCGATGAAGTCGGACGCGGTACGAGTACATATGACGGACTGGCGATCGCCTGGGCAATCATCGAGTTTATCAGCAACCGATCGATCATGTTCGGAAGAACGATCTTTGCGACGCATTATCACGAACTCAACCAGCTTGAGAAGACCATCGATGGCGTGTACAACGCTCATGTCGAAGTGGACGAGCAGAACAAGGAAGTCCGATTCCTGCATAAGATATCGGAGGGAGGAACGTCTGACAGTTACGGTATCGAGGTAGCGCGTCTGGCCGGAGTTCCGGCTGAGGTCGTCGAGCGTGCAGGCGTGATCCTTTCTGAACTGGATAAGAAAAAGATGCAGATCACATACTCTGAAGGGGAGGATCAGTATGAGGGGCCGATCTCGGGACAGATCCCGATATTTGCGCCGAACAGAAGCGAACCGGATTCCCGTTCGCTTCGCTCTGAACTGGTCAATCTTGACATTTCCCGTATTACGCCTCTAGAGGCGATGAATATACTCTATTCTCTTATCGAAAAAGCAAAAGGAGACGAGTAATCTATGTCTAGAATTCATATCCTGGATGCTGCGACTTCGAACGCCATTGCTGCCGGCGAAGTCATCGAGCGTCCTATGTCTATTGTCAAAGAACTGATGGAAAACAGTATCGACGCAGGGGCAACCCAGATCACCGTCGAGATCGAAAACGGCGGAATCACTCTGATTCGTGTACGTGATAACGGCTGCGGTATGGACGCGGAAGATGCCGTAAATGCATTTATCTGTCATGCAACAAGTAAGATACGGACACTTGATGAACTGTTTTCCCTGCATTCCATGGGATTCCGCGGTGAGGCACTGGCCAGTATCGCCGCCGCGGCTAAGGTGACTCTATCAACCAAAGAACCCCTCGCAGAAACCGGCACCTGCGTAAAGTACGAGGGCGGAAAGTTCATCTCCAGCGGACCTTGCGGTATGCCATCAGGAACGACAGTCGAAGTGCGGGATCTATTCTATAATCTTCCGGCACGCTTCAAGTTCCTTAAGAAAGACCAGACCGAAGCCAATTATATCCAGGTCCTAGTCGAGCGCTTCATCCTCTGTCATACAGACATCTCGTTTAAGTTCATCAAGAACGGGAAGACCGTCCTGCAAAGCCCGGGAAACTGTGATGCGGAGTCGGCGCTCTACAGCGTCTATGGCAAAGAAATCGTCAGTTCATGCCGCCCGATCGACAGCAAGATCGATGCCATAACGATCAGAGGGTTTGCCGGACTTCCCAAGATCTCCCGTGCTTCGCGCTCGGAACAGACGATATTCGTCAATCAGCGCCTGATCCGCAGTAAGACAATCACGTCGGCCATCGATGCTGCGTATACTAATATGCTCATGAAAGGAAAGTATGCCTTTGTCGTACTGGATATTCTTATACCGTCGGCTGAACTCGATGTCAATGTCCATCCCCAGAAGGCAGAAGTCCGCTTCGCGAATGAATCTGCGATCTATCGCGCTGTATATCACGCGATCTCCAATACCCTTGCTACCGAGTCGATGAGCGTAGATATCTCATTGTCATCTGAGGCGAAGGAGAATGTAGCTGCGGAGACAAAAAGTCAGGATGAATCCGTTCCGACTGCTTCTCCTAAAGAGACAAAAGCACCTGTCGCTCCGCCTTCGGAAGGTAAGCCTGCTCCCATACTTGTTCCGGCTTCTGAAACGGTGACCGGGACAACAGTAGAGAGTGCTTCTGACACGGTAACGGATTACTCAAAGACAATCGGAGTCCAGAGTCTCTATTTCAGAGAACCCGTAACGGAGTATTCGGTAAAGAAGGATTCTTCCGTACCCGTACCGGAAGAAGATTCTTTGGAAGCTGTATCCCATGTAGCGGAGGATCCCAAGCCTTCGTCCGTAACCGATGCTATGGCTCTTCCGGAATTGGATATTCTTCCTCAGACGAAAGAAGAGAGTATGCATGAACTACTTGCCGCGCGTGTGATCGGTACGCTTTTTGATACCTATATTCTCCTTGAGTCGAAAGATAGGAAACTCCTGATGATCGACCAGCACGCGGCACACGAAAAGATCCTCTATGAGAAGTTCGTACAGGCCGAGATGGACAAAAGTGTCGTCTCCCAGCCGCTACTTGCCCCGGAGATCGTATCCATGTCCCGTTCCGATATCAGTTTCATCGAAGAGCATATCTCGGAACTTTCGGGTATCGGCTTTGAGCTCTCTTCTATGGGAGAGACAGAGATGGCGATCCGCGCGATCCCCGCACAGATCGATCCCCATAACGTAAAGAGCGCATTTATCGAGATGATCGACGAATGGATGCATGCAAGTAAGACCAGAAACGATGCGCTGATACTGTCGCTGGCGACCTGTGCTTGTAAGGCCGCAGTAAAAGGACATGACAAGCTTCACGACATCGAGATCCAAAGACTCCTCGAGGATTTGTCGAAACTCTCCGATCCGTATCACTGTCCGCATGGCCGTCCGATCCTGATCCGTCTTTCCGAGAAAGAAATCGAGAAAGAATTTAAAAGAATCGTTTGATCAGAAGAGAAGAAGAGGACTAAAAGCATGACCGACCAGGTAAAGGAGAAAACAGGATATCGCTCGATTCCGATCATTTGCGGTCCGACCGCGAGCGGAAAAACCGGTTTTTCGATCCATGTTGCCCGCGCTCTAGGCGGCGAGATCTGCTGCTGTGACTCCATGCAGATCTACCGGCATCTGTCAGTGGGTACAGCTAAGCCGACAGAAGAGGAGAAGAAGCAGGTCCCTCATCATCTGATCGATCTAGTCGAACCGGATACTCCTTTTCATGTCGCGGCTTATCTCGAGGCGGCCTATGGTAAAATCGAAGAACTACTGTCACGAGGGGTGCTTCCCGTATTTTGCGGAGGAACCGGACAATATGTCCAGGCCCTCCAGAAAGGCTTCTCTTTTGATGAGGCTCCGGTAGACCGGACTATCGAACAGAAACTTTGGGAAGAGTTTGAAACAGATGGGATCGAGCCCCTTTACAGTCGTCTTTTGGAACTGGATCCCGAGTGCGGGGAGAAAATCCATAAGAATAATACCAAACGTGTGATCCACACTCTCGCTCTTCTGATGACCGTCTCCAAAACAACACGCGAGATCCGTGAAGATTCGACAAAAGAAGGCCCTCGGTACCCCTTTACTCTATTTGCGATCGACTGGCCGAGAGAAGAACTCTATCGCAGGATCAATATGCGTGTCGATGTCATGCTGGAAGAGGGTATACTCGATGAGGCCGGATGGCTTCTGGAACAGAATTTGCCGGATAACTGCACCGCCATGCAGGCCATCGGGTACAAGGAGCTCTTCCCTTATCTGAAAGGGGAGAAGAGCCTAAAAGAATGCGTGGATCTTCTTAAACAGCACTCCAGGAACTATGCCAAGAGACAGCTCACATGGTTCCGCCACATGGACGGTATCAACTGGATTCCGTCTGATGAACTCGGCAATTATAACGTAGAAGCATATCTTTGATCGAGATATACCAAACAAGTATAAAATGTCGGATATATCATCAAGCCAATGAACGGGAAAGATGCTATAGTTGGAACACAACTAACAAAGGAGGCGTTTTCCCATGATCCATACTACTTATATCGGTCCCAAGACATCGACAGATCTCAAGGACATCTCAAGTCAAACATCGCTCATTAATAAGAAAAAGAAGAGGAAATACGTCTCGGTCTCTCTGGGTGAAACACCCAGGCCGCCTATCCGCGCACACGATATTTTCCTGAATCTCTGCAGAAAAGAATATGCCTCGGTAGAAATCGTTATGAATACAGGAGAAATCATCGAGGGAATCATCGACTGCTACGATAATGAGACGATCGTACTTCACAACGATCTTGCACAGTTACTGATATACAAGCACTCGGTCAGTTATATCTCGCCCAGAAACGGGAAGCATATGATCCTTCCGGACAGACAGAACTACTATACAGATCAGTTCACATTAGTGCGGAATACGCCCTGTACAACACCTAAGATGCGGCAATCATCATCCTCGAACGGGATTGGTTCGTAAGCAGGGTTCTCAGGCTGAAGGATCGCATGACCACGACGGTAGGTGAGACGCTTGACGGTAGCTTCGTTACCGATCATCGCGACGATAATTGAATTCATATTCGCCATGTTGTCACGCTTGACGATAACATAATCTCCGTCACAGATGTGGGCATTGATCATGCTGTCTCCACGGACCTTCAGGACAAAATACTCAGCAGAATTGAAGTACTCGGAAGGGAAGGGCATGAGATGATCGATATTCTCCTCGGCGAGGATCGGAACACCGGCAGTAACGGTTCCGACAAGCGGAATATTCTTGGCCGAAGAAGAAGCGAGCCGTTCTGATTCATTCTCTTTAACCATGATCGCTCTACGCTTGCCCGGTACATACTCGATCTTTCCTTCTTCTTTCAGGCGGCGAAGATGTGCGTGAACAGTTGAAGTTGAGCGTATACCGACTCCCTGACAGATCTCTCGGACAGATGGCGGATATCCTTCCTTTTTCACATAGGAAACGATGAAGGAATATATGATTTCAAGTGTCTCGTTCAGATTGCTCTTGGTAAAACGATACGTGCTCATGAGATCCGCCTCCGTATATATATTTACAATAATAGTAACATTTAACAGATACGGTGTCAAACGATTGTTCGAATTTGAAAAAGGTGAGAAAATGAAGAAAAACAACCAGTTATACACGGTCCTTTTATGGATCAGCTTAATAAGTATAGTCATCATGTGCGTACTGAGTTTCATCTCGCTAAAGAGACATTTCGATGGAAGAAGAAGCGCTGAAAGGGCCAATTCCAGATACTTTCGACGAATAAAGACAAACAAAGGGGAGGAATAGCGAAGAATTATCGAGTATGCTATAATCATCCTCAATAAGGAAAGATATATGGATACAAGAGAACAGAAGAATAACGAATCATATAGAGAGCCAGTAGAAACTCCGGATATTAAACCGGATGAGGAAATTGACTCGATACACGGGCAGGGGACCGGTCCGGCTGGCGGAGAGTTTGATGATGAACTCGACGATAGTGATACTGGTACTATGCTTACGGCCATAGGCGATTTCTTCCAGTTTCTCGGTCGCACGACTATTCAGTATTTCAAGAATCTTCCTAATGACATCCGGAACAAAGTCAAAGCGAAGATTGCCGAACATCGCAGGATGCCGAAGAGAAAATCAATCTCCAAAGTATATGTACTGGTCGGATATACCACTAAAGAATATGTTGATCAGAAGTACCGGAAAGAGAAAATCCTTTTGAACATCAGAAGAATCCTGGTCGCGGCGATTATCATTCTGATTCTGATCATGACATACAGATGGATCATGCCCAAGTTCGATACCAACGAATATAAACAAATGATAGGTATCCAAGAAATCGACGACCTTACCCAGAGTGATCCGTTTGCTACCGAAACGACCAAGGAAGATATCGCACCGGAATCGCAGGCCGTCACGCCGATTCCGTCCAATACTTCAGAAACGACCGAGACGGTAAACGATAACGTATAAAGATTAAAACGATTACATCATAAATGGTAATCGTTTTATTTTGTCTGAAATGATCCGTTGATTGATTCCAAACAAATAAATCAAAAAAGAAGAGGCTGCAAATCATAATATGCAATG
>JAFZVE010000071.1 GCA_017617995.1 Clostridiales bacterium
ACGGAAGCACCAACCATCGGGTTGTTACCCATACCGAGGAAGCCCATCATCTCAACGTGTGCCGGAACGGAGGAAGAACCTGCGAACTGAGCATCGGAGTGCATACGGCCCATCGTATCGGTCATACCGTAGGAAGCCGGACCTGCAGCCATGTTATCCGGATGGAGTGTACGACCTGTACCACCACCACTTGCAACAGAGAAGTACTTCTTGCCGGCGGCAACTCTTTCCTTCTTGTATGTGCCGGCAACCGGATGCTGGAAACGTGTCGGGTTTGTGGAGTTACCTGTGATGGAAACGTCTACGTTCTCGCTCCAGTTGATCGCAACGCCTTCACGAACGTCGTCTGCACCATAGCAGCGAACCTTCGCACGCGGGCCATCAGAATACGGAGTTTCCTTAACGATCTTCAGCTCGCCTGTGTAGTAGTCGAACTGTGTCTGAACATAGGTGAAACCATTGATTCTGGAGATGATGAACGCAGCATCTTTACCCAGACCATTGAGGATAACACGGAGAGGCTTAACACGAACTTTGTTAGCCATCTCAGCGATCTTGATCGCGCCCTCAGCAGCAGCGAAAGACTCGTGGCCGGCGAGGAATGCGAAGCACTCTGTCTCCTCACGGAGGAGCATAGCAGCGAGGTTACCATGGCCAAGACCAACCTTACGGTCGTCAGCAACAGTACCCGGGATGCAGAAAGCCTGCAGGCCGATACCGATCGCCTCAGCAGCGTCAGCCGCCTTTGTGCAGCCCTTCTTAATAGCAATAGCAGCACCTACAACATAAGCCCACTTCGCGTTCTCGAAGCAGATGTTCTGTGTGCTTTCACAAATCTTGTAAGGATCGATGCCCTTCTCGTCGCAGATCTTCTTTGCTTCTTCGATAGAGGAAATACCATTATCGTTCAGAGCCTTGTTGATCTGATCTATTCTTCTGTCATAGCTTTCAAACAATGCCATAATCTTTAATCTCCTTCCTCTTACTCTTTACGCGGATCGATGTAACGAACCGCACTGTCGAATCTGCCGTATGTACCGAGGTTAGCCTGGTAAGCTTCGTTTGCATCCTTACCGGACTTGATCTGATCGAGCATCGGTCCGATCTTCAGGTACTGGTAGCCGATGATCTGATCGTCAGCATCCAGAGCCAGCTTAACGATGTACCCTTCTGTGAGCTCGAGGTAACGGGGACCCTTCTCGAGAGTGGAGAAGATGGTACCTGTCTGGGAACGCAGACCCTTACCAAGGTCTTCGAGGCCGGCGCCGATAGAAAGACCGCCCTCGGAGAAAGCACTCTGTGTACGACCGTAAACGATCTGGAGGAAGAGCTCTCTCATAGCAGTATTGATAGCGTCGCAAACGAGGTCAGTATTCAGAGCCTCGAGGATCGTCTTACCAGGGAGGATCTCACCGGCCATAGCTGCGGAGTGAGTCATACCTGTGCATCCGATCGTCTCAACGAGAGCCTCCTGGATAACGCCGTCCTTAACGTTCAGAGACAGCTTACATGTGCCCTGCTGCGGTGCGCACCAGCCGATACCGTGTGTGTAACCGGAAATGTCCTTAATCTCTTTGGCCTGTATCCACTTTCCTTCTTCAGGAATCGGAGCCGGACCATGGTTGCAGCCCTTTGCAACGCAAGTCATCTGTTCAACTTCATGTGTCTTGATCATGTTGAAAACCCCTTTCGAAATAATGCGTGTAGCCATTGTGCACGCCAATATTCCGATCGGCACACAATAACACTTCTAGTATTATAGCAAATCTGCCCGAAATGACAACCGAAAAATCGTGCGGTTTCTAGGATTTAGCGTGCTTCAAATGATTTTCATTTCGGAGTGAAAAGCACTTGCCCCGCGCCCTTTCTTTCACAGATCACGCTTCGTGTCCGCCCGACGGAAAGAGAAGAAGAAAGACCTCCCCGGGATTTCTCCCGAGAAGGTCTTGTTGAATAATTAAGTTCGATCAGCTACCGCTAAGATCGATGCCTGAATGGGAAGGATAGACCGTTATGTCCACTCACCTTCGAACGGATCACTTTCTGTAATGACATCAGTTCCGTCGAAATAGATGATCTCAATTACACACTCTTCATAGTTGCTTTTTTCCATTTTCTTTTTCCTCACACTTATGCCATTTTTGCTGCTTCTTCTGCAAAATTGTAATATGCTTGTGCCAGATTCTTCATAGGCTTAGAACCTGTACCGTAAATAACCTGAAGGTATGTATAGACGGAATACTGACCACTTACATTTCCTACTGTAAAGTCAAAAGGCACATTATACTTGGAAGCCTTGAAACCAGCCTCATCGTAATCCTTGATAGTATAAACATAATAGTTTCCACTTGCAACACCTTCAACAGTCTTTGAACCGTCCGCATAAGCGACTGTCATGGTAGGAGCAGTATCCCCACCTCCCAAAGCAGACTTTGAGAAACGCATCTTAACCTCGGTCTTTGAAAGGAAGGATACATTAGCACCGGCAAAAGCTTCATCCGGATCTGTAAGTGTATATGTAGTTGATGAAAGACCATAATCAGGATCTAAAGTAAAATCTATGCCACCAGGAAGCTCCTCTGCATTGATCTTGAGCTGAATCTGAGCATAACCGCCGTAAGTAAGGAGAGCATCTACAAGATCTTCATAAGAAGAATCTTGCGATACCGAGTTTCTAGCTACATTTTCAACAGTCGTTGTATATACTTTATCATGACCTTCGCAAGTAAGCGTGATCGTGATCGGTGCTGTCATACAAGCTGACTCGACAGGGATTACAAAGTAGTCGCCTATACTATCAGAGTCAAACCCAGTAACGTTCTTGTTGACATCCACCTTCGGAGATCCGGTCTTCGTATAAGAATATGTGTAATTAATTGAAACATCTGCCTGAGCAGCTGTGCCAAAGTTCACATAAACCTTGAAAAGGATCTCTCCGCCAATTCCGATCATGTAACCACTTACCTTAGGCAGTGTTCCCTGCTTAAGCATAATATAGCTGCCGGAAACATTTGCATAGTAGCCTGTATGATCACTGACAAAACTATCTAATGAATAGCTCTTGCCGTTGGTATCAAAACAGTTTGCAGAAAGTGTTTTCGTAGAAAATCCCAATTGGGCTGAAGCTGAAAGATCACCGCTTAATATAAAGCTGGCTGGAGTAGTGCCGTTTACATCAAAGAAAATATTGGCTCTTTCACCATCAACAGTTCCTTTAACTTTATTTCCATAAACCTTAGGCGAACCCTGCACAAACACCTCATGTCCATAGGTATTTGGATAGATCTCGATACCGCCGCCACCGTTACTGCCACTATTAGCCTTGACATTGTTATCTGTGATCGTACCGCCATAAAGATAGAAATGGCATCTGCTGATTCGGATACCACCACCAAGCTCTTTGGCTTCATTACCACTAATCAGACAATCGTAAATAGTAACAGATGCTTTTAAATTCTCGCCATTAGGACCATGTTCTGCACTTGAAGCATTACCGGAAATGGCTCCGCCGCCTTTGCCTGCGTAACAATTTGTAATCGTTCCGCTATTCATTACGAAATAAGCGCCATTTGATACGAAAATCGCACCACCTTCATCAGTAGCTTCAAAACTGGTAATAGTAGCACCATCAAGAATGCAAGTGCTTTCCCACTCTACCAATACACATCCGCCTCTATTGTCATTAGTACCAACACCGCTAGCATTAATCCAATAGTCCGTGGAGCCTATACCATCAGTGCCAGCACCGGTAATTGTGCCTGGACCGCTTATTGTCAATGTAACACCAGTAGCTGATTTGTTGAGATCAGGAAGTCCTTTACCATTTGCATTAGCGCCTCTAACCTTACCAACAACGTAAAAGCTCTCCGTACCGGTATAAGTGATTGTATGATCGTTAAGATTGATCGTTACGGAAGCATCCTGAGTCTCGATCTTCGCGCCGGCAGAAACGGTTACATTCTCTGTAAGAGTATAAACTCCTGCTGCTTCAGGCATCTTACCGCCATTAGCATTAATGTCAGCCTGAGTAATTACACCATTTGCAAACAGGCCAACCTGCTCTGGATCTGGTGTCTGTTCTTGTGTGTCGTCCAAGTTTTCGGCAGCGACCGGATTGGGATCTGCTTCTTCATTATCGGCGAAAGCAGCAAAAGAAAATGATCCGAATACCATTACCATCGAACAAAGAGCAGCAAAAGCTTTAATGTGTTTTTTCACTTTCGTTTCCTTTCTCATCTATGTCAATACAAATTCGTCTATGCTACAATTAACTATATTATCACTATTATAGACTTTATGCAATTTTGCAAATGGGAAATTCATAGATTGATTTTTCTTTTCATAAACCGAGGGATGATTTGTTTTTTGAACCCACCGCTCATGTCGCTGTCGATACAGTTCCATAAGAGAACAGTCACTTTCATTGAAACGCCTCATTCCAAAGATATAATGGAGTCAAGTGGGGGAATAGTGCTCGCACACGACACTGCAGGCACGTTCTCCGGTGCGCAGGAGAGGGGATTTTTAGATGAACGGGTGGAAGCGTTTCTTAAGTACAGGAATCTGTTTCTCTTTTGTTTTGGCAACGATGCTATGCTCGGCGACGGCCTGCAAAAAGAGCGGAAACGGGAGCGACGGAGCGGGCACGAACGGACAGGCATCCGGCGTCGGCATGATCCCGGACGCGACGAATCCGGACGGAACGCGGCACGACTATGTGCTCGAGAGTGACCCGTACTATACCTGCGAGCAGATGACATTTGAAATCCCACTTGAAGAAGGACAGACAGCAAAGAACGTGAGCATCCGGGATGAAGTGCTTTTCATGGGGGATTATATCGCCGTGGCCTTTAACGGCGGATACGATATGCCCGAGGATGTGAAGAGCGAATATCAAAGCCTCGAGAATTCGCAAGATACCGCGGACTATCTCCGCTATCACGAGATCGAGTACGACTATATGGAAGCAGGCGTATGTCTCTTCGACCTCCTCGGAAATCCGGTCGGCAAGCTTCTCCTGGGGCGGGGAGAAGAGTTCCGAGCATTCTGCCGGTACGGGCAGGATAAGGTCGCGGTGGTGGCCGAGTACTATAACTACGAAGAGCAGCACGACGAACTGTGGCTCCGGATCTATTCCCTGGATGGCACTTGCGAAAGCAGGACACAGATCGAGATCGGCCAAACGACGATGATCCGGATGGAAGGACTCGAGAACGGGAATCTCCTTATCGTCCATAACGGAGATGCGTATATCCTGAGTCCGGAGGGCAAGGTGCTCCACAAGTCTTCTTTCTATCTTCAGTGCGAGGCGATCCTTCACGCGAACGGGAAATACTATCTTATCGTCGGGTTTGACAGGACCGTCGATGGCGAAGTGCAGCATGTCTACGGGTATCAGGAGATCGATACCGAGACCGGAGAACTCTCCGAGAAACAGGAGTTCATGCGGGTCGATCAGCCCATATGTGCTTCCGGGGAGAACCTGTATATCTTTACCGGAAGATCCCTCTCATGTATAGACATGTTCACGGGAGAGGAAACACCGGTCTACACCGGAAACGATAACGATTTTTCCGTATTCTTCGGTGGCATGGGTGCCCTGCGCGTCAACTCGGATCAGGATATCCTCTTCGCGCAGCCGGAATTTGCTGACGAAAGTGGTGCTGCGCCGAGCCTGACGCTCTACCATATTCAGAGAGCGGCGACCAACCCGCATGCCGGGAAGCGGATCCTCCGCGTGGGTACCTATGGAAAAGCAAACTATACGAAAGAAATACTCGATTACAATAACCGCCCGGATAGTAAAGCGCACGTAGTCATGTACGACGCATGGTCGAATGCCGACATGGACAGTGCTTTTGCCAAGGCGGAGGCAAGCATGGTAGATACCGTGCTTCTGGATATGAGATCAGGAACCGGGCCGGACGTGCTTCTGGATTTTGCGGACTTTGCTCAGTTCAATAATGACGCGGTCCTTCTGGATCTTAATCCCTATCTCGACGGGGATGCGGGCATCGATCGGAGCCTCTACTACGACAACATCTTCCGTGCATTTGAGACAGACGGCAAACTCTACCAGATCCCACTGACGGTACGTGTCGATGCGCTGGCCGGGAATCCGGATCTGCTGGGCGGGACGACGTCGTGGACATGTGACGAGTTCCTCGCGAAGATCCGTTCGCTCGGAGATGGGGTGCTGCCGCTTCTTTCGCAGAGTGAAAATGACTCGATGACGCTCCTTCTACAGCTTCTAGGTGACGACATGAATCATTATGTCGACTACAGCAAACCCGAAGCGAACTTCGACAGCGACGATTTCAGGAGACTTCTGGAGATCTCGAAGATCGTGGGCGATAAGCTCAATCCGGACCTGATCGATGACCTCATGGAGGAGTACGACGATATGCGTTACGGCGACGGGAACCACAGTACTGAAGCGATCGTCATGGATGCGGGGCTGTGCTGCCTGGTGCCGATCCGTCTGTGGAGCCTGCGGGAGTACTCACGGTATTCCGACCTGTGCGATAACCGCGTCGTGATTCTCGGCTGGCCGACCACGGGCGGACAGGGTTTTGCGGCGGAAGCCAATGCTTCGATAGGAATATCGAAGTTTTCGGAGTGTCAGGAGGAGGCGTGGGACTTCGTGAGATACCTGCTGTCTCCAGAAGCACAGAAATTGAATGTCAGACAATCCGGGGCATCGGAAGGGATCAGTATCTGCCGCGAGATCGAGGAGGAAGCGGTTGCTCTGACGATCGAGCAGGACAAAAAGGAAAAAGAGCGGTTACAGGAAAGACAGAACCAGGGCTATGACGGTCCGGTCGCGCCTGCGATCACGGAAGAAATGGGTGTGGTGTTCCTCGGTTACATCGAGCACATCACCACTTCCGTGAACCGGAATCCGGCGGTGTTTAACATCATCCGGGAAGAAGCGCCGGCGTACTTTAGCGGAGACAGAAGCGCGGAGGATGTAAGTAGAATCATCCAGAACCGCGTGACGACGCTCCTCGCGGAGCAGGGATAGACACAGGCGTGAAAGAAAGACAACGCGAGTGCGAACAAAGGAAAATGTCACCTCGCGAGAAGCACTTTAGGAGGGCATGGATTATGAAGAGAACGATTCGAGAATGTAAGGGAACAAATAAGCTCTGGGCCAAAAGAGGCCTGGCGGTCCTTCTTTGCGTAGCGATGGTGCTGCCGATCGCGTCATGCAAGAAGAGCGGGCAGGAGGGGCAGGGCTCGGATGGGTCTTCCCAGACGCAGCAGAGTGCGCCGCTGATCCCGGTCGCGCAGCGGGAAACGCAGTATGTGCAGGAGACGGATCCGTATTTTACGGATTCGGAAGTGGAGTTTCCTGTCCCGGTTGATGAAGGAAGGCAGATGGAGGGCGTGAGTGTCAGAAATTGCAGGATCGTCAATGACAGAGTCTGCTTTATCTATAATGCCGAATATATGCAGACTCAGGAAGAACGTGATGAGATCAATTCTCTTTCGGGAAAGTGGGATGAGGAAAGCCAGCTCCGGTACTTCGAACTGCTGGACTCCCTTAACGAGAGCGGACTTCTCTCGTATTCGATGGATGGTGAATCTGTAGTGAAGTTTGCCGTCCCCGGCGGAAAGACTGTGCAGGGTTTCTTCGCGCTGAAGGACGGAAGGATCGGTGCTATCCTAAACGGCAAATCGTATGAGTATAATGAACAGGCTCAGCAGTGTGACATGATCTGGGAAGAAAGTCTCGTGTATTTTTCAGCAGAGGGAGAACTGCTCGAGGAGTTCCCGATCGAGGCGGATCTTCAATCTCTCTTCGGAGGTCAGTTCTTCGAACTGGATAACGGAAATATCATTATCGTAGGCGAGACGGATGTATTGATCGTGGACCATCAGGGGAACATCCTCGGCCGCGACTCCTTCTACGAATATAGGGGAAGTGCTTTTGAAGAGGGTGGGAAATACTATATCCTTTTCTCCAAGTCGACCATCGTAGATGATACGGTGAAATACGAAAAGACCGTCCGCGAGATCGACACGGCGACAGGGAAACTGGGCGATCCGCAGCCGATCGATCCTTCTATCCCGGATATCTTCTTCGACTGCGGGGAGGCCTGCTATGCGGCGGGACAACTGGAACCGGTCAAGAAGATCGATGTCCTCGGCGGCAAAGTGGAAGTCCTGATGGATTACGCCTACACGGATATTACCCCGTTTTCTGACGATGTGGCTGATTTCCGGTGTGATCAGGATACGGATCTTTATTTTCTAACGAGAAAGACTTTTTCCGGAAATACATCGTGGGTGCAGTCGGTGCCGGTGCTGGTGCATCTGCATAAGGAAGAGAAGAATCCGCACGCCGGACGCCCGATCCTCTACGCGGCGACCTGTAAGACCGATTGGGATTCTCCTTTTACGCAGGCGGTCAATGCATACAATAAGCGACCCGAAAGCAAGGCGCGTATCGTCGTGTATTCGCCGGAGACCGATGTGCCCGGTTACGGGGCGGCGCAGGCGGATATGGCCGACCAGATCCTCCTTTCCATGAAGTCCGGATCCGGGCCGGATATCCTCCTGAATTGCGGCGAGTTCAGCCAGTTTAACAGCGATAAGATCCTTGTCGACCTCAATCCCTATATGGACGGTGCGACGGGAATCAACCGGGCGGACTACTACGATAACATCTTCCGCGCCTTCGAGGTCGGAGGAAAACTCTATCAGCTTCCGATCAAAGTACAGGTGGATGGTTTCCTCGGGAATCCGGATCTGCTGGGAGGCGTAGACAGCTGGACGATCAGTGATTTTGACGCGAAGATGGGAAGCATTGGAAACGGTGTATACCCGCTTCTGGGATGGAGCCGTTCTCTTGACAAGTACTGGGATGGCGAAGAAACCGGTGTGGACGTGATCGAGCCTCTCGGGATGCTCGATGTGCTTCTGGCCCATGACCTTTATCACTACGTGGATTATAGTAACGGCAATTGCAGTTTCGATAGTGATGATTTCCGTACGCTCCTTCAGATCGCCGGAAAATACGGCGGACGTATCGATCGGGAGAAGCTTATCGATCTGGGTATGAAGTATGATGATATGTCTGACACGGATCAATTTGCAAGGGCGATGCAGGATGGTGTCGGTGCGCTGGCTATCCTGGAGTTTGCGAGCCTGAGATTCTTCTCTCCTTCGGCCTACCTGTGCGGGGGTGCTCCGCTCTATCTGGGCTGGCCGACGTCAGGTCAGTCTGGGCTCGGGGCGATGGCCGATGTGTCTGTCGGCATCTCGGCATACTCGAGAGTCCCGGAAGAAGCGTGGGATTTCGTGTCATTCCTTCTGACGGATGATTCGCTATTTATCGATGAAGATGCAGGGTATTACAGGAGCGGAGGTATCCTCGTACAACGTTCCGCTCTGGATGTGACTGCGCAGCAGGAACTGGATGCGTATCTGGCCCGGGTGGAGTTATATAAAGATGAGCCGGGTATGATCGAGCTGGATGCGAAGTTGAGCGAAGAATCGCTCCGGAAATATAAGGAAGTGATCGGTACGATCCATTCCTGTGTACAGGTCGATATGGCGATTTTTGCGATCGTAATGGAGGAAGCCCCTGCGTACTTTAACGGGCAGAAGAGTGCGGATGATGTGAGTAAGACGATCCAGAACCGCGTGTCGACGATGCTCGCGGAGCAGGGGTAAGTGGCGGTTTTGGAGTATAATGATTTATGCTGATGCGCCGTAAGTAAGATGCGCAAAGCATGAGGAGACCGATATGCAGTTGATCACGAAGCATTTTTCTGAACTGACCACCCGTGAGCTCTATGAGATCCTGAAGACGCGTCAGGAGATCTTCGTCGTCGAGCAGAACTGTCCCTGCATGGATATCGACGATCTCGATCTGGATGCGACGCACATCTTCGCGCAGGACGAGAGCGGCCGCGTGACCGGTTGCCTGCGGGTGTTTATGAGAGATGCGGAAGCGGGTATCGCACAGATCGGACGGGTCGTGACGCTGGTGCACGGGCAAGGGCTCGGAGGCGAGCTGCTGCACGCCGGAGTGCTTTTCGCGTTTGAGAACATGCATGCCAAGAAGATTTATCTCCACGCCCAGACCTATGCGATCGGGTACTACGCGAAGGAAGGCTTCCGCGTCGTGTCGGAGGAGTTTATGGAGGACGGCATCCCGCATGTCGAGATGGAGTGCGTGCGGGAGGACTAGGTAAAGTCGGATTTACGGACCGAAAACACAATTGTGCCCCAACGTCCGTAAATGGATGAGGGACGCGAAAAGAATTGTTTCCGTCGGAGCGAGTGGACCCGCACAACGGAAATGTACATATGGTGTATAATGGTTCTGCATTTCGGAAAGAAAGGGGAATTGTCGGAACATGAACGCCAAGCGGCTGATCGTTACCATGGTTTTTACCGTGATCCTGATCGTCTTTTTCTGCTGGATCATCGGCGTCGGGCTCCAGGACCTGGGGCGCAGGAACCGCATCTGGCGCGAGCAGGCGCAGAAGGTGACCGACGCGATCGCATACGTCAACGATGCAAAGGTCGACGTGATGTACTACGGTGAAGACCTCAAGGCCCCCGACAGTTTCCGCGTGCGCCACATCTATAACTTCGAGCAGGATTCGCTTCTCGGCCCGGAGGACAACCCCGAGCACGACAGCCACATGATCATCGTCCACGACCCGCATGACGATGTTCCGATCTCGAAGGAGCAGTGGCAGGAGCTTTTCAAGCTGATGAAAAACGACGGCTACATCATCGTATATATCGGCGCGGCGCAGCTGCCGGCCATGCAGGAGGTCGGATTTTTCTTCGATGTGTATCCCCAGGGGACACGAAGCGTGATACTATGGAACAACGGCGCGAGCAAGGAGATCGGTTTTGCCGACGATGCGACGGTCATTCCGGAGGTCGTGCGCGAGACTCTCGCGGCGGAGCAGATCCCGGTCTATGCCATGATCATGAAGTTCAAGGAAGAAGCGTACGTTTAGATTAAGGCCACGGCGTGAAAAGCACTGTGGCCGGAGATCTTGTGCATCGACTGAAGATGCGGCGTTATCCTTAGGGAATACTGGTTAAGATAGATGGAGAAGAACATCAAGTGAATAACGAAAGAGAAAGAATCGAACAGATACTGCACCGCTACGACGAGATCATCGCCTCGATGGCTGATCCTGCGATCGTCAGCGACGGCGCAAGATACTTAAAACTCACCAAGGAGCTATCCGACCTCGAGCCGGTGGTGACTCGCATCCACGATAAAGATCGTGTCGTGCGCGAGCTTGCCGATGCCAGGGAACTGCACACTTCTGCAGACGACGAAGAGATGCGGCAGATGGCTGCGGAGGAAGTCGAATCGCTCGAGCAGGAACTTATGTCGATCGAGGCGGATCTCGAAGATCTTCTCGCGGTAAAAGACCCGAAGGACGACCGCTCGGTCATCATGGAGATCCGGGCCGGCGCAGGCGGTGAAGAAGCCGCACTTTTCGTGGCGGACCTGTACAAGATGTATACGGCATATGCACTGAGCAAAGGCTGGAAAATCGAGTATATCGAAAGTAACGACACGGAGCTCGGCGGATACCAGAAACTGGTCTATTCGATTGAGGGTAAGGGCGCATACAGCTGCTTCAAGTATGAGAGCGGCGTGCACCGTGTGCAGCGTGTGCCGGTGACAGAATCAGGCGGGCGCGTGCACACGTCCACCGTGACGGTGGCGGTGCTGCCGGAGGTTGATGAAGTCGAGGTCAACATCAATCCCAATGACCTCAAGATCGATACTTTCCGCGCGTCGGGTGCGGGCGGCCAGCACATCAACAGGACGGACTCGGCGATCCGCATCACGCACATTCCGACTGGTCTCGTGGTGACGTGCCAGGATGAGCGTTCGCAGCATAAGAACCGGGCAAAAGCGATGGCGGTGCTGCAGAGCCGGCTTCTCGAGATGGAGGAGAGTAAGCAGAGCGGCGCGATCGCAGCGGAGAGAAGATCACAGGTGGGGACCGGTGATCGCTCCGAGAAGATACGTACCTATAATTATCATCAGGGTCGCGTGACCGATCACCGCATCGGGCTGACGCTTTACCGCCTTGAGGAGATCCTCGGCGGTGACCTCGAGGAAATAGTAAGACAGCTGACTCTGGCGGACCGGGCCAATAAGCTCGGGTCCGGATCCGGGGACGAAGGAGATGACGAGTAATGGAGTGGGAAACGAAACTGGTCTCACCGGAGGATGAAGAAGGCTTCGCTGCGGCGGCGCGTGCGCTCGCAGATGGCGAGGTCGTAGGCATGCCGACCGAGACGGTGTACGGGCTCGGGGCGGATGCGAGAAACCCCGAAGCGGTGGAGAAGATCTATAAAGCGAAAGGCCGTCCGTCGGACAATCCTCTGATCGTCCACGTGGCAAGTAAGGAAACGATACCGAGCCTTGTCAAAGAGATCACACCGATCGCGCAGGTCCTGATCGATGCATTTATGCCGGGACCGATCACAGTCATCATGAAAAAGTCTACACTTGTTCCTTACTGCGTCAGCGCAGGGCTGGACACGGTAGGAGTACGTTTCCCGGTGCACCCGGTCGCGCAAAGACTCATCGCGATGAGCGGCGTGCCGGTAGCGGCGCCGTCCGCGAATCTCTCGGGGAGCCCGTCGCCGACGAAGGCCGGGCATGTCATGAAAGATATGGATGGACGGATCCCGTATATCGTCGATGGTGGGGAGTGTCAGGTGGGACTCGAGTCGACGGTGGTCGATGCGACGGGCAACTGGCCGCAGATCTTACGGCCCGGTGCTGTCACGATGGAGCAGATGGAAGCGGCGCTTGATGCGGCCGGCATCAGTAAGCCCGAGGAACTGAAACTTCACGAAGTCTCCCCGGACGAAGCACCACGCGCGCCGGGCATGAAGTACCGGCACTATGCGCCGTCCTGCGAGGTGAAGATACTCGGAGACGGGATGCATGAAGACTTTTCGAACTATCTCGAATACTACAAACAGACCGTCATGCACGCGATCCTCGACGGGAGGACCCCGGTAGGACTTTTCGTGGGAGAAGAGATCGCGCAGCATCTTCGTATACTCTTTGCCGATAAAGAGGAACAGATCCTCTACTACATCTACGGAGGAACAGAGAACGTAGAAGCGGCTTCGCAGCATCTTTTCGACGGCTTACGTACACTGGATGAAAAGGGCGCGAAGCTCATCGCCGCGCCTGCATTTCCGGAAGAGGGCCTGGGGCTTGCATATATGAACCGCCTCAATAAGGCTGCAACTGCGAACATCGCGCAGGTGAGAAAGAGAAGCGGCAAGAAGATCATGTTCGTATGCTCCGGAAATACCTGCAGAAGTCCTCTGGCCGAGGCGATCTTCCGCTCGATCTTCCGTTCGACCGGACCGCACCACATGATCGGACATCCCGAGATCGAGGCAAAAGTAGACGCCTGCTCGGCCGGTGCTTTTGCCTCGGGAGACCAGCCATATACACCATACTCGGTGAGAATCGCAAAGTACGAGTACGATGAGGACATCTCAGGCGGGACGTCGCACATCGCGATCAAAGAGCGGCTCGTCTCGCAGGATCTTGTCCTATGCATGACCGATGACCACTCGCATTTCCTGCGTGAACGTTTCCCGGACCTGAGTGATCGCATCTTCTCGTTCCGCGAGCTTCTCTCGGATTACGATATTCCGAATGTCGATGGTGAAGTCCCGGATCCGTACGGAGGGGATTATCTCGAGTACATGGAGACGGCCAAACAGCTCGATCGAATCATCCGCGCGCTGATGCCGGAGATATTGAAACACTGGGAGATGGAGTAGAGCGCCGCGCCACGCAGGTGCGGCCGCGCGCAGAGATTCTTTTGCGAAAGGTGAGAAGCAGATGCTGTACATCATGAGACACGGAAAGACCGACTGGAATGACCGGCATAAATTGCAGGGACGGACCGATATCCCCCTCAATAACGATGGCCGGGAGATGGCTCGCGCCGCCGCGGAGGAATATAAGGACGTGCACCTCGACGTGTGCTTCTGCTCACCGCTTCAGCGCGCAAAAGAGACGGCGGAGATCCTTCTTCAGGGGCGCGATGTCCCGATCATCACGGATGACCGCCTCCTGGAGATGAGCTTCGGGATCTATGAGGGGGTCGAGAATTCTTTCTCGACACCGGAACTTCCGATCAATGTCCTCTTCTGGCATCCGGAGGAATACACGGAGCCGGTCGAAGGAGGTGAGAGCCTCGACGAACTGTTCTCCCGGACCAGTGCTTTTGTAGAAGAGAAAGTGATGCCGGAACTCGCGGCGGGAAAGGACGTTCTCATCGTCGGACACGGCGCCATGAACTCCGCGCTCATCTGCGGGCTAAAGAAACGCCCGCGGTCAGAGTTCTGGGCGGAGGGGATCCCTCAGTGCAAGCTGATGAAGCTTCTTTGAGACAATTTTCTTGATCCTTAACCCAAAAAGAAACTTCCCAAATTCTTCGCAAAATAAGGAAGATTTGGGAAGTTTTTGGTAAACGCAGTTAGAACTGACTTCGAAAGAAGGGCTTCATCCCGCGAACTGCAGTCCTGCGAAGAGCTCCTGCTGCGGCATGCCGTTGATCAGTACCTCGTAACTGTCGACAGGTAGCTCGAACGGGACGGCAACAAAGTATTCCTCATCCGGATCTTCTTCTACTGTGGAGTAGATGATGTACATGGTGTCAAAATCGATCGCATAGGTATACAGCGTCGTTCCGGCTGACAGGGTGATCGTATCGGTCACGTTCAGATCATAGTCGAGCTTCAGTGCACCCTCGATATCCACCTTCGTGACTGCCGAGCGGGAAGCACCGTAGAAAAGCTTGCTGAAGAACGTGTTGTCCGGTACCGGATGACCATCCTGATCGATGGTGTAGTTGCCGATGATCGTGCCGGTTCCCATGATCTCCGAGGAGAAACCGAAGTCGAACGATTCCGGGTTATACGGGAAGCCGTGGAAAGTGCCGTCAAAACTGCAGACGAAGGAGATACTCGAACCGTCGATCTCGAAGCAGTAACCGGCAGCACCGGCACTTTCTTCGTAATAGGCGATGTATACGTAATCGGCACCGTTCACATGCATAAAGTAGAAAGTATCATAATAGAGCGGAATGTCAGAGATCAGCTGGCTCGGAACAGAGGCGCTCTCGTTGTTGTACCAGAGTGTCATGGTATTGACGGCATCATACTCGTCATAGGTGATGTCGAGCTTGATCTTATCGAGCGTGCTGTCTCCGTCGACATCCCAGTCGATCACGCGGGTGTCGTCCGCGACGAGCGTGTAGGATTCGGGCGTATTGCCGAAGTATTCCATATTCACGCAATCAGCGAGCATGTAAACCGGGACCTTGAAGTACTTATCGGATTCGATATAGACGAAAATTCCGTCGTAGCCGAACGAGAAGTAGACCTCGAAACCATTGCGGATGATGTCGAGTGTGGAACTGATACTATCTTTATCTCCTTGCAGAAGTTCGGGGGAGGCGACGAGGTAGCTGTCGACGAAATCGCAGAAAGCGGCGCGGTCCGTGACGACGTCATCGAACTTGATCTGTTCGCCATTCATGGAGTTAAAGTTGATGTAGAACGGTGCGGTGCCGTCATTCTCGGAACTCAGCATCGTGACGAGAAGCGAGCAGACAGTGCTGTCCGCACGGAAAACCGTGGTCCGGCAGATGTGGCAGATGCTCATGTGGTACTGGCCGTCGGCGATATCCTGGATGAACTTCGAACGGGCGGTCTCATAGATCGAATCATTGGATTCGAGAAGATATCCGTAGAAATCGTCGAGCGATGTGGAAAGCGCATCGTATCCGGGAGTGTCGAAATAGTAGTCATCGCAGTACTCGGCGACCGCCATCATGGTGGTGTTCTCGCCGTCCGTATAGGGTCTTGCGAAAGCAAGATCGGTCGGAATGTTATAGAACCCGAGGTTTTCAAGCGTATGGTTGATGACAAAAGACCCAGGCACCACTGTGCCTGTCTCACTTGTTTCGCTTGTGTCACTTTCCGATGTCGAGGACGCTTCGGTCGTCTCGGAGGTGTCCGTCACCTCGGTGTCCGAAGTGTCCGGATGTTCTGTATCGGGAGTTTCTTCTTCCTCTGTGGTCGTCTTTTTCGTCTTTTTCTTCGTTGTCTCTTCCTTTGTGCAGCCCGCTAACGCGAACACCATGGATAGACTCAAGATACATGCGATGACTCTCTTCATATTTCGTCTCCTGCATATGGTTCATACTCGTCGAGATTGTCGATTCCTCGAGATAAAGAACGGATCGCATCCTTATACTTCGCGAGCACCTGCTCGGAAAGGATATCCCGGAAAGTGGAATTGATCGGGTGCACGATGTCCTTGTATTCGCCCTCGGGTGTCCTTCTGCTGGGCATGGCGATAAAAAGCCCGTGGTTGCCCTCGATGACCTTCACATCGTGAACGACAAACTGATCGTCAAATGTGATGGAAACGACGGCCTTCATCTTACTTTCCAGAGTTAACTTGCGAATGGTAATATCGGTGATCTCCATAGATGCCTCCTTGCCACGGTGCCTCTCTTCCTATTTTTCACAGCCCCACGGACACTAGCATACCATATTTTCGTGCGGTTCGCATCTGCTAATAATGGAAAAAAAGAGTATAATGGTATAGCATGAGTGAAAATGCGCATCAAAGCACAAAAAACATTTATAAAGGACGACAAAATCAGAGGAGTAGTAATAAACGTATGGCAGAAGGAATGAAGGACTTGCCCTCCGGCAAGCGTGTCTTTTTCGTAGGAATCGGTGGTATCAGCATGAGCGGTCTGGCGAGGATCGCGATGAATTATGGACTGATCGTCGGCGGATCGGATATGCATCCGTCGGAGAGAACAGCGGAGCTCTCCGAGCTCGGCGTCAAGTTCTACGGAGTACACAGTGAAGAGAACATCAAGGAGTTTGCTCCGGATATCGTCGTACACACCGCTGCGATCCTGCCCGGTAACCCCGAGCTCGACTACGCCCGCGCACAGGGCCTTACTGTCATGGAGCGTTCGGTCTTCCTCGGCCTCATCACGAGAAATTTCAATAACGTCATCAATATTTCCGGCACCCACGGCAAAACCACTACCACCTCGATGGTTTCGCTGATCCTTCTTAAGAGCGGTGCCAACCCGACCGTGCATCTCGGAGCGGAGCTTCCGGCCTTCGGCGGTACGGTCTATCTCGGATCCAAGGACCAGCTTCTGGTCTCCGAGGCCTGTGAGTACCACCGTTCTTTCCTCGAGTTCTACTCGACTATCGCAGCGATCACGAATATCGACTACGATCACGTCGACTGCTACGCCAGTATCGACGAGGTGATCGATGTCTTTGCCCAGTTTACCGAGAAGCTCTCTCCGGACGGCACGCTCGTCATCCCGGCCGGTGATAAGAATGTTCAGGAGTGTGTCCGCCGCATCCCGGCCTGCAGAAAAGAAGCGGGCATGGAGGAACCGCGCATCATGACCACGGGTCTTGCCGGTGAGGGAATCGATTTCTGGAAGAGAGATCCGGATTTCTGCGCGGCAAATGTGGAATATACCGATGGTAAGGCGGGCTTCGATGTCCTTTACAAGGGCCGCCCGTATACGCATATCCAGCTGGCGATCCCCGGCACACACAATGTCTACAATGCCCTGACGGCGATCGCGTGTGCATCGCTTGCGGGCGGCACGGCAGAGGCGGCTCAGCAGGCACTCGCGGAGTTTACCGGTGCTGAAGGACGCTTCGATATCAAGGGCAAGTTCAAGGGCGCGATGGTAGTGACCGACTACGCCCACCATCCGAGCGCCGCAAGAGCGACACTCGATGCCGCTTCCCATGTCCCGCACGGGAAGACATGGGTCGTGTTCCAGCCGCTCACATACTCAAGAACCAAAGTGCTCTTCGAGGATTATGTGACATCCCTTCTTCCTTGCGAAGATGTATTCTTCGACGAGATCTTCTCTGACCGCGAGGTCAATCCAGGCGACATCTCCTCGCGCGACATCGCCGACGAGATCAATAAGCGTGGCGGCCACGCTGAATTCTTCGAGTCGAAGGACGCGATCGTGGAGCGCCTTGCCGGATGTGTTTCCGAGGGCGACATGATCCTCATCCTCGGGCCGGAGGACATCCGCTCGCTCGGCGACCGCCTGGTCAAGCTCGGGTGATCCATGAAGAAGATCCGCCGTCTTCGTACTATCTGCGTCATCGTACTGTCGCTGATCCTGCTGTTCGTATCGCTCGACCTTCTCCTGCCGAGAAGGAACGATGCGAAGTCGGGGCGTGCCGCCGTGTGCTTCGTACACGAGGGACTGCTGTTCCCACAGACCGATATCAGCCAGCTTTTCTCGCATCTGGATATTGCATCGTATTACTTCGTTGAGGACGGCCTGACGAAAGAAGAGATGGCGCAAGAGGTCGCGCGTGTCCTGTCGAGGCGGCGCATCGATTCCGTCATTTTAGTCTGTGAAGGTGACTATGCCCTGAGCGGACTCTCCATCGCTATGGAAAACAGTTCGGTCTCTTCGGACAACCGTGGAGGGGCAGAAGGAAACGGCGGGATCACGGATCTGATCCTTCTTTCTCCGGAGCTTCCTTCTGGCGCGGATCTCGGTGAGACCAGTGCCCGGACACCTGCGTGCCGTGTCGCGATCCTCTCGGAGAAGGGCACATCTTCGGACATACTGTACGAACGTCTCTCCGGAGAAGATACGAGGCTTGCCCGCGGAGTAAAGGCCGACGAGTCGGCACCGGAGCTCTATCTGTCCTCCGATGCGATGCGCTACTATGCACGGATGGGCACGTATCCGAATTCGGAAATCGCGTCGGTCGCCACCATGAACAGTCCCGTGATGCAGACTTATCTGGCCAACTACCTTAAGAACCATACTCTCGGAAATAAGGGTATCTCACGCGTACCGCTGTGGACGTGGGTCGCCAAGACCGTGTGTACGATCTTCACGCTCATCGCTTTCTTTCTCTATGCATCGACCCTTCCGGCCAATCGCAGGTTCAAGCCTGAAGAGACGCAGAAAGAACCCGGTGAGAAGGGACGCGAACGTGACCGGAGAGGCAGACTCCGCGGCCGCTCGATCGCCGAGAAATACAGAAGCTCGCTCAACCATCTTCTCGCACTGCAGCTCCTGCTCGGAGGCGTGATCTCACTTCCGGCTCTGGTCTTCGTCGCAAGTAAAAATACGGCGTACCGCGTCGTCCTGCTGGTATGGGTGTGTGTGTCGTTTCTGTCTTCCGCTTTCTTCCTGATGCCGTATATCCGGAAACTCAAGGGCAGGAAAGTCCGATCATCCCGATCGATGTGGCTTCTCCATCTCCTGTTCACGATCTTTCTTGGCGCAGATATCTTCCTACTGACACTCCTTTGGAAAGGTGCCGGATTCCTTAAGCTGGACATTCTCCTTCTCGTCGCGATCGTACTGTCTGTACTCGTCGGGATCGCGATGGCGATGCTCCGGCTCACGGACAATTTTTTCGGCAAGATCCAGGGCAGCAACCAGAGCGTACTCGATTCCGCAAAATTTTCCGCGATACGTTTCGTTCCACTAGTGATTGTTTTCACTTTCTCGATTATAATAGGAAGAGAACTATATGCTGTGCAGGTATTTCTGCTTGCCGCATCGCTTCTCGGTGCATCGTATCTGCGCCGGGTCGTGCGGAAGGGTGCCCTCGGAGAAGTCCTCTCCGTGATCCTGTTCGCCGCACTGTATTGGATGATGTTCTAAGGGAGGGGAGCCTATGTCATCGACGATCAAAGACGTGGCCAAGATGGCCGGAGTTTCGATATCCACCGTTTCGAAGTTTATAAACGGCGGTAATGTCCTCGAGGAGAACCGCCAGCAGATCGAGAATGCGATCGCGACCTTGAACTATCAGGTCAATACTGTCGCACGCGGCATGAAGACCAGAAAGACCATGTCCGTCGGTGTCCTGATCCCGAGCCTTGCTGACTACTACGGTGTATCGATCCTCTCGTGCATCGACCAGGAGCTCTACGCATCCGGGTACAGCACGATCATCTGCGACTACTCCCAGACTGACCCGACAGGCGCATCCGATAAGATCAATTTCCTGATTAATAAGCAGATCGACGGCATCATCATGCAGCCGATCAATGTCCGCCAGGAGGATATAGACCGTGCGGCAAAGGCCGACGTGCCGATCGTTTTCGTAGACATGGAACTTCCTTCGATCTCCTGCGATTCTGTCACGATCGATAACGTCGACATCGCTTACCGCATCACGAAACATCTCCTCGAGAACGGCCACACCCGCATCGGTTTTATCGGCGGAGCGAAGGGCTTCAACACGACGGATGACCGCGTCACCGGCTATTCCCGTGCGCTCGAAGAGGAAGGCGTGAAGATCGATCCGGAGCTTCTGCATCTGCAGAATGTCTCTGAGGAGAGCGGGTATCTCGCGATGGCAAGCTTCATGCAGATGAAGAAACGGCCGACAGCTGTTTTCGCAAGTGGTAATGACCTGACCTGTGGTGCGGTGATGTACTTAAACGAGAAGAACCTGCGCGTGCCGGAAGACGTGTCTTTCGTAGGCTTCGAGAACCAGACCATCGCACATGTCTACAATCCGACGCTGACCATCGGCATCCAGCCCATGCGCAAGATCGGGCAGACTGCCGTACGCATGCTCCTCGAGCGGATGAAGGGCGAGTACGAGGGTGAGCCGAGAAACATCCGCCTGAAAGCGGTTATCGACTTCGGTGCGTCAGTTAAGAACATTAAGTAATCTTCGATACTTCGGATCGGAAAGACTCGTATATATATTATATTTTTACTTGACGAACCCCTTTACGCGTGCTATTCTATTGCGGTGACCGCATGTGCCGGGCTACTAAATCTGTGCCCTTTTTGAGGTGAAAACTACTGGGAGAAGTGCTTTTCGAGAGAAATCCCGAGACACGGAAACCGGAAGAAACCGAAAAAGGAAACAGTGCCTTGGATGAAGCAGCGAGACTGGATGAACAGGAGGGAAACGTTTCTATGCAGTATGCAGTAATTCTGACAGGCGGCAAGCAGTACAAAGTTGCTTGCGGTGACGAGATCTTCGTAGAGAAGCTCGACGGCGAAGTAGAAGACAAGATCACATTTGATCAGGTTCTCGCAGTTGCTGACGATAACGGCATCAAGGCTGGCGCTGATCTTAAGGCTACAGTTGAGGGCGAGATCGTAAAGCAGGGTAAGAACAAGAAGATCGTCGTATTCAAGATGAAGGCTAAGAAAGGCTACAGAAGAAAGAACGGCCACAGACAGCCTTACACACGCGTCCGCATCACCGCGATCAACGGCTGAGACGCAGACGATTAGTCGAAGAAGGTTGTGCTTGTAAATGATCACGATCGTCATATGGAAAAGTAAGCAGGGCGACATCCTGGGTTTCTCGACAGAGGGACACGCGGGATACGAGGAAGAAGGAAAAGATATCATCTGTGCTTCGATCTCGACACTCTTTACCACGGCGGTAAATGCACTGGAAGAGCAGCTCGGCTGGAAAGATTTCTATATGGTCACAGGAAACGAAAGTAATTTCTGTGAGGTCTGGACACCCGATGAGGCCACCACGAAGGAGCGGGAAACCGCGCAGGTGATCTTAAAGACCATTATCCGGGGAATCTCGGATGTCGAGGAAAGTGTCCGCGAGAACTACGGCTCGAAGTATTTACGGGTCACAACGAAAGTAAAATGAGAAAATGGAGGGCTTGACCATGTTAAAGATGAATTTGCAACTCTTCGCTCATAAGAAAGGTATGGGTTCGACCAAGAACGGTCGTGACTCTGAGGCGAAACGTCTCGGCGCTAAGAAAGGTGACGGCCAGCTCGTCGTAGCAGGCAACATCCTCGTAAGACAGCGCGGTACGAAGATTCACCCGGGTACCAATGTTGGCATCGGTTCCGACGATACGCTCTATGCGCGTGTTGACGGCCATGTTAAGTATGAGCGTATGGGCCGCGACAAGAAGAAGGTCAGCGTATATCCGGTAGCCGAGTAATTCTCGACAAGGATACGACGGGGACTTTCCCTTGTTATTGAATTGAATGGAAGAAGGGGTCGTCCCATAAGTGACACGTTCACTTGGAGATGCCCCTTTCCTTTTTCTTCTCGTATGCGAGAAAAGTACTTACCTCCGCTGTGAGGCCGTGCATTTTCCACGCGAGAAACACTGTAACACGATGTAAGGAGGCGGAAACGAGATGTTTATCGACCATGCGAAGATCCACCTGAAGGCCGGCGACGGCGGAAACGGAATGGTATCTTTCCACACGGAAAAATATATCACCAACGGCGGACCGGACGGCGGCGACGGCGGTAAGGGCGGCGACATCATTTTCTATGCCTCCGCGGAGCTGACCACGCTTAGTAACTTCCGCTTCAAGCATAAGTTCGTCGCCGAGAATGGCAGCAACGGCATGAACCGGAAGATGTACGGTAAGGGCGGAGAAGACCTCCGCATCGGCGTTCCGGTCGGCACTATCATGAAAGATCTCGAGACCGGTAAGATCATCGCCGACTTTACCGAGGTCGGCCAGGAAGAAATCATCTGTAAGGGCGGCCGTGGCGGCCAGGGAAATATCCACTTCAGTAACGCGATCCGCCAGGCACCGAAGTTTGCCCGTGCCGGTATCCCCGGCGAAGAAAGAGATGTCTACGTCGAGCTCAAGCTTATCGCGGACGTCGGTCTGGTGGGCTTCCCGAACGCCGGTAAATCCACGCTTCTTTCTGTCATTACTTCTGCGAAGCCGAAGATCGCGGACTACCCGTTCACGACACTCGAGCCGATGCTAGGCGTCGTCAGTGTCGGAGACACAAGCTTCGTCGTTGCTGACATCCCGGGCCTCATCGAGGGCGCGGCGGACGGTAACGGTCTCGGCCACGATTTCTTAAGACACATCGAGAGAACGCGCCTTCTGATCCATGTAGTCGATGTATCCGCGCAGGACGGAAGAGAGCCGATCTCCGACTTCGATCAGATCAACGATGAGCTTCGCCAGTTCAATCCTCTCCTCGAGACACGTCCGCAGGTGGTCGTCGGAAACAAGATCGACCAGGCAGACGATGAGGTCGTCGAGGCCTTTAAGACCGAGATGGAGAATCGCGGTTACAAGGTATTCCTCATGAGCGCGGCGATTGCCGAAGGCACGCAGGACCTCGTGAACTATGTCGCTGCCGAGATTCAGAAACTTCCGCCGACGATCCTCGTCGAAGCGGCGAAAGAGGAGACCCTCTACGAATTCAAGCCGGAAGAGAAGTTCACCGTCGAGATCGAGGACGGTGTCTACTGTGTCCTCGGCGACTGGATCCGTGTCGTACTCGAGTCCACGAACTTCGACGATCCGGAATCTCTCGCATACTTCCAGCGCACACTCCGTAAGAACGGCGTCATCGATGCCCTCGAGAAGGCAGGCTGTAAAGAAGGCGATCCCGTCCGGATCTACGACCTCGAATTTGACTTCATCGACTAAGTTCATATCCGGAAATCCGGGATTCATAATCTGTGCCATCTGCACCCCTCCACGTGATATAATTGACGTTGAGGGGGTGATAGTTTATGCTGATCTACTATGAGATATTACTGGGGCTTTCGATATTTCTGGCGATTGTCTATGCCTACATGTGGCACAAGCATTTCGATGTCAACATCACGATGATCTTCGTGCTCTGTCCTATAAGTCTTCTGGCCTATGTGGCACAGGCGAAATCCGAAAACCTTGAAGAGGCGATCCTCGCCAACAAATTCATCTACATCGCGGGATGCTTCACGATACTTTTCATTATGCTCACGATTCTCGACCTGTGCCATCTGCGTGTGCCGAGATTCATCCGCGCGGTCTTCGTATCGATCACGCTCCTTTTCTATCTGCCGGTCCTGACTATCGGCCGCTACGAGATCTTCTATAAGAAAGTGGACTTCGTCAAAAGCCACGGCATCTCGATCCTCGGAAACAAAGAATACGGCATCATGCACACCGTCCTCTACGCCTGGATCTTCGTGCTTTTCTTCTGTTGCCTCAGCGCACTGATCTACAGCCACATCAAGAAGAACGATGTTTCTCATAAGATCATCTATCTTCTGTTCCTGCCGGTCCTCATCTCGATGCTTGCCTTTTTCATCGGGCGCCGCATCACCGAGGTCGAGCTCCTGCCTGCGACATACATCATCGCCGAGATATTCTATCTCCTGATCGTATTCCGCCTGGGCCTTTATAACATCGACGACTCCGGCCTCGATTCACTCCTTCTTAAGGGCGAGACAGGCTTTGCTTCATTTGACTTCAAGATGCGTTACCTCGGCGGCAACGAAACCGCGCGCGAGGCTCTGCCTATGCTAAAGGACCTCCACGTCGAGCGCGTCATCACACAGATCCCCGAGCTTCAGGACAACGTTGTCCGCTGGATCCAAACCTTCAAGTACAAGGAAGAAAACGGCCGGCTCCCGACCGATATCGTCGACGAGATTCATGGTGATGACGGGGAAGACCTCCACTTCCATATCAAAAACACGGATGGAAGTAAGACCTATCGTGTCGAGGTGAACTACCTGTACGACGGTCGTAAGAAGAGAGGATATCAGCTCTTCATCACGGACGACACCGCGGACGTCCAGTACATGGAATTTCAGGAGAAGTTTGCCACCGTACTGCGCGACAGCGTCGACCAGAAGACCGAGCGCATCCGTCAGATGAACGACCATCTCCTCATCAGCATGGCGATGCTCGTCGAAAGCCGCGATCCTTTTACCGGCGGTCATATCCGAAGAACGAGCGAAGGTGTCCGCCTTCTGGTCCAGGAGATGAAGAAGGATCCGAACATCCGTGTCTCCGAGAAGTTCTGTAACCATGTTTCGAAGGCCGCACCGATGCACGACATCGGCAAAATCGCTATCCCGGATGACATTCTTCTGTTCCAGGGACGCTATTCCGAGGAACAGTACGCGATCATGAAGGGTCACTCCGCCGAGGGCGCGAAGGTCCTGTGGAAAATCCTTAAAGATATGGATGACAAAGACTTTCTGAAGGTGACGGTCAACGTCGCGCACTACCACCACGAAAGATGGGACGGCAAGGGCTATCCGGAAGGACTCTCAGGCGAGGCTATCCCGCTCGAAGCGCGTATCATGGCCATCGCCGACGTCTACGATGCGCTCGTCAGTAAGCGTGTCTACAAGAACAAGATGCCGCCCGAGAAGGCCAATGCTATCATCCTCGAGGGTATGGGCACCCAGTTCGACCCGGGTCTTCAGAAATACTACGAAGCCGCCCGTCCCGCACTCGAGGCCTACTACGCCGCCCAGCTCGGAGAAGACGCCACTCAGGTCGAGAAAGCACCGTCAGACACTGAGACGCCCGTCTTGCCGGAGCAGTCGAAGGAATGAGTGCCATGATCGTCTGAATGTGCTTCTCAAATTAGAGATGAATCATTCTTACTTTGTTAACAAATGCGCCATAGTGCTTCCACTTTTCTTCTTTAGAATAAAGCCATAGAAAGAACAAAGGAGGACAGACCGATGCAGGATGAACACACAACTCAGGCAATGCGGATGACTGAATCCTCCCGTTGCTTGAGTGAAGATCAAGAAAGAGTTTCTCTTTAAGTTTTTTGAGTTTGTAAAGTTTAATAACTAAAGAATATGCCTCCGACGCGAGAAGCCTCGGGGGTTTTCTTTATGTGCTTTTCACATGTTTGGAAAACCACTTCGTATGCTCGGAAAGCCGCGTGTCAATTCGTACTATATGCAAAAACCGGGAAGATTCCTTCCCGGGTCAGATACAAATCACGTAGAAAACTGATTGCGTCACGTCCTGTGCTTCTTCGTCTTCTTCTCGATGTACATGATCTTATCTGCCTTATTCATGCACTCCATGAGGGACTCGAACTCCGTGACCTCACAGGTGCCGACACTCGCGCCGAGGGTGTAGTCCATGCGATTTTCGGCATTGGCCTTCTTGATTGCGTTACGGAAAGAACGGATGAACTGGCCGATGCGCGCGGGGTTATTGAGTATCAGTACCGCTTCAAATTCATCGCCGCCCATACGTGCCGCGATCTCGCCCTCCTGCAGGACCGACTCCAGACAGTGCGCGATGCCCTTCAGCGCCTCATCGCCGGCCGCATGCCCGAGCGTATCGTTGATCTCCTTTAAGCAGTCCATATCGATGCTGGCGACCGCGATCTTGTGCTCCTTTGTTTTCCCGTTCTCGAAAAACTCGGTGATCTTCCGCTCGAAACCACGGCGGTTATAAAGTCCGGTCAGCGCGTCCTTGATGTAGAGGTCCATGATGTTATTGACCTCGAAAAGCTTATCGTAGAGGCGCAGACGGTTCAGCGTCTGTCCGAGAAGCACCATCGTAAACTCGAGCTTCTCATCGAGGATGTACTTCACATCGTCCTTCAACGCGAAACAGGTGTAGCCGTACACCTCACTCTTATAGAAGACCGGCAGGAAGATGCGAAGACCCGGAAGCGGGATATCGAACTCCGCCGGCAGGATCTGCGAATTCGGGAACGAAATATCCGAACGAGTGCATTTGTCATCTGTGCAGTAACCGACGAGCTGCCGGTCATTCTCACAGTATTTACAGAGATAGATCTGGTTGAAAAGCCCATATCCCTGAAGATTATCGAGCGTATAGTGCACGCAGGCATCGTAGGAAAGCACGTCCTCATAATCGGAGCTGAGAAGCACGAATGCACGTGTCTTGTCATAGTAATTCCGCTGCAGGGCGTCGAGCCGGCGGTGCATCTCGTCGTAATCCCGGTCCTCCATCTTATCGCCGGTGGACTCGCGAAGGATCAGGCGACCGGGCACCGTGATGTTGATGTCCACGTCCTCGCCGTTATAGATCTGCTCGAGGCAGTCGATCGCCGCGCGCCCGAGTGTCTCCTCGGGGATATCGGAAGTCGTCAGCGAAGGCACGTGCACCGCCGCCGCGTCCAGATTGTCGACGCCCGTGATGATCGTGTCCTTCGGAATCGAATATCCGCGGAGCATCAGCTCGTCGATCAGGGCGATCGCCATATAGTCATTCGAGCAGATGATGGCCTTCGGAAGTGTGCCGTCTTTTCTCGTGAAAAAGTCAGCCGTCTCGGGGCCCTGGTTCGTCCAGTAGTTCCCGTGGAAAATCATCGATTCGCAGACCTCATAGCCGGCTTCCTTCATGGCATCGCCGAAGCCCGCGAGACGCTCATGGGAATCCTTGAGATCATCGCGTCCGGTGACAAATCCGATGTCGTCACAGCCGACCTTCTCGATGACATATTTCGCGATCTCGTACATGATTTGACGGTTGTCGGGAACGATGGCATAAAAGCCCGATTCCTCCGCACGGACACTTACGACAGGCGGCAGCTCTTGTGCTGAAGTCAGATTCTCGAGAAGCTCGTAGTTGAGACCTGCGTGATGAAGCGTATCCGAACATAGAATGATACCGTCATAGTCGGAATAGTTCGGAAGCGAGAGGATCTTCTTTAAGCCCTCGGCATGAAGCGGGTTCTCACTCGGCACGGAGCAGTTCCCGAAAACATCCACACGGTGTCCGCGCTCGGTCGCATACTTCTGGATCGTCAGGATGATCTCCGACGAATAATCCCGATACATATCACCGATAAAAGCACAGATCTTCATTGAAGCACCTCGAACGATATTTCCATTATCGATATCCTCTTCAGGGACATCTTTAATAAGGCAATACTAACACAGAGGAACATATCACTCAAGGGAACCTGACGAAGGTTCACGGAAGGTTTACGAAATGAAGAAACAATAGTCTACGATCGCTTTGCAGATTGTTTGTAAACCAATTTTGTTCTGATTGTCAGATTTAACAATCAATCTAGTAAATTCTTGCGCCTGATATGTACACGTTGTATAATCAATTCATATTAACATTTTCTTTTGGGAGGGTTTAGTTATGGCAAACATGGCAGCAAAAGTAACAGCGGCTTTCTTTGATTCGGAAGGGATTAAGTACGATCTTACCGGCGAGAACCAGGAAGTGATCCTCACCGGATTTGCGATGCATAATCGTCCGGGAACGCAGCGTCTGATCATCCACTTTGACGATGATGAAGAGGGCGTAGCCATCCGTGCGTTTGAGATCGCGAAATTCCCGGAAGAGAAGCTGGATGCTATGTATAAACTGGTAAATACGCTTAATGACAGATTCCGCTGGATCAAGTTCACCGTAGATGAGAAGGACTTCACGATAACGGCAGCCGACGACGCGGTGATCCAGATCGATAGTTGCGCTCAGGAAGTCATGCAGTGTTCTATGCAGATGCTCGGTATCATTGACAAAGCATACGCTGACATCATGAAGGGCATCTTCTCCTGATCCTTCTAAAAGTTTAGATCTGTAAGACACGATATGCGCGGATCGCGCAGGCGATCTGCGCATATCGTGATTGTATCGGAGCCTTAAAGAGGGATACCACTCGAAAAAAAGAATACTGAAGGGACGGTTTGTTTCTCATGCCAGATAACAATATCTATACGTATGTTGAGAAGCTGACTGCAGACGCTTTCGGCAAAGATCAGGAAAGATCTGTGCTGGAAGTTATTTGTGGTTATGCGAAGCTTGCTTCGATGGACGAGATGGTCTTACATGCCATGTTTTCTGACGAAGGTGATCAGGAAGAACTCCAAAAGATCGTCCAGATCTTTAAGGACAGCGGAATCGATGTCAAACTTCTGAAGGCGGCCATGCCGTTCCTTCGTGGCAAGGAGATTCCCGCGTCGGACGGCAAAAAACTTAAGGAAGTACTTGCCAAGAATAGCCGCCCTTCTGTAAAAGAACCGGCCGCACAGATTCTCAAAGATCTTCTCGAAGGAGAGATTCCCGGCCTTGCGACTGTTAAGGAAGGAAAAGACCTCGACGACGTCCTGAATTATCTCGAGACCGTTCCCAAGCGTCCTGAGCCGGAAAAAGAGTCGGAACCGAAGAAGAGAGAATACAAGCAGGAAGAAAAGAAGGACATTGAGGAGACAGAGAAGGGCAAGTCTGAGGACAAGAAAGCAGAGAAAGATTCCTTCGATAAGAAGTCGGATACCAAAACCGAAGCGAATTCAGAGGAGAAGACGACTTCCAATCTTTCAGAGATCATCAGTCTCGACCAGCTCACGCTTGAAGCGAACCGCCTCTACGAACGCTTAAAGGTGAAGGTGTTCGGACAGGACGAGGCGATCCGTCTCTTCGCGCAGGGGTATTTCCAGAGCCGCCTCTTCCGCCGGGAAGACGAGGAGAAAAAAGGACCGAAGTCCACGTTCTTCTTCGTGGGCCCGTCCGGTGTCGGTAAGACATATCTGGCAGAAACGGCCGTGGAGATCCTCGACGTACCGTTCCGCCGCTTCAATATGGGCCAGTATTGCCAGCACGATTCCCTCGATACGTTGATCGGTATCCCGAAGAACTATCAGGGAACCGGCGAAGGCGCACTGACCTCATACGTCAGGAAGAACCCGAGCTCGATCATTCTCTTTGACGAGATCGAGAAGGCAAACTCAGATATCATCACCATGTTCCTTCAGATCCTCGACGACGGAAAAATCGAGGACAAGAGTACCGGAAAACCCGTATCCTTCAGAGATACGATTCTCATCTTTACGAGTAATGCCGGAAGGCGGCTCTATGAAGAAAATGACCGCGAGAACCTCTCCACGCTTCACCCGTCGGTTATCCAGAAGGAGATCATCGACGAAGAGGTATTGTCACCGGCCATCTGTTCCCGACTTTTCTCCGGGAATGTCATCATGTTCAACAGACTATCCGTGCACATTCTGGTCGATATCATTAATGAGAAACTTAAGAAGGATGCGACGCTCTTTAAGAACACCTACAATTTCGAGGTTACCTTTGATCCGAGAGTCGCGCCCATGATCATCCTGTCCCAGAGCGCCCGTTCTGATGCGCGAAAAGCAACAGCGCAAAGTGAGCTTCTCCTGAGGAATGAGATACATGAGTTTTCTCGATTTGCCGTACGGACCCCGGATGTTTTCAAGAAGATCAAGTCGTTTAACTTTACACTTGATTTGGATGATGCAGGAGATGAAATCCATTATCTCTTCGAGAATAAGGAGGTTGCCTCGATTCTCTACATCGGAGATCCTGCTGACTTCAAGGATGTTCCCATGAGCCCGAAGTGCAAAGTCGAGTTCTCCGACTACGACCACGCGCTCGAGACGATCGCGACTAAGGATATCTCCTTCGTCCTTATTCATATCCAGTATGCCAAATCAGATAATAAGAAAGGCTACATGAGCCTCGACGATATCAAGAGTGAATCCGTTCGCGCGTTTGATCTGCTCACAGAAAAGATGCCGAATCTTCCGATCTATCTGGTTCATAAAGAAGAGATCTGGGACGGCGACATGATCAACTTCATCGAGCGTGGTGCACGTGCGTTTATCCACTGGACCGATGACCTTGAGATGGCAGACCGGCTGGCGAAGATCTCCGATATGGTATATCTGCAGGCACGGGCCAACGAGCTCTCCAGTCGTGGCCGCGTCCTCTCGTATAACACCGCGCAGAAGATTACCAGAGGCGTCGGAAACATCGTCTTCTATGACTTCAAGATCAGCATCGCTGCCGATGCCGATGAAGGGAATCTCCTCCTGTCGGACGAACAAAGACCGAAGGAGAAGTTCTCGGATGTGATCGGCGCGCAGAATGCCATCGATGAATTATCCTACTTCGTAGATTATCTGAAGAACCCGAAGAAGCATATGGCTCGTGGTGAGAAACCTGCGATGGGCATCCTTCTTTACGGACCGCCCGGAACTGGTAAGACTATGCTGGCCCGTGCAATGGCCGGCGAGAGCAACGTGACTTTCTTTGCGACTTCAGCTACAGAATTCATGGACAAATACGTGGGTGAGAGTGAACGTAAGATCCGCCAGATCTTTGCGGTGGCGAAGAAGTTCGCACCGAGCATCATCTTCATTGACGAGATCGATGCGATCGGCAAACAGCGTACCGGAGATAGTACGACCGCACACACCGAGTCGATGCTCAATGCTCTTCTAACCGAGATGGAAGGTTTCACTTTTAATCCCGCCAAACCTGTATTCGTCATCGCTGCGACGAACTACGGTCAGGCCGGATCTGTCGGACGCGAACTGGACCGTGCGCTCTGGCGTCGTTTTGACAACCATATCCTTGTCGACCTTCCGGTGGAAGAAGAAAGAAAGAAGTATCTGGAGATTCTCCTGTCGAAAGTAAAGGATAACGTGGTTTCCCAAGAAGCGGTTACCAATCTGGCGAAGAGAACTCCGGGCGAGAGCCTGGCCAATCTCAAGGCGGTATTCGCGCTTGCCGTCCGCAAAGCCAATAAAGCCGGAGTCAAGCTCGATGACGATATCCTTCTCAACGCATTTGAAGAGTTCTCATATGGTGAGAAGAAGGAAAACAACGAGGAGTACACACGATCTGTTGCCATTCACGAATCCGGACATGCCTATATCTGTGCTCTTTCCGGAGAGAAGCCGAGCTTCGTCACGATCGTATCCCGCGGGGATTTCGGCGGCTATATGCAGCACGAGAACTCTGAAAAAACACCGTCCTACACGAAGGAGCAACTTATCTGGAAGATTCGTACCGCTCTGGCCGGCCGTGCCGCCGAGATCGAATTCTTCGGCGATAAGGGCATTAACACAGGTGTATCAGGAGATATCCGCCAGGCAACGAGCATCGCCATGAGGATCATCTGCACCTATGGTATGGTCGATGGCAATCTGACGAGCGTCGATTTCGACGATCTCATCGGCTCCGAGTCCGGCGACAAGCGCCTGAACCAGGCTAACGAGATACTTCTTTCTGAGATGGGCGAGACACAGAAACTCGTACACGAAGGTAAGGTGAAGATCAAGAAACTCGCGGACTACCTCATGAAGAACAACCAGGCCACCGAAGAAAAGATCCTCGAGATCTTCGGGATGGAAGAGAAGCCGGAATAGAACACTGTTGTGAGTTTTATGAAGAATATAGAAGAGAAGATCCTGTTATTTGCGGCAATCGCGGGATTCCTGGTATTTGGCGGGATCGAGCTCTTTCGGTTGCTGCGTTTCTATGTCTTCGGAGACGACTGGGTGGATAAGGCCGCGGGAGTTATGCTCGCTGCGGAGGTAGCGCTATGCGTGCTGATGATTGCGTCGATGAAGATCGTAAAATCTGTGCCATATGTACTCGAAGCAATATGGATCACGGCGTATATCGTAGGTATCGTTCCTCGACTGAACGTGACCGAGATGGGCTTGCCGTTTCTTATCGTTCAGATGACTGTCCTCGGCTTGATCTGCCTTCTCATGCTCTACGATGTTCTGATCGATAATCCATCTCTCGATAACGTGGACAGATGGCTGTTTCTTCTGGCGGTGGTTCTGCAGGTCGTGTGTACAGTGTATTTCCTGCTTCATCCGAAGCAGCACATGAACCGGCGATTGACTCTGATCAGCAGTGCATATATCTTTGCGATTCTCGCTTGGATCGTTGCAACAGCAAAGGCATTCCGCCCATATTTCAAGCACCACTTCTGGCTCGTGCTGATCTCGGCAGTTTCGTTCGTGTGCGTACCTGTGGGATCTTCAACGGGCCAACTGAGCGAAAACGGGCAAGTGCTTTTTGCTATGTATTATGTGTACTACGGTATCCTCGCTTTTGCGATCGTGATGTATTCTCTGTGGCTCCGAAGGACCCTGCCATGGGGCGATAAGGTGCGTAATGAAGCAATCAAGGTCGAGGGCGAAGAGATCGTCGTGGTGGATGATTCGGAGTAGGGAGTCTGGACTTGTTATCTGTTGTATAATCTGAATCGGAAAAACTTTTGAAAAATATTTCTCGAACCACCCAAGAAAATCTATCCGTCATACGTCTAGTAAGTAGATGCGGATAGAAAGGAGACGAAATTAATGACGAACGAGGAACTGGAGCGGATCTATTACGAGTCGTATAAGGCAGTGTACTGGACGGCGATGGCCCTTCTTAAGAATGAGGAGGACGCGGAAGACGTCGTGCAGGATACATTCGTTACTTTGATCAAGTCCTATGACACCATCAAGGATAAGAGTAAGGTCACAGCCTGGCTCAAAAAGACCGCGGCGAACAAGTGTCTGGATCGCATCAGAATGGCGAGGACGGACACAGTGGACGACGAGTTTCTCGAGGACCTCGAGACCGTGCCGGAGGATTTCCTGCCGGACGCGCTTGTCGAGTCGGATGAGGTGAGAAGGATCATCATGGACATCATCGAGAAGTCCTTGTCCGAGGAAGTGAGAAGGACGCTGATCCTCTTTTACTTCGACGAGATGAGCACGAAGGAGATCGCGGAAGCGATGGGGATCCCGATGGGGACCGTCTCATGGCGCATTAATTTCGCCAAGAAAAAAATCAAGAAGGAGGTCGAGAAGTATGAGGAAGAGAATGACACGAAGCTTTATGGTATGGCGATACCGTTCTTAAGCAAGCTGTTCGCCAAAGAAGCAGAGAAGGTGACGATCAAGCCGCTTTCTGCTTCACTTCTGAACCTGTCCGCATCTATGGGAGAAGCTGCCTCTGCGTCCGCGCAGGGTGCCGCGATGGAAGCTGCCGCTACTGCATCGCAGGGGGCAGCCATGAAGGCCGCGACTGCGGCTGTTACGAAAGGAACAGGTATAGTTATGAAGAAGTTTATCATCTGGATCATCGCCGGAGTAATCGGCATTTCCGCGATCGCAGGAACGATCGCTATAGTCTCGAATAAGAGTGATTCGAAGGAAAAGACAAAGGTGGAAGAGAAGGAGAAAGAAGACGATAAGAAGTCCGGAAAAGGTGGAAAGATTAGCGAAGACAAAGATTCCGACGACAACGGCAAAGGTGCAGTAGACGTGAACGATCCGGATAACATCTTTGCGGTAGATAGTGACGAGGACGATGGCGGAAAAGGAACAGCAGCAGTCCCGGGAGCAAGTGGTTACTGCGCGGTAAGCAAAGTCACGACTTCCTACGGTGACATCTACTTTAAGGAGACGCTCGGTGAATTCATTGCGCAGTTTGATCCGGAGGAATTCGAGATCCGGATCTCTGACTACGAAGATAACCACTATTCGCTCGATGAGCTTGATACGGCTGTTACATCGAGACACGTCGGCGTCGTTATCAACCACGGATATGAGCGGGTGTGCGATTTTGACGCGCAGGATGTGGAGAATATGGCGATCTCCGAGTGCCAGATCTACCATTTCGGCTTCAACGAGAATCTTGCGACCTCGGTCGAGATCGACGGGCACGTCATCATGCTGGGTGAAACGACCCTTGACGAAGTGGTTGCTTGGCTGGGGGACTATGAGCCTAAGGCGGCCGATGGTCTTATGGCGAATACATACAGCTTCATTCTCGACAATTACGAAGCAAAGCGCTATTCGATAGATGTCAATGATGATAATAAGATCATAGATGTGTCGGTGTGGGCGTACTGAGGTGAGCCTGCTTAAAATCTGAGTTTTGAGTTTTATATGCCGGTTTCGGGAGAGATTTCTGAAGCCGGCATATTTAACTCTAATTGGAGTCTAATAATCCATTGACGATGTTGATGACGATCTTGAAGTACCTGTCGACAATGAAATCGTCAACGACCGTCTGTGCTATACTTGAAGTGGCAGGTTTATACTTCATGGTTTGGAAAAGCATCGAGGGGGTGGTTTAGTGATTTTGTTTATCAATGCATGTGTGAGAAATGAGTCGCGGACAAGGCAGCTCGCTGAGGCCGTGCTGCGGAAGGTCCTGAAAGATGCGGAGCGTGGAATTTCGGCACCGGGGACCGAGACATCGGAAGGTGCGAAGCGCCCATTCGAGATTCAGGAAGTCAAACTCGAGGACATTGCTTTTCCCGTAGTAGACGAGGCTTTTCTCAAAAGACGCGACGCACTGATCGCGCAGCAGAAATGGGACGATCCGATCTTCGATCTGGCCCGGCAGTTCGCGTCTGCGGATGAGATCGTAGTGGCGGCGCCTTACTGGGATCTGTCTTTCCCGGCTGCGCTCAAGCAATATTTCGAGCAGATCAACTGCATGGGGGTGACCTTCGAGTACACGCCGGATGGCTATCCGGAGCCGATGTGCCGCACGAAGAAACTACATTACGTCACCACGGCCGGCGGTGCATTTGTCCCGGAGGAGTTTGGCTATGGCTATGTAAAAGCGCTGGCGCAGGGATTCTATGGGATCCAGGATGTGGAGCTTACGATGGCGGTCGGATTCGACATCGCCGGGGCGGATGTGGAGAAGATCCTCAAGGACGCGATCGATCAGGTCGAAGGCGGAAAGTGATAGTTTTTTCGAGATTCCGTCCCATTTCGTGGTTTTTCGAAAATAGGACGGAATTCGGAAGTGCCTCATAGACATTTTTCCGTCCCTTACTGTGATTTTGGCGAAAAGGGACGGAAAGAAGATGGCGTGCGAAGAGACGTTTCCGTCTGATTTCGAAGAATATGGAAAAAGGGACGGAATTGGGACAATGTAAGGACGCTTAACAGTGTTACAAATGCTGACGCGACAGTATTTCCGTGAAATTGGAAATCAGATCGAATCACAAATCGAAGCATATGAGGAGGGACGGCAGATGTTATTATTCTCGACGGTATTGGACGTAAAAAGAGAACTGGATAGAAATGCTTTTCGGGCATTGGTGGTGGAGTGGAATCAGAAATCGCGGCATGAAGAGAACATCATCCCGGGCCTTGCATGGAAAGACGAGAAAAGCCTCAAGTGCGGGTCGGATGACCTGTGGCTCGCGGCCGAAGAACTCGATCGGGAGGAGATCATCGCAGTGCGTTATGAGAAACGCAAGGCGGACGGGATCATATGGGACACCGACTATGTGATGAATTTCAAGGAACGAAAACTCGCGGTTCGCCTGGAGAGAAGCTACACCGAGGATGCGAATCTCGGGGACTACTACTTCGCGACACCGTACTTCATCTCACAGCTCATCAAGAACGACATGCTGCCGATGGATGACGATCTGCCTATCTTGAACCGGCCGATTATCGTAAATGACGATAACATCGGCATTCTTGCCAGAGTGATAAAAGAAGAGAAACGCTACAAGTATCCGGTGATTTTTGTGTCAAGGACCCCGGGCGGAAATACGATTGTCGATGTGGACCTGCTGGCCAGCCGGCTCAAGGGCGCCGCGCATGTACTGGTGCAGGAGACTCCGGCTTTGAACGGGAAGATCCGCGAAGCGTGCGAGGATAGAAACGAATACAACGGCACGATCGGAGTGTATTTTCCGAATCCGGCAATAAAGAAAGCCCGCTATTTCACGCACGCGGAAGACGGGGCGCCGTTTGATCAGGCCCTCCTCGAGACCGTGATCCGCCGCGTGTTCCAGTACTGCAATTCCAAACTTGTCGACCCGCTTCAGACCTGGCAGGGCGTGAACAATGCACTGCTTCTGAGCCGTGTCGCTACGCAATTCAGGCAGCGCCAGATCGCGGAAGCGGCGAGAAATAAGGCCGAAGAAGCGAAACGGATGGCGGAGGAGGCCAAGAAAAAAGCGGAGGAAGAGAAGTCTTTGCTGGAAGCCTCGATGGATGAAAAAGAGAAGCAGATCTGGTCCGAGGCGAAGCAGGAAGCGACCGATCAGGCGATCGAGTCTTTCGTAGATGATATGTCGGCACTTGAGGCGCAGATCGCGGCGCTGACGAAGGAAAATGAGCGGCTCATGGCGGAGAACCAGGGGATGCGCGCAAAATACGCGAATGTGGAGAGTACGCCGCTTCTGATGTTTGGCGAAGAACATGATTATTATCCGGGAGAGATCAAGGATATGATCCTGCTGACGCTCGAGGAGTCCCTCAAGACGTTCCGCGATAAGAGTCGCCGCAGAGATGTCGTGAAAGACATTATCGAAAGCAACGATTATCAAGGTATGACGAAGAAGCGCGATGCGGAAATCCGCGCGCTTCTGAAGTCTTTCAACGGGATGGATGGCAAACTCAAGCAGAACCTCGAGGCACTTGGCTTCGATATCGATATGACTGGGCCGCATATCCGGGTCACTTACTATGGCGATCCCCGCTACGAAGAGATGCTCTCGAAGACGCCAAGTGACTGGCGTACGGGGAAGATCAGCCAATCGAAGCTGACGAATATGACGTGCTGAAGATGTGATTATGAGGCAGGTGTTTTGATCGACTTGTGAAAAGCACTGTGCTCTGAAGATTCTTCCAAACTGGGGGAGATATTTGGACAGTTTGGCGAGTAGAATGGGGACGTAAGGTGACGTTGATTGAAAAATTAACACTGAACTTTGAAAACAGAATAAAGCAGAAAAAGTCGAGTTTACTCTTGCAATAAGAAAAGGAGTACCAGCCCAGCCGAGGCTGGGCTGGTACTCGTCGCCGAAGCAATATATATTTGTAG
>JAFZVE010000072.1 GCA_017617995.1 Clostridiales bacterium
ACCGCCCGGTACAGCCTGCATGGCGTAGTACCCGTAGTTGTAGATGGACTTTGCCAGCGGTGTCGCAGCTGTATATTCAGCCAGGCCTTTCTCGTTGTTGATGATTACTTCGAGATACTCTTTCACGCTGGTAGTATCCGTAACAGTCTTCGACTCTCCATCCGCTGTGTAAGTATATGTGGCTGTAATTTCTTCTGCCATCTCCACGGAATTGACATAACAAGTGAACTTATATCGTCCGTCACTCTGCAACGTTCCGTCAGCGGTGACCGTCCTGTCACCAACGGTGAAGGTCATCGCGCCGTCCGTCATGCCCTCCGGGATGCTCATGTAGAAGTACATGCCGATCTGACCGCTCAGCACCAGCTGATGGCCCTTAAATTTCGGCTCACTATCGACCTGCTCAACAGGCGTCAGATTCCACGAATAGCCACTAATGGTTTTATTTTTCTCATATATCTCGGTTCCGTCAGTGAAATCACTTGTAAGAGTTGCACCTTCAACATACCCTATTGATACTCTATCCGTAATCTCAGTCCAACCAAGATAGATACCTTCACGTGCCTCTATCGATCCGACAACATCAAGATTGCCGCCCGTCATGGTAAAAGTACCGAAGCAAACGAGTTGATTACTATGTCCGCCAAATGTCAGGCTGCCGGCACTAAGTGTGATATTCCCTTGAACTACTGTAGTTGCAGGCGAGTCGCCGCCGGTCACATTCAGGCTGCCTCCGTCAATAGTAATGGAATCAATACTTTCAGCAGAAACGGTTGTCAGGCTGCCGCCATAAATCGAAAGACCCATATTATTAATCTTATCTACTGAAGCAGTACCGGTACCACTTGCCTGTCCGTAAATCTTGAATGTTCCGTCCTTAAGACAGCCAACTCCTGTAAGAGACTTATTGTCGCAAAGGATTATGTTGACCGGGCCATCGGCAACAAATCTCGGAGAAAACCCATTATATGTGCTGCTCGCATAAACGACATTATCCGGCACGACATACCATGTCTCCTGTCCGGGTGTACCGAGGTGGATATCCGCTCCATAGTTATATACGCTCGGTTCAGATCCAGTGAGAATTCTCGCAGTAACGGTCTGCTCATCATTATTTTCATCTATGTAGGAGACCTGCATTGTCGGGAATACATAATGATAAGTTACGTAAACGCAGACAGGCGGATAAGCATCTGAGAGAGACGGCATCTCAAACGTATAGGAAGTTACACCTTCCTGAAGCTGTATGTCGTATCTGTCAGGTTCACCTACTTTTTTGTTAACTTCATAATACAAAGAATCCGGCTCGTAGTTTTCAGGAAGTGACAGTATGACCGTAACGTCTTCACCGGGTTCAGCGATATTTTTAGACAATGAAATATACGAAGACCAGGCTTGTATATTATAGAACTCCACATTCATTGTCACGTCCGATGCCGGCATTATGAAAAAGATGCCGTCATCATCATGGTCGAGTTCGAGTTCGGTCCCGTTTGCATCTTCGATTGTTATAGTATCACTACAATAGTTTTCATCGAGTGAAAAGTAAACTTTCTCGCCTTCAGCAGCAGTCTGCTTGTTCAATATAACCGAATCAGGGCAGTTGCTGTTGACGCCGATGGAGTAAACAATTTCTTCAAACTCAGCTACAACTGTGACTGAATTTGCCGGCATAGTAAATGTATACTCACCTTCGTTATCTCCGGGGGTAGTTGGAACTACTACGTCATAATATTTCACGCTCAGGGATTTCAATCTGTAACCATTGTCGGGAGTCGCTGTAAGTGTGACCGTATCGCCGACAGCCGCCTTATCATCCGGGAAACTGACTCCGCCGGGCTGTTTGTACATATTGTAGTTGTTGGTGACTTCGCCATTACGAGTGATCGACTTTGTTGTCACAGAACCGCCCCGGATATTGTCGCTGATATCGACTGACAGAGGAATGGCGGTAAAGCACGCATTGATCTCGATCTCATAGTCACCGATTCCTTCAGGCGCATATATTTCTTCTCCTCCTTCACTCCAGTTGTCAAAAAAATAGATCCTATCTGAATGATCGGGAAGATAGGCTGCATACCCACGGTATAACTGAAAACCGGGGTCAGGTTCCCATCCCAACACAGCATATTCGCCCTCACATATAGATCTTTCAACGCCACAAGCCGGCAGATCTCTAAACCATGCCTCATCGGTGTTGCTGTTGCCGTACCCGACATGGAAAAAGATCCTTCCATGAATCAGCGGCAGTTCGCTCCCGATTAAGACCTTATGGGAATTACCATCTGCGAATACCGTCAAGGGCATGAGGCTGAGCACCATTACTAAAGTAAGTAGAAAGGATAATGGTTTTCTGATCTTCATGTTGATATATCCTCCTTTATGTCACGCATGCTTATGGAAGTATTGTTATATTATTTGATTATTTAATTAATTAATTATAATAAGCAGTGTCCCAAGAATGTCCAAAGAAAAAACGCTCTTTTCCATAACAGTCCGGAAAAAGAGCGTAGAATTCGTGTGTTGATTTCAGAGCTTATCAGTTTGTTGATTTCCAGTACAGGATCGCCTCTGTCATGCTTGCCCAGGAATACGAGCTCATATACTCTCCCCGATAGGCATTGATCGCATCGCTGTCGCCGGAATAGAAGAGGTAGGCGTCGCAGACGAACGTCTCGGGCTTGGTGCGAAGGACGCCCTTTTCCATCTCCATGATTTCCGGGATCCCGTATTCCTGCAGGGTTTCCCTGAGAGATCGGATATACACGTCCAGTTGCTTCTGCATTCTGCGGTCATACAGGCTGTCCTCCCATATGGCCGCGCAAATCTCAGAGCGCGTCACTCCCGAGCCCTGTTTATCCACAAGGTAGGCAAGAATCTCCTTTGATTTTGCCAGTTTGAAGCTGACAGGCCTGTTGTCAACAAAAACATCAAAAGTACCAAAGGTCTTGATCCAGATATGTTCTTGGAAAGATCGGCATTTTTCTCCACAAGCAAGACGTACTTCTTCTGCCAGTTTCTCCTGAGATACCGGTTTGAGCAGATACCCCGACGGATGAACAGAATAAGCGTCAAAAGCATATTCCTTATAGGCAGTCAGAAAAACAATCGCAATCTTCGGATACATTTCCTTGATCCGGGCAGCCAGAGTGATACCGTCGATCTCCGGCATATTGATATCCAGCAGGGCGAGGTCAGTGGGATGTGTACGGAGCCAGTCCAGCGCAGACTGTGCCTCTGTAAAACCCTTGACATCATCTATCTCGGGTAGGAGAGTACACTGGCTCAGAGTATATTCCACGGCCAATGGCTCGTCATCGACGCAGATCATTCTCATTTTCGCTTCTCCTATAATCCAAACGGTTCCTGTTCGTTTGCCGTTTTCTACTTTCTTTGTTTTTCTGTATTGTTGTCAGGGATCAGGATCGTAACGTTGCTGCCTTTTCCCATCTCGCTCTGTAGGATCATTTTACCACCACACATCTGCTCGATGCGGTCTTTTACATTCCGAATACCGATATGCGGTCCATCGGCGGAATCTTGATCATTTACATCAAAGCCCACGCCGTTGTCCCGGATCGTAATTTTGTGAGTATCAGATTCCCGGACCGTGGAAACGGTCACCAGACCTTCCTTGCGGCTGCGCACTCCATGACGGATCGCATTTTCCACCAGCGGCTGGATCGTCAGCGCCGGAATGGCAAAAGCGCTGTCCTCGATCTGGTATTCCACGCGGACATTCGGGAACCGCAGCATCTCGATTTCCGTAAACAGTCTGGTATGTTCCAGTTCCCTGGTAACGGGAACCAGATCGGTCTGACTTAAGGACTCCAGATTCTGTCGCAGGTATGTGCTGAAATTCTCCAGTGTCTTATCGGCCAGCGGAGGATCCTTGACATACAGGGCACGGATGGTATTAAGAGCATTGAAAAGGAAGTGCGGCTGGATCTGTGTCATCATGATCCGGATGCGCTGCGCTGCCATCAGATCCTGCTCGTGTTCCCGGACGAATTGCAAGTGCAACCAGATGTAATATATCACGTTGCCGACGATGATGGCGATAGTCAGAAACGAGATCGGCTGGAGGCCTTCCTTTATGCTGTAATCCAGATATATGGAAGCGATGATCATCACGATCACATAGATCGGTAACCAGACATCCCACTTGCCGGTTGTTCTGCGACTGCGATACGTCTGAACCAGCAGGCAGATCAACAGGATCAGACTGATGTAGAAGCAGGAAGAAGCAAGCGGACCTCCGCGGTAGTGGTTTCCCTGATCGATCCAGAAGGTGACAGGAGAAAACAGCGCAGAAAGATATAGCGCGGCGTTTAGACCTGCAAGTATCCAGAAAAGCCGGCGTTTCCCCTTCGGAAGAATGATATACAGGAAAAGGATCAGAATAACCGGTCGAATGGAATAACCGTAAATAGATACGATCGTTCTGAGCATTCGTCTCGGAACCCCGATGGTCAGAATATAGTCCCAATAATTCTGGATGATCAGCGTCAAGCATAACACTGAAATGAGAAGCATCGTCCTTCTGTGCTCCCGTCGGATATACGGATCAATCACGACGGTAAACGCCAGCCCGAGCAGTAGGAGGATCAGCGGAAAAAGAACGGCCAGGGTTTTGAAATCCATCGTCATACACCAATATCCTCTGCATCATTCGCCGACATATCCTGAATTTAACAGACGCTGTCTGTTAAATCTTGTTTTTTCCTGAGAAAATCCATAAAGAAAACAACTCTACTAATACAGAAATGATATCGCACATCACACGTTTTAACAAGATTTTCTATTCCGACATCAGCATATGGACGGGGACTCACCCAAGGATGCCATGCCGTTTCAGTCCGAATGGAAATCCTCTATAATTCGCTAAAACAACGCTTGAAATGCAGGTTTCAGCGAGTTATAGCGCTGTTTTCTCTTATAACCCGCTGAAATTGATTATTTACACCGTTCTGATCAGAAAAAGCACCTGAAGTCCCGGTTCTTCGTTCGTGATCAGGATGTCGCCATCCATTTCTTTTAAGAAATAGCTGGTCAGGTAAAGACCGATACCGGCGCCCTCTTTGCCTTCGCTGTTCTTGCCGCGGCGGTACTTCTCTTTAAGGACCGCGACTTCCTCGTCGGTTACGCCTGGGCCGAAATCACGGATGGCGACCTTCAGATAACCGTCCTCGAGTTTCGCGTCAACCGTGATCTTCGTATCGGCATACTTATAAGAATTAATGAAGACATTATCGAAGGCCTGCTGCAGGCGGAGCTTGTCAGTAAAGACCGTGCACTCGGGAATTTCGAATTCTCCCGCCCGTTTCTGGAAGTCGGCATGAAGGATCGCTTCGCGAACCGTGGACGAGTCATTTTCACGCGGGCTCACCTTGATCTCCGACGCGTCCTTGACACTCTCGGCGAAAAGGTTATCGACAAGGATCGTGAGTTCGTCGGCCTTGAAGTTAATGAGGTTGAAACGCTCCTTCACCTTCTCGTCTTTAGCAAGCTCATAGCCGAACTCGGAGGCGGACTTGATCGATGCGACCGGAGTCTTGATGTCGTGCGAGAGCTGCGCGACCATGTCTTTCTTCGCGTCATAGGTGGCCTTCTCTGCGGCACGGGATTTCCGGAGTTCCGTGCGCATCAGGTCGAAGGCCTCGGTAAAGCTTCCGAAGATGTTCTTCTTATCGCGATCCAGCGGGACATCCAGATCTCCTCCGGCCACTCGCTGCGCGAAGTCCGACAGTTCTTCAAACGGTTTTACGATCGTTTTTCTGAGATAAAGTGCATATCCGACGACGAGGATCGCCTGAACGATCGAAGAAAGAAGGATCGTGACCGCAATATAGTTCTGCCACCTAAGGATCCTCTCCTGTGTCGAGTTCTTGAAGATGATCTTGCCGGCGACATGTCCGTCCTGATAGATATCCAGGATCGTATCCCCGTTCTTTATCGCTTCGTTGATCGTAGAAGAAACATCCTCATCTGTCTGATAGAGAACCTTACCGTCGGTATCGATCAGTGAATACGGAATCTCTGTGGAATACTTGCTTTCGTCTCCGAAGTTCTCCTCGATCGTTTTGACACAGTCATTGATGACCACGGTATCCTGTTCGACCATTCTCGACCGGCGAAGGAAAAGAAGGCTCACCGAGCCCTCGATCAGAAACGTGATCACGATCAGAACGACGAAGATCTTCTTCCTCATTTGCCGTCCTCCGAGACATACTTATATCCCTCTTTCCACACCGTCATGATGCGTGTGGGATTCTTCGGGTCGGCCTCGATGGCCTCTCTGAGTTTACGGATATGCACGTTCAGTGTGCCGTCGGAAGTGAACTTGTCCTTCCATACGTTATCGAAGAGCTCGGCCTTTGTGATGAGGCGGTTTCTGTTCTCGATGAGGTAACAGAGGAGCGAAAACTCCATGCTCGTGAGCTTTCGCGGATCACCCGCGACCGTCACGGTCTTGTTCTTCATGTCGACCTTCAGTTCCCCGTCCTCGAAGATCTCGGCCGTGGCTTTCTCTTCGACCGCGCCGAATCTTCTCAGCATGACCTTCACTTTCGCGAGCAGCACGCCGAGCGAGTAAGGCTTTTCGATATAGTCGTCGCCGCCGATATTCAGCGCGATGATCTTGTCATCATCGGTATTTCTCGCCGATACGAAAAGGATCGGGATATTCAGTGTCGTGCGGATATGTTTACAAAGCTCGAATCCGGATCCGTCGCCGAGGTTGATGTCGAGAAGGATCAGGTTCGTCTCGTTATTCTTCAGGAATTCCGTCGCCTCCGCCTGGCTGTAGCACACGGCGGTCTTGACCTCAAACATATTGAAGTACTCGCAGGTATTGTCCGCGAGCACCTTCTCATCGTCGATGATAAGGCAATCGTATCTCATAACTATTCTCCTCGGTCCCTTCTCTTTTGCAATTGTACCATAAGCGCGGGTGAAGTGTGCACACCCGAGGGAACAGCGCATTTCGAAAAGAACATGGTGCCCGCCCCGCCGCAATTGAATTTTCCGCCCCCGTATGCTACCTTTTAAATAGCATTTCCAAAGAAGGAGCCACTCATGGCAGATACAGAGAACACCACGCAAAATCAGGCAGCGGAAGCTAAGACGAAACACGCCTCGCCCCTCCCGCGCGCATTCTGGCCGATCGTTTTTGTCTGCGAGATCGGTCTGGTCGCCACACTCGCCGTCCTCATCGTGCTGTTCAGCGTACCCATGGAGAGAAAACTCATGGACACCGTGCTCGAGCTCTACCACGCCAAAGAAGTCAAGTACGACGAGTTCCGGGATAAGACGAACGTCTACACCATGATGAATTTCGACGAGAGAAGAAAGGGCAACGGCGCCATGAAGGACGACCTCATGGATAATGTCGAGATGCGCTTCATGTACCACGATGGCGACGATAAAGAAGGCTGGTATCTCTCCATCCGCTCCCTCCACTTTGCGTCACATAACGCTGCACGTGAATATTTCAACACCTTCGAAAATGCGAACCCGCATTACTCGGAAGAGGAATACTGTCCGATCGACTGGTATGAATTTGCCGATTCCCGTGTAAAAGAACTGGCCTTCCACAACTCCGCGGAACTCGATCTGACGACCTACGATACCTATATCTGCGACATCATGTACCTCGAAGGCAAGTCGGTCGTCCTTATCCATTTTACACAGTCACCCGACATTGACGATGCCCGTCGTGACAAACTATCCAGGCTCTGTGAAGAACTCTCGATCCCAGATCCGCTCGAGCTCGAGAACACCTGGGAAGCAACGCAGGAATAAAAGGTCCGTCGTGAAAAAGGCTTTCTCTTTCTTGTGACGGAAGCACCCTGGATGTTGATTAGTAGGGTGAAGGAAAAAAGGCGGAAAAAGGAGAAGAGCCTCCGGCCGGCCTTACAGTCAAGGAGAACAACGAATGGATGATAATGCCATCGTAGATCTGTATCTCGCTCGTGACGAAAGTGCGATCACGCAGACTTCCGTTAAGTACGGCGCGCGCCTGCGTCACGTCTCGTATAGCATCACCGAGAGTACGGAGACTTCGGAGGAGTGCGAGAACGACACGTACATGGAAGCGTGGAACAGAATCCCGCCGCATGAACCCCGGACCTATCTCATGCCGTTTCTGACGCGCATCATCCGCGCCATCTCCATCAACCGCTGCAAGCACGACAACCGCCTGAAGCGCAAAGCCTACATCCTCGAGCTCACCTCGGAGATGGAGGAGTGCATCCCCTCTTCCTCTTCTATCGAGCAGGAACTGGAGGCCAAAGCCCTCGGCGAGTCCATCAGCCGTTTCCTTCGAAGCCTGCCCGAGGATAAGATGACGATCTTCATGCGCCGTTATTTCTACCTCGACAAAGCGACCGACATCGCGAAGCGCTACGGCTATAAAGAGAGCGCCCTCCGCATGATGCTCCTTCGCATGCGTCAGGATCTTCGGGCCCACCTTGAGAAGGAGGGACTCCTATGAAAAAAGACCACGAGAATCCGAATATGAACAACAACTCGGACGAAAAGAACATGAACCATGCGCCAGAAAATGGCGTTTCTACTGCTGCAGAAGCCCTTTTCGACGCGATGTCCGAAGTCGACGATGACCTGATCCTGAAGTCCGAGATCCTGCCGGAAGATGCTTCTTCCTCCCCGATTCACGCCGTCGGAAAGGTCCGTTCCCATTCATGGACCGTCATAGCCGGCAGTATCGCGGCAGGTGTCCTCGCCCTCGTCGGACTGATCGTCCTCATCACATGGGCATCTAGTGGCAAGGGTCTGTTCAAAGCTAAAAAGGATCCGACAACGACACCGTACCACACCACCGCGGAACCACCAGTCACCACTACACCACCCGATATCACCACTGACGAACCCGATCTCACCACGATGCCGACGGAGCCATCTACCACGCCACCTTGGAGTGAACCGACTACGGACGAACCTCCGACAGAATCCACAAATCCCATGGATCAGATCCGATACGCGCCGGATCAGGCTTCCGGAACTGCTATAGTCGGAGATACCGTAGAGGGCGCTTTTGCAGGCGAGATCCTGATGCCCTATGCACTCATGGAAGAGATCACGAACACGGAGAACCGTGATGCATACTTCGCTGTATCGATCCAGGTCTGCCGCTTCGACTTCATCGACGAATATATTGCCGAGCAGGAAGCCATCTACGAAGAAGCACGAAAAGATCCGGCCATCGTCAGATTCGACGAGGCTTTCCGCATCTGGCTGACTGATGTCTACATGCCGCAGTTCACCCCGGAAGAATGGGCCGCTATTGAGAAGCAGGACTCCGCGGGAGACATCGACCTTCATGAAATATTCATCGAGGAATACTGGTCAGAGAAGAACCCCGATGATGTCGCCGCCTATCGCGATGCGATGGCACGTCTCGCCGATGCGGAGAGTCTTTACGCACTGGTCACGGAGAATGACTATGTCAAGGACCTCTACTCAGGAGAGCTCGAGTCCGCCTTCTACGCAGAGTGGAACCGTATGCAGGCTCTCGGATATCAAGTGGATCCTGTGCTGCCCGACGGCGTCGATATTCTGGACGATGCGTACTTCGACATCTATAACGGCTTCACCCTGACCGGTCATCTCACCGGCGAACAGCTCGCAAACTTCGAGAACGACGCGACACACGGCTACATTATCACCTGGCTCACCGAAGAAGAATCATCCCGTTCCGGCGACGCATAGTACGAGTCTTCACATCCTCACATCAGCTATGCGCAAGGCAGTGTAGCGCAAGAGGTTTTCGCATTGAAAAACGCCACCTCATATGGTAACTTGAAAACATAGTTATCGCATCAGGAGGTATGACCTATGTTACTTCGAGACAAACTCTTAAAAGCCGCCGATACCGCCAGAAAGCAGTTCGTGGAGAATTGCCCGCAGTTCGACGTTCCACGTCTCGAAGCCACAGTCTATCCGGAAGGTCTGACCATCGAAGAGAATCTCCCCTATGCCGAGAGTGAAGAACTTCCCGAGCCGCTGGGTACGGACTCTGCCGCAGAAGGCTCGACGCTCTGCTGTTCCGATAGAACGCTCGACATCTACACTCCTGAAAATGCCAAAGCAGACGAGATCTTCCTCATGATCCACGGCGGTGCATTTGTATATGGGTGTAAGGAGCTCAACAAAGAATTCTCCATGCACCTCGCGCTCAAGTCCGGCATCACCGTTGCCAACATGAACTACCGCCTCATGCCGAGAACTGACCTTCACGGCGTCCTGCAGGATATCTTCTACGCAATCGCTTATCTGTGCGAGAAAGGCTTCTCCACCTTCCATACGGTTGGCGACTCTGCCGGCGGTTACCTCTGTCTGCTCGTCGCGATCCTTCTGAACTCCGAGAAAGCCAGAAACGATTTCGGCATCGTCGACTTTTCGTATGACGTCAAGTGTCCGAGCACTAGCCCGATCTGTGGCGATCACCTCGAAACACCAAACAAATTCGCCGGTATTTACTTCGATCAGGATAGGAAACTCCCGAAATGCATCTACGATCTTTCCGATGCAGTGAAGATCTACGGTTGTCCTCCGGTCGTCCTGACCACCGGCGATCAGGACATGATGCTTAAGCAGAACGAGCGACTCTATCAGATACTTCAGAAAATCGGCATCCCGGTCGAGTACTACTGTGCCGTCACCACGGAGCCGGAGCGCCCGATGCATCACGTCTACGCCATCGCTCACCCCACCTGGCCAGAAGGCGTCAAGACCCTCGACATGACGATCACAAACGCGACAGCATCAAAATAAACCATTATCTCTGACAGCACCTGACCTGCACGGTTGATCCCGTTGCACAATAACCGACATTCCTTTTTCCGGCCTGTCTGGTGGCTGGTACTCGTCTCACAGCATAATCATTCCCGACCACGTTTATATGGCGCACGCGACTCGGTCTTCCTGACGGTGCATCCATTTTCTTTGCGCGCTGCACGTTATTACTGCGGGCATGGTGATGGCGGACTGTATTGCCCTTCGCCGTCTTTCTGCGGTCACGTCTTGCCGCTTCTGTTTCCTTCTCCATATCCCTAAACGCCATCCGAAGGCAAATCATTCCTGCCAGAAAAACTACTACACCCCACATCTTCACATTCCTCACTTTCCTACTTCATTACCGGTGTTTCCGGCTGATCTCTTTATCTTGACTTCATGATACTTTCGCATCTGTCCAAATCCTTGGACAGAATTTCCCAAAATGCTGTTATATCAAGCTTTGTAACCATATCTGTTCAAACTCGCATCACTAGAACTTCTTAAGCCAGTCTCCCCACTTCCCGAGTATCGCCAGAATAATCACGATCCATACCCACATCTTCGTCACATCCTTTCCGATTACCGTTTTGTCCGGCTGCTCATCTGCGTGTCTTTGTTCTTTCTGATTTCATGATAAAAAAACACTGTCCAAATTCTTGGACAGTGCAAACCATTTTCTTTGTGATTTCTGAATTGTAAGCCTGTGGTCTTCCTCTAAGGGATCAGACTACACGAGAAGCCCCTTATCCAGTGCTTTTAGCGTCGAATAATATCGACGACCTCACCGATGTACATATCATGTACGGCGTCCTTACTGTAGAACTGCTCGGCGATCTTTCCTTCCATATTCTCCGGCTCGAGCGTCTGCTTGAAGACCTTCCTGCAGACGAGCGTCACTTCCGCCTCTTCGAAGGAGACGGACTTCCCTGCTTCGGTCGCGGTCAGTCCCGGGAAATGCATCTTATCGATGTCGCGGCCGGACTTGCTGCCCAGCACACCGAGGTCTTTCTTCTTTTCTTCCGGATAGAAGCTCACGGTGAAGTATTCGCTTCCGTCCATAAACTCGTGTGTATAGCGGGACGTGCGCACATAGACGGTCGCCACCGGCATGCCCCAGATGGTGCCGAGTCCGCCCCACGAGATCGTCATGGTGTTGAATTTCTCCATGTTGCCGGCGGTAAGCAGAGCCCACTGCTTGTCAAATGTTTCGAAAATATCGGTCGTAAAGTTCATAGGGATCTCCTCGCTTTTTGTCCTGATTATGCGGTTTCATACTCTCCTATGATAACACACGAAAAAGCCCCGCGACAGTTTTCAATTGGCGCAGGGCTTTCGATCTTAGACTTATGATCTCATTTTCATTTATGCGAGTTCTTCACCGCCCCACTCGACGAGGACAAAGCCTTCGCGCTCGGTAAGTGCCGGGTTCATGGAGGAAAGGTCCTGCGGCTCGATCTCGACGAATGAATCCGATTTGTAGAAGAGCATGTTGACGCGTACGATCGTGTCCGGCATCGGCGAGACTTCCAGCTCCGCCGCCTCTTCAAAAGCACTGGTCTGGAAGGTGATCACGTTATACGAATTCTCTTGAAGTTTCGGCAGCCAGTACATGATGAACGCATTTGCCTCGGTGTCAGAAAGACCCAGGGATAAAAGTGCATTTTCCAAAAAAGCGGCGGAATCAGAGCCCGCGACGCAGAAGCCCTGACTCAGATCCGGTTCAAATTCCATATCTGCTTCCCAGAACAGATACTCGTACTGACGGCCGTTCGCATCGGTGAGGATGCCCTCCGGAGAAGTCTTTACGACCCAGCCTGTCTCCGCATCGTAGGAAGGATATGTGCAGGTCAGTTCACCATTTAGACGGAGCTTCACATTTGCTTCGCGCGACTGCTCGTCATAGAGATAGATGATCGGTGCATGCACGCGGATTTCCGGCTCTGCCGGTTTGCGGGTGATGTATACGAAAACGGAAATACTGACGAAAACACAGATGGCAAGAAAAGCAGCCAGCACACCTCCGAAAGCAGCCATGGCAGTCCGGTCACCTTCCATCTTATTTGCCACAACGAAGTACAGAAGGATGCCCGTCACGACGAGCATGACATTGAGTCCGACCAGGCAATAGATCACGATCGTCATGTCTGAGGGCATTGATGAGGAAGAGGAAGAAGATGTGCCCGAGTATTCGACACAGCCGTCCTCCTGGACCACCACGCCCAGAGCGTCTCCCACGGCGATCGCGACGTCACCGTTATAGATGGTAGAGTCGACACCTCTGTCATTTACGGTAATGAGACTGTAGTTATCGTTTGTAAGAAGTGCGAAGCACGCACCGTTTGCGATGATCGCCAGGACAAGAAAAGCGACAATAAACACCAGTTTCAGGTTTGATCTAGAACTCATCTTAACACCCCTTTATATCCATCGCTGCGCGGTCTTTCCGCCGCATCGATGTTTACTTTCAGAAATACTTCACTTATCAGACGAGTGTGTCATCTATATTGTTGCAAAATCGACGATTTCTCATCAACTTTTTTCTATCAAATATGTATGTCTTCCTTGCACAAAAAAAGGAGGTGGATCTTTTCGGATCCACCTCCCGCTTCTGTTTCTCACAATTACCGAAGAACACGCCGGCCAAAACTCAGACGGTTACTCCACTCCAACTTCGGAAATCAGTAATTCTCGGCGTTGATCTCGAAGTACGACTGCGGGTGGTTGCAGGTCGGGCAGACGTCAGGAGCCTTGGTGCCGACTACGATGTGACCGCAGTTTCTGCACTCCCATACCTTGACTTCGCTCTTCTCGAAGACCTGTGCGGTCTCGATGTTCTTGAGGAGCGCGCGATAACGTTCTTCGTGATGCTTCTCGATCGCCGCGACGAGACGGAACTTCTTCGCCAGTTCCGGGAAACCCTCTTCCTCTGCGGTCTTGGCAAAGCCTTCGTACATGTCGGTCCACTCGTAGTTTTCGCCGTCAGCAGCCGCCTCAAGGTTCGCCTTCGTGTCGCCGATGCCCTTGAGCTCTTTGAACCACATTTTCGCGTGTTCCTTCTCATTTTCCGCCGTCTTCAGGAAGATGGCCGCCATCTGCTCGAAGCCTTCTTTCTTCGCAACGGATGCGAAATATGTGTACTTGTTTCTTGCCTGAGACTCGCCTGCAAATGCAGCCTCAAGATTCTTCTCAGTCTGTGTACCGGAGTACGGATTCGGATTTGCCATATTGATCACCTCTCTAACTTTTTTACACCGCTGCAAATGGACCGACTCTCTACTGTTTACGTCTCATCCACCAAAACACGATGCACCTTCTATTATAGCGCAGAGCGCTTCGGAAAACAGTGCATTTCGAGAAGAAGTATCCGGGGATTATTCGGGACGGCGTCTGCCGCACTCGCAGCAGAATTTGCCTGTATTCTTCGTACCGCAGGAACAGGTCCAGGAGCCGTCAGGAGAAACCGTCGCCGACGCATTCTCGGAGCCCGTAGCCGATGTATTCCCGGCGCTACCTGCCGTACCCACGGTCATCATGCCGAGGCCCATGAAGCCTGCAGCACCGCCTCCCGGATTAGTGGTATTCGTGCTGATCTGTTTTTCGGGAATCTGGCACACCATGAAGAGCGCCTCGATCTTCTCGAGGTCCTCGCCTTTGCCGTGATCATAGACCGACGCACGGTCGAAATGCTTCATTTCAAAGGGCATGCCGCCGCGGCCGCGGTTATCGAGGAAGATGGAACCGCCCGCGGAAGAGGAGTAATCGGTGCAGATAAACCGCGGATCGACCTCATGTTTCCACTCGCTCCAGGAAGCCATATCCGCTTCCTCTGCCGCCTTACGGATCTGCTCCGCAAGCTCCGGAGAAACGTCATATACAGTCTCGGTCCGGGTCGTCCCCTTCACTTCCGAAACTTGCAGAATGACTGTGCCGTCGTCCTTCCAGAGGATCTCCTCGGAGTGGCTCTGGTTACTGCCCATCGCCATTCCCGAAGAAGACGAACTGAAGCTGATCCTCGCGATTTTCTCGTAGTTAAAGTTACTCATAAGTCAGTGCTCCATTTTCCAGATCGCGCAGGAGTACGGCGGTAATACCGAGCCGCCTCCGAAGTCGTGGACCTTCCCGGTGAGAAGGTCGATGGCCTGTCCGCATCCCGCATCGAAATGCGCCGTATACTCGTAGTCCGCGGCGTTGATCGCCACCAGTACTCGCTCGTAGTTCTTCCCTTCGCGGCACCCCTCGGCGCTGTCGCCTTCCCAGCGGCGCTCGAAGATGCACTGCTGGTTCGTGAGCACCACGGATCGGAAAGAGCCGTAGTTCAAGGCCGGGCTGTTCTTCTTGATCTCCGCAAGTGTCGCGATATGCTCGGTCAGTTCCGTCCACTCCGGTTTGTCGAAGCACGGACGCAGTTCCGGATCGCCTTCTTCTTTTCTCGCCTTCGCGCCCCACTCAGAACCGTAGTATACGCACGGGAATCCGGGCATGCCGAACGCCAGTGTGTAGATCAGCGGCAGGTGCGCGGGGTTATTGAGGTTCGACGCGATACGCGTCACGTCGTGGTTATCGACGAAGCTCATGAGGTGCAGTCCCCGGAACCAGCTCCAATTCTCAGGTCCGAACTGCTGGATCAGGGTGTGGATCACCTCGAACATGTTCATGCAGTTGAAGCTGCTGAAAAGGCCCTTATAGCAGGCGTAGTTCGTGCAGGAGTGGCACATCTCGCCGTTCACCCACATCTTATAGTCGCCGTGGAGAAGTTCGCCGAGGAGCAGGAACTCCGGCTTCAGGGTCTGCGTGAAACTTCGGAGGCACTTTAAGAATTCGCGGTCCAGGCAGTACGCAACATCGAGGCGGAGGCCGTCGATATCGAAGTAATCGACCCAGTAGCGGATCTTGTCGAAGATGTGATTTACGACCGCATCATTTCGGAGGTTCAGCTTCACGAGGTCGAAGCAGCCTTCCCAGCCTTCGTACCAGAATCCGTCGTTATAGTTCGAGTTCCCGTCGAAGGAGATGTGGAACCAGTCCTTATACGGCGAGTCCCATTTCTTCTCCTGTACGTCGTGAAATGCCCAGAATCCTCTTCCGACATGGTTAAAGACCCCGTCGAGGACGACGCGGATGCCTGCTTCGTGAAGTCTCTCCACCACTTCTTTAAAGTCTTCGTTCGTGCCGAGACGGCGGTCGATGAGACCATAGTCGCGGGTATTATACCCGTGTGTATCCGACTCGAACACCGGCGAAAAGTACACGGCGCTCACGCCGAGTTTCTCAAGATGCGGGATCCAGCCGATCACCTTCCTGATCGGCGCGGAGGCGGATATTTCAATGTTTGTAACAGTGTTACACTTATCTGCATCTGCCTGTGACGGCGTCGAAGACGGTTCCCCGGCCACAGTGCTTTTCGCGCAGAATGACTTTACACCCTGCTCGTTATATTCTGCCGGTGCATTTTCAAAAGGCGCACCAACAAAACCCAGCGGGTATATCTGATAAAAAACTGATTCTTCAAACCACATGTATTAGAATGTCTCGACTTCCGGTGCTTTTGTAAAGGACGAGTATGTTGCCGTCGCGTTCTGGATATAGAACACCTCGGTGTTGCCGTCGTCTTCGTTATACATACCACGGAGCTGCGGGTATGCGTCGAGCATCGCGGTCTTCGGCTCGCGGCGGTCGTCAGCGATCAGCTCGCAGGCGATGCGGATCCACTCACCGTTAACAAATGCGCAGATCTCCGCCTTCGGATTCACGTGAAGCTGCTTCGATGTCGGCTTGATCTTGCCGGTCTGGATATAAAGCTTCCCTTCGAAGATATTCGCGGTGCCGAACGGGCGGACGCGCGGCTGGTCACCCTCGACGGTAGCCAGATAATATGTACCTGCATCTTTCAGGAATTTACAAGCTCTCTCAATACTTTCCATAAGATTCTCCTTTGCAATTGAGATATTCCCGAAGGTTTATACGCCGGGCGCATAAACCTACGTAAATATTTTACAACAAACAGGAAAATTCGGATATATCATGTAGCGCGGATTCAAAAATGGGTGTTTAATTGATTTACCAGATATGTCTGTCTTTTGATGATATTACATTTTTGCTTTACGCACTGCCACTTTGATGATATGACGAGACAGCTTTTAGTGACGTAGGCAACATCGGTCCAAAACAATAATACGACTAGGGAGGTAATATCTATGGACAGAATTACTGAAGCATTGCTATCCAGGAAAAAGGAACTTGAGAAGGCCATCGCCGTGGCCGAAGCATGTCTGAAGGGCGCCCCGGAAGGGCGGCTGAAGATATCATCCACTCACGGCAAGGAACAATACCACTTAATACGTTCGAATGAGATCGAAAATAGCATAACGAAATATCTTTCAAAATCGAATCAGGAGCTTGTCAATCAACTGGCACAAAGAGATTACACGCATTCATTTCTTCGTGCTGCACATGCTGAACTGAAAGCCATAGATTCTCTCCTTCACAAAGGTGTTTTGTTTTCGTCCGATTCCACATATTCTCGTTTATCTTCATGTCGCAAGAAACTTGTCAAACCATTCATGATTGACGATGATACATATGCTTCTCTTTGGGAGAAGAAACCATTTGACCCTAATCCTAATCACCCCGAGAATAAGAAATTCTGCACTGAACGTGGCGAGATGGTCAGATCCAAGTCAGAGATGATATTCGCGAACATGTTCTATGACATGGGAATCCCTTACAAATACGAATGCCCTATCAAGTTCAAGAGCGGTCTGATCTACCACCCGGACTTTACGCTGCTCAAGAAGAGTACCAGAGAGATCTTCTATCACGAACACCTCGGAAGGCTCGACGATCCTCAGTATATGGCTGACAAACTCCCTCGATTTGATGAATTCCGAAGAAACGGGATCTTCTTCGGCAAGAACCTGATCGTCACTTATGAAACAGATAACAGACCACCGGACTTTCAGGAACTCAAGCGGGCTTTCGCATGGACATTACTCGACAAGAAATAACTTCAGCTCTATAGTTTCCGTCCCTTTTTCACGATTCATAAAAAGAAGACGGAATAATCTAGATATCCTTCATTCGATTTCCGTCCTTTGGGAAAGATTTGTCAAAATGGGACGGAAATCCAGACACGCTCGACAATCCGTTTCCGTCCTGTTTCTGACATTTCTCAAAAAAGGACGGAATTGCAACTTGTTCCGCGAAACAAAATCCGTCCCTTTTTCCCATTTGTCGAAATATAGACGGAAACACTCTCTTCTTTTGATTAGAAATTCCGTCTCTTTTTCCCGATTTCTTGAATAAGGACGGAAATCAATCAGAAAGCCTTGCTCGTCTTCCGTCCCTTTCTTCTCTTTTTCTCAAATTGGACGGAAATGGATATTTACTCCGATCCATTTGAACACAAAAGCAGACACAAACACCGCGCCGGTCTCGCAACCAAACGCGGTGCTCATACTCATGTATGTTTTGAACCTTCATCTTTACTCGCTTGCTTTGAAGTTATATACAGGCTTCATAATGTCCACGATGTCCACAGACTCTGCGATTACATCCACAATATCCTCAAGAGACTTGTAGGCCATCGGCGCTTCGTCGAGCGTCTCCGGATTGACCGACGTAGTATACACACCGGCCATCTGCGCCTTGTATGTCTCCATGTCAAGCTTCGCCTTCGCCGCAGAACGGGACAGGATACGACCTGCGCCGTGTGGGGCAGAGAAGTTCCACTCCGGATTCCCTCGACCGATCGCAACGACGGAACCGTCACGCATATTGATCGGTATCAACACCTTCTCCCCCTTGTGCGCGGCGATCGCACCCTTACGAAGGATCATCTCCTTCGTATCGATGTAGTTATGCACAGTATGCCAGGCATCTCTACCTGTAAGTCCGGTTCTCGCAAGGAGCACCTCCGCCATCTTCTCACGGTTTCTCACCGCGAAGCGCTGACAGATCTCCACGTCGTGCAGATAGTCCTCCAGAAATGAACCATACAGCCAGCAAAGATCCTCCGGTACACGAAGCGTCGTCAGCTTATACTCCTTCTTGAGCGCCAGAAGCGCAGACTGAATCTCTGCACGTCGGCCCTGCGCCTTATAGGTCTCGATCAGTTCGTCTTTCTTTTCGAAATACTCTTCCTTACCCTTATGCAGTTCGACCGCCAGAGCCTGGTAGATCTCCGCTACCTGCTTACCGAGATTACGCGAACCGGAATGGATCACCAGATAGTATGTGCCATCTCTGCCCTGATCGATCTCGATAAAGTGATTCCCACCGCCGAGAGTTCCCAGAGAACGCTGCAGATACGTGGTATGCTTGAGACTTCTGAAGCAGCGCAGTTCAGACAGATCAAATCTCTCCAGACGACCTTCCCATACATGCATACCGGACGGGATGAAGTGTGCCGCTTCGTCGATCTTCATGAAGTCCAGACTTTTCTGCTCCAGTTCTACCGTATACATCCCGCATCCGATGTCGACACCGACAATATTCGGGCATACCTTGTCCGAGACCGTCATCGTCGTGCCGATCGTACAGCCCTTCCCCGAGTGCACGTCCGGCATGATACGCACCTTCGCACCCTGCGTCAGTTCGTAATCGCACATTCTTCTGATCTGCTCGATTGCTTCCTCTTCCACGACCTTCGCAAAACAGATCGCCGTATTCATCTTTCCAACAATTTCAAACATATTTCCAACCTCATACTCATGTTAACACAGTACAAAAGAGCCGGCATGCCACGAGCCTCCACGAAGAAGTCGTGCACACCGGCTCTCTCGAAGCACAAGGGGTGCCTCCCCTGCGCTTCACGCACTGATACTCAGATATCTCTCATTGTTTATGACCTGCAGCATGAAAGCATACGGGTCGATGTCGCCTTCCGTCACCATCGAGAAAATCATCGGTGAGAAGCCGCTTACGAGGATGACGCCCTGCTCGTTCTTCTCGACCGGGACCTGTTTATTGCGCGACGCGACATTCCAGAAGACGATCTGCGGCAGCGCATAGCCGGCCTTACCGAATTTCTTCTTTGCCTGCTCGAAGTTCGTAGCAGAAGCATTGTCCGCGCATCGGTCAAACTCCATATCGGAGATGATGAACAGTCGCTTCGGAAGCGCACCGGAAGGAAGACGATTCTTCACCGCCACCTTCAGAAGAAGATCGAACACCGCCTCGATGTTGGTATTGGCGATCTCACTCTTCGACTCGACGAAGTTCACGCGATCCTTCAGCGAACGGCCTTTGATCTCGATCAGCTGCGGCGTCTCGGAAAAAGAGATGAAGTGGTTCGCGAAGGCCCCCTTATTTCTCTCCGCGAAGTACAGACCCAGCGAGATCGCTACTGCCGCTGGAAAAGCACTTCCGCCGCATCTGCAGTACATCGAACCGGATGTATCGATAACCGCCAGAGAATCCGACGCACCGCCATAGTCCGGAAGAGCCGCCCATGTCGTCTCGAGTGCCTCTGCCTCGCCCTCCGTAAGAGCCGTGCCACCTATACGGTATTTACCGTTACTAAGAAGCGCCGTCACGATCTCATGAGGAAGAACACAGGACGTATTCATCTTCGCACTGCCCTCTCTGACATCGTTCAGGAAGCCGTGATAACGTATTCTGTCGTTTCGCTCGAAGGCCTTTCTGTACTTCATAAGTGCACGCGAAGGCTGCTCCGAATACTCGAAAGTGTAGTCCTTCTCACGAATAGGATTCTCGATAATGCGGATCTTCTCACGAAGCGCCACAAGAGTTCTTCGATACTCCGCCTCAGACATGCCGAGCGCCTTGGCGATTCTCTTGCCGAGACGCACTGTCTCCTTCGAGGAGGCATTGACGGACGGCAGCCACTTACCCAGAAGCGACACGGCCTTGCCGGCGGTAAGCGCCTCTTTATCGGCCTGAAGCTGTGCACCGATCAATTCGATCACATCTTTTTCGACCGGTGTACCCATAAGCACCAGAAGGTCATCGTAGCGGCCGAATTCCGAGAAGAACGGCAGATTCTTTCTAACCGAATCCGGAGCATGGACTGCAAGGTACTTGATGATAAGACGGAAAGTACGTCTCTCACCAAGACCTCTGCGGATATCTCTCGCGAAGAAGAGGATTCTCATCGAAAGATCCGGATCCTCGCTCCACGCACCGATGAAACGGTCCACGACCTCTTGGTCACTTACATATCGCAGCGCACCGGCACACGAGAAGAAATCCAGGCATTCGGACTTCGTCGAGCGATACGTCACCGCGCCATTTTCCGTCTCTGTTTTATTCGCTTCTCTCTTAAGTAAAGCAAGAAAATCTTTCATGATCCTCACTCCTTCCTGATGTATTAGAATCAAGGCACTGCATTTCAAAGAATTGCATCTTTTTACTAAGATTTATTCGATCAAAGTCAACCTCAAGATTTGCTGTATGTGCCTTTACAAGACGCTTTTGATTCGAACAAATCCACCGAGATATTGCTGTCTGCGTCTTACATTTTTCATTCTACTCAGGAATGGTTTTTCATCACGGAAAAAAAGTTGCGACCTTGCCGTATGTGTGATCTTTCACCTGGAAATACTTGCTGCTTGTATGATCCGTCACCTTGCGATCTTTACTGCTCAAGATTACGGAAGATCGCGTTGTTTCAGAAGGCGCGCCTTCACAAGATCCACGAAACGCGCCGGCTCGACGACCTTAACAAGCGGCCCGAACGACAGGATACGGATCACCATCTCCGTCTCATCGTAACCATCATAGTAGATCGTGACACGATAATTCTTCCGGTCGATCCGCTCCGCCGATTTCTCGAAATGCGCGAAATGCAACATCACCCGTTCGAGTGCCTTGCGCTCATCCAGAAGGAGGAACTCGACCTTCGCCTTGTTCCCTCTTCTCGGACTACCTTTCTTCATCCGCTCCGATATCTCACAGACCTCGACCGACTCCACACGCGCGAGATTGATGATGTCGTCTCTTCTTCCAGAATATCCGTACACACGGAATTTGTCGTCCTTCTCAGAGTACTCCAGACGGCACGGGAGCATCGATACAGTCATTGCATTTCCATGTCTGTTGATCATCCGGATCCGAAGCGCCTGTTTCTCCTCGATCGCACGAAGGATAATCCGGAAGTTCCGTCTGTAGTTATCATCTTCGAAAGGATCCCCATCCGCATACGCATCGTAGATATAGAAATCATTCTTAGTAAAGAGCACTTTTTCCTCAGGAAACGGAAGTATAGGCGCACCCTCTTCCCGGCTGCCATAGCCGTCACACACACCGGAATATGTATCAGGCATATCATCGAAGAAGAGTCGCATGCGCGGATCACAGAAGATCGCATTGATCCACTGCTTCTGAAGAGTCGTAAGTGGCATGGTCGGGGCGTTTTGCAGCGTCGTCGTTCCGTCTTTCCGAAGAAGCGGCCACCGCCCTTCCGAAAGTGCCGGAAGGATCGTCAGCACACTCTCGTCAAATGCATTCTCGGAGATAATTCTCCTCATTTTCTCCGGAGTGACGGGGCCACGCAAGGCTTCCCTGAGGATGCAGGCTACGGCGTTATAGTAGGCGCTGTAAAGTTCACTGAAGATCATGACGGCTCACCGCCCTTCTTCATATCCGGCTTCACCGCATCTGTATTCTTAACGTCCGGCTTCTCTGCATCTGTATTCTTAACGTCCGTATTCTTCACATCTGCATTCTTCTTCGCATCTGCCGGCTCGTCCTCTTCGATCCCATAGAGCGCATACATCTTCCGGATATCGCTCTGGAACTTCTCATTATGAATGCGATTCGAGAACTTCACGTCTGTCAGTCTTCCGATAAACGTCCTGATCCACGGTATGAGTTCGCTCGAATCATACACATCCACAGAGAACCGGCTGTGGTTCTTATCGAGCATTTCCACGGTCCCGAACCGCTTCTCCCGGATCAGTCTATTATGAATGAACGTTTCTTCATCTGAATAATACACGGTAAACTCGACATGCTCCATTTTCATGCCGGTCATTGAGCGCGTGCTCACGCCCCAGATATGAGGGGACATGACCTCCAGTGTCTTTCTGTACTGATCAAATTCCTCACAGACACCTCCGGGTTTCACCGTATCGATATGGTCGATTCTTATCGTAGTGATGGACCTGGATCTATATGAATAAGCCATTAGATGCTGACGACCGCTTTGGACACTGACACGAACCTGAAGCGGCACGAGAAGCACATCTCTTTCTCCTTTTTCTTTCGCCACGAAAGTCTTGACTGACACGAAGTTTTTGCGCGTGATAGCGTCAAAGATCATGCAGAGGATCTCGCTGTCCATCGCGGAAGTGATGTAGTGATGTTTGAAAGTGAAGAGCGAATCTTCCTTCTCCTGTTTATCTGCGCAGTACGCTCCGATCACACCAAGCGGTGCCACCTCCGAAAAAAAGTGCAGGGCCTGCGGATCGATTCTGACCGGTTCCTGTGCACGGCAGTAAAAGACAGTCTTTCCCTTCTTCTCCGAAAGGACGATCCCTTCCTGCTGATACTCTTTCAATTTCTTTCGGACCGTCGATTCGTCAAAAGTCCGGCTCCCCGGGAACTCGGAAAGATAGTCATCGATCCGCTCGAGGATCTCGGCGAGTGTGAGCCCGCACGACGCAGTCTCAGTGGAAGTTGCTTCAGAAATAGATGGCGTTGTCTCCGCGAGGATATCCATCAGAAGAAAGTGCAGCGTGATATCACCGTCCGTGAAACTTTTCGTCTTCCAAGCCTTGTAGAAGGGGTTATGCTTGCCGCTCCGGCTGTCGATCGAGATCGACACGATCTTCCCGTCCGTTGTCTGGCGGAACTGCATATAGTCAGAAAGCCAGCTCTCGATCCGGCGGCGTTCATCGTCATACGTACGAGTGCTCTTGGCATCGAAGTCTTCTCTGCTCTTGAAGCCGTAGACATAGAAATCCCGCATATATCTGCGGATCTTATTGAAGTTTTTCACCAGCTCGCTGTAAGGCACGGGACACCCTCCTGAGGATTATATATACCCCATTATACACGATGGTCTTTGCACCCATTTTCAAACATCCGGCATATCAGCTATCACGTCTATTCTTGTGAAGATGAAAGGATGGCATTTACGACTTCGATATCAGCCGGCAGCCAGGCAAGAGAATCAAGCTCATCGAGGCTCACCCATCTCGCCGCTTCATGTTCGAGAAGATGTAGATCCTCTCCGGGGAGAAGTTCTGCCCAGAAGCAGTCCATCGAGAGATGAAAGGCCGGGTAATCGTACTCGACTGTAGTGAGCCTCTCACCCACGGAAATCCTCGCAGCCAGTTCCTCCCGGATCTCACGGATAAGTGCCTGCTGCGGCGTCTCCCCTTGCTCGATCTTCCCTCCGGGGAATTCCCATCCGTCTTTGAATTCACCGTATCCGCGCTGAGTCGCGAAGATCTTATCTCCTTTTCGGATGATTGCAGCAACAACATAAATAGTTTTCATCGGGCACATACACATATTTAACTCCTATGCCTTATACAAGATATAATAGTGTCCGACATATTCACAAACATAACCTTCCGCAATGAGTCCCTCTCTCCAGTTTTTCGTCTCTTCACGCAATTCATCAAGCATGAAAATCGATTCATCAGTATAATTTTCAGGCAATACAAAGTAATTATTCTTATAATTTGATTGTATTTCCTCGTAAGATTTAGGCCTGTCTCCATCAAAGTAAAACTCACGAGAATCTATATTTCTTGCATATAGATAATAATCTTCAGCACATCTGACATAGGATATATACAGATTTCTATTCCCATATTCTTCCCTTATTTCATCTACTCGTTCCAATGCTTCCGTCATATCGTACCCGGTACCATCGCATAACTGATAATTCCGACTGTATTCACCTCCGAAATAGAACCACATAAAAGAACCTGCACTCACCACTACCAGGAAGGTAAACACCCCTAAGAGCAGCTTAAAGTGTGTTCGCGATTTAAGTATATTGAACGCTTCAACCAGTCCAACAATTAAGAAATAGGCAGTTGATACGAACACCGGATTTGCCCGGTACACATTAACAGAAACAATCGAATAGGCTAACCATATTGAGTAGAACCAAATCACTTGTAGTTCATTAAAAGTCAATTTTGTGTCCTTAATATTCTTCAAGGCATTTCGAGTACTAATTACTAAGCCATAAATCACAAACGGCGTCAGCACCCAGTAAAAGTTTCCAAAAAACACGCTCGAATTATAATGAATATCGTCACAGCAAAAAACAGGTATGACGCAGCATATTAAATTGGTTAACAACATTGAAGGGCTTATCTCACTTCTTCTGTTACTGACCAATCTTGAAATTGTCATCGGTCCAATCTTAACGGTATCCAGACCGAAAGCATCGACAATTTGAAATAAAATCAGTGGCCACGCCAATGCAAGAATTATCGTAAAAAACAAAGCAGCGTTTTTTACCGACACTTTTTTGTTTTTTAGAAGCAAAGCAAATATCACTACTGTAAATATCGGAACGATAAGATGAGACAATACATAAGAATAAAGAATGAGAACACATACTAAAGACGCAAGAACATAATAACGGGTTCTCCCGGTGTCAATTGCTTTGATTAAGTAAAAAAGAAACACCGGTGCAAGCGTCAGCATAAGATTACAATCTAGCGCTATCCGCAAGAGAAAAACATAAACCGGACACAAGCTCATAATTGCCAGTATCATCAGTGTATTTCTATACACATCTTTCTTCAAGTAACAAAAAGTTCTTATCCAGTAAATCATTGAAATCACTGAATATAAGAATATAACTAATCTGGCTGAGAGTTTTCCCGTTCCAAACAAATGCAGAAAGAGCAAAAATGTGTATGAATATAGGGCACTCTGTCCACCGTAGTAGTTTCTCAAATACACCGGGAAAGAATTCCCATATCGATCCGTTCCATAATCTCTGAGCGCAATTGCATTATTCACCAGACCCAATTCATCACAATTCCAAGCCTCCAAAATGCTGTCTAATCTCCACAAATGGACGAATAAGAAAAGCAAGCAAAGAAGCGAAAAAAACAACGCTTTAGTTGTTCTTTTCTGTCGGTCTGAGATTGAATCTAACATCTTTCTTAATCCTTGCTATCCACACTGATGATTTAACAATTCTATATGTCGACAGGTTATTCTTTTATCTCCCCGAGCCACTCGATACCCGGATAGGTCTGCATGCAGAAGAGACCGACATTGATCGCGAATTTCGCTGACTGATTGATGTTATAGCTGGTATCCCGTGTAAAAGCATTATAGAAAGCGCCGATCGTCAGAGAGTGAGTAAACTCCTCCCATGACTTAAAGAGACGCTTGCACTCATCGTTAGCAAAAAGATAGGTCTGCATTATCTCTGTATTCGTGAGCATATCTACAGAATACATGAAGCGGGCAATCGCCAGCATATCGCTGTAATCCCACGCAGCCAGACCTCCCTCAGGTATAAACTCTTTCATCTTTCCCAGTAAAAGTTTCGAAGCCTCGTAGTGTGTCAGCTGCTGCGCATTCAGTTTATCCAGCGGCGGTTCCTCACCCGTTTCAATAATGTGAAGGATATTGGATGTAAGAGGAGCGAGACGGTTCCTGCCGAAGTCCTGCTGCAAACTCTTAAGATCCGTGATATGCATGCGATCTGTAAGGAAGGAAACGACTTTCGGTTTGTCCTCTTCACTGCACTTAAAGAACGGCTGATCCAGCGGAAGCTTCACGCCGAGATTGCTGGACATAAAGGAAGATCCCATGGCAGAGATATAAGGAAGAATATCCGGTTCTTCGACCGTCTTCTTCTCGGCTGCGTTCTGGTTTTTTTCCGCATAGTCCGGGAAGAACCTTGAAAAAGCATTATATGCGCGATCCATATCTTTCTTCGCGTAGCCCAGGCTGTCATTGACCCATTCATCGCACTCATCCCAGGATGGATCGATCTCGGCTCTTCTTCTATAACACTCGATAGCTTTAAACTCGCAATTTTTCTGATCGTAGATGTATCCCATCATGTAGAAAAGCCTGCCTATGTCCGCCGTTTCGGTGCAGCGTGGAGAAAGCTTGGCAATTTCTTCTCTTGCCTCATCATAGCGTTTAAGATTATTGAGCGCCGAGATCTTACGGAACCACAGTTTATTACTGCGTTCCTCCATCGGTATCTCATCTACTTTTTCAAGGATCTTCTCATACTCGTCATCTTCGTGCCATTTATCCAGAAGTTCATAGATCGGATCGTTGTCGCTGATTAGTGCCATAGTTTTTACCTCTTCTTTCTTTGGGGGATGACTTCTCTCCACTCCCTGTATCGATTCCCTGTTTCCCTGTGTCCATTGTCCTATTAAAGTTTACACTAAGTCAATAGCAAAGCCTGTGATTTTTCCGCCACAAAGAGAATCTCTCTGATTCTGCCGTAGTAGCACTTCACTCCGTCCACTCGAGCCAGAACTCCACCGTCACATCGCCTGCGCCGAGAAGCTCACGCAGTTCCTCCTGTGTTACATCGATGTGCCCGAGCTTCGTAAACTCATAGGTGTTCTCGTCGTAGTAGACCGTAATCTTATTCCCCTGATAGAGGATGATATCGCCCGGCACAGTCGTGATCGTCTCATCGTTTGTCGGGAGACTCCACGGAAGATCTGCGACCTTCTCAAATCCGCCGTAATCCTGCATATCCAGTTTCAGTGAACCGACCTCCTTGAGTTTCTCGAGAAATGCCTCTGCCGAGGAATTGTTCTCAAGTCCCAGAGGAAAACTCCTGTCACCGATCGTCACGATCGGATATGCCTTCGGCTCCATATCGTCCTCTCCCGGATCCGTCGTGGCCGGACCGGCAGGATCCTGACTCGTTCCATTATACGGAGCGTCCAGTTCCGTCAGCGTGATCTTCAGATCCGCATCGACCGTGATCTGGAAATAGTGTTCTTCCGGCTCCATGACCGGCGAATCCCCGATGATCGACATGCCCGTCTCGCCCGGTGCGACCGCACACACGGTCACCACATAGTAGTAGCTCGCTCCCTCGATCTCGCTCGGATCCTCGCTTCCGTAATCACGTACAGAAGTATATGTCGCGATCGATTCATCGTCGATCGTCGTCGTAAATTCGTGTCCGCCTCCGTCAAAAGAACTGTACGACACGACGGCTTTGCTCTGCGGGTCGACATCGTCGGTCGCCGCCGGTCCTGTAGCTGAATACGGCTCATTAATCGCTTCGACCGTCAGTTTCAGGTCCTCATCGACGGTAATCTTAAAGTAGTTATACTCTTCGCCCAGATTATCCGACTGGCCATAGACAGTCAGTCCCGTCTCTCCCTTTGCGACTGCTTCGACCGTCACCACATATTCGTAGTCGGCGCCCTTCTCTTTCTTATCTCCGGAATACTTCTTCTTTGCAGAACATGTCGCGACCGACTCATCATCGATCGTAGCCGAGTAGTTATATCCGCCACCCTCAAAAGAATGGAAAGACAATTGCTTCGTCTTATCCTTGTCAAGTTTATCCGAAGAATTTGTCGGTTTCTTAGTCGGCTTCTTCGTAGTCTCGGAGCTCTTACAGCCCACCAGAAGAACCGCCACTGCCACGATCAGAACACCCAGCACTACCATCGCCGTTTTGAGATGATTCATTTCTTTCCTCCTCTATAGATCCGAAGATCTATCTCAAGCAACCCTGTTTCTAAGCGATACAAATCTATCCTTTCCATACACAACTGTATCTCATGGAACTATTTTACCACTTCTTTCGTTTGATATAATAGGAGTGTTCCGAGGAAGCGGTGCACACCTGCGACACCTGGAAAAGCGGCACGACTGCCGCCGGGAGAAAGCAGCACGACTGCCGACCGGGGAAAGCAAACTGACATAGCCACCCCGGATTGATCTATAGGAGTACTAAGATGAAAACGATTCTTTGCTACGGCGATTCCAATACATACGGCTACGACCCGAAGACGGGTCTTCGCTACCCGCACGACGTCCGCTGGACCGGGCATCTGCAGAATATACTCTCTGCCCACATAGAAAAGGGGCCTGCCTCGGAAGGTCCGAACGCCGCAGGAACAGTCACCCCATCCGAAGCATTCGTTGTCATCGAAGAAGGCTGTAACGGCAGGACGACCATCGCAGACGATCCGGTCGAAGGCTGGAAGAATGGACTCGATTATTTGCGTCCCTGCCTCAATTCCCATAAGCCCGTGGACATCGTCATCATGATGCTCGGCACCAACGATCTCAAGGAGATCTTCCACCAGACGGCCGCCGAGATCGCCGATCACGCCGGCATCTTAGTCGACACGATCCGCTCTTTCACGAAAGAAAAGCAGGGCTTCATCCCGAAGATCATCCTCGTGTCTCCGCCCCTTATCGGAGAAGGTATGCCGGAGTCCGTATTCGCGAGATCCTTCGCCCCTCGCGCCATCGGCGAATCGAAACTTTTCGCGCAGAATTATAAGCGGGTCGCCGATGAGAAAGGCTGCATTTTCTTCGATGCCGCTTCATACATCGAACCATCGGAAGAAGACAGCCTGCACCTGATGCCCGATGCCCACCGCACGCTTGCCGAGGAGCTGGCGAAAGTGATCCTTTCAGACGCTTTCCTCAACAAAAATGCAACCTGATCCCGATAGGAGGATGCACAATGAGCGACGAGAAGATAGAAAACATGATCAGCGATGAAAGTACCGAAACCGCCAATAGCGCCACGAGTGCCGAAAGCGGCACAAGCAACGAAAACATCGAGGAGGAACAGAAAAAGCCCAAGAAAAAGCTCAGCAAGAAGCGTCTCGCCCTTCGGATCGTGCTCGGCACGCTCGGAGCACTCCTTCTGATCGTCATCGTATATGTCATCTATGTTTTCGCAAGTTACAAGCGCCTCCCCGACAACATCGTTCTTACTCCGGAGCCGACCCCGGCAAGATATCTGTCGATGGACCGCCAAACTCCGGAGCAGCACATCATCGAGCCCGGGATGAGCACCTACACCATCATGACATATAACATCGGATTTGGCGCGTACACGCCCGATTACAGTTTCTTCATGGACGGCGGCAAATACTCTTGGGCCAGATCCGAAGAAGGACTTAAGGAGAACCTCATCTCCATCGCCCATATGATCGAGGGCTATGATCCTGATTTTGTACTTCTTCAGGAAGTGGACGAAGACGGCACGCGTTCCTACCACGTCAACGAAGTCAGCTACATGTGTGCCCTCGATTATTACCAGCACGTCTACGCACAGAACTTCGACTCGCCGTTTCTTTTCTGGCCGCTACTCGAGCCCCACGGTGCGAATAAATCGGGACTGCTTACCTTATCCTCCGCATACATCTCCAGCGCGCTTCGAAGAAGTCTTCCCGTCGCTGACTCCCTGACGAAGATCGTCGATTACGACCGCTGTTACTCCATCTCCCGCATCCCGCTCGGAAATGAAGTCTATCCCTACGGTGTTACCTCCGATTCAGGATCTACCTCGGGAGCGGAACTTGTCATCTTCAACGTCCATCTTTCGGCCTACTCCACGGACGCTGTCCGCGAGGCCCAGCTGTCTATGCTTTTTGAGGATATGGAAAAAGAATACGCGAAAGGCAACTACATCATCTGCGGTGGCGACTTTAATCACAATCTCCGCTCCAACAACGAAGGCAGCCAGGCCCCCGGCTGGGCACAGCCCTTCCCGACGGAAGAGATTCCCTATTGTTTCAGCCTCGGCTTCACCCTCCCCAGGTCCCGTTTAGTAACATATGACCGCGCACCCACGGAAGAGGAAAAGGCTCAGATGGAAAAGATGATACAGGAACTTGCCAGACTCGAAGAGCAGGGCAAATGGCCGGCGAAAATCAACATCGAACACGACTCCTGCAGAAATGCTGACGAGCCCTATAATCCGGACACGACATTCACCGTACTTGCCGACGGATTCATCGTCTCCGACAACATCCAGGTACTCTGCTACGAATCGGTCGATCTGGGCTACGCCTACTCCGACCATGACCCGGTCATCATGGAATTCCGGCTCCTGGAGGAATAAGTCCGTAGTAGAAAAAACCTTCGTCAGAAGACGCTTCTCACCGCTGGACGCGGCCAGACCCGTCGCCGCGCATCAGGCTCTCAACTTCCTTGACACTCACACGGTTAAAATCACCAGGGATCGAGTGTTTCAGGCAGCTCGCCGCAACGGCAAACTCGAGCGCCTCCGCATCATTTTCGAAAGTACGAAGTCCGTAGATCAATCCGGCACCAAAGGAATCACCTCCGCCGACGCGGTCCACGATATCACGGATCTCATATTTCTTACTGACATAGAAACCCGACTTGCCGCGGATACATGCGGTCCATCCGTTGTGATCTGCGCTATGACTCTCACGAAGCGTAACCGCCACCTTCGAGACATTCGGATATTTCTCCATGACCTGAGACGTCAGTCTCTCATACTTCGCCGTATCGAGTGCGCCCTCCGCCACATCCACGTCGATCGCAAGACCCAGCGACTTCTGGCAGTCCTCTTCGTTTGCGATGACAACGTCGACGTACTTCGTGATCTCGCTCATGATCTCCTGCGCCGGTACACCGTATTTCCACAGATTCTTTCGGAAATTCAGATCGCAGGACACTGTGATTCCGCGCGCTTTGGCTTCCTTTACAGCCTCGATCGAGAGCTCCGCCGCAGATCGGCTGATCGCCGGCGTGATGCCCGTGATATGAAACCAGTCCACATTTTCCAGAACACTGTCCCAGTTTATGTCTCCGCTTTTGGCTTCTGCCATCGTTGACCCGGCCCGGTCGTAGACTACCTTGCTCGGGCGCTGGTTCGCACCGGTCTCAAGATAGTAGATGCCCATCCGTCCAGGCGCACGGAGGATCTTATCCGTCCCGACACCGAAACGCCGGAGTTCCATGAGACATGCCTCGCCGATATCATTATCGGGAAGGACCGTCAGATACTCGACCGGCATCTTGAAGTTCGCGAGCGACACCGCCACATTGGCTTCGCCGCCGCCAAACGTCGCCTCAAAAGACGGACTTTGGAAGAACCGCTCATTCCCCGGCGTCTTTAATCTCAGCATAATCTCTCCGAACGTCAGTACATTCTTCATTCTCTTTCCTCCATTTCTCCGACCACCATCAGGCCCGCGCTTCGCGGATGATCTCGACCGCTTCCCGGCTCAGCTTCGTGATCCGCTCGAACTGATGCTCGCGGATATCCTTCTTCGTACATACCCAGGAGCCGCCGATCGCGAAGATACAATTCTCCTTAGCAAACTCCGAGAGGTTTTCGGAGTTTACACCTCCGGTCGGGAGAAACTTCACACCCCCGAAGACGGCCGAGAGCGCCTTGATCGCCTTCATGCCGCCATAAACATTCGCCGGGAAGAACTTGATGACCGAGAGCCCGAGTTTCACCGCCGCCATGATCTCCGTCGGCGTCACACAGCCCGGGCATACCGGGATTCCTCTTTCCTGACACCAGATCACCGTTTCCTCATCCAATCCCGGCGACACGATGAAATCCGCGCCTGCCTCGACAGCTTCTTCAGCCTGCCTGACCGAGAGCACGGTTCCCGCGCCTACTATCATGTCGGGAACCTCTTTCGAGACCGCACGAATCGCCTCGGCCGCACACGCCGTTCTAAACGTGATCTCCATGAAAGTGATTCCTCCCGCAAGGAGCGCTTGTGCCGTCGGCACAGCATCTTCCGCATTCTCGATGACCACGACCGGGACGATCCCCGCGCGGCCCATCTTCTCCATTATGTCCTGTTTAGAAAAGTCCATGTCTTTCCCCTTCGTCTTTCATTTTCGTCTGCTATTTTACCGCAAATTCTTCGCAAAAAACATAGTGGAACATCGTACACACCCTGTCATTCCCGCGCTCGATAAACCACGGCAGAAGGGCTGTCCCCTTCGTGGACCCATCCGCGGCAACACACCTCCGCGTCAGGCATCCACATCCGAAAGACAGCCCCATCGGCATCAAACACCCACAAGTTATATCTTACTTACTTGCCTTATATACTTCGTTGTAGAGATTGACCAGGCCCTCGTAATCGTTAGACTTGATCGTCTCTATGTACGCTTCCCAATCCTTCTCCAGATCCTTCTGTCCGATGATGAACTGCAGAGACCATTCATTGACCGCAGAGATAAGAGGAGTCGCGATCAGGTTGATCTGCTCGTTCTGATCTTCTGTCGGAGCCACACCCGGAGCAAGTCTCGGGATCTCACGATTCTGAACATCAGAGAATACATAGTGATTCAGTTCATCAGTATAGTTATCTGTCATTTCCGCGAGAGAGTGACCATACCAGAAGTTACCACCGGCATAACCCCACTGCAGACGGATATCCGTCAGAGTGCCCTCGGCATTGTTACCATAGCCCAGACCGCCGCAGCAGTAACCGTCCTTAAGGACCTTCTTGCCGTCCTTGATCTCATAGTACTCATCCTTCGGGCCCCACTTGCAGAGCGTGTATGCTTCCTCGGAATAGAACAGCCAGTCTACGAAACGCAGCATCTTGATGAAGTCTTCTTCTCCGAGCTCGTCGAGCGCTCTCTGGGAGATCATGACACCGTTCTCAAGACGGTTGCTGCCTGCTGTAGAGTAGTTATAGAGCTTCGATCTCGGCGGGATGGTGTAGTACAGTTCGAAATTTCCTTCGCCCAGATTCTCGGCGCACTTACTGTATGTCGTCGCCATCTGGCTCTGGTTGACGCTCTGGATCACAGTCTCACCGTTATAGAACTTCGTGGTCGCCTGGTCATCTTCCTGCGTAAATGTATCCGGATCGAGGATGCCTTCCTTGATAAAAGCATTGACCATCGTCAGGTACTGCTTGTACTCATCTGTTGCCGGGCTGAAATACCACTCGTCTTTGTCGAAGTTGAAGCGCAGGCCGTTGCCCATGCCCCAGCCGGCATTAACATCATAGGTCGTTGCGACGACATTCAGGAGGTTACCGCCGTTGCCCTGCGCGGAACCGCCGCCGCACCACAGGTCAGACCAGATATAATCGGACTCTTTGCACATGCCCTGGGAGACCATGTACGCCTTGACCGTCTTCAGTGCCTCGAGCAGATCTTCCCATGTCCATGTCGCTTCCATACCTTCGACATCGACACCGGCCGCCTTAAAGATATCCTGGCGGATAACGAAGGTGTAGTTCAGCGCATTTTGCTCCTTCATGCCCGGGAGCTTGTAGTACTTACCGTTACTTCTGGTGATGGTACGTACGTCCGGAGCCAGGTCATACTTGTTATAGAAGTCCGTAAAATAGGGCATCTTGTCGACATAGTCGGAGATCGGAACGATCGCTCCGCCGTCTACAAAAGCACTGTCGTCGTAGATTTTCGGGATGATGTATGCAGACTCACCTGCGTTGATGTCCAGTGTGACGTTGTTCATGTAGTCACCGGAATCGTAGGAGATGATCTCGAGGTGTACATTCGTCATATCCTCGATCTTCTTGAAGACACCCTCCGTCTTCCATGTGTCCTGCAACGCATACCAGGATGCGTCGCTGAAGAACATCGTGTACGTGACCTTCTCGTCAGAATGGAAAGTCTTCCCGAGACCGTACTCGTATCCATCCTTCTTCTCGGCTTCAGAAGTCGTCTCGATCTTATCCGGGACCGTAGTCATCTCGGACGCAGTCGTCGATTCATCTTTCGACGCACATGCCGCGAGGGAAAAGATCATTGAGCCAACCAGAGCCATGCTCAAAATTTTCTTCATCTTCATAGGTTTCCTCCTCATATAGTGGATGTTTATTTCTGCCCCTCCCCGGAAACGATCCTCTACTTTACCGTTCCCGAGAGGTAACATACTGATTTACCGTTGCGGAAGATCTGTCCTCCGCCACTTCCTTTTGGCGGAAAGCCCGCCTTCTTCCGATGTCTTTCGGAAGATCACTCCTTTACGCCGCCGAGCATCATACCCTGCACGTAATACTTCTGAATAAAGGGATACACACAGATGATCGGAAGCACCGTCAGCACCATGCTGCACGAGCGGATATTCATCGAGACCTTCTGCGCATCCTGATCGTTGGCACCGGAACCGCGGATGATCGTCTGCAGATAATAGGCGACCGGCCACTTCTCCTTACGCAGATACAGGAAAGCCTGATACCAGTTATTCCAGTACATACATGCGTAGAACAGTGTCATCGTCGCGATGATCGGTTTCGACAGCGGAATGACGATCCTCGCAAAAACACCGAACTTCGACAGGCCGTCGAGCTCGCCCGCTTCTTCGAGATCCTTCGGTGTGCCGGCGAAGAAAGACTTCATCAGGAGCACATAGTAGGTACTGATCATCATCGGCAGGATAAAGGCCGCCATTGTGTTCTTCAGTCCCAGCTTTACGACGAGCACATAGTTCGGGATCAGACCGCCGCCGAAGTACATCGTGAAGATGATAAACGGCGTCAGGAACTTCGTGAGTTTCAGTTCTTTTTTACTGAGCGGATACGCCAGGAAAGAAGAGAAAACGAGAGACAGGACAGTTCCGATAAATGAGTACACGATCGTGTTCTTGTAGTACTTCAGAAAATCGCCCATCGAGAGCACATACTTATACGTACTGACATTGAAATCCTTCGGGAAGAGCTTGACTTCCCCTGCCATGATCGCTTTCTCCGAGGAGAATGACTGCGCCACCAGATACAGGAACGGATACAGTGTCGCGACTGCGATCATTGCCATCAGGATCGTATTGAAAACGAGGAACACTTTGTATCCTGTATTCTCGCGCACACCGATCGTCCGGCTGCTTGTGACTTTGTCCTCGCTCTTCTTCCGGAAGGAAGGAATACTCATCTTTAACATCGCTTCTCCCTCCTTAGAACAGACTGCTGTCCGTGATCTTCTTCGACGCGAAGTTCGCGATCGACAGCAGAACCAGATTGATGAGGCCTTCGAAGAGTCCGACGGCCGTCGCATAACTGTAGTTACCTGATCCGATACCCATTCGGTACACATACGTCGATACGATGTCAGCCGAAGAGTAGATCATCGGATTGTAAAGCAGGAATACCTTTTCAAAAGCACCGCCCGATCCGACGAGTCCGCCGATGTCGAGGATCAGGAGTGTCGTGATCGTCGGAAGGATACTCGGGATCGTGATATGCCAGACACGCTGGAAATGACCGGCGCCATCGACAGCCGCCGCTTCATACAGATTCGGGTTGATGTTGGCCATCGCGGCAAGATAGAGGATCGTGCCCCAGCCGAGACCCTGCCAGAGTCCCGAGATCGTAAATATCGCACTGAAGTATTTCGCGACCGCCAGGAACTGGATGCGGGAACCGCCAAGTGCCTCGAGAAAACCATTGATCGGACCGGATGTCGCAGTCAGTTCCTTGATGATACCGCACACGATAACCATCGAGATGAAGTGCGGAAGATAGGACACGGTCTGCACGAACTTCTTCCAGTGAAGATTGCGGATCTCATTGATGAGAAGTGCGAAGATCAGTGTCAGCGGGAAGCGGAAAAGAAGATATGTGATGTTCAGGGTCAGTGTATTTCGGAAGGCTCTCCAGAAAGTCTTATCTCTGGTGAACTGCTTGAAATACTTCAGTCCGCTGTTTTCTGAACCGAAGATATTACCGCCGGCTCTATATTTTCGGAAAGCGATGATGTTACCGAACATAGGGACATAACGGAATACGATGTAGTACACCACCGGCACCAGCAGCATCAGATAGATCTGCCAGTAAAGACCGATATGCCGGCTCATGCTGAAGTGCTTCTTCGAAGGTGTCCACTCCGATTTCATTTGATTACTGCTCATACTAGACCCTCTTTTTTCCTGATTTCACCTGCATAGTGGGAAGTGTCGCACATGGCTTGGGGGTAATCAGGAGGCGTTGTTCAAACCATGCTCCATGTGCGCCTTCTCTTACTTCCACACTTGTATGCTAGTTGTCTACGCCCAAAGAATACCACCATACTAGTAATCTGTCAACACTCGTCTTTTGTTTTTTCGTGATTCTTTAGCCAACATGCACAAACGCCCGACTGAACGGCATTTCGTTCAATCGGGCGTCTTTGTCGCCAAATATACCAGGCAGGTCCTTTATCCGATCATTCTCGGTGATAGAGAAGTTTTATGTTGGAAAACGGTCAGTGATAGAAGAGCTCTTCCGCCTTCTCGGCCATGCGCGCGCCGAGTTCGCTCTTCCTCTGTGGGTGAAGTTCGAGCGGCGTAAAAAGATCACGCGCATAGACGACCGCACAGCCGGGCACTTCTTGCTCCGCCTCGCGCTGCTGCTCCTGGATGCTCGTCCAGCCCTCCGGCATCTCTCCCGAAATCGGGTCCTGATAGTCCGGCATCTCGACAGCAAGGACCGGAATATCGTCCTTAAGAACAGATCTCCATGCATCGATCATACTCGCGAACTTCTCGTGATACCGCGCGGGCTGCTCCGTATTCGATTCACCCTGATACCACCAGATCCCGCGGAAGGAATAGTCTCTTAAAGGAACGACCGTCGATCGGTAAAGTGAGGTCGGGATCGTCTGCCCCATCAGGAAAGCCGTCTGCGGACACGCCGCTTCTCTTCCCCACTTTCTCTTCCATTCTCCCTCGAGAAGAACCACTTCGTCGCCGGATCTCAGATAATACGGATGGCTACTCACGAAGCCGCCGGCGCCGCCCTCGATGATCAGGCGTACCGTGATGACGTTACGCCCTTTTCGGAGAATCGTACCGTCGAAGGGGTATTTTCTCGGTGGATATCTATACTCGGTCCGACCGACCTGTACACCGTTTATGTACGTCACATCGGCATCGATCAGATCTCCGACGTATAAGAAAGCATCCGGAACCGGATCATTCTGAAGTTCGAATTCTTTATAGAACCACACCACTCCGCGGTATGGTCTGACTGCTTTTTCCTTCTCATCCTCTGTGCCGGAATCTCCACCGCAGGAAATCTCCTCAGGCATTTCCGTCGAAGTATCGCTGCCGGACAGAAGTGTTTTTCCGTAAAGGATCGAGGGCACAGCGAAGCTCTCCGCATCCTCCGGGATCTGTTCCGGTGTCCCGGCGGGAAATTCCGCATCGTCCCCGGACTCGAGTGCTGCGCGCCAGGATGCAATATGCTCTTCTCTTCTTCTCAGGTATTCCTGCACGGCCCCGTCCGGAAGGAAATCCGCGATCACCTCATCAAAATCCCCGAATCCCCGGAGCACCTCGCGCGGCATCCAGGACTCGATCGTCGATCCTCCCTGTGCGCCGAGCACCAGTCCGACCGGAATCTTCATCTTATCGTAGAGGCGCTTCGCACAGTAAAAACCGGCGGCACTCATCTGCCCGATCTCCTCCGGTACCGCTCTCGTCCACGGCAGGCGCGGAAGCTCCGCGATCTTATCCTCCGCCAGGCGGAACTGTGGCGTCACGCGGTACTGCCGGATATACGGATAGTCAGACGCGTCGACCTCTTCCTGCGATACGTCCAACGTCCGCGAGACCGGAAGCTCCATATTCGACTGACCCGTAAGGAAGAAAACGTCGCCGAAGCAGACATCATGAAGTACGATCTTCTCACTTCCCGTGATGGTAATCATGACATCCCGTGCTTCTTCCTGTGCCGGTATCTCCACGGCAAAAGCACTGTCTTTTACTTCTGTCCGATAGGTCCTGCCGAAAAGTTCGACCGTAACTTCGCGCGATTGATCTTCGTGCCCGAAGATCGTGCACGTCTTCCCACGCTGAAGGATCATCCCATCTGAGAAAATACCGGCCAGTTCTAACATATGTACCTCGACAAAACCACTTTAAAAGAAAAAGTATCACGAACGGAAGTACTCTTTCTGAAGATAGAGTATCACAAACTGAAGTGCTTTTCCATAGTGAGCATACTAGTATTTAAGTTTTCTTTTTTCTCTTGTTTTTTCGTTCTCTTCCGTCTAATATATTGTGACAGGAGGAGGAATACCGATGAACCAGTCTTCTTTTGAACGCTTCACAAACAGCCGGCTGTATGCCCTCGGCGATAAGCTCGGGGACGTCTTCCTGCTTAGTTTCTTCTGGCTAATCTGCAGTATCCCTCTCGTTACGATGGGCCCCGCAACGAGTGCCCTGTACTACGCGATCAACAAACGCTATGCGGACAAATCCGAGACGCCGCTGGCCGACTACTGGAGATCCTTCCGGCAGAACCTCGGTCAGGGGATCGCGCTGACCGTGATCCTACTTCTCTATCTCGGCGCGACCATCTTCAACGTATACGTCGCTTTTTCCGGATGGAACGGCATACGGCTTCCGTCCTGGTACGGTCCGGTCGCGATCTTGCTTCTGCTGCCGTTCCTCTTCACGGCGCTCTACGTCTTCCCGTATCTGGCGCGCTTCAAGAATTCTGTCGGAAGTATACTCTTCCACAGTTTCACCTTCTCGACGATGTATACCGGGAATACTTTCATCATGTGGCTGTATGTCATCCTTTCCGTCGCCGTTATGATCTTCTTCTTCCCGGCCCTGCTCTTCATGCCGTTCATCTGCTGTTACCTCTGCTGGCGCCGCATCGAGCGCGACTTCGGCTATGCACTGCTCCTCAAGAAGAAGCGCGAGGAGGCTGCAATGGAAGAAGCGTCTGCCAACGAAGAAGATGCGTCAGAGGACGAATCAGACGAGGATTCAGGGGACTCAGCGGAAGATCAATCAGACGACGCATCGGAAGAAGAGTCCGAGGACGAAATGGAAGAGGGCTCGGAGGATGCTTCGGAAGAAGAATCGGACGACGAAGAAGATACAGACGAAGTTGAGGAAGCCGACGAATAAAGTTGTGTAGATTATCGGTATTATTCGTTGAGATTATCGGTTGACAGTATTTTTATCAAAGTATAGAGTTCTAATGTACGCTTGTGGAGGGGGAATCGCGAACGGAAAACGTGCGGGTCCACAACGATCACGTGCAGGATTACAGTGCTTTTCCCGACACAAAGACGCAGAAAAATGATTTGTCTAATTCGCTTGACTTTATGCTAGTTTGCTAGTATTCTAGTTGCAGGCTTGTGAATTGATGCGGAAAAGAGGCAATTGAATTATGAAGATGGTTTTCCGTTGGTGGCCAAATGGAGATGATACTGTAACCCTTTCCCAGATCCGGCAGATCCCGGGTGTGTCCGGCGTGGCAACGATGTTCGCCGATATCCCGGCCGGTGAAGTCTGGCCGAAGGAGACGATCCTCGCGCTTCGTGACCAGGTGCACGAGGCGGGACTGGAGATGGAAGTCATCGAGAGTGTGAATATTCACGAGGATATCAAGAAGGGACTTCCCACCAGAGACGAGTATATCGCCAATTACATCACCACCATGAAGAACTTGAGCGAAGCGGGTGTAAAGTGCATCTGCTACAACTTCATGCCGGTCATGGACTGGTTCAGAAGTAATCTCGAGACCCCTCTTTCTGACGGAAGCTTCGCGATGGGATATGAGCATGCGAAGGCGGAAGGGCTGACGCTTCCGAAGATGATCGCCTCCATGATGGATGGCTCACACGATCTGACACTTCCGGGCTGGGAGCCGGAGCGCTTCCCTGCTATGGCAAAGGATATCGAGTTCTATCAGAATGTCTCTGCGGAAGAGTACTTCAAGAACATCTCGTATTTCTTGTCGGCCGTGATGCCGTATGCCGAGGAGTATGATCTCGATTTCGGTGTGCATCCGGATGATCCGCCGTGGCCACTGTTCGGCCTTCCGAAGGTGATCGGCAATGCCGAATCGATCCGTACTTTCCTCTCGCTTCATGACAGCAAAAGAAACGGTCTGACACTCTGTACCGGAAGTCTCGGCGCCAATCCCGAAAATGACGTACCCGCCATGGCCAGGGAGTTTGCCTCCATGGGTCGCGTGCCCTTCGTACATCTGCGGAACGTCAAGCACACCAGCGAGCGCGATTTCCACGAGAGCGCCCACCTGTCTTCAGACGGAGATCTGGATATGTTCGCCATCGTATCGGCGCTGCACGACAGTGGTTTTGACGGGTATATCCGTCCGGATCACGGAAGACGCATCTGGGACGAAGTATCCCGTCCGGGCTATGGACTGTATGACCGTGCACTCGGCGCTGCATACATCCAGGGACTGTGGGAAGCGGTAGAAAAGTCTTCCACTTGATCCGTTCAGGACAATAGTCAATTCGACGAGCTGTTGAAAAATCTTCGAACTAAAGGAGATCCTGCACTATGCAATCGGTTTCTCTTACTTCCGAATCACTTAAAGATACGTGCTTCTGGGAGAGCAACAAAATCGCTCTTCCCCACTTTGACATGGGCGCCGTCGCCGATGCGACAGCCAGCTGTCCGAGATGGCTCCACTTCGGTGCCGGTAATATCTTCCGCGGCTTTATCGCGCGTCTCTCCCAGGATCTTCTGAATCAGGGTCTGACCGGCGAGGGTGTGATCGCAGCGGATACCTTTGACTATGAGATCATCGACCGGATCTACCGCCCGCACGATAACCTGACTCTGATGGTCGATCTCAAGCCCGATGGCAACGTCGGCTACGAGGTCATCGGAAGCATCACTGAAGCGGTCAAGGCCGACCCTTCCGATTCTTCGGAGATGGAAAGACTTCGCGAGATTGCAAGATCTTCTACGCTTCAGATCATCAGCTTCACGATCACCGAGAAAGGGTATGCGCTTCGCGATATGTCGGGTGCACTTCTTCCTGTCGTGACCCGCGATATCGAGGAAGGCCCCTCTTCTTCTAGACATGCGATGAGTATCGTCTGTGCACTTCTTCTGGAGCGTTTCCGGAACGGGGCGGCCCCACTGGCGCTTGCTTCGATGGATAATTGCAGCCATAACGGCGAGAAGCTCCGCTCCAGTATCCTCGAGATCGCCAAGGCCTGGGAGAGCCGTGGTTTCGCAGAACCGGAGTTTATCACCTACATCGAAGATGAGTCGCGCGTCGCTTTCCCCTGGAGTATGATCGATAAAATCACACCCAGACCGGATGCCTCCGTACAGGCGATGATCGAGCAGATGGGTATCTCCGATATGGCGCCGATCACGACCAGCCGGGGAACTTTTATCGCGCCCTTCGTCAACGCGGAAGTCCCGCAGTATCTCGTGATGGAGGATGCTTTTCCGAACGGACGCCCGCCCTTCGAGAGAGCCGGCGTCTACATGACCGATCGGCAGACAGTCAATAAATCCGAGAAAATGAAGGTCACGACGTGCCTCAATCCCCTTCACACCTGCCTTGCGGTGTTCGGCTGCCTTCGCGGCTACACGCGGATCTCCGACGAGATGAAGGACCCGCTTCTGGTGTCGCTCATCACGAAGATGGGCTACGAAGAAGGGCTCCCGGTCGTGACGGATCCGAAGATACTCGACCCGAAGGAATTCATCCGCGAAGTCATCGTGGAGCGTCTCCCGAATCCGTATATCCCGGATGCACCTCAGCGTATCGCGACGGATACGAGCCAGAAGATGCCGATCCGTTTCGGAGAGACGATCAAGGCCTATATCGCAGACCCCAAGCTCGATGTTACTTCTCTTAACTACATCCCGCTGACCATTGCCGGATGGCTCCGTTATCTGCTCGGCGTGGACGATAACGGCGAGCCGATGGAGCTCAGTTCCGACCCGCTGCTTCCGTCTCTTCAGGAGCAGCTTCGCGCGATCCAGTTCGGTAATCCCGACAGCGTCGACGGAAATCTCACGGATCTTCTTAAGAACGAATCGGTCTTCGGAGCCGATCTCGTCGCATGCCGCCTCGCGCCGAAGATCGAGTTTATGCTGTCGGAGATGCTCTCGGGACCCGGAGCCGTCAAGAGGACCCTTCAGAAGTTTATCTAAAAAACTTGTATACTAGTTTGAAGTACGGTATAGTTAATCTGATAATTGTTAAAGATCCTTGAAGGAGCAGTATATATGGTCATCACACCGAAGAATCCCAGTGAATCCAACCGCGAGTATGCTTTTCGCACGATAAGCGAGAATATCATCAGCCTGGATATCGAGCCCGGCAGCATGATCGGCGAGCAGGAGATCGCCACGATGCTCGGATTGTCGAGAACGCCTGTACACGAGGCACTTCTTGAACTGTCCAAGTCCAAGATCGTCGACATCCTTCCGCAGAAGGGCTGTCTGGTCTCCATGATCGATTCCGAGCTCATCCGTGAGGCGAGGTTCCTGCGTATCACCGTCGAGACGGCGTTGGTCGAGGATGCCTGCGAACTGGCTAAGGAAGAAGACCTCAAGTATCTCGAGGATAATCTCGAGCTTCAGGAGTTCTATCTGTCTAAGGATCCGGACAAGCTCCTCGCGCTGGATAATGAATTCCACAAGAGTATCTACCGCATCTGTAACAAGATGCAGTGTCACTATATGGTCAGCCTCATGAGCATGCACTTCGACCGTGTCAGAAGTCTGAGTCTGCACTCGGTAAAAGACCTGAAGATCGTGTCCGACCACAGAGCGATTTTCGAGGCGATCAAGAAGAAAGATCCGGCTGCGGCGAGATCCGCCTTCCAGAAACACATGGCGCGTTTCGAGCTGGATTGGAACATCATCTGCCGCGAATACAAGAAGTATATCGCCGAGCCGTCCCGCTGAAGATAAGTAGACAGCAGGATCCTCTCCGGATCGATCCGGAAGATTCCCGCCCATCGCCAGAATGAAAAAAAGAAGCACATCGTCGTATCTGTACACGGTGTGCTTCTCTGTTTTAACCTTTGTTCTCGTCAAAGGAGATGTTCCGTCTCGTGACGTGGTCTTTTATCGCCTGCGCGATGAGCCTGTGCCCCTTGACGTTCGGATGGATCCCGTCCTCGCAGAGGTAGTAGGAATAGTTCTTCTTCTCGAGGAAAACCGACGTAATATCGATGACCGGAACTTCGTTTGCGATCGCGAGCTTGAAGATCTCGATGTTGTAGCGCTCGTGCCAGTTGGTGATGTACTGGCGGTCTTCGCGCATCCACCGCATGATGTTCTCCCCGTTAAGCCCACGGCTGATTTGCTTGAAATACCTCGCCGAGTCGATCGGAGGCAGCGAAAGCAGTACCGGGATCTTCCCCATCTCTTTGATCTCCTTGATGATGGCTGAATATGTGGCGGTGAAGTTCTCGATCGTGCTCATCGGGAGATGTTCTTCGTCCGGCGTCTCGGCGACTTCTTTCCAATTGAAGTCGCAGTCGTTCCCGCCAAATTCCAGTACGACATACTTGCCGGAAGAATGGCGGATCGTGTCGAGATTTCTCTCGAAGATGCTCTCTCCCTTGGAAATGGTGCTGCCAAACTTGGCCTTGTTCTCGATAACGATCCCGAAGGATTCTTCGCAGATCTTCTGAAATGAGGAGTCCGAGACCTTATAGTGCTCGTCCTCGTAGATAACACCTTTTAATACCGAATCTCCAAATGCGGTAATCGTTTCCATACCTCTTCTCCTACTTCTCCAAAAGCACTTGTCCCCGAATCATTATACCACGCCTTTCGAATACCGCCATGTACGTAGCATTGTCGAGTAAAGACAGGAATGATACAATCTGTGCTGAGGATGATCCACCATAGGGAACAGCGCATTTGCCGAGGAATATCTTATATGATTGAACGTTCATTCTTTCATAAACCCACTGCTGAAGAGCATGAACGCGTGCTCAAGGAGGCGGAGAAATACTATCTCAGCAGAAAACACACCGCCATCGCGCTCTACATTTTCTCCGGCGCACTTCTTCTCGGTTCCATCGCAGCACTCATATTCTTACGCGGCCATGCCGAAGAATCGATCCTTTGCATCTTCCTTTCCGTGATCCTCTTTCTCATCGCCATCAGCACTTCCCTGACACCTGCGACGCAGTTTGAAGATTACAGCAACGAGAAGTACACCGTCGCTCATGTCGAGATCATCGACATCCGGAGCAATCCCAACAGCGTGGTCGAGCCTACCACCCTCACACTACGTCAAGATGACGGCAGGACTTCCGAGATCCCGATGTCCCACGAACTCAGCAGCGAAGTATACTGCGGACTCAGGGGACTTCTCGCGATCCTTCCCGGAGAAGACGGACTCACGAAAGCCGGTGCATTTCAATTCGTTCCGGACGACGACTGCAGTGATGAAAGCAGCGCACTCTCTTCGGTGGGAAGTGCATTTCACATGAGAGGAATGGACATCCCGAAGGACGTGGAGACCGCATTCTCTAACCGGCTTCGCATCAGCGGAAAAGTGATGATGTATCTTCTTCCGACACTCATCGTCGCCGCCGTAGTATTCGGGATCGCATGGTTCGCATCCGGTCGCGACAGTGATTTTTCGTTTCTTATGACCTGCGCCATCGCACCGTTTTTCCTCTTTCTGTTTACGATGGGAGAAGCGATACTTCCGGTCCACATCTATAAGAACCGCTGGAGCGTGGCACTTTTCATAATGTGGATCTTAATGCCCACACTGATTCTCCTGACCTCGGTGCTCGGGCTTCGCCTCACCGGAAGCCCGCTTCTTTATCTGCTTCTACTCCCGATCTTCATCATCGTGACGTTGTTCTTCTTCATGATGTGCCATCGCGAAAGAGCGGCGGCGCGAGCCTGGCAGGAGTACCGCTGGCTAAAAGAATCGATGGGGCCCGATGCGGAACTGAAGTTCCGTCCGGTCGATCCCCGGCCACGCGCGATCGATGCCGTAAAGGCCGAGGTCGGAAAGCTCGGCGAGAAGAAATACCGTGTCTACAAAAACTACAGCACCGTGCCTTTCGTGACGATCCATCTGGGAAACGGAAGCACGCTGTATTTCGCAATTTCCGACAAACAAGCCCAGCAGCTAAAGGAGGGCACGCCGGGCTATGTCTTCCGTGTCCGGGACACGTTTATGGGTGAAACAACGAACTATTTCTTCTTCGAGGCTTTGCCGGAAGCGGCGCCCGAATCGGAGTCGTCGGATGAGGCCGTCGCGAAAGATGCGCCGGCTTCCGAAGAAGCGGAATCCTGATCTCCCACAGTCAGAATCGTCTTTTTCATCTTCATGCCGCGGGTGTCGATACCTGCATCTGTGAGGAGCTGCTTGCCCATGTCGAAGATCATCTGACATGCGGTCTCTTTCGGCATGCGGAAATCGTCCCACATCATCATAACTGCCAGGCCGTGCGTGTAGATAACGGTATTCTGCACCGCCTCGCCGATCTTCTTCTTCGGTACCTTATATTCCTTCGCGAGAATATCGACGGCGATCTCGTCCATCTGCTGGGAGAAAATACTATTCTCCGCGATAGCACTGGCGCTTGCGCCGATCGTCTGTTTCGGATCGTCCACGCTCAGGAAACGGAATACATTCGGGTGGTCGCACGCCATCGAGATGTAGTGTACGCCCGTCGCAAAAAATGCATCGAGTGCGTTCATATCTGCGAGGTATTTATCGAAATTCCCCCACATGCGTGCGCCGGCATAGAACAGCAGCTCCTTCTTCAATTCCGTCATGCTGCCGAAGTGCCAGGAGATCGGCTGAGTCGAGCAGCCCAGTTTCGCAGCGATGGACTTAATCGCGACCGCGCCGATGCCCGCCTCGTCCAGAAGCTGGTACGCGGCATCGAGAATCATGTCCTTGCTGATGACTGTTTTTCTGCCCATTTTTCTCCCTGTTCGTATGTTGCGTGGCCACGCGCCGGCTCGGCGAGCACTCGCGCGAGGTCACAGTTTATTTCGATTCGTACGGACGGTCGGTCAGAGGTCTTGTGCAGCCCCAGTCCGCCGCCATTTTGTTGAAGCCCTTTTTCACCACGGTCTTAAAGAGCACGCCCACCAGAAGGCGGATGTACGCCGGGAAGATCTCCGGTCCCGTGAATGCCTTACATTCCTCTGATTCAAAAGCACTGTCGCGTCCGTAGATCCGTCCCATCTCACGATAAGGCTTCGCGACGCGATCACGCTGCGTCTCATCAAATCTTATACTAAAGTTGTCCCCTTTTACAAGAGTTCCGCCGTAATTGCAGCCGAGTTTTCCGGCTAGGATCTTAAGGTACGCTTCGCCGCAGCGGAGCTGCGCGCCTTCGCCGAATCCGCCCTGCAGGATGAAACTCATCGTGGGCTTCTTTGCGGCCGCGCATTCATCTACAAGTTCGGATGGTTTTTTCGAAACATCTCCGGGAACAGTGCTTTTCGAGAGGGAGCGTGGTGTCAGGGTCTCGAGAAACTCCACGAGAAGTCCGGGGATACACTCGAAGTAAAGCGGGATCGCGATGAGGATGTGCTCCGCGGTTTCGAACTTCTCGCGGATCGTGTCCCACTGCCTTCGGTTCGATACTTCGAACTGCTCGAAGGTCGCACCGCTCTCGCGCATGCCTTCCGTGAATTCAGAAAGAATCTTGTCGGTGTTACTGTATTTCTTGATTCTCGGGCTTCCGTTAATGATCAGTGCATGCATGCGATCGCCTCCTTTATTTCTTCTACCGGGAACACGCCGAGCGAGCGGCTGTCTAGGTTCAGTGTGACTCTCTGGTTCCATCTGTCGAGATACTCACGCTCTCCGTCGCCGCGATAGATCAGGCCGACGTCGGTTCTATGCTTATAGCGCGGGACATGGCGCATCTGCTTCTTTTTAAATCTCAGGTACATCGTCGCCAGCGGGATCATGCGGTCGATGATGTTCTTACCTTTATGGTCGACCATTCCGAGCGACGTATCGGAGATGAGCCACATCTGGTCGGCGTGGACGAGCTTACTGAAGATCTGCTCGTAGTCATCTTTCAGCGCGCAGATGCCGGGCGTCTTCAGCCAGCATTCGTTACAGCCGACGCAGTGGCTGATGCGCATCGTGCCGGCTTCAATGATTTCAAATTCAGTCGCGGCAGAGGACGTACTCTTCCCTATGGATTTCGCGCCCGCCGCGGAGGAAAGTGCTCCGCGAGATGTAAGCGCTTCGCGGATCTTAGCCGTGATCGAAGTGTCTGTTGTCGTATTCACAATAAGGATCATTTTTTTACTTCCTTTCTATCTGATGTGTTTTTTCGTGTTCGTCGTTTTATATAAACCTGTTTATGTAAACACGTTTATATTATACCCGAAAGAAAACTTTGTCAACAGATTTCATCCGATGATTTAGGAAGAGAAGAAAAGAAAGGATCAGTACCCGAGCTCGTCGTTCACGAGGATCACGGAGATGCGGCCGACGTGCCTGGAATAACGCGTGATCAGGAACTGGCAACAGATGGTGTCCGGCGACTTGCAGTTAAAGCAGGAGCCGGTCTTCGCGCATGGCGTTTCGAGGCCGAAGCGCTGGGCATTTACAGGAGCAGCGACATTCCGCGCGCGCTTCATGGCGTGGTCGATGTCCTTGCAGACCTTATTCATGCCGACCACGAAGAGCACATGTTTCGGGCCCTGTGCGATCGCGGAAACGCGGTTGGAGTTGCCGTCGATATTGACCAGGACGCCGTCCTCGGTCATCGCATTTACGCTCGAAAGGAAGAAATCCGCATCGTAAGCCATAAGCATCGCCGCACGCTTATCCTCGTACGCATCGCGGTCGATGAAATTGTAGTTGCCGTCCTTCAGCGCCTGTGACAGGCCGATCGCATGCACACTCATGGAACCGCCCATCGAGATCGAGCTGCCCTCCGGAATCAGCTCCAGTGCTTTTGCCAAAGCTTCTTCCTTATTGGCCGCATAGAAGCCTTCCATATTGCGGGACTTAAGGCCCGCGATCACCTTCTGCGCCAGCAGTGCATTGCGCTTAGTAACCATTTCTTCCATAGTCAACCTCCTGCGTTCCCCGCCGCCCTTTCCGCTCGAAAAGCACTGTCACGGGTTCTTTGTTTACGTCTGCGTCAGATAGATCTTCACCTTCCGGCACGCATGCTCCATCGCGTATCTATACGACTTCGAGCCTCGTATATGGTCGAAGAAATCGCCGCGCACTTTGTCGCTGTTCATATGCTCGAAGATCTTGAAGTTTTCCTTATTCGGCTCGAAGTGCATCTCCACTATGAACTGGAAGAATTCCCCTTCTCCGTCGGGATACTGGCGCGTCAGCGAAATCGTGAAATCATCGTTGATGCTGCGGAACGTACCGCACTCGTACATCAGAAGATCCCGCTCGAGAAGCTCCTCTTCGGAAAGCCCCGCCGTTACGCGGCCGGTCAGGATGCCGTCAAATTTCATATCCTCGCAGAGGTCCTCGAAAGCCTTCACGACTTCCTCGACCGTACTTTCGTCATTTAATATATCCTGGAACTTCGAGACCCACATCCGGCCGCGGATGCTCTGCGGATTGTCCGCGTCGTAAAACGATTCCGGATCGGCTTCCTTGTCATTTATCGCATGCGCGCGATCACCGTGGCTTCTATTCATGTAGTAGACCAGTTTTCCCGCGTCGATCAGTGACGCGATAACCGCAAAGAGAAGAAATGCGAGGCTCAGCGGCAGGAAGAACGAATCAGCTGCAGCAAGCAACAGGAAAAGGAGCGCGAGAAGAAGCGCCCATCCGAACTTGAAAATGACGCAGAAAACGAAATGAAAAACGATGAATTTGGCGTATAGTTTTTTCATCTCATATCCTCCTCATAATGTCATTTGCCGTCCGGATCCACACCCGGTTCTGTCATATCATCTTCGTTGTTTTTCGTAGTAATTGTGGAAGCGCTTCCTCAATCAGATTCCCAGTTCGAACTTGAGCTGCGGCTGCATCGGCTCGTAGTTCAACATCTCGAAATCCTCGACCCGTATCTCTTCCAGACTGCAAAAGCGCTCTTTGTGAAGGACCAGCATCGGCGTCGCATCTACGCTCGCATCTGCTGCCTTCGCCGCCTCGGCTTTCTCCTCCGCGCGGCGCAGCATCTCGTGTGCGTTATCGATGTGGCGGTCGTAGATCTGCTCATTGGCCACGAAATGCGTGAACACGCCGGGTTCGTAACCCGTGGCACGTGCGATCATGATCAGAAGCGCCGCGTACTGGATCTCGTTGATGCCGCCCGCGCCGGATGCCGTCAGCATATCGCCGGATCTCTGGATCATGCACATATCGAGATATTCCCCGCGCACGTTCCAGATCGTAAGGAATGCGCAAGGCGCGAGGCCGGGTGTCTCACGAAGGTCTGTCTCCTGCCACAGAGACATGATCTTTCTTCTTCCGTACGGATCTTTCTTGATGTTCTCGATAAGTCCGTTTACGAGATCGTAGCGCTTGACCGTCGCGCCGTAGCGCTGGCCGATCGTGCCGTCACCGATATCCCATGGAGTCCACCACGTGACGCCCATCTCCTCCATCTCGGAGAGAACATTCGTCGGGTTCTTATAGATCGTGAAGATCTCACGGATGCCCGTCTTCCACGCCTGCTTACGAAGCGTGCAGATCGGGAACTCGCCCTTACTTAAGTCGTACTTACGCGTCACGTGATTAACGCTGATCGTGTGCGCCGGTGTCCCGTCCTCATACTTCGGGCGGGGATCGATATCCTTATAGCCATTTTCGAGAATATTCTTAATATCCGAAACCAGATACTGGTCTGCTTTGGTCATGCTCATCGTCTGAAGACTCCTTACTGTGCGCGGCTCATCACGTGCACCTGTATCTCAGCGCACCGGATCCTTCCCGGGACCCTCGCGCTGACTTTCTATCATTATACCAAACTTCGCCCCGTCTTAATCGTAATAGAATACTTTTCCCTTCGGACGGAAAGGCAGGCGTTTTCCCTTCGGGATCAGGAAAGCGTGCGACCTCTTGACCACGAGGTCATTCTCGATCTCTCCGTCCGTGATGATGAGGATCGGGCCGTCCTTCGGGAAGGTTTTCGAGGTTTCCAGCAGGTCCACACCGGGCTGTAACACTGTTCCACCACGGCCCTTCACCTCTACTCTCCCGGCCACATCCTCCGGTGAGAGGTATCCGGCGTCATATGCCTCCGCATCGCAGAATACCACACGCATCTTCGGGACATCTTTCGCGTCGGCATAGCTCGCGATAGCCCCGAGCGCGATACCGATATCGTGCGCACTCATCGAGCCGGACGTGTCGATGACCACGCCGAAAGTTCTTCCGTCCGTGGCGCTCTCGGAGAGGTAGTACCGAGGCCTCGGGATATCCGGGGTGCTGGCCTGACGGCGGCTCGGCCGTGCATACGTCCTGACCTTCTCGACCGGCGCGAAATAATCGTCGAACCACTTGGCAAGCTCGACATCCCAGGGGATCGGCGGCATCGCAAGTGCGCGGATCTCCTCGATCAGCCCCGCCGGGATGCGTCCGCGCGAGGAGGTCAGATGGTACTCGAGGCCCTGCATCAGGGCACTCTTACAGTATTCGTCGAGCGTGACGGTACCGACCATCACATCGCCTTTTCCGATGATATCGCCCTTTCCGTAGCCACGGAGGGTCTGAAGCTTTCTCGACACGCGGAGATTCCGCACGAGCTCGTCGTAGATCTCTTCGGCAGACATCCCGGCAAGCGACTCATCGTAGAGCGTCCCGTTCTGCGGCTGGGTGCCGATGTGCATCTCCGTGAGCCAGCTGTTGATGACGAAGTCGCAGGCCACATTCCAGAGTTCGGGATCTCTACCCGTCCGTCTTCTCGCATGCCCGAGTCCGGCATGCAGATACTCGTGTGCGAGCACGAACTTCAGTTCATCGGGCTTTAATCCCGCGGCCGGATTCACGTAGATCTCGCCGGCATCGATGTCGATGGCCGCGATCGAGATCTCGTTTCTCATGCAGAAAAGCGCATCCTCTTTCACCTTAAAATGCGCGGCGAGTCCGCCGAGGAGCGGGTAGCTGTTGATGAACCACAGCGCCGCGCGCTTCGCCTCGGTGTCGACGTTCTCCGCGGGTCCCTCGTCCGAAGAAGGGGTCCCCGCAGTGCGAAGTACTTTTCGCACGGAACCTTGCAGTGCCCGAGAAAAGGATTTCTCGAAGTGATCGCGGCTCTGCCAGCGGTACGTGAATTCATCCCAGATCGTGTCGAGCTCGTCGATATCGCATTTGTCCGCGCCAAAAACACTGAAGCACGTGTACTGATCGATCTCCTCGCGGTGTTCGCAGAGATATTCGTAGATGGTTTTTTCGTTACGAAGACTACCCTTGAAATCGTCAAGGCGCACGACAATATCCGGCTCACCCGGGAACTTCACGTCGTGCAGAAACTTCGTCACGAAGATATCGCACGCGACGTTCCAGATGCGGATGTCGACGCCCTTGCTGACGTGGTCGGGATTGGCCTGGCCGAGGCAGAGATGGAGCATCAGGTGCGCGAAGATATACGCCCACTCATGCGGCTCGCGGTGCGCGGTCTTGTTGTACTTGATGTTTCCATGGGGGGTGACACAGGCGGCGCCGGGGAATCCCTTCGCGCACTCGATCGGGCGGAAGTAGAAATCCCTTCCGTTCACAAGCGGACCGAAGAGCGCGTGATTCTCGATGATCTCCCGCCCCGCCATGACATTCTGCTCCACTATGGAAGGTTGTTTTGATTTCTTTCCCATCTTCTCTTACGTTCTTGCCTCGCCGCGCGCCCTCGGTGCAAATCTTCCTTAATCGCCACGCGCCGTAATCGCAAGATGCGCAAATGCGCGACGCATGTCGTCCGCGCGGCGGCGCGTGTTACTTCGATATCAGACGCGGCAGATCGCGGACGATCTCCACCATAAACCAGTCAGGAAGTGCTTTGCCATCCTCATCGGAAACCACCAGCTGCGCCATCTCGAAATTGATCGCCGCGAGATCCTTCATGAGGGCCTTCGCGCGGTGCGTGAAGAACTGCGTATTTGCATCCATCTTCTCCTTATCCTTCGGAAGTTCAAGAAGGAGACGGTCGCGGAAGGACTGCGCCAGGAAATACAGAACGTCTCTTTCCTCCGGCGCGGCCGGCCAACGCGCTTCGCCCTTGATGATCTCCGACAGGAGATTCTTATTCCCGAGCTGCTTGGTAAAGGCGACGAACATACCGGCGTGGCTCGGACTGACTGTACCATATGCCAGCATCTTCAGTGTCTCCGACTTCGGCGAGATGCCGGTCTTATCGTATTCCTTCAGAAGGTCGCTCAGTGTGTGCCACGAACGCGGCGTCGAGAACGGCTCCTCCGTTTTCGGAGGATTGCTGAAGAGGTGATCCGGACGGATCGTGATGTACTCCGTCACCCACGGATGAACCTCCGCTTCGTACGCCCACTGCAGCCACTTCTCCGCATCGACCTTCAGCTGGACGTGGAACATCCTGTTGATGAGGGCCGAGGACATGGTCTTTACGATCGCGCTGTCCTGCGCACGGTTGCCCGCGCCGATGACGACGCTTCCCTTCGGCAGGTGATACTCACCGATCCTGCGCTCGTAGATCAGACTGTAGAAGGCCTTCTGCACCTCCTGCGAGCAGGCATTCAGCTCGTCGAGGAAAAGGACGTAAGGTTCTTTTCGTGCGATCATCTTCGGCGGCAGAAATTCCGACACATCCTCGCTGATACGCGGGATGCCGATGATGTCCTCCGGCGCGAGCTGGCTTCCGAGAAGCGAGACGCAGTCCATGCCCACATCCTTACTGAACTTCTCGACCAGAGCGGATTTGCCGATACCCGGCGCGCCCCAGATGAACACCGGCCGCACCGGCGCCACCGTAAGCAGGACCTCCGAAAGTTCCTCCTGATTTACCGAAATGGGAAGATTCATATTGACCCCCTTTTCCTTTCATCGCTTATGCTTTTTCAGTATAAAAGTATGCTTTTACGTTATACTTTTTCTTGTAAGTGAATCATGCTTCTCATATTTCCATGTTGCTTTCATGTTATGCATTTTTCGGGAAAGAATCAAGAACCGCCCGGTATACGGAATACCGGACGGTCCTTTCGTAATATGTACGGTTTAGGAGGATCAGGTTTTGTGCTGAAGCGAGAAGAAATAGGTGTTCTCACGGATATAGACGCCACCGCCGAAATACTCGGATACATCTGTTTCCAACTCGCGCGGACCATCGAGTTCTTCGATCAGTAACTGAACGCCATATTCCTGAAGTTCGATCGTGGCCTTTCTATAGAAGGTCTCGCCCGGATCGACCTGACCGTTGTAGTTTCTGTCATCCCAGCCATGATACCAGAAGTTCGTGACATTCTGATTCAAAGGAAGGATGACCGGATCCAGTTCTGCCGTTCTGTAGAACCACAGATAGACCTCGATATTCTCACCGTCCTCATCCGCTAAGAGGAAAAGCTCGATACTGCCTTCGTTGATGGAATACCTACCGTTGTAAAGGGAGTAATCGCTGATCTCGCGGTACTCCGGCGTGTAACCGAACTGCATGCCGATAAAATCATCATCTGTCGGGAGGTAACAGTTTCGCAGGTAATAGAGCGCCCTGTTGCAGTTGACGTATCCCCGGATCTCATGATACGGAGTCGATGCTGTTGTTTCGCCCCACGGACCGGCATCTCCGACGATCATATCATAGAGTGTGAATTCTCTTGCTATAAAGTCCATGTGATTCTCCGTTCTCAGCTCAGCGATACGGTTCGAATATGGTATATAGGTGAAATAATCACTGGAGTCGCAGTACAACTGCTCAAGAACGGGACATGGTTCCCCATCTAAGTATGTATAGATACTTAAGTAATAGCCATCGTCCACTTCGGACATATCGGAGATAATGAGCTCAGGGATATCATCGGTATTCAGATGCATGAAAGAAGCTCTCACTTTATAGTTTCCGTCGTACTGCTGCAGGATCGTCCGGTAGTAGTAATCATTTAATGTGTCAAGCGTGATGTATCCGTACTGACATAGACTCGGATCCGAATAAGATGTTTCCGATTCATAGGTATCTTCGTCATATGCATCCTCTTCATATTCATATACATCGTCTGCATTTGCATCTTCTGCCGGAGCCTGCGACTCTTGCGGCTGCTCTACCTGCCTCTCTGCCGGGGCGGTTTCCGATGATTCCGCCGGGGCCTGTTCCTGAGTCGCTGCCGGAGCCTGGGTTTCGCTCTGTGCAGGTGCCTGGTTCACGCCCTGTGCAGGTGCCTGGTTTCCTGACGCGGCCGGAGCCTGGTCATCAGCCTTCGCAGGGTCCTGTGTCGCAGCCGGAGCCTGGTCAGATGAGTTCGCTTTCCCACTGTTTCCGCTTCCTGCATCTACGCTCTTCCCCGCCTGACCGCCTGCATTTGCGGTTGCTGTTCCATTATTGGTCTCAGCAGAAGAACGATTTCCTGAAAGAACATTCTTTCCGCTTCCGTCATCCTGCGGAGAGATAACATTGCCGTCCTCATCCGTGACAACAGGCTGGGACCCGTTCTGTTTTTCCGAACCGTTCAGATACGTATCCGCGATTCCCGAGACCAGCGATTCGATCTGCTTTTCATCACCATCAATTTCCAGAGTGCATCCGGATGCGCCGAGCGCTACGGAAACCGTAAGTGCCAATACCGCTGCCATCGCCTTCATCTGTTTCATCGTTTTATCCTCCGATAATCCTTTTTCTTTTCTTGTTGTTTTTGTCTTGTTTTCGATATCTTTTGCAACATTGCAAGGTCATTCTACACATGTAGTATCTCCATGTCAATAGATTTTTCTACATTTGTAGAAATTTTTTCTATATTTGTAGAATTTCTTTCAGGGAAAAGTGCTTTTCGCGCGGTAAAAAGCCATCCCCGAAAGGCATTTCGCCTTCCGGTGACGGTTTTCTACAAATTTAGAATAATAACAGAAGAAGCCGGGTTCTGTCCCGGCCCGGAGATGTCGCACGTCGTAGAATCAGACCCGCACGCCGCCAGCAGGATCAGACAGTTCTTTCGCCGGCAGGATCAGGTCGTTCTGTCGTCGAAGGTATAGTACTGTGTCTGCGCGGAGATATAGTCACTCCTATAGAACTTGCTGATCACATTCAGGTCCCACACGAACTCCTCCCGGGAAATATCCTCGAGCGTGACCTTGATCCCGTCAGACAGAAGTTCGACAGTGCCTTTGCGGAAGAGCAGCTCGTCATCTTCGACTATGTTATTGTAGTTCCGATCTACAACGATCTCATCATAGAATACGCAGATATTGTCTTCTATAGGAAGTGTGACCTCATGAAGTTCGGCCCCGGCAAAGAAATACCAGCTGATCGTGATCCTCTGATCGCCTTCATAACGGAACGTGAACTTCGTATATCCGTTTGCAGTTGTATAAGTACCATCGTACTTGCTGTAATCATCGATCGTCATGCGGGTCGGCTGATACCGCCCCGGTGTCGTCTCGGACGGTGTCTCGTAAGGATCGGTATCCGAAGGGGTCTCATAAGGAGTTTCGTAAGGAGTCTCATACGTGGACTCGTACGGGGTCTCATAAGGGGGCTCGTAAGGCGTCTCGTACGGATCCGAAGTATCGTACGGCTGCTCGTAGATGTCCGTGGCCGTAGCCATACCGTCCGAAGTCGGCGCCATCGGGTCGGCCGTCGCATCCGTGAGATCCGTCACATCTGTCGTATACTCATCTGGATCCCGTAGCATCCGGTACGGGTGTCGTTCATAGAGCGCATCGATCGGGATGTTACCGAGTTCCAGGTGCTCGATCGTCTGTTTCGCACTCTCATAACCGACCACCACCCACGAAGGTGCATTTTTATCATAAGGAATCGCCGTCCCATCCTGCTCACCAGAATAATCCATCATCCAGAACCGGTAGATGAAGTACTGCGGCGTGCTGTTCTCGTCGCTACCGGGCGGAACAATGTAGCTACAGAAGGCATTGCTGTAAGGACAGTAACAGTAGAACCAGTCCTCTATCTCGTTCACATACGACGACTCGATCACCGTATACAACTGGCCGTTCTTAAAGGTGTAAACCGAGAGTACGTATTCCCATGTTTCGTAACTGTTTGTGTAGTCCGAGATCACCAGCTCCGGGTAGAAATCGTCGTCGATGTGCGGGAGGAAATACAGAATATTGTCATTATCCCTTCCGTATGAATCGATGATTTCGATATAAGCCTGCGCGCATTCATCCATGAGATAATCCGTCGTCTCCGATGTGGACGGGGATGTGGACTCGGATGTAGCCGATGTTTCCGACTCCGGAGTAGTCTCGGATGTGCTTTCCACTGCCGGCGCCGTCGTGCTTTCCGAGCCTTCCGTCGCCGAAGAGGGTACACTCTCCTCTGTCTTCTCCGTCTCTTCACTCTCCAGCGACCTTCCCGCTTTTTCGAGGAAATCCTCCAAGGAAGTACCGTACGAACGCGACGACATGAGGAGCACGACACTGCAAGTGACGATGACGGAGATAAGCATCATGTACTTCGAGTGCTTCCTGTTCTTAAGAAGATTCTTGATGCGCATCTTCGTCTCCATCCCGCCGAAGCCGAGGCCGCTGAATGCCGTCTGCTGCAGGAACGATCCCCTTCGCTCGAAACGCGCATGCTCGACCAGTGAACGGCAGTACTCCTTGACCATCTCCATATCGAAAGCAAGCGTCGTCTCTTCGTCCACGCGCATCTCGATGTCGGCGCAGAGGATGACGAACGACAGCCATACGAGGGGGTTGAACCAGTGGAGGCAGAGCACGAAATAGCTGAAGAGCTTGGTGATGCCGTCCTTATTCTTGATGTGCGTCCACTCGTGGTTGAGGATGTATTCTTTCTCATCGTCATCGAGATGGACCGGGATAAAGATCTTCGGTCTTATGAATCCGATGACGAACGGGGTCTCGATATTCGTGGTGAAGTACCGCCCGTCGTAGGCGCGCGAGTTCCATCTCGCCTTCGAATAAAAGAGGATATACCGGACGGTAAAGAGGATGACCAGTCCGACTACGACGACAAGCCAGATGATCGCGAAGACGCGGAATACCCGGGCTTCGGACTTACTGAGTGTTTCTTTTTCTTCTGCAAATGCACTTGTCCCCGCATCTTTTGTTTTTGCGGTTTTTCCCGTGCGTGCCTCTTCCGCTTCCGGATCTGTGATTTCTTTTCCTTTCGATATCGATTCAACTTCGTCTGCGTCATTCTTGATTAGACCGGAGTCTGCACCATTTTTGAGATCGGCCGCGCCCGAGTGCTTTTCGAGCGTGACAGACTCAGCAGCCTCGCTCGACCCGCTCCAGAGCCGGCTTATATTCAGCACACTCGTCGGCATAGCCAGATTAAAGGGGCAGATCAGGCGGAACGCGACGACCAGCCAGAAGAGGATCAGGATCCGCTTCGGGCATTTTCTGAAAATGAGCCGGAACAGAAGCACGATCAGGATCGCGATGCTCCCGTAGAGGCTCATTTCGAGAATCTTTGCAAACACTGCGTTCATCGGGGCAGGCCTCAATCTTCCGTGTGGTTCTCGATCATCTCGATCAGTTTTGCGGCGTCATCTTTGCTCAGGCTCTTCTTGCCGCCGCTTCCGAGAAATGCACTTACGAAGCTCGGCAGCGATCCTTTGAAGTTCTTCTCCACCACTTCATTACTCTGCTGGTGCTGGACTTCCTCGCGGCGCACGAGATACGTGATCTTCGCCTTGTTGCTCGCGACAAAGCCCTTATCGGACAGGCGCTTGATCATGGTATAGACGGTCGTCTTCTTCCATCCGTGCAGCTCCGCACAGATGTCCGACAGCTCGCCGGAAGAAATCGGAGCACGATCCCAGATCAACTCCATCAGTTTAAATTCACTATCACCTATCGAATTGTCTTTCATGGGCATACTCCTTTCACATTACGCGTCTATTCTACCCATGTAGAACTCCGATGTCAAGAATCATTCTACTTTTGTAGAAGAGCATCACAGTTCTGCGAAGAGCAACGCCTGATGGTAGTTTCATCCGAGGTCACGAGGTTTCCCTTATTCTGTTGATAACTCGTGATACAGATACGAAAAAGCGTCATGAGGTATTTCTCATTTCGATGAAACCTCGTGTCTTCGAATTCGAGAGTCCGCTTGAATGCAAGAGGTCAGCGCTTTTCCGGCTTGACCTCTTGTATCGGGGCGAAGAAAAATACAAGAGGTCGACAGAATTTCGACTTGACCTCTTGTATCGGGGCGAAGAAAAATACAAGAGGTCGACAGGATTTCGACTTGACCTCTTGTATCGGGGCGAAGAAAAATACAAGAGGTCGACAGGATTTCGACTTGACCTCTTGTATCGGGGCGAAGAAAAATACAAGAGGTCGACAGGATTTCGGCTTGACCTCTTGTATCGGGGCGAAGAAAAATACAAGAGGTCGACAGGATTTCGACTTGACCTCTTGTATCGGGGCGAAGAAAAAAACAAGAGGTCGACAGGATTTCGACTCGACCTCTTGTATCAGCATCATTCTCGTTTTCCGTTTAGTATTCAGATCCTCGTTCCGCACTCCTGGCAGAAAGCGCCTGTAGGCGGAAGCGGTTTTCCGCAGTTCATGCAGAACTTCGGACGTGCTGCCTGCGGTGCTGCCGGAGCCGCTGCCTGGGCGGGCGCTGCCGGTGCTGCTGCCGCGCCAGCATCCGCGCCTTCCCACAGTTCCTTCGGATAGCCGCTGTTCTTAAGGAAGTTCACCGCATTTACCTCGGAGCCGTCCGGGTATGTCGGGCCGAACATCTTCTTAGCTTTTTCCGCCTCGATCGCCGCGCCCTGAAGCGGAGTCAGACCCTGAGCTTTCCAGTTCGCGAGCTGCTGCTGACGGGCCGCTTCCATCGCAGCCTGCATTTGTGCCGCCATCTTCGCCGGATCGCTGGCGAGTTCCATCTTCTGCGTCATGCTATCGAGCTTCATCTTTTCCTTGCCGTCCATCGTGATACTACCGATCGTGATCTCGAGTACATTGTCGCCGGAATTACGAAGTTCCTCGGCTGCCTTCTGTGCGATCTCATCGGCCTTGCTTCCGAGATCCAGCACCGATACATCGCGCAGATTCATCAGCTGCATATTGATATTCATCACGACCATGTCCGCCATCATCGAGAGTTTCTTCTCATAGTAATCCGGCTCGAACTTGGTCATATCGATCGTATACGTACCGCTCATGTCGATCTTGCAGGTCATTTTTGTCTTCGCATCACGCATCGCCAGTGTCGCTGTTCCACCTACCGAAGAAAAAGCGGCGGTGATCCGGTCGACCTTCGCCGTCGGAACCGGGCCTACAGGCGCAAGTGCTTTTTCAAAGATAACAAAAGGCTTCTCATACTGTGCAGCACCGCCGAGCTGGCTCGCCATTTTTGCTTCTTCGACCTTCTCCCGCTCTGCTCTCGCCTGCTGCTTCGCGGCTCTTGACGCATCGCTCTCTCTTAAAGAAATGTGCGAGATATCTGTTCTTACCTGCAGTCCCAGCGCCTCGATCTTCGGGAAAAGCACCGGATCGAATTCCTTGTCGCGCATCATGATCGAGGTCGCGCCGAGCATCGTGCCCTTCGCCTGCTCTTCTTCCTTGATCTTCAGGATGAATGCCTTCGCCTCCGGGACCACGGTCTGGTAGATCTTCCCCATCACTTCCTGCTCTGTGCGGAAGGGAGCACCCTCGACAGGGATGACGTTGAGGACGCCGTTCGGGACGATGGTCTCCTTGCCCATCATCGACTCGATTTCCACGCCGACTTCTGTTTTCACGCGGATCGCGATCGTCTTACCGGGTGTGATCGGCGTGCCCTGGGGCTGTGCCATCGGCTGCTGCATCGGCATGCCCTGCTGACCTTGCATTGGAGCCCCTGCCTGGCCCTGGAACGGAGCCGGCTGACCCTGCATATTGTTACCATTCGGATTCTCGAAATATCCCATGTTTCTTCCTCCCTTGTTCCACAAATCTACTTGAGAATATTATATCAGAAAAGCACTTCTCCCGGTCACGATTCCGTCTCTTTTGCCACACGCGCGGCACACCAGTTCTCGAATTCCTGTTGCTTGGCATAGGACTCGAAATAGTACTCCTGAAACTCCGCCATCTCACTATCAGCGGCATCTTCCTTCCAGTAAAGATACAGCCACGGTCCATCGCCGCCGGCCTCGAGTGATTCCTTCCGGCGCATCACTTTGCCACCTGAGATCAACTCCCATATCTTGTCGCACTCCTCGGCCGTGAGCTCGATCTTTCCGGAGTCTGTCACATCGGACTCCTCCAGCGGCCAGTGATCGCCCTCCCTTTTCTCGTGATAGAGGAACCATTTCCCGTCCTCGCAGAGGATCTCGTAGCGCTGGAAGGTCGGCGGATCTGTCGAGTCCGAGCGGGTGAACCGGAATTCCTTCATCTGCTCGCGCGTCACTTCGTCACCCACCACATACTCATATTTCGGAGTATTCTTCGCCATGAGCGATTCTCCATTTTTAATCGCATCCGTCATTACAGTGGCCGCCGTGAGGCCGAAGCCACCGAAAAACATGGCCGCCGAAAGCCCGCCCGCGATGGCAAACTTCGTAGCTTTATGGTGTTCGGGATCGATAAGCATCATGCCGGTCACGAGAAGGATCGGTGCGGCAAACGCGAAAAACATATATGCACCGAGCGCCGCGACGCCGTTGATTTCCATCACCTGCTCTGCCGAGCTCTCGGTGTTGATGAACTGATTGCCGAGATAGCTCAGCGTCGCCGCCGCGAAGTTATTGAGGAAATGCATGAGCATCGGAAGAAGAATATTGTTTTTCTTAACAAGAAGGTACGACATGATCGCACCAGCCGTCGCCGTACTCAGAAACCGAAGCGGCGACCAGTGCATGATACCGAAGAACACGCCCATGATGAGGACGATCACCCAGTCTTTCTTAATCGACCGGAAATGGGACAGCACGCAGCCACGCTCCATCGACTCTTCACAGATCGCCGGCAGAAGCGCTACGACGAGCACCATCTCGAGGTAATTCATCTTTCCGTAGAGGAAATCCGACAGTCCCGTCACTTCGCTTCGGACGGACTTCGGAAGGACTGCGAGCGAGATACCGACACCCACCATACTGAAGAGAAATCCGGTCACCGCGAGAATCACGACACCCCAGAATTCTCTGCCCGTGATTTTCTTTACCGGGAACATCTCACGGAGTTTGACACGGCGGATGAGGCAGTACAGTACCGAAACGACCAGGAACATCAGCTCGGATCCGATGAGTCCGGGGATGCCGTATGTTCTCTGCATCCACGCGCCCGCCGTGAGAAATAGTCCGAGAAAACCCGCCTGTACCACAAATCCCATCCATGGGCGGAGTTTCTTCTGATTCGATACCTGTTCCATACGTCTCTCCTGTTGTTTTACCTATGCTAAAATAGTACCATATTCACTCGGGTTTCGGTAATCCGAAGCCCCCGAGAAAACAAGATCCGAGAATCGAGGAACACGTCATGACTATACCGATCGAGACTGTAAAAACATCCGAATTTGAGATGGATTATTTCCGCTTCGGAAACGGAAAGAAGACCGCGGTCATTCTTCCCGGGATCAGCGTCAAGTCCGTGATGGACTCAGCCAGCTCAGTGGTCAAACAGTACTCGCTCTGGGAGGAAGAATTCACGACGTATCTTTTCGACAGAAGGAAGAATCTCCCCGAGAAGTACTCGGTCCCCGATATGGCGCGTGATACTGCCTCCGCGATGCGTGCGCTCGGCCTTTCCGGCGTATGTCTTTTCGGCGCCTCTCAGGGCGGCATGATCGCTCTTGCCTTAACGATCGACAACCCCGATCTCGTAAGTAGACTCGCCCTCGGTTCCACCACCGCCCGGGTCACTTCGGACGACACTTCGGGCTGCACTTCTGAAGATGGAGAAGAATCTTCCGGTGCTCTCGGCTGCATCGACAACTGGATCGACCTCGCCAGATCTGGCGACGCGCGGACACTTTATCGCGAATTCGGAAGACACATCTACCCTGAAGCGGTTTTCGAGCGATATAAAAATATCCTCGAAGGACTAAGTAACTTCGTCACGAAGGAGGACCTCGACCGATTCATCACACTCGCCGAAGGGACTTACGGATTCGACGTCAGCGCCTCACTCGACAGAATCACCTGCCCCGTTTTCGTCATCGGCTCAAACGACGATGAGGTGGTCCCTCCTGCATACTCTCTCGAGCTCAAAGAAGGTCTCACCTCATCTTCTGATTGTAAGCTTTATATGTATGACGGCTGCGGTCACGCGGCATTTGACACCGCGCCCGACTACCAGAAACGCCTCCTCGATTTCTTCACCGCTTAACCGAGGCGTATATTCTGCACATCTTCACTACTTAGCCCAGCAGCGCCTCGACGGCTTTTCTAACCTCGTCCATATCAACGGTCGGCTCGAATCGAGCGACGACATTCCCCTCACGGTCGATCAGGAACTTCGTGAAATTCCAGCGGATATACGCCTTGTCGCCAAAGGTCTTGTTGTTCATGTCCGAGAACTTCTTCAGCGCCATGCTCTTGATGCCATTTCCGAATCCTCCTTTTTGATTCTGTTTTCTCACGAAATTCCATCTTAATGAATCCGTTTCACGAATTCTGTTCCATATTCCGAAGTGCCTTGTACGTCAGTTCATAGAGCACCTGAAATTCCTCGAGCGTAAGACCCATACACTTCGCGATCGCCGGGGGGATGTGCACGGCTCCGATGTCAATCCTTTCCTTTATGAAAAAAACACGAAAACAAAAGGCGGGTAGTTGACAGTGACATCGACCCGTGGTATCATGATTCACGACGATATCATTTTGATATCACTTCAACATCACACGAGGGCTCATGCCCATGACAAGAAAGAAAAGGTGAAACTTATGAAAGACACAAACATCAATGAGAAAATCCTTAAGGGAAGAAAGATCGGAGGTCTCGTCCTCTTCCTGTACATCATTCTGACCTGTGCTTCGATCGCAGGCATCATCTACAGCGGAATCAACGCTACCAACGACAACCCGGATCCGCTATGGATGTTCATCGTAAGTATCGTCTTCATCTGTATCGGTTGGTTCCCGCTCTGCGGTCTTAAAGTCCTTAAGCCGAACGAAGCCCTCGTACTGACACTCTTCGGTAAATACATCGGCACCCTGAAGGGCGACGGATTCTTCTGGGTCAACCCCTTCTGCACAGCCTTTAATCCGGCAGCAGGTACTCACCTCGGTCAGAGTGGAGATGTTTCCCAGAAAGGATCTTCCATCCTGGTAGCTGCCGCTGCGGCAAGCACCGGAACATCTGCAACAACGACAGCAGAGATGGTCTCCAGAAAGATCTCCCTTAAGGTCATGACCCTCTCGAACTCTAAGCAGAAGGTCAACGACGTACTCGGTAATCCGGTCGAGATCGCAGTCGCCGTTATGTGGAAGGTCAACGATACAGCGAAGGCAGTATTTAATGTAGATAACTTCAAGGAATATCTCTCCCTGCAGTGCGACACCGCAGTCAGAAATGTAGTTAAGGTTTATCCTTATGACGTAACAGATAACGTAGATACCACAGGCGACGGCGAGGCCGATGACGGGTCCCTCAGAGGTTCCACCGAGGTCGTCGCCAACCGTATCAAAGAAGAGATCCAGAGCAAGGTTTCCGATGCGGGTCTTGAGATCGTCGATGCACGTATCACCTACCTGGCCTATGCACCGGAGATCGCTGCGGCGATGCTGCAGCGTCAGCAGGCTTCCGCGATCGTAGACGCGAGAAAGCTCATCGTAGACGGCGCCGTCGGCATGGTCGAGATGGCTCTGGAAAGATTGTCCGAGAAGAACACAGTCGAACTGGATGAGGAGCGCAAGGCGGCAATGGTTTCCAATCTCCTGGTCGTACTGTGCGGCAATAAGGAAGCGCAGCCGGTCGTAAACTCCGGCAGCCTCTACTAAGGGACGGAAGAAATGGCGGATAAGATGCCTGAGAAGAAACAAGTCCCTCTCCGGCTCTCGGCGAAGCTTTATGACGCCATCGCCGCGTGGGCAGAAGACGACTTCCGTTCCGTCAACGGACAGATCGAATACCTCCTGACCGAGTGTGTCAAGCAGAGAAAGAAAAACGGAAAATACGTATCTGATGAACTGGACAAACCGCTCGATCTGGACATCAAGTAATCCTTCTTCGCGAAAAGCACTAGCACATCGAGTGACTGCTAAAAGAAGAAAAAGCAAGCGCAAAAAGAACGGTGACGAGCATCTGCCCGTCACCGTTCTTCAGCTTCTTTTCCTTTTCTACGAAATAAACTGACTTCTCTTTCCTTCTTCTTCACCCGACTTTTTACTCATTCATATATCCTTCGTTTCAACGACCATTTACTCGTCATGCAAACGCTCTTTGTCATTCACAACCAGCCCGAGAAGCTTCGCATGCGCCGCCAGTGTGAGCCGGCTCTCAAATCCCGTTTTCTCCATGATGTTCTGTATATGTCTTTTGACCGTATTGACAGAGATCTGGAGTTTCTCGGCGATCTCTTCATTTGTCATGCTGGCCGTCAGTTCACGGAGGATCTCCAGTTCCCGCTCCGTAAGGTCGGCGCGAGTGACTCTGCCAAAAGGAACCTTCGGCGACTCTTCCGGATAGACCGACACACCACTTATCGTACGGTCCATAATCTCCAGAAGTCCGTGCTCATCGTATTCCTTATACCAGAAGCTCTCGATGCCGGCGGCTCTCGCCTTTTCTTCCCAGCTCGTCTCCGAGGTGGAGGTCGTCAGGATGATCTTGATCTCAGGATGACTCTTCTTGATTCTTTCCGCTGCCGTCAATCCGTCGATCCCGTCCTGCATCATAACATCGAGGATCAGAAGGTCGACCTCATGCGTATCGACGAAGGCCACCGCTTCTTTCGCCGTTCGAAGTCCGGCGATCAGTTCATAGTTCGCCGCAGCACGCACGTACATCTCAAAGAAGCCACGGGAAATATTCTGATCATCAACAACGACCACTTTGGCTCGGGATGTCTTCTCTTGCATATATTTCAAATCCTTCTTCGTTTCCTGATTCGACCCTGATGAGGACTGTTTTCTCTTCGCTGGAGGGAATATCCGCTCTTTTTGTGTTTCCACAAATAAATCTTACAAAAATTAAGAAGTCTTGAGAATCACCTTTTTGTACCATTTTTGAAATGCCGAGCTCTCGCCGCAAGAAGCACTTCACTTGCCCAAAGCATACGCTACAGAATGAGATTCCCTTATCCCGGCATCCGCACGGAAAGAACGAATTCCGGATCGCTCTTGATCGTCATCACGCCGCCCTTTTCTTCCACCGTCCTTCGAAGCGACAAAAGGCCTCCGCTCTCGGCAATCTTCCCCTTCGGTGGTTTTCCGTTATTCCGGATCGAAAAGACGAGTTCCTCTCCATCGGAAAGGATCAGATCGCCCGCGCATTTTCTTTTCTCGACCATCACGCGGATCGTGTCCCCCTCGGCATGCTTGACCGTATTTGCCGCACACTCCGTGATGGCCTGTGACAGAAGATCCCGGAACGTCTCATTTTCCGGCATACCTCCAGTAAGCTCGACATGCACTCCGATACTGTTGGCCATGGCGATGGAAGAAGTGATTGCATCTTCTTCTCCCTGATAAGGTTCTTCCGACTCTCCCAGAAGGAAAAGGTTCATCTGGTGCGTCGCCACATAGACCACCTTCGGATCCGTGACATCTTTGTGATTAAGATAGTGCCGTCCCATCAGAAGCACCTGACCGAGCTGGTTATGGAGCGCTGCACGCGCATCGGCTTCCTCCTGCGCGACGAACATATCTCCGGACAGATCCGAGACGGCCTTCATACGACGCTGGATATCGAGAAGAAGCTCGTTCTTCTCCCGAAGGATCTCGATGATCTCATACCGCTCCGTCACATCCGTCGCCGTGATCTGCTCATACTCCGTCTCATTGACCAGTACTCCCGTCTTCTCGAAGAGCCACGTCCCTGCGTTCTTCGTGCGCACCAGGAACTGTCCGTTCTGCTCTTCTCCCGTCTCGGAAACCTGCGACCAGAAACGTGCCCCGTCGACAAGAAGATCGCCTGTCATCTGCTTACTCAGTTCATTGATACGAAGGTTCGACAGGCGCACCGTTCCATCCCTGTCACAGATAGCGATCCCCTCCGGAAGGATATCGATGGTCTGACAGATCGCATCTGATGTCAGGAAGCTCTTGCGAAGCAGGACACCGTCGCGGATGCAGACGAGGAGCAGCACCAGCGAGAGGATCTCGATCCCGGCAAAGACAAGATACGGTACATCGAACAGCGCCAGCTCGAACGACGAGAAAACTGCTTCGCCCACATAGTCTACGCGTGCGCAGTCCATCAGGATCAGGAACAAAGCGAAAGACAGGATCATATTGATCCACGAGAGCAGAAGCAGCCGCTTCTTACGTGTCTCATCGAGCGTGCGGAGGAGCACCGCAAATGCACCGGATATGAGGAAGAATGCGGCGGCGCAGATGACAAACCACAGGCCGGTATTGAGGATCGAACGGATGGAATTCATGTGCTCTCCCCTCCCTTTCTGCGGATGGTGAAGAAGAAAACACCGTCACTTTCTTTCACTTCGACCGGCAACACGGTTTCCGGGATCTCCCGTTCTTCTTTCGCCTCTGCCGCGATGCGGATGCCTTCGGGAAGGATCGACACCGTCATTCCCGTAAGGACCGGAAGATACGCCTCGACGACCATTTCAAAGGTATCGTAGAGATCGTTGAGATCCGAAAGAGGCATATCCGAGTATTCCTCGCCCACCGTAGCCGCCTCGATCCCGCAGCACTTCATGAATCGGCACGATTCCGACAAGGCAAGGTAGAGTTCCCTGTTTCTTCCCGTGAGGGTCTCCTCGGACAGAAGAAGAAGATTCGTCTTTCTCTTCGAGTATGCATTTAGAACACAGACTTTTCCGAGCGCCTCGCCAAAAGAACTGTCCTCCGGATCGATATCCATAAGGAGCGTCTCGATTCTCTTCTGCTTCGGACGGATCGCCGCCGCGATACGTGCGTAAACCTGATTCTGCGCATCAAGACGGGCTTTCTGCTCACGAAGATGATTCTCCACCGCGATCAGATCGTTCTCTTCGTTGAGGATCTCGTTTGCCTCCGCAAGACTCCTTCTCTTCTCGAGAAGCTCGTGTTCGTTCTCCGTCCAGAACGCATATCCTGCGGGAATCGGCATACACATGAGACGTGTCTCTTCATCGAGATAGACCGGATGATCCTTGCACTCCTGAAGCTGGACGCGGGTCGCTCCGATCGGCGCGACCGTCTTATGCACGACATTCAGATCCGCATCCGTGATCAGAGCCGGAAGCCGGAACTTCTTGAAGAAGTTCCCGTGGTTCTGGTTATACGGGATCAGGCGGCTTCGGATACAGCACTCGAAAATCAGAAGCAGGACGAAGACGTCGATCTCCGGCTTATTGTACATGCGAATGGAATCATGCTTCTCGAGAAACAGTGTCATACCGGCCACCGAGACGATCCAGAATCCGATGATCCACACCAGTGCGACAACCACATTTTTCTTCTTCCTTCCGACCACGTTGAAAAGGATAGCGAGTGCGATCAGAAGCGTCAGGATGACCCATGCATATGCAGCAAAGAAAGCCGGTCCCCACGAATAGGAAGAGGAGTCCAGATCAAAAGCATTTCCTTCTACAGGACGATAGACCAGATGATGAAGATCATTCGTCATGACCAGCAGGAAAACAGCCAGTGAAGAAAAGATCACGGCTCTTTCCCTCTTTCTTCCGCGGTTCTTCTCCCCAAACAGAAGACTCAGCGCCGTGGTAAGGAGCATCGTCGGCACCATGATGATCGGCAGAAAATAGAAATAGGTGATGTGTCGCGAGATGATATCGGATGACGTGACCGCACGGTACTTAAAGCCCCGGGCGATAATATAGGTCAGCATCAGGGCCGCCGCGAAGAAGATATACGAGCGCGTCCTCGTCGGGAGAAGTCTCGTGCGGATCGTATCCGCCCAGAATACGATCAGTCCGATGAAGATCATGAGGTTACAGGAGAACATCAGCGCCCGAAACATCATGCTGCCCGTACGGGTCAGAAGATTACATACCCCGGCGAGAAGAAACAGTGTGATGAAGACACTGGAGATCTTATGATTCAGTATTACTTTCATTTTCCCAGATCCTCTGCCCCCATCGTTTCTTTCTTATCAGATATCCTATTTCATTTCATCATGACAATTCTTAAAAATCAAGACGCGAAGCCGGGGGCCACCTCAGAACCCGATCGGCTTTTTCAGCGTCGTCTCCTCTTCTTCCTTTGCCATCTCCGGAAGAGAAAAATCTTCCGAAAGGAGATGTAAGCGCACCTCCTCGTCCGGAGCCTCCGGGGAATCTGCCTTCTTCGTCTTGGGATGCGATTCTTCGGGAACCGGTGTTTCTTGACAAGAGACATCTCCGTTTCCGTAGACCCGCATCGCGTAGTTCATGATCGCGTTCTCGACGAGGTTTCTGCAGAAACGTCCGTTGCCGTTCTCACCATTACCGCACGCCTCTCTACAGAGCTCGATGATTCTTCCTTCGGCAGACTTACTGATTCTGAAACCGCGCCCTTCAGCGGTCTTCTCCGTGATCGCCAGAAGCTCTTCTTCTGTGTAATCCGGGAAGGAGAGATGGAACGGAACTCTCGACCGAAGCCCCGGATTTCTTCTCATAAATTCCGCCATCTTATCGGGGTATCCCGCGAAGATCACGATGGTATTCTCCCTGTTGTTCTCCATCTCCTGAACGATCGTGTTGATGGCCTCATCGCCGTAGGAATTAGTCCACCTGTCCAGAAGAGAATACGCCTCGTCGATGAAGAGTACTCTTCCTCTGGCACGCGAGAAAACCTCTTTCACTTTCACGGCCGTATGTCCGGTATACTCACCGACCAGATCCGCACGGCCGACCTCGATGACCTCGGAGAACTTGAGGAGGCCTACCTCGTGAAAAAGTCTGCTCATGATGCGTGCGACAGTGGTTTTCGCGGTGCCGGGATTACCGGTGAATTCCATGTTCATCACGATCGGAGAGGTAGAAAGATGCCGCGCCTGTATGTCCTTCTGCATACGTGCAAAGGCGATGATCTTTTTCGCCTGCATCTTGATCCCGGAAAGCCCGATCAGATTATCCAGTTCTTCCATCGCCGCCACCGGGGCAGGTTTGTCCGGCAGTGCCAGCACTCTGCACTTCGGGAGGACGCCCTTCTTGCGAAGTGAATCAAGTACCTTGTGAATCTCCCTGACACAACTCTGTGACATATTTCGCATCTCCCAAAGGTCATCGTCACTCAGATTCACCAGTTCCGAAAGAGTCGAGACACCGGCTCTCTTCAGGACGTTATAGGCACGAACGGAGAGGTGGAGAGACTCGATCGGCATGCATGCCAGTTCCTCTTCTCTTTCCTCCTCCGTCTGCGGAATCACCATGCTCCGATAGAGCATCACGCCGATTTCTCTTCTGAGAAATGTGCTCGGGATCAGCGTGGCTTCCTTCTCTTCGCTGTTCATGTTTTTCAGCTCATCGAAATCCCTGATTCTGCCATGGCGAAAGAAGATCGAAAGGACACTTCTCAATCGAAGAGATATGGGCCTGGGCGTACTCACCATGAGCAGAAGTCCGGGGTTTTTGTCCTTGCAGGGAAATGCCGTGATGCGCAGGATCGCCCGCTCCGCGGCAATCTCCCGATAGACTTCTTTCATACTCACATTGGGAAGAAGCGTTTCTTCATCGCTATAGGCGATCTCGATAAAATCGCATTCATCCTGATCGAGTTCCTCCTGCGTCGTCGGGCGATCAAAGAAATACATGTACCGATCCTTCGAGAACTCCATCGCTACTTCATTCGCTTTCTCCAGAGGTTCAACTCCATTGGCCGGAAACGCCCATCGGACGGTATCGGGATGTACAGCAGTATCGTTACTGAAGACCTGAAGATCCGGGATACATCTGTCTCCCGGAGTCCACTGGAAACCTACGAATCTGTCCGGCTTCATCGCTTCGAGCAGAAAGAGGAAACGCTCATATGCGATCGTTCCGACGGAATCGTCCCGATCACGGAATTTCTCTGCGTGAGCGTGATCGGTAATCGCGATGTTAGCCATCACCTTAATCAGTTCTTCTCTTACATTTGTGTTTTTTCTAGTCATACTGTGCCTCACTTTCACGGCGGGCTTTGCCGCCACTTAAAGACTTGTCGTTCATTCGCCGGGATGCCTCACGGGACTTTCCCCACGGATCGCTCGCTGCGGAGTTCGCAGGTCCTCGCAAACCGTTTTGTCGGGGCCGGCCGCCCCGTGAGTATCCGGGCCGATTGTCAAGGTACGGTTCGTCTCGGACACAGCAAAAATGCCGTGGAAACGAGATCTTTCGGTGTCATGAGCAGGGCACAAATCCCCCAGCCCAATGACTTTCGATAAACCTCGTTTCCACGGCATGAAACCGCGAAACCAAAGTCACAATATGAATACAAAACTAAATCATCCACCTATCGGATGTGAGGTCATTCTACTACGCTCTTTGCTTCCGCGCAAGAGGGTAAACCAGAAGGCTAATGCCAACGCATGCGCCTATGTTATAATGAGCAAAAACAAGGAGCCCGCTTATGCAGAAGATCCCGCCACTTCCCAACTATGACGAATGTCTCGTCAACCTTGCAAATTCCATGCTCGTGAATTTCGGCGCCAAGCCAAGTGCGAAAACACTGCCGTTGGCCGACCGTTATCTTTCGAAAAACTATAAGAACGTGGTGGTCCTTCTTCTCGATGCGATGGGAACATCGATCATCGAGAAACATCTTGCGCCGGACGGACTTTTCCGTTCGCACCTCGCCGGCAGTTACAGCTCGGTTTTCCCACCGACGACTGTGGCCGCGACGACAGCGGTGATGACCGGAAACTACCCTTGTGAGACCGGATGGCTCGGCTGGGACTGCTACTTCCCGCAGCTTGGCAAAAATGTCACGGTATATCAGAACGCCGATCAGCTCCTGGAAAAAGGTTCACCTTTTGCCCGCACGTCGGAGATAACACTCGACGAAGATGGCATTCCGGCACTCGAAGAGCCGCTACCTGCCGCAGACTATAATGTCGCTTTTACATACATCCCTTACGCGAGCCTCTATGACAAGATCAAGGAAGCCGGTGGCCAGGCGCACTTCGTCACGCCTTTCGTACCACCCTTCCCGCAGACGCTCGACGAGATCTTCGCGCGCATCAAGGAGATCTGCACCTTCTCAGGGCGCAACTTCATCTACTCCTACTGGTCCGAGCCGGACCACACGATGCACCTGACCGGCACGAAGAGTGACGACACACACGCGGTCATCACCGAGCTCGAGAAGCGCGTCGCCGAACTGGTCGACGATCTCTCCGACACGCTCGTTTTCGTCACGGCCGACCACGGACACATGGACAGTAAAAACCTCTGCATCCTCGATTATCCGGAGATCATGAAGTGCCTCGTCCGCATGCCCTCGATCGAGCCGCGTGCACTGAACCTGTTTGTCAAAGAAGAATATAGGGCCGAGTTCCCGGCGCTTTTCGAGAAGACTTTCGGCGACAAATTCCAGGTGATTCCGAAAGAAGAAGTCATCGAGCGGAAACTCTTCGGCCCCGGCACAGAGCACCCGCTCTTCCGCGACATGCTCGGGGATTTCCTCGCCATCTCGATCGCGGAGGTTTCGCTCTTTAACACGCATAAGGAAGCTGCGCTCATGCCCGGCGGCCACGCAGGACTCACGAAAGAAGAACTCGAGATCCCATTGATCGTGATTGAGAAAAGCTGAGTTGTTCCAGTGAAGAATGCAGGTCTGGTTGATGCCGTCCTGTCTTCAGTCTGATTTCTGTCTAATTTCACCCCTTTGATTAGACAGATATCAGACCAGAAATCGCTTCAGTCAGATAAATGCCCTTTCTTTCGCTGATCATCTGACTGGAAAAGCACTTCAGTCTGATTTTCCGTCAGATAGGGCACAAAATCAGACAAATCATCAGAATAATAAACACACAGTCTGATATTTGTCAGATGGCACCCCTTTCATCAGACAGATATCAGACTGGCTTCATATTCAAACAAAATCAAGTTAATAAATCGTCCGGATCTTCCCCGGCTCCACGCCGACTTCCTCACAGAAAAGCGCGATCTCCGCGGGCGACGTGACCTTCCTCACATCGTGGTACTTCCCCGTCGCGCGGTCCACAAATCCCACCGTCGTCTCGCCCGTGCAGATGCTCTTGTGCACGACCGGTTCTTCCTTCTCCGGGTCCCACTTTAGCGCCTCTTTCGCGGCGTCTTTCTTACCGAATAATCCGAACATCGCGCACCTTCCTTTCCCTGCAACTATCGCAGCCGCTTCCTTGCTTTCCTCGCGAAATGCACTTTCCCCAGGGATTACATCTTCTCGCACAGCGCGAGTATCTCCTCCCGATGCGCGGCGACGTCCTCCTTATACTCCACCGAAACCATACCGAGATTTCCCGCGCACTCGATCTCGAGGTGCCCGTAGAAATGCTCGATGCTGCCGATGAGCCGCTCACACTCTTTCATGTTCGGACCCGTCCGCAGCGCGACCGCAAAACCACGTTTGCTGGAAGAGAGTTTCGCATGCGGCTCATGCGTATTGCACCACGGCGTCACGCGGTCGATGAAGGCCTTAAACTGACCCGGAATATCCGCCCAGTACGACGGCGCCACACAGACGATCACGTCAGCATTTTCGAACTCTTCCATCAGAAGATCGACATCGTCGTGCTGCACACATTTTGCCGTCTTATGACAGCTCCGGCACCCCAGACAGAAACTGAATTTGTAGTCATCGATACAGACGCTCTTGGTTTCATATCGACTCCCGAGTTCCCCCGCGATGATCCCGACGATCTCCGCCGTCGCTCCGTTTCTCACCGGACTGCAATTAATCACCAAAGCCTTCATCCAAAATCCTCCCAAGTATGTGTTTCTATATTTTCCGATCTCATCGGATGTCTTTTCCGCACTGATTACAGAATATCGAGTCGACCGGGATCTTTGATCCGCAATACCTGCAGAAAAGCACTGTTCTCGCGGGTTCCTGCGCGGCCTGTACCGGCTGCGTTTCCTGCGTTGGCTGTACGGCCTGCACTGGCTGCACTTGCTGTACCGGCTGCGCTTCCTGGACTGCCGGCTGAACCTGCGGCACGACGACCTGAGGCTCTGCCTCCACGACCTGCGGCGCAGCTTGTACCGTTTCTTCTATTGTCTGCTGCGGCACCGCTTGAGGCGCCGCTTCCATAGCTGTGACCTGCTCAACTGCTGCGGCCGGAGCCGCAACAGGAGTCGTAACCACCGAAGTTTCCGGCACTGCCTGAGCCTGCACTGGAGCCGCATTCATCTGCGCCTCGCGCTTAGCGAGAATTCTCGCCTTCTCATCTGCGAATATCTTATTGAGGCTCGCCTGATCAAGTTCCGCTCGTTCGGAAGCCGAAGTGGAAGATGGCGCCCCACCAGCGGCCTGCCCTGCACCTGCCGTCGCACCCGAGGCTACCGCGCCATCCGCACCAGCCACAGATCCTTCTCCACCAGCAGCAACAGCGGCCGCGGCCCCTGCAATACCTGCCGCAGCAGTCTCACCGACGATGACGCCCTGGTTTACATCGACACCGCTCTTCTCGAGATCCGCGTCGCGCTCAGCCGCACTCGACTCATCCGCAAATGTATCAAACTCCGCCTGCTTGGCTTCGACCAGCTCGAGCATCCTCTCATCGACCGTATCCGGGCAGAGAAGCCGGTGCACCATAACATCGCGCGTCTGCCCCATTCGGTGCGCACGCCCGATCGCCTGGTTCTCCGTCGACGGCTTGTACTGCGGCTCACAGAGCACGACCACGCTGGCCGACTGGATATTAAGGCCCGTACCTCCCGACTGGATCTGCGCCGCGAGGACCGATCCCGCCGGTGCCGCTTCAAATGCATCGACGATGTTTTGTCTTTCTTCTACCGGCACGGCGCCGTTGATCACGCCGATGCAGCGCTCACCGAAGACCGTCTTCACCTTCTCAAGGGTATCGAGGAAGAACGAGAACACCAGTACTTTTCGCGCATCCTCGGCCGCATCCTCCACGATCTCGCGAAGACGCGTCACCTTCGCCGACGTATTGAGGTAGTCCTCATTACGCCACGAGACGCGACGGACGTCCATGAACGACCCCGAAAGCACGTCGTTCTCGTAGGCCTGCTCATCCTGCTGCGTCATGTCACACCACTCCTTGATGTCGGTCAGTTCCGGCAACTCGGAGAGCACATCGTTCCTGCGGCGGCGGTAATAAACTGGCGAGATCTTCCGCTTGAAATCATCCGCATACGCGGTCACGCTCACGGACTTAGCCGACTCGGCGACCTCGTGCTGCAGGTGCCCCATCAGACCGACCATCTCGTCGACGCGATTCTCGAGCGGAGTACCGGTCATGAAGAGGATGCGGTCGGTGTGATCGCACAGTTTCAGCACATTCTGGCTGCGCTTGGCCGCGATATTCTTGATGTAGTGCGCTTCATCGACGATGACCATGTCAATGTCGAAATCGTCGTCCACGCGGAAACGGTTCTCGAGGCTTTCGAAGTTCGTGACTGCGACGCCGCCGTCCTTTTCCCATGCTTGAAATGCACTTTCCCTATTGGCGTCGTGCATGTTGTAAGATTTGAGATCACTTTTCGCCTCGACCTCACGGCACCAGTTGACGATAACGCTCGCGGGGCAGATAACGAGGAAGCGCTTCGGCCCCACTTCTTCTTTTTCTTCGGGTTGCTGCGTAGCAGGCGCTTCGGCAACAGGCATTTCTGCCGTCGGCGGCTGAACAGATGCTTCAGGTGTCGAAGGTTGCTGCGCGACCGCTACGGGAGCCATAGGCTGCACTGTTTCCTGAACCTGCGCCGCGACCTGTTGAATCGGGTTCATCGGCTCCGGCTTCTCGGACGGGACCCCGTTTCGCAGTGAGACCATCGCAGCAAGTGCCTGGATCGTTTTTCCAAGACCCATCTCATCACCGAGAAGCACACGCTTCTGGCGGAGGATATACTTCACGCCCCAGATCTGGTAACCACGGAGCGTACACTTCAGGCCCGTCAGATCAACCGGTGTGTTTTCGACACTTTCACGGATCTCGTCGCTCAGGCCGTAGCCGTCTTCGGAGCTGTCGAAACGGTCCGGAGCGATGCCTTCGAGGATACTATAGTACTCGACCGGACGCTTGGCGAAGTCTGCCCAGGCATCCGCGATCGTGATCGGAGCAAGTCCGAGGACTGCCTTCGCAGAGGGCATCGCGCCAGCTGCCCCGGATGCCGCCGCTCCTGTACCGGCAGCACCGGCTCCTGAAGATGCCGAACTGCCGATCCCCTCGACTCGTCCACCGACGAGGCCGGTGCCGTTGATCTGCATCAGAAGCCCGCTCGCATCGATCGCATCGGCAGAAGCTTTCAGGCGGGTATAGGCATCGTTCGCAGCATCTTTCTTCGCGCCGCCGGTGAAAAACCACTTCACCCCGTTCTTCGCACAATCGAGCTTATCCAGTTCATTTTCCGCATCAGAAGGAATCATCGCGAGGACCTGCTCACACTTCGGCAGGATCTCCTTCGCACGCATATGTTCATTGACCGCCGCGACCAGACGCGAATACTCCTCGGTCTTATGGTCAGTGCTGATCTTGAGTTTAACACTGTTACAAACCTCGGTGGCAACGGCATTTGAGATCTCTTTGGCGCGGGCGGCCATCTGATCGCCGATGCCGTAGATATGCGCCAGCGTATCCGTACTCGCACCGCAGATCGCCTGCATATCTCCATAGCCCGCATCCTTCAGAAGCTGGATGCGGATACCCGCTTTTCGCGCATTGAGTTCATCCACGGGGATGGTCTTGAGCTTACGCCAGCCCTCCGGCTTCGACACCGCATCGATGGCCGACTCGATATCCGCCACCGACTCCGACATCAGGCGCACACCGGCATTACCGATGTCCCGCGCACGCAGAAGGCGCTGTTTCAGTGCTTTTATATCGGAATTACGACAAACACGCTCTTTCATATCCCCTCCGAATTCTCATCCCCCGCAAGCGTGGGATGCTGATATAATCACTTATCCGGCTGATGCAACCACGGGAATTCTTATCTGATTGCAGCCATCAAGCCCGTCAGCCCAGATAACTGTACTCCGCCATCGACGAATCCAGCACGCCATCCGGGAAATTCTCTCTCAATATCTCGATATACGTATCCATAGAAACAAAGTTGAGTGTGTCAAACTTGTCGATGATCTGGTGTACTTCGGCACTGACGTCCGGATCGTCGGTCCGGCCGAGGAGGTATGTGTATGTAGTCGCGGTATAGATCGGCTCGAGGTCGACGATATTCATACGCGCCACGACGATATTCCCCTGCTCATCCGGATGGGAATCGGTATAGTCAGTAAGCTCCTGAAGTTCCTCTTCGAGCGTAGCATACGCGTCGTTGCAGAATGCCTGCTTGGCGACGAGCGAGTATTTGCCGTTCGCATCGATGAGACCTCTGTCCTGAAGCGTCATGTTAAAACCCTCGGAACCATCAGTCTCGACAAGGCCCGTGCGGAAGATGGAAACGTCGTTTCGGGACCAGGCATCGAATACGGCCGTGAGATAAAGCTCGCCGTCGATGCACTTGATGATCATCTCCATTCTGAAATCGCCTAGTCCCATGATCTCGCAGACGAGCTCCGGATCACCGTCGAGCCCCGCATCGATAAAGGCATAGGAAACATAGGGGTTGATGTCATCACGCTGCGAATCGAGGTGCATGTGGACAAAGTGGACGACCTCGTCGAGTGAGAGTTTCTCTGTCGGGACCTCCGCACCCGGGATCGCAAGCATGTAAGAGTAATCTTTATATTCGCCGAAAAAACTCGCGTCGACCTTCTCGTTTCCTAGGAGGAATTGTTCGTAAAGATCGCGGGAGATCTTGCCCTGCGAGGAATCGCGGCAAGGCGCGCCCGGAAGGTTCGGATCGTTCGGACCCGGATCGATGCCGTTACTGCCGGATGTCCCGGAAGTGTCATCCGTATCGGATGTATCTGTGGGCACGAGATCCGTATTGCTCGAAGAGTCAGAGGTGTCGGAAGGATCGGTATCGGACGGCGCCGTGGTCATGTCCGGATCTTCATCAGAGGTAGACTCGCCCGGATCTTCCGTAGGCGGATCGATCTCCTCTTCCGTAGTCGTTTTCTTTGCAGGTTTCTTCGTGGGTTTCTTCGTGGTTTCCTTGCTCGTGCATCCGGCCATTCCCGCCAGGATACTAAGCGACAGTGCCACCGCCAGGATGCGGATCTTCTTACTCATCAGTAATTCCCAACTTTCTTTGACTAATTACAGAAAGTATATCACAAATAAGAGAAGGCGCGTGAGGTCAGTTCCAGTACAGCTCCCTCTCCGCCATTTCGGTGATGAACGAATAGACTGCGAGCTGCTCGGGCGTGATCTGATGGCGGATGCTGACCGGGATCAGTAGGTTCTCGTCCGCGATGTTCGCCGCCCCTCCTCGTTTCGTCATGGAGTGATACACGAGATAACTCATCGTTCCCTCCTTCGGGATATTGTCGATGATGCCGGCGTCCTTGAGCATGCCGTACTTAAGTTCGCCGATATAGACAAAGTAGACATTATTCATTTCCAGAAGTTCCTTAAGGACCGTGAACTCCTCCGGCTCGATAAACTGTCCGGAGCCCTGGTCGCAGAGGACGATCATGCGCCCTGCAAATCCGGATCCGCTCACCTTCGCGTCTTCCATATTATCGATTCTTCTGGCGACGAGGTTACGCGGTGCGACCGTCTCGGGATCCACTCGGTAGAACATCACGTCGAATTTTCTGTCGTTAAACTCCGCCGTGTATTCGTCCATCTTCTCGAATCCGCGCTCCATATTCTCTTCTTTATCGACCCATGGATCAAACAGTCTCAGAAAAACTACGAAAACGAATACCACTGCAAGCAGGCACAAAACTGCGATGGTGGCGTGTCTTCTTGTCAACATATACGTACCTCCCGAATCCGTCCGCGTGTCCGTGATGTCCCCGTCCGGACACAAATTCTCTACTATGATTATATGCCAGGCATACCTTTCCTTCTACGCCACAAACACGGAAATAGACCCCTCCTTTTTCTCATTCTGTGCAAGAAGACCTCCCGCCCCTATCGTCAGTTTTCCATCCTACACGCCTCCTTTTGCGGCTTTACTCTTTCTTTATTCTTTCCCGCGAATCTTTGAAAAGTATTAGCGATTTCCCGAAGGGGTGTGTTGTAAGATAAGACCATCAGGAACGAAAAGGAGCTTTCGGAAATGGTAGAAGAGAACAACAGAATCGAAGGAAAGGATGCAGAGACCATGACAGAAATGACAACAGAAGAAATCAAAGACATCGAAGCAACATGTGACGAGATAGAAGTCGAGGGCGAAGATACCGGCATCTGTGCAGACGGATACGGCATGATCGAGATCACGACCAAGAAACTCACCAAAGAGAAGTTCCGGGCAAAGTTTGCTTTTCACGCGGACTTCCAGATGCTCCAGGATGTACTCGCATCCGGCGGAAAAGCATTCGGACTTCGGAAGAGTGGTTTCTTTAAAGATGGCCCGATCGAGGTCGTCTTCACGATCCGCGTCTCCGAGAACAGCTATAACTGCGAACAGCTCCTCTTCTCCGACGGCATCGCGGAAGCCTCGCGTGACAACATCCGCAGACATGTACGCCTCGAGGTCGCTCGTCTCGCCCTGTCCGCCAACTGCCACGACAACACTTTTCTCGGGGAGGCGCTCCCTGAACTTGTACGCGAAGTCGGCGCCCCCAACTGGATCATGGGCGTTGCCTTTGCCATCCTATACGGCATCTGTCTGAGATCGGCATTTGGCGACTACATCACGAGCATGTGCGTCGGCGTTTCGATGGGCATCGCGATGAGCTTCTGCTTCCGCTCCGTCAAGTATCACTTCCAGACCGCTTCCGAACAGAAGTAAAAAGAAAGTACGGCGAAATTTGCAGAAACGAATGATCTGTCCGTAAAGACCCGGATACTTTGAAATAGCCACTCAGGTTCGGATACTCATCGTGCAGCGGCAGATCGGGAAACTCAGGCACCCCCAGAATCCGCCCATCGATCCCTGCCGGACGACCATCGGACTTCCGCACTGCGGGCAGATCCGCATGAGACCCTCTTTCACCCGTTGCTCCTGCTCGCCGCGCAGTTTCTCATAGACCTTCTGCGTCATGTAGCAGTCCGCCAGCGCACGGTGAGCGCCGGCCGTGCTGATTCCGTAGTGGCCCGCCAGACTCCCGAGACCGTATCCTCTTTGACCGGGCAGGCATATCCTCGCCATCTGAAGCGTGTCGACATAATCGTTGCCGATCGTCTGTCCCCAGAACTCCGTCGCATCGCGATACAGAAACGGAAGGTCGAACCTGTGGATGTTATGTCCCACCAGCACCATTTCTTCTGCAAAAGCACTGAAGTCCTGTAGTACCTGCCGAAATCCCGGGGCATCCGATACCATGTCGTCCGTGATCCCGTTTACATCGGTCGCGACCTCCGGGATATGCTGACCCGGATTCACAAGCGAGGAAAATTCCTCCACCACTTCGTGATTTCGCACCTTCAATGCGGAGATTTCGATTACTTTATCATAATGGCTCGATAGCCCCGTCGTCTCGAGGTCGAACACCACATAGTTTTCTACAAAAGACTTCTTGTTTCTACCAGGCTGCTGCGCTAACATATGTCATCTACTTTCTAATACCAAGTCCGGATTTCACTGACTCAGTTTTGCTTTTTCCACATTATACCACGGGCTGTCTCACATCGATCATGGCAGCATCTCTCAGCGATCACGGAAGGACATCACTTATCAAACACGAGCGACATCACTCATCGATCACAAGTCCGGAAGAACGCACATTTACAGCGAGCTCCACACGATTCTTAAATCCCGTCTTCTGCATGAGGCTGTTGACGTGGGAACGCACGGTCCATCGGCTCATGTTAAGCGCATCGGCGATCTCCTGATCGGTATAACCATAGACGACCTTTCGAAGAACATCGAGTTCTCGTGCGGTAAAGTCCGTGCTCGATGCATCCCCGATCTTAAGTACCGGCGTCGATTCCGGGATGATCTTCTCACCACTGAGGACGCGCTCGATGACCTTGACGAGCGGCATGACTTCGTATTCCTTATACCACATGCCTTCCACACCGGCTTCCTTCGCCTTTTCCACATACGACACTTCCGGCATACTCGTCACGAGGATGATCTTGATATCCGGGTGATCTTTCTTGATACGCGCGGCTGCCTCGATCCCATTCAGACTGATCGTAGTCGATATCTACGAAGCGGTATGTCTCGAGGAGCCAGAAATACTCGTCGTCCGTGATCTTCTCGAGGTCCGCGATCTCCGCCATCTCGAGGAGTTCTTCCGCCGTCATGCTCTCATACTTTTCTTTCGTGAGGCCTTCCTCGACGGGTTCTGTGGTTTCTTCGGTCGTCGGCGCGGCAGTTGTGGTATCCTCCGTCGCCTCCGTCTTCGGTTTTGTCGCATCCGGCGACTTCGTCGCTCTCGTCGTCTCTTCATCCTTCTTGCCGCAGGCCGCCAGAGAGCCGAGCATCGAAATCGTCAGAACCGTTGCAATCAGTTTCTTTTTCATATTCTCTTCCTCCTGTTTTGTGTTTCTCCTTACTGGAAGATTATCATGAAAACCTAACATTTCGCATCGCTATAAATAGCGATTTTGAGGTGGGTGGGGGTGCGGATCTGGTCTGATTTTCTCTCTTTTTTCCTTGGATAGGGTTCGCTCTGAGGCTCAGTCTGATTTTTGTCTGATGGCACCCTCTTCATTAGACAGAAATCAGACTGAAAACTCTCCCAGTCTAACAGAACCGGCTTTTTCAAGATTCGTCTGACCAGAGTGGCGTCCCAGTCAGATAAACAGTCTGATACGAGCTCAAATCAGACAGATCGTCAGACTGGCTGACTCCCAGTCTGATATCTGTCTAATGTCACACCCTTTATCAGACAAATATCAGACCAGGAACATGCTCTTCAGTAATTCAGTCAGATGCACCGCGTATTATCCCGATATTTCTGACTCAGTCACTTTTTCAGTCAATTTCCGGCGCCAAAAGTGACAGTTCAGTGAGCAGTCCACCCCAAAAAAGCCGCCCCCGAAGTTTTTCACTTCCGGGACGGCTCATTCTTCTTTTTCTTCGTGAAATGCACTGTAGCCGCGGCTACCTGCCTCTACTCTCAGTTCTTAGGTGCCACACACGGGCTTCCGCAATCCGGGCAGAATCTTGATACGATTCCGGTCTTACCGCAGTTCGGGCAATTCCAGGTCGCTACTACCGGAGATGTATGCTCAGCCGGAGCCGGAGTTGCAACAGGAGCTGCATCGACAGGTGCTGCCGGAGCAGAAACTGTACCCGCAACGACACCGGCGGTTGCGCCGGCAACCACACCGGCCGTAGCCGGATCAACAGGAGCACCCGCCACAGGAACGCCTGCGACCGGAGCGCCAGCTACAGGAGCTGCACCAGGAACACCGGCACCAGGAACCGTACCTGCCGGTGCGCCGGTATTTCCTGCGACCACTCCGCCGAAGCCCTGTCCGAGCTGTGCGGAAGTGCCCATGATCGGATTCAGCGCATCCTTCGTCATATTGATCACGCCGCCCATCGCACCGAGCGCCACACCAAGACCTGCGACCTCGCCGATACCGCCGGCTGCTCCGCCACCTGCACCACCACCGGTGATACCGTTCTGCATCGCTTCCATGCCGACCTTTCTCGCGGTCTCGTCCTGATAGGAGTAACCCTTCATTCTCATCTCCTGGGCCTCCGCCTCAGCCTGCATACGATACGCATCCGCTTCCGCCTGCGCCTTGATACGGATCGCCTCGGCATCTCCCTGCGCACTGACCATCTTCAGCTGTGCCTCTGTCTGCGCCTCGACGATTTTTCTGCCCTGCGCGGCCTCAGCCTCAGCACGTCTGACTTCCTCTTCACGAACCTTAAGAGTACGATCCGCGAACTGCTGCTTCAGTCTTTGGAAGTTCGGGTCATCGTCCGGCGTCATCACGGTCGTGATGTAGAACTCCGGCATGAAAAGACCATACTCGACGAGCGACTCATTGATGACCGCCTGCATCTGCGCAGAGAGGACATCGAGGTACGCATCGACTTCGAGGATATTGATATTCTGTTCTTTAATAACACGAGCCAGGTTCGTCTTCACGCGGTTGATGATGAGCGCTCTAAACTTACTTGTGCCGTATTCGAGTCCTTCGCTCGGATCCGCGATCTCGCTTCTGAGAAGTCCATCTGTCGTACCGACGATCTTCACGATGAGCTTACGGGAATCGACGACCTTCAGGTTAAAGGTACCGCTCGCGCCCACCTCGATATGAAGTCCCGATGCCGGATCGAAGAGACGGACCTTGCTGTCCGTACCCCAGCGGATACCCATCTGGGTGGTCATGTTGATGAAGTAGACCTCCGCGTGGAAGACATTCTCTCCACCGGTACCGAGCTTCATCAGGTCACGCAGGAGCGGGATGTTATAAGTCGTTAAGGTATGACGGCCTGCCTGGAAAAGGTCCAGCGCTTTACCATCTCGGAAAAAGAGCGCCTCCTGCGACTCATGAACGATCAGCTGAGATCCGATCGTGATGTCTTCCTTCGGATGCTTGTACGCAAATACCTCATTACTGCCTTCGTACTTGATTACACTAATAATTTCCATCGATTAACTCCTTTCCGGCAACGCTGCCAAGCCTATAATAACTGCTATCGGAATGCCCACGGCCAGAGCCGCCGCAGGGCCTGTGTCCATATTAAAACCATACGCCAGCACCATGAAGAGGATGAGCGGTACCGCACACACGAACGACAGGACCATGATCACTGTCGCCAGTGTCCCTTCGAGGTACACGGCATAGGCCATCGCCGCGGTGAGCACCACAAAAATCGGGATGCATGCCGCGATCGGAAAATTCAGTTTCTCACGCAGGACGATCGCGATGATCGCCGGAAGGATCGTGCCGATGATGATCGCCAGCGGGATGTGCTTGCGTCTCGAGATGAGGATCTCTTTATCACAGACCTGGATCAATTCTTCGGTGTCCCGCGCGCCCTTGATCTTCACGAACTCTTTTCGTGCCTGGCGGAAGTTTTTCTTGTCAAAGAAATTCTTGCCCTTCGCATAGGTCGCACACTGATCTGCCTGCACGATGCCCGATTCGCAGACCTTCAGGATCTCCGAAGAGATCGCATCCGGGTGCTGCGTGCACTCCAGCGCGGCCGTCTTATAGACAAGCCTCGCCTGTCCTGCACTCGCCACGTCGGGCTTACCGGAGAGCATCTCCTTCGCCTTCGCGACCAGCTCGATCGTGTGTGCGTGCTTGCCGTAGTCCGGGATCATGTCCTTCATGTCCCACTTGTTTCCGCAGTGCGCGCAGACACAGGTACCCGCGAAGTAGTCGTTCCGGATATCCCCGCCGCAAATCTTGCATTTTAACGAAACTGATGTGGCTCCCTCTGGCATTTCTTACTCCTATCGAGAAAAACTGTCCTCCGGCGTGAGAGATCCTCCGGAAGGTCCATCCCCTCGGGCTACTCTCAACACCAAGAAATATATTAGCATAATTTTACTTTTTAGTCAGCACAGCACTTTCCGAAGATATGCCGATTTACGCCGGCCTATTCCCGTCAGGATATCGCCTAACACGAGGAATCCTCTTTCCCGGGGCTCGTCTTTCGAAGTTCCTCTACTCGTGCGGCAGGAACTCGATGACATCGTCCTCACCCGGCGTGAACTCCATGATATCGTCTTCTATAGAAGATGTACCACGCTCGGGGACCACGGACCGGATCGCACCGGCTACTGCTTCGTACTCCGCCATCATCACATCGTGCCCGCGCTTGATCGTCGCCGCATCTCCCGCATTCGCCGCCGCTTCCAGTCCGGCCGCCATCTCACTTAGAGTGGATGCACCGATCATCTTGGAAGTGCTTTTCAAGGCGTGGACATAGATCGCATAATCGTGCCAGTTCTCCCCGGCAAAACTTGTCCGGATACTCTCGGTCTTCTCTGCATTCTCACTCGCATACTCTGCAAGAAGGGACCGGTAGAAATTCTCATCTTTCTGGCAGTAGAGAAGTCCGATATCCGGATCGATGCCCGCCGCACGAAGCGTCGCAAATCCATCCTCTGCCGCGTCCGCTTTTTCCGAGTCTGATTCTTCCGCGTCCGACATCGAAGTACTTCCTCCCGTCTCCTCACGGACACTCTCCACCTTCTCCTGCGGCAGATACCGGATCAGGAGTTTCTCGAGCGCGAAGCTGTCGATCGGCTTGGTCAGGTAATCCGAGAAACCCTCCGCCAGGTAGTGCTCTTTAGCTCCGACCACCGCATCCGCCGTCAGGCAAACGATCGGCGCATCCTTACTCGCGCCGCTTTCAGTCGAACGGATCTTGTGGAGTGCCTCGGTCCCGTCCATCTCCGGCATGCGCTGATCCATGAGGATCACATCGTATCTCGTCTTCTCCGCCATCGCCACGGCATTGGCCCCGCTGGTGGACGTATCGATCTGCATCCTCGTATCTTTCAGGAGGTTGACCACTACATTCAGATTGATTCTCGTGTCATCGACGATCAGGATCCGGGCATCCGGCGCACGGAAGGATTCCCTGTACGCTCTGGCCTCGAGAAGATTCACTTCGAAACGCTCCTGGAAATTCCCGACCGGGACCGCCGACAGGATCTTCTGCGGGATCGTGACGGTAAAGACCGACCCCTTCCCGTATTCGCTCTCCACGTCGATCGTGCCGTGCATCATCTCGAGGAGACGCTGCGTGATGACAAGTCCGAGACCTGTGCCCTCGACGGTACTGTTTCTCTCCATTTCCAGACGCTGGAACCGCTCGAAAAGCTTCTCCTTATCTTCTTCCCGGATTCCGATTCCCGTATCCTCCACCGTCGCATGAAGGATCAGATATTCATCCGTCATCTTCTCGCCGCGGATCGTCAGCTTCACCGAGCCCTTCTCGGTATACTTGACCGCATTGTTCAGAATATTCGTCAGGATCTGGCGCACACGCACCTCGTCTCCCTGAAGCTCGTCCGGCAGGTTCTCATCCACATCGATGATGAAGTCCAGTTTCTTGTCCTGTGCCTTGTACAGCACCATGTTACTGATATTGTTAAGAAGCGAGCCGAGCTTGTACGGCGCCTCCACCAGATCCATCCGTCCCTCCTCGATCTTGGAAAAGTCGAGGATATCGTTGACGATCGCGAGAAGATTGTGGCCCGCATTCTCGACATCGCCCGCATACACGACGATGTTGCGGAGCGTCTCGCGGATATCCTGCGTACTGGACTTCGTGAGGTCCTGCGCCTTTCGTCCTTCACGCATGATCATCTCATTCATGCCGAGTACCGCATTGATCGGGGTACGGATCTCGTGTGACATATTCGCGAGAAAATCACTTTTGGCGTGGTTGGCACTCTCGGCGCGGATCTTCTCCTCCATCAGCTCGCCCTGCATCTTCACAAAAGGACTTACGGTGAAGAGCGCCAGCAGCGCCGCCACGAGAAGCGAGAAAATGAGGATAATGACATAACTGATAATCGTCGATTTTGTCTGCGCGGAGAGCTGCCCTTCGAACCATTCGACGGAGAAGTCAACGGCCACGATGCCCGCCACGTTTCCGTGCGAATCTTTGACCGGGCTGTACGCACTGTAGAACTCGCCCCACTGGTCGGTGTAGGGAACCTCGTCTACGGCAGCCTCACCACGTCCTGCTCTTGCGAGCGCATCCGTGTACTCGACGCTGTCGCCGTAGCTCGCCGGCGTATACTGGTCGAGGTCCATCGTGAAGATGAAGTTCCCGGGACTCGCTTCCTTGATGCAGTACACATATTCAAGTTCGACATTGTCACGGAAAACCGCCAGAGTATCGTATACATTGTTATATTCGGCACTTCCGACCTTATCTTCGTCCAGGCCCCCGAGCACATCGCCGTTGACCGAGCCCGACGCACAGTTGGCGATATCGAGCATACGCTGCTGGATCGCCTTACGGATACCGACCCTAGCCCTGTAAATAGAAACGGTGCAGAAAAGTATACTGGAGATCAGGATGATCCCCTCTACCATCAGGATGATCTTGGTGGAAAGATTATTCTTCGCCCCCACGAAGTGCCCCCCTCGAATTCTACTTACTTTTCATAACACACAATACCCAATCATACTAACAGAAATGACCTTTCCCCTCAACCCTACTGCGTCACGAAAATTCGCCTTCGTGCTTCTTGAAGAACTCGTAGAAATACCGCACATTACTAAGCTCGCTCCACTGCGCCACGTGGTAGTCTGATGAGTCGAGATCATAGATCTTCGCATTAAGAGTCCCGAGCATGAACGGCGAATGCGTCGCGAGGATAAACTGGCACCCGAGGAGACGCGCCATCTCGTTGATCATGTTCGCAAGCTCGACCTGGTTTCCCGGCGACAGCGAGACCTCGGGTTCGTCGAGAAGATAGAGCGCATCGGGCCGGATATAGTCCTTGAAGTACATAAGCGCCGTCTCGCCGTTCGAGAACTTTTCCTGCGAGAACTCGATAAAGCCCTGCTGTTTCTTCCCGAGTTTCGTCTCGAGAAACGCCTGCGCCGCATCGACGCTCTCGCCCGCTTTCACGCGGTCATAGACCATCCCGTCTGAGAGCACCTGCCGCTGCTGGATCTTCTTGATCTCGTAGAGGATGTCTTCGCTCTTGATGTACCGGCTCTCGCGCGGCAGGCCCTTGATGGTCCTTCCGGACTCATCCTCGCCCAACCCCGCCGCGCAGCCGTTACTAAACCTCGCGCAGTAGTTATCGTTTCCGAACGTATTCGGCGTCGCCAGTTCTTTTCCCTTAATATCGAGTGTATCCGCAATCACATTGAGAAGCGTCGACTTCCCCGAGCCGTTGTTCCCGTAGAGGACCGTGATCGGCTCGAAATAGAAAGCCAGTCCCTCCCGTCCACGGAAGACATTGAACGGATAGATATTCGGGCATTTCAGTTTCTCGTCACTCAGTTTGAAACTCTTAAGATAGATCATGTCGCACCACAGTTCTTCTCACCAATCCTGACTTTGTGTTTTCGCCACGCCACAGGACTTAGCCCGGGAAACCGTTGACGATCACATAGATAATGAAAGAAATAATATCAATCGTGAGGATCCCGGCGAGTCCGATGAGGACCCACTTCAGGACGCCTTTGACGCGCGAACCGTTCTTCTCGGTCAGGACCTTCTGGTCGATCACGTCGCCGATGGTTTTATGGTCATTATCCGGAAGCGGTTCGATTCCTTTTAAGATATAGTCCGTCGTCACGCCGAAAAGCTCGCTCATGATGACCACCTTATCGATATCCGGTGTTGCCTGCTCGCTCTCCCATTTCGAAACGGCCTGGCGGGATACACCGATCGCGTCAGCCAGCTGCTCCTGAGACATACCCTTGGCTTTACGAAGTGATAAAATTCTGTCTGCAATTGTCATGTTGTTTGACCTCCTGTCGTTTTGGTAGCCTCACTATACCTTTTCCCGTCATAACATCTCTACCAACTGGGGCTTGAACTTTGTCAACCTGAGGTTGCGATACGTATTTTTCAGGGGTTTTCGCGTTTTTTCGGGCGAGTCGGTCCTTCTCATGGATATTGTATCACTTTCTCCTCCGGAGTGTTTCCGCCGGGTATTTTTCTTCTCCAAAAGCACTTGCCCGGATGGTATAATCAGATGTGTGTCGTATGTCTACGCCGCCGCAGGATCGTATATAGTTGGGGAAGATCTTCGAGGATGGATCAGATAGGACAGGGTTATGGCAAAGAGAAGAGAATTCAGGGATGTAGTTGTTCGGCTCGAGTGCGCCATTTTTATCGTGGCACTGCTGTTCAGTTCGCTCGCATTTAGCGGATGCACCAGCGGAAAGAAAGAGACGACGAAGAAGGGTAAAAATTCGAAGTCGAAAGATACAAAAGAGTACGTCGAGACCGAGGACGACGAAACAGAGCCTTCCGATGCGGAAGCGCCGACTGAGTCCGAAACGGAAGCGGAGACGGAGCCTGAAGAGGAGGAAGAGAAGGAACCGGAAGAAGATCCGGAGCCTCGCGCGCTCGAGATCGCGGCCGAAGTCGGACTCAGCGAGGAGGACCTGCGTGGCGAATATGCGCTTTTCCTGAAGTATGCGGCTGCCGTTGCAAGTAACCCCGATCTTCACGAATATAGAGGATACATCTATAGTCTCTTCCCGCTTGTCGCCGATCACCTCGAAAGCGAAAACGAAGAATACTTCCTCAAGCAGGTCAACACCCTCTTTTTCATGAACGTCGAGACCGAAGATTTCTGGGGTGGCTTCTCCCCCGACGCCAACGGGATCTTCATCGGAATCGATCAGTTTCAATCCTGTACAGCCGGCCAGCAGGCCACAGGGCTTTATCACGAGCTCATGCACTTCATCGACAACTGCATCGACGGACCATATACATCCATCTGTTTACTCGATGACGGAAGCTTCGCCAACACCCTCGATTATCCCGAAGAAGAATGGGAGAATATGACGATCATCGAATCGCCGTACTGGGCCGAGGGCGGCTCCGAGAAGTACTACGCCCGGTATTTCACCTATGCGCCGGAGACGGGCGCCTACCGCGTCGCCGAGCAGTTCCTCGTCGGACTCGAGTATATCTTCGGAAGTGAGATAATCGACGAGATGTTCTTCGCCCACGACACGGATCTCCGCTTCGTACATCTCCTTCAGGATAATGGTTTCACGAACGACGAGATCGTCAGGTTCTATAACGTGATGCAGCTGATGCTTGCGCGCGAAGACTCCGGTTTTAGTAATGACGAGCTTCTTGATCCGCAGGAGACACTGATCCGACTCTATATCAACAACGTCGGGCCGGACTTCGAGAGTGACGCCCCCTTCTGCCGCATCCTGGCCTCGATGGAGGATCCGGTTCTAAAGCCGATCCCGTCCGAGTACCGCGATTTCACGAATACGCTCCGTCTCTTCACTGCGAAAGAGGAGGCGAACATGATGCAGAAGATCAGCAGCACCGGCCAGTATTTCGCCATCACACCGGCACCGCTTTTCGTAGACGGCGAACTGAAGTTAGTCGCCATCTTTTTCGATTATGTAGATAGCGAAACCGTCGCCAAAGCAGTCATCATGAACTATGATTTCGAAGAGAACGAGATCGTAGACTTCGAGATCTACGATGACTGGATCCCCGAGACTCTTTACGTCACCCTTCCTTCCGACGACACGCCGGAGGCGCAGGAACTGATCGAGAGCCTGACCGCCGACAATTCAGAGGCACATACCAAGAAGATAAAAGGCAAGCAGAACGATCTTCAGGATCAATATGCCCGGGCTGAGGAGATCGGAAACAAGTACGGCATCCGTTTCTGGTTCGGTGATCTGACCCCGGACGGCGTACTCTTCTTCGACGATGTCAAGGCCTGGGATCCCGCTTACATCGACGATGCACTCGATCAGATCGAAAATGTGCTTTCGCTCTATCCGGAGGACTATTTCGACCACTTCCTTTTCGAGTATTATTCGGGTATCGCGATCTGTCTTTATGATGGAAACTACGAGTTTGCCTATCCCTACCGGAACCTTGTCAAGAACAAAAACTACCTGACACTCTATGTCGATGTGAGTAAGGAAGCGGTAGAGGGCCATCCCGGCGCGAATGATCTTAGCGTCCAAAACTTCAGGACAGTCCATCCGATCGCAGCTGAACTGATCTGCGATATCTGGATGATGACGGAACAGATCATGAAAGACCGGGATGAACATTTCGACGAGGTGACCTTCACCGAGGAAGCCTGGCAGGCACTAAACCCATCGGACTTCGAGTATCTCGAGACCGATTACTGGGACGAACTCGACACGTACTCGGCTGAGGTCGACATGCAGTATTTCCTCTACACTGGATCACTTCATTCTGCAAAGAACGACCGCATGCTTTTCTATGAGTACCTGATGCTTGCTGCCCTAACCGGTGAGAACCCTCTGGAGTTCACGCCCGAGTGCCAGGCGAAGATGGACGAGCTACTTTCCATGATCCGCTTCTATTTCGAGACAGACCAGTGGCCGGATCAGACAACCTGGGAAGCAGCCATCGGATAAACCGAAAAAAGTCAGACTAAAGCTTAGGAAACAAGGGGGATGCTTTAGTCTGACTTGAGGGGGGTGTTCAGGAAATATCCTGAACAGCTACGGAAATGAAATCTGCGGATCAGTAGTACATATCAAATCCGCTTTCGAGGGTATTCGCATATGTTTTTCCGGCTTCTTCCAAAGCAGGAAGGATATAGTCTTTGTTATATCGGACCACAGAGATGCGGTCGTAAACACGCATGCCCATGTGAGAAAGTCCGCGCTCGAACTGTGTCAAGCACTCGAGTGTGCCGCGTCCCGTTCCACCCGCGCAGGCGACGAGCACACAGCGCTTCTCGGCAAGAAGGCGGTTATGCGTGGCATCGCATCTGCGAAGCCGGTCGAAGAATGCCTTGAAACACTCGGTCATATCCGACCAGTACACCGCACTGATGAAAACGATGCCATCGGCGGAGGCGAGCTTACCATAGATCTCGGCAAAGTCATCACCGATCACGCAGGAACCGGTCTTATTGCAGGTACCCCAGCCGTTCCCGCAGGCACGGCAGTGCTCGATATGCTTACTATTGAGATGGATCTCTTCCACCTCGACCTTCGTCTCGCTTTCCAAAAGTCCGGCAAGAATCTGATTTTTCGCCGTTGCGGTTAGTCCGTTAAGATTCGGACTTGACCAGATGATTACTACTTTTTTCATACAGTCTGCCTCCATTTCCATACGTTTTTCTCTACATCCAAATCCCCGAGTAAAATCTACACAGATTATAGTTTTTGCAACGTTTTAAACAAATAAGAGTTTTATCCTGTTTTGCGGAAAAATATCACTATTTTGCTCAATTCATTTCGAATGGTGTATAATCCAGATATGAGAAGGCCGATCACAAAAAAAGATAAGAAGATCCTCGATAAGTACAGCAACCATATCCAGACGCTAATGATGTCCGGTACGGCTGGCTTTAGTTTTCTCGCGCTTTCCATCGGCACCGCTGTGGGCGGCATCCTCGGCGCTATTGTGGCATTCGGGATACTCGGCGAGCATCATCCGCTTTCCCTTTACATCTTCCTGTTCTCTTTTCTTATCGGCGGTGCCCTGGCTGTTTTTTTCACTATGAAGATCGGCACGAGAAGCAAGCGGAATAAGCTCTTCCGCGTTGGCATAACACTGTTAAATGGCGCGACGTGCGTAAATAATATCGATGACGAGGAGTTCACCTATACCGAGGACGATCTTCTCGACGAAAACGGGCATCCTTATAAGATCCTGTTTACGGAACTCTATAGCAGACCGAAGAAAGGCGACCGGTTTATCGTCCTCGTAAACGGTGATGTGACCTTCCTCATGAAAGCCGAAAACGAAGAACTTGCGAGTCTCATCCCGGAGAAAGCGCCACAGGAAGTGCATCCGGATTCCATCGTCATCGCTCACCAGAACGAGCTTCTAAAGAAAACTTCCGTGGCCCCGCAGGCCGCATCTGCAGCGCAGACCGTGGTGACTCCTACAGCTCAGGCACAGGCTGTGGCTCCTACAGTGCAGGCACAGACCGCCACTACATCTTCACAGATCCAGTCGCAGATCCCCAGCGCGTCGGCGCCGACGCCTCTTTACCAGTCGCAGAACGAAGCGTACAGGATTGCGGCTTCAGCTTATGAGAAGCGCCAGATCGAGACCTTCTACAACCACTATCCGAACACTTCCCGATTCCGCCGTTCTCTGGCCATCCTCGGCACAGGCTTCTTCGGGTTCTGTTTCCTCACCATCATTTTCTTCTCCTGTTACGGATTATTCTTCGATGGAACGGCTTACGAAGACCGCTACTTCCCGGTCGCCGTCCCGCTCATCTTCTTATTGACTCCGGTCTGCATCTGGGTGTGCATCCGCGTTTTCAAGAGGAGTCTTTATAAGAAATACGGTGAGATCAAGGCCGTAAAGCCTGTCCTGCTCGTAAGGACGAACGTCAACATGATCGTACCCCATACCCGTGATTTCGTCATCTCGGAGGCTGACATCAACGGCAACATGGTCGTCAATCAGTACCGTGCGCATCCGAATTACGACTGCGCCGATTCCGATCACATGAAGCCCGGCCAGACGATCTTCAAGTACACCTTCGAAAACGGCGGCATCTTCTTCGGCTCAAAGTGATTTCACGTCGATCGCCCATTCCGTCCCTTTTGAAAGTATCATCAATTGGGGACGGAAGATTTCAACGTCCTTCAATGCCAATTCCGTCCTTTTCTCCCAAAATGGCGAAAAGGGACGGAAATATAAACGAGGGTTCTTCCCCTTTTCCGTCCCTTTTGAGCAAAATCGCTATTTCGGACGGAATTTTAAGATTCTCGGAGAATCAGATTCCGTCCTTTTTTTGGAAAATCTTCATTCGGGACGGAAATGCGTATTCCCTCGCAAAGATAATTCCGTCCCTTTTCGACAAAAATACGAAAACAGACGGAAAGCCCTCAGAAGGCCACATCGGTTTTCCGTCCCTTTGAAAGTATTTGCAAATTGAGACGGAATGGCAAAAAAAGACGCCCCCGAATCTCAGGAGCGTCCGATAATTCATATGACTTGGAAACGAAATTCCGGTCTCCGCCGGCCTTACAGCATCGGCGTGTCGTTGTACTGCTTTCTGTCGCACTTGTTGACGTGGATGAAGACGTTGTGCAGGAGGTTGACGCTCGTCAGGATGACTTCGCCCTGATTGAGCTTACGGACATGCTTCATCGCATAATCGTCGAGGTGGTTCTCGACAGCGTGGATCTCGTCGTTAAGCATGAGACGGTGGATCAACATCGTACCGACCTGTCCGAAAAGCACTGGAGACACGTCTTTCGGATTCTGTGTCGTCAGGTAGAGGAACACACCCTTACGACGGCCTTCTCTGGCGATCAGCGTCAGACCACCATGGAATTCTCTCTCGGAATATCTGGACTTCGCGTATCTGTGGACCTCATCGATGAAGAATACGAAGGGGTAAGTATCCTGCTGCGCCATAACGAAATTACTCAACAGGTCGATAACCATGCCGCCGACACCTTCCGCCGCACCGAGTGCAGATGTATCGATGTACAGACTCTCCTCCGGACGGTGAACGAAATCATCCACAACATCGAGGAGATTATTCATACTCGGGTCATTGGAGAAGAACGTCAGGAATCGAGTGTTCGTCATCTGATACTGGATCTTCTTAACAAAAGAAGCATTGGCGTTCGCCTTCAGCGCATCGTAACGGAAACGGAAGTTATAGTCATTATCACGATCCGGCTCGCAGACTGCCTCCGCCTGGATCTGCTCCGGCAGAAGCTCGATATTGAAGTCGGTATCTTCATTGGAAACAGAAGCGAGATTCTCCTGAACTTCGTCGATATTCGCACCGACCTTATAGTAGTAGGAATCGTCGCCGATCTTCTTCATGAAGCGAAGCGAAGTAATCGCCTCTGCCAGAACCGCGCCCTGGCCGCTGTTCTCCGCCTCGAAAAGTTTCTCCCACTGTTCCATCGTGATCTTACTCGGAGAGATCGTCGTATCGATACCCAGAGTCAGCTTCATGACCTCATCGTCAGAAAACGCGTGGCGGTACTCACCGGTCGGATCGATGATCAGTGCCTTTCTTCTGGTACGGATCAATTTATCGAGGATCGCGAGCGCCGTAGTAGACTTACCACTGTTCGTCGCACCGATACACATCAGGTGACGGTTAAAGAGCGTACTCGGCTTGAGTGACACCGAAGCCTGCGCGGAACGGTTAAGATATGTCGCGAATGACGGGAGCGGCTGCTCGTCGTCCTGAGAGAACTCGAGCGACTGGATGAACAGCTGATAAGTAACATCCGGAGCAATGTAGACTTTATCGGTGATACCGAGCGTCTTAAATCCCGCAAGCTGGAAACGGTTGGAGTTCGGAGTCAGAACCGCGAGAGTATCGATGCAGATCTCGTGATAGCCCTGCGCCTTCCCATCGGCCTGCTCGGAGACATTCTTTCTTGAAGACTTATTCTCGAAAACCTCTCCGAGGAACACACCTACGGTCGATTCGACCAGTACGAAGTAGTTGATGGTGTTCGGGAGAAATGAACTGCTGAAATTGCTTCTGTTCGTCATCGCTTCGACGTTTTCGATCTGTGCGATACAGCTGCTTCGATAAACCTGCGTTACTTTTCCCAGATAATAGTCTTGGATGTTCAGCCCTTCAAATAGAGATTCGAGTGTCATTATTTGCCTCCCGAGTTGTGAAAGAATTAAGTCGTGTCCGAGACGGACCTCTTATCATTATACCTAAATCTTATGAAATATGCTACTTATGAAATATGTTACTTATGCTTTCTTACGAAAAATCAAAGTAATCTTCGTTCCCAGTCCGGGCTCACTCTCCATCGTCACCTTCGCCCCGTGGTGCTGGGCGCCGTGTTTGACGATCGAAAGGCCGAGGCCCGTGCCGCCGATCTCTTTCGAGTGGCTCTTATCCACACGGTAGAAGCGCTCAAACACGCGCTTCTGGTGCTCCGGTGGGATACCGATTCCCGTATCCGCGACACTCAGGAAGACCTCGTCTCCCTTCGAAGAAACATCGACAGTGACCTTACCGCCGGGGGTATTGTATTTGACCGCGTTGTCGCAGAGATTATAGACCATCTCGTTGATGAGCTGGTACACACCCGGAACCGTGTTCGGGCTTCCCGTCAGTTTCAGCGTGATCCCCTGCTTCGAGGCAACCGGCCTAAGTCCGTCGAGCACATCTGCGGAGAGCGCATAAAGATCGACATTCTCCCACTCCGGTTCCACCGCATCCTCATCGAGGCGCGACAGCTTGATGATGTCATCCACGAGCGCGATGAGGCGCTGGGATTCCTTATAGATATCGCGCGAAAACTCCTGCACCTTATCTCCGGAAACGACACCCTCGGACATCAGCTCCGCAAAACCGGAGATCGACGTCAGCGGCGTCTTCAGCTCGTGCGAGACATTCGCCGAGAATTCCCGCCTCATCTGTTCTCGTCCGGCGACCTCTTCCTGGATCGTGATCTTCTGCTCCTCGATCTTCTCGATCAGAGGCTTCAGTTCCGGATACTTGTTCGTCTCCGGGTGGTCCAGATCGATATCGTTTATAGGATTTACGATCTGCTTCGCGATACGGAAGGACAGCACGCCCGAGATGACCACGACGAGGACCAGTACCCATACGAAAGGTCTTACCGCGAGGAATCCTTCGCGCACGGCACTGATCGGCCGGCTCAGACGGATCACGGAGCCGTCCTTACACTTTCTGGCGTAATACATCGTCGACTCGCCGCTGCTTTCTGAGGTGCGGATACCTTTTCCCTCACCGTCCTTAAGCGCCGACGCTACTTCCGGAGAATCCTTCTCGTTTGCCAGCGGTAATGGAAAAGAACTGTCATAGAGGACCTCGCCGTTCGCATCGATCCACGTGATACGGTTGCCGTTTCCGAGTGACTCCAGATAAGAAGTGCCGCCCTGAAGCATGCCCTGCTCTACATAGACCGCTTCCTGCTGCAGCGCCTCATACGTATCATCTTTGGTACGCGTATACTGCATGCCGAAGAAGAGCACGGCACAGAGAAGAAGTACGGAAATACCTACGAGAAATGTATTTCGAAAGATCGTCTTCGTCATATATCAATCCTCCACCAGCCGGTATCCTATTCCGCGGACCGTATGGATCAGCGATCCCGCAGGTCCGAGTTTCGATCGAAGTGTCCTGATATGCACATCGAGTGTGCGGTTTTCTCTTTCCGAGCCCAGGCCCCAGATCCGCTCCAGCAGGACCTCGCGGGCCATGACGATCCCGAGGTTCTCCACGAGGAGCTGAAGAAGCATGAACTCCTTATACGTAAGCGCGATGTCCTCGCCGTTCACGCGGGTCTCGTGCCTTTCGGGGCAGATAAAGAGCGGACCGATATTATACTCCGAGAGCGACGGCTCTTTCGCCTGACGGCGGAGAACCGCACGCACACGTGCCGCAAGCTCCATAATGCCGAACGGCTTCGAGATATAGTCGTCCGCGCCCGCATCGAGTCCCTCGACACGGTCAAATTCGGTATTTTTGGCAGTTAACATAATGACGGGAATATCAGAAGTCTGCGCACCGGCACGGATACGCTTCAGGATCGAGATGCCGTCGTCTCCGGGGAGCATGATATCAAGCAGGATCAACTCCGGAAGCTTCTTGGTCATCGCCATCCAGAACTGCTCCGGATTCTCGAAACCTTCCGTCTCATAATCCTGACTTTTTAGAGCGTAAACAACCAGTTTTCGGATACTTTCATCGTCTTCCAGAAGATAGATCACCGCACACACCTCGCCGCTGCCGCTTTCTAGACTCGCCCCTCGAAATCGCCTCTTCCCCAAGAAACGATACCGCATCTTCGGACAGTTTCCATCTTAACACAGGAAACGCCTGCTGTGCATGGCAAGCTCGCTCGATTTAACCTAGATTTAACATCAGGCATATCATGGATTTAACATGCTACCCTTATATTATAGTCGGAGGAGGTGAGCAGATGTCTGTATCTGAAATCGCAAGTCTATTTACCGGAGTCGCCCTTTTCCTTTTCGGCATGTCCCTGATGGGAGACGGCCTGAAGCGTGTATCCGGAAACAAACTCGAACCTTTCCTGTTCCGTCTTACCGGAACTCCGATCCGAGGGATGCTTCTCGGCGCAGGTGTAACCGCCGTGATCCAGTCCTCATCCGCCACCTCCGTCATGGTCGTCGGCTTCGTGAACTCGAAGATGATGAAAGTCCGGCAGGCCATCCCCGTTATCCTCGGCGCGATCCTCGGCACCAGCATCACCGGCTGGGTCGTCTGCTTAAGTTACGTCAGCGGCGCCAAGGGCATCAGCAGCATCTTCTCGACCACGACCCTCACGGGCATCATCGCCGTGACCGGTATTTTCTTCCGAATGTTCAGTAAGAACCAGCAGCGCCGCTACGTCGGTGACATCATGCTCGGTTTCGCCGTCCTCATGGTCGGCATGAGCTCCATGAGCGGCTCCGTTTCCCACCTCGGCGAACAGCCCTGGTTCACGGACATGCTCACTTCGATGACTTTCCCGATTCTGGGTATCCTCGTCGGCCTCGTCTTCTCCGCGGTCCTTCAGTCCGCATCGGCGGCCGTCGGTATCGTCCAGGCCCTCTCCTTCACCGGCGTCATGACGCTCGGCTCCTCGCTCCCGCTCCTGATGGGTATCGCGATCGGTGCCTCCGTCCCGGTTCTTCTTTCCGCACTTGGCGCCAGCACTGACGGCAAAAGAACTGCCGTGAGTTACCTCGTCGCATCTTTCATGGGTGTCATGGCCTGCGCATCGGTCTTCTATATAGGTGATGAGATGTTCCACTATTCATTCCTGGATATGATCGTGAACCCGATGTCTCTGGCCCTGGTCAATACGATCCTTCGATTCACGATCCTCTGCGTACTCGCTCCGTTCACCGACGTGCTCGAAGCTGTCGCTTCCATCTTCGTGAAAGGCAAGCCCTCCGAGAACAAAGAAGCCGTACGTCTTGAGGAGCGCTTCCTCGCGCACCCGGCTCTCGCGATCGAGCAGACCCGTCTGACCATCTGCGACATGGCCACAAAGAGCGAAGAATCCATCCTTACCGCATTAGGACTTTTGAGCCACTATAACGAATCGACTTTCTTCCAGGTCTGTGAACTCGAGAACGTCGGTGACCACTACGAAGATGCACTCGGTTCCTACCTCATGCGCCTCACCGGTCAGGAGCTGACCGAGACACAGGGCCGCACGGCTTCCCTCTTCCTGCATACTCTTTCGGACTTCGAGCGAATCTCCGACCACGCGAGAAACATCGCACAGAACTATCAGGAAGTCCACCAGAAGCAGATCCACTTCTCCGAGGAAGCCACTGCCGAACTGACCGTCATGACGAAGGCCATTAAAGAGATCTTAAGGCTTACGACCGAGTCATTTGTAAAGGGTGATCTGAAGATGGCGCAGCGCGTCGAGCCGCTCGAAGAGGTCATCGATGAACTGTGCGACCAGATGAAGCTCCACCACGTCGAACGTCTCCAGAAAGGCCAGTGCACGATCTCACAAGGCTTCGTATTTAACGATCTTTCCACGAACTTTGAGCGTGTGTCCGCTCACTGCTCGAACATCGCCGTTGCGATCATCGAGCTTGAGTCCGACTCCTTTGACACGCACGAATACCTCGGCAAGATCAAGGAAAAGGAAAACCCGGATTACCAGAAATACTACGACGGTTATGCGAAGGAATTCGCCTTCGACTGATCGGAAACATCGTTTGGGGGAGAGTGCTTGGGGAAAAGAAGTATTTCTTGCACCATTACAAGGCAATAAAAGGAACCGGCTCCTCGAAATCGAAGAGCCGGTTTTTTCATTCTAACTGTTGCTTCGGGAGAATCACTTCAGATCCTCGTCCTGGATCTTCTTTCGCTCATCGATAAACTCCCGGAAGTCGTTGATCGCCTTCTTCTCCATCTCGGTAATACCATTCGTCGTATCGGCGATGCGGACCATATCGTCCATGAAACTCTCGAGCACCTCGGGCTCGATACGGTTGAGATAGCGCTTGACGTTTGTAAAATACGTGCCTTTGTCACGCAGGATCATCTGAAGCTCCGCGCGGTACTGCGACCCGCCGTTCGTATTGTTGAGAAGATCCTCGCACATACCGTCGATGATACTCATCTCGTCATCCGAGACGCCGTCGATCTTCGCGATGTAATAGCAAAGAGCGATGCGGACCAGATCGATATAGGCTTCGTCATGGATCGGCTTGCCGGCCGTTCTCTTGAGACACTTCTCGTCGACGCCCGGTGCCCGGTGCGGATCGATGATCCCGTCCGTCACGTAGGTGTTGCCATAATTCCAGTTCAGTGCATTTCGGATAGAACCCGGTAAACCGCCGCTACTCCACATATTAGTATCCTCCCGTTTCAAGAACCATTCTCAAAAAATATTATAATGCTTCCCTTCACGTTTAGACAAGAGAGTGGACCCGCTCCTGCGAGTCGGAAACTCGTGCGCTAGCGCACCCGAGCGGGGCGGATCAAACGAGATAGTTATGCGCTTGTCGATCGAACATCTCGCGGTAGCGGCCGTTTCGCGCCATGAGCTCGTCATGCGTGCCCTGCTCGATGATCCGCCCGTGCTCGAAGAGATAGATGCGGTCGGCCATGCGCGTCGTCGACAGACGGTGCGAGATGAAGATGACGGTGTTGTCGCCGGCATTCTCGATAAGGTTCTTATTGAGCTTATACTCCGAGACCGGGTCGAGCGCCGAGGACGGCTCGTCGAGAATCGATACCGCACGGTCTTCATTCCGGAGGAACACACGCGAGATCGCGATCTTCTGCCCTTCACCGCCGGAGAGGTTCACACCGGAGTCGTCAAACTCACGTGTCAGAGGCGTGTTGATCCCGTCCGGAAGCGAGTCCAGTTTCCGCGCGAAATCCGCTTTCCTAAGGGCATGTACGACGTCCTCTTCGTCCCCGTCTTCCACCTTACGGAGAAGCACATTCTCCGCGATCGTCGCGGCATAAATGTTATAGTCCTGGAAGACCGCACTGATCTTCTTTCTGTACTCACGGGTATTGTACTCACGGATATCGTGCCCGCCGTACGCGATGCTTCCGCCCGTGACATCATAGAGGCGCATCAGGAGCTTCACGAACGTAGTCTTGCCCGCGCCGTTCTCACCTACGATCGCGATCTTCTCACCCGGATGGATCTCGATCGAGATATCCTTCAGGGTATCTTCCTCGGTATTCGGATAGCGGAAGGAAACATGCGAGAGCACCAGCGCTTCTGAGCCCTTTGCAGGCGTGAGGCCGTCGGCCACTTCGATATTCGGCTCGTACTCGAGGAGCTTGATGAGCTTATCACCATAGCGTCCGATTACCTGGAAATCCACAAGGCAGTAGTTGATCTCGTTGAGGTTTCTTCTTACGTAGTTCGCGGCATTGTTCGCAGAGGCAACTTCACCGAGCGCGATCGACTTTACGACCAGAGCGAGATAGCCGAGGTACGCAGGGATCGCGAAGAACGAGAAGATCGTGAAGACCGAGATCCAGTTGACAAGCGACACCCAGGTCAGCGGCGGCCCGTAGATGCGGCCCTCTTCGGCCGCCTCATCAAGTGCCTCGTCAAATTGAAGACGAAGAGGTCCTCGTACATCCGTGAGCTTACATTCTTTCGCGAACTCCGGCTGGTAGAATACGCGCTTGCTGTAGTCGGCTTTACGGAGCTTTTTCCTATACTCCACCCACCAGGTGTAGTTGATCTTTTCGATCTTAAAGCGCGTCGCGAGATTGACGATGAAGCCGGCGATCGGGAAGATCGCGAGGACGGGATCGATGGTGAGGATCATAGCAGCAGCGACGATGAGCGCGACGGAACCACCGATGATCTTACTTACGACCGTGACCGCATCCGCGATGAGGTCGTCGGCGCGCTGGGAGACGACTGCATAAGTATCGTAGGTCTCAGGATCGTCGTAGAAGATGAGATCCTTGAGGCTGTTCTTCTCTGCAAGGTCTCTCTGGATCCGGCCCGAGAGCGGGATCAGCTTCGCCTTTGCCCACTCGTTCAGGAGCTGGTGGATCCACTCGAGGATCACAACAAGAACGAGCGACAGCAGGAGCAGCACCATGATCCGGTTAAACTCCATATCTCCGGTGAGACCGTTGATGATCATCTTCAGGATGAAGGTATCGTTTGCCGCCATTCCCGAAAGAAGGAGGATGTTGAGGATCATGATCCTCAGGATCAGGGGCTTATCGTACTTCCCTGCGTACTTGAGAAGATACGTGACGTTACCGATCAATCTTCGGATCGAGATCTTCTCTTCCTTCTGCTTATCTTTTCTCCGAGAGACGTCTCTGACTTTCTTTTTCTTCTCGGCCTTACTCATGCGGCTCTTATTCATCTGATTTACCTGAGCGTTTTTCTCTTCCATTTTCTTACTCATAGAATGCCTCCGCCCCCTTCAGCATTTCTTCCGGCAGGCTGTCCTGATAGTTCTCGGCCTGCAGCATAAACATCTCGTGGTAGTGCTTGCCGAGGGCCATCAGCTCTTCATGGGTACCGTGCTCGACGACCGAGCCGTCCTTCATCATGAAGATCTTATCTGCCATACGCGCTGAGGAAAGACGGTGCGAGATGAATACCACACCACGCCCTTCCGAAAGGCGCATCATGTTGTTGTACATGTTATATTCCGCGAGCGGGTCGAGCGCCGAGGACGGCTCATCGAGGATGACCATATCCGGCTGCTGGGCAAAGACTCGCGCGATCGCGATCTTCTGTGCCTGACCACCCGAAGGGATGAATCCTTCTTCATCAAACTCACGACTGACGATCGTATCAAGTCCTTTTACCAGACCCGGATGCGAAACATCGAACTGCGCATTCACCAAGGCCTGCCGCGCCAGCTCATAGTCCGTTTCGTCCGAAGGACGACGCATCAGGACGTTCTCCACGAGCGGCATCGCGAAAACCTGCAGATCCTGAAACACCGTACCGAATCTCTTTCTATACGCACTGCCGTCGATCTCATTAATGTCCTGTCCATTAACAAGTATCTTTCCTGAGGTCACGGGATACAGCCCCATGAGGAGCTTGATGAGCGTCGTTTTCCCCGCGCCGTTATAACCGACGATCGCGAGTTTCTCGCCCTTCTTCCAGGAGAAGCTCACGTTATGAAGGGTAGTGCTTTTCGCGCCGGGATACTGGAAAGAAACGTCCTGCAGCTCGATACTCCTGATCTCGCCGATATCGGGCTTTTCCGCCTCCGGAGGGCGCTCTGCCTCGAGAAACTCCTCGAGATTCTTAAAGAGACGCGACTCGTTCGTCAGATAGATGCGGTTCTCGACCGCGTGCTTGAGCTGGTCCGTCGAGAAAGCCATCGCCGTGATCATAGCGACATAACTCGAGATGTCCGAGACGTCGCCGTGCTTGATGCGAAAAGCGACGTAGATGTATGCGGCGATGCCGGCGAGCACGGAGTAACTGCCCTTCATGAGGAAGGAATAAAAAGCGGACTTCATGCGGTACTTGAGGGAGACCTCACCCATCCGCTCGACCGCCTTCTCCTGCTTTTCGAGCATGATCGAGTTGATGTCGAAGAGGCGGATCTCCGAAGCATATTTCTTCTCGTAGTAGACGCGCTTGACGTAGTCGGCAGTACGCTTATCGCGCGTGATCGCCTTCTCTCGGTCATAGTTGCACTTACCGTTTTTCTTACCGAAATAGAGGCTCACGACCATCGGGACGACCATGAAGATCAGGAGCACCGGATCGACCGTCAACACGATCACGAGCGACATGATCGTCGCGCCGACGTTACCGATGTAGACACCTGTCTGGATCGATAGATCGATGGCCTGCTCGGCGCAGCGGTCGAGCGCACGAGCGTATTTGTCGTAAAACTCCGGGGACTCGTAGTCCGAGAGTGTCAGGTTGTCCGAGATATCCATCACGCGATGGAAGATGTGGCGGTAGACCTCCGGCATCTTGATCTTCCTGTAGGTCTCGTACCAGCCGCAGATAAAGTGCACGCACACATGCCCGAGGCACGCCACGATCAGAAACCAGAATAGCTTGCTGTACGCGATGTTGTGCTCGATGCAGTTGAAGATGTATTTGGTGAGGTACACGAAGAAGAATACATAGAAGATCTGCTCGATCGAGTTCTTAAAGAGCGTGAAGGGTAGCAGAAGCCGGTCTGCATCCCAAACCTGCTTAAGCGCATACCGGAGTTGTTTCCATGTATTGTCCCTGTTCTTTTTCCGCATAGTCTCGAAATCTCCCCCCAAGAGAATGTACGTCCTATCTTACCACTCTTTTTCCGCGAGAAGTGACAGATTATACTGCGCGGATACTAATTCTTGGGGGACTATTTCTTTCCCTCGCCGGCGACGACCTTTTCAAATGAACTTTGCAGCTGATCGTATACGTATCTTTCGAGGCGGTTCTCTCCATTATTGGCGAACATGATCGCATAGAGATGCTTCCCGTTCTTCTCGTAGATGATGTGGCAGGTGTGAAAACCGGGCGTCGCGCCGCTGTGCGAACACCTCCCCAGGAAGACCTCCCAGCCGCACGCATACATGTCGATCGGATCGAGAAGGATCTCCATGCTTTTCTCATCGAGAAGATACCCGCCGAAAAGTGCCCGATCGAACTTCAGCAGATCGACGACGCTGCTGTGAATATCGCCGCTGCCCTTCGTGGACGCAGGAATAAACGACCATGCCTCCTCCGGCATCGAGGCCGTGACATCGCCGGACATGAGAGACGAAGAACTCATCATATTACACGGCGCGAAAATCACTTCGTTCACGTAGTCACTGTATGCCTTTCCCGTCACCTTCTCGACAATCAGGGCCAGGAGCCAGTAGTTCGAATTCGAGTAGGACAATTCGGTTCCCGGTTCGAAAAGAAGTTCCACCGAGAAGGCCTGCCTGATAAACCGGTCATCATCCACATTCTCGTAGAAGGAGCGGACCACATCGCCCTGCGCCTTTGAATTCTGCTTAAGATCAGGTGCAAACCACGAATCCTCGATGTCCAATCCCCAGAACTGATCCGGCGAATTAATGTCATCGGGGATCCCCGAGCGCATGTGGAGAAGCTGCGTGACCGTCACCTTCGAGGTCTTCTCGAAATTCGTGCAGGAACTGTATTCCGGGAAGTATTTCCCGAGTTCGTCATCGACGGACATCTTCCCTTCTTCAACGAGTTTCAGGATACACATCGACACGAAGGCCTTCGAAATCGAACCGATCTCGTAGATCGTATAAGGCGTGACTTCTTTTCCTTCGATATCGAGAAGCCGCGAACCCGAAGCAAAGATCACCTCGTCATCCGTCGCGACGATCAGGGAACCGCGAAAGTTCTTCTGCCGCACGTGATAGAGAAGAAGATTCACCATGCCCTCATATTTCGCATCTTCGTTGACCCAGACATTCCCTTCGGTATTCTTCAGCGTACCGATCTGCTCTTCGACCTTCGTACACGTCGAGATATCTTTCTTGGACTTTTTCCCGGACTTACATGACGTAAGTCCCATTGCCATCGCAAGAACTAGAATGATACTAACTGCCCGCTTCGAAAATGCCTTCATGTCAAGCGTATTATGCGTTCGCGATCAGGTTGTTGATATACATATTCAGCTCGCCGTTATAACCCCAGTAGCAGATCTCGCACGGCACACCGTCGATATCCACATAGACATAACGGTAGTTCGCATCGGCATCTCCGTCCGGATACTTGATCTCATATCCATTCTCACGGAAGACATCATCGATCGCCTGGCAGGCCGATTCTTCATCCGAGCTCACGAGCTTGGAGACGATCTTGACAAGGCTCTCGTCCGAATTAAATGTGATCTCTGCCTCCTCACTGTCGCTCGGAAGAGTCGGAAGTCCGCTTCCGCTCCATGTGTACTCATCCGGCCAGATTCCCTGTTCCATGCAGCCGTAGAACTTGTCGAAGTCTACCTTATAGGCGTCGGACATACCGTAGTTGTCACACTCTTCCTTCAGCATCGAATAGTACTGATCATCCGAATAATTGCTGATGAAACCGGAATCCTTGATCTTGAGCGTGATAAAGGAAATCGGCGTGCCACCCTCGACGAACAGCAGATCGTAGTAGCCGGACACATAGACATCAGAGTTGATGCCGAGATCGCCCCAGTACCAGTTCGGATCATTCGGATCTGCAAGCTCAGTTCTAACGACCTCATCCGGTAGAGCCGCTACATATTCTTCCGTGTAATAATCCGCGTACTCGTGATGCGGTACGAGATATGCCGTCAGCGTTGACGGAGCACTCGGAGCCAGATAGATCTCGATATGATCTGTATTTTCAAACATGCAGCGGATGAATACCTGGCGGAAAGATGCCGCCTGCATCGCAGGTGTTCCCGAACTCGGGCTCAGAAGATACACGCCGTCCACGAACGAATCGTTTGACCCTCCGATCACCCACATGATACCCGGGATCATACTACTTTGCGCGATACTTGCGTTCGGATCGACGATGCCGTTCCAACCGTCCGAAGAAGTCTCATCACCATCCTCCGTATCCTCTGTATCATCGGGATCGTCCGAAGTTACGTCTTCGTCGTCATCTTCGTCT
>JAFZVE010000003.1 GCA_017617995.1 Clostridiales bacterium
ACCACGTCCGTTGGCGTCACCCTCGATCATGATCTCGATGAAGGCCTTATTGACCATATCCATTTCCTTCTGGCACTCGCCATAGGTGAAATCGATCTGCTTGCCGCCGACCCAGCACTTCTCGTCTCTCATGTCCTTCGGAACGACCCAGTCGAGGGTGATGTTCGTGAACGGAGACTGCGTGCCCCATCTGGAAGGTGTATTTACACCGAAGATGAAGGACTGGATGCACTGCTTGACTTCCTTCTGGGAAAGATTATCAATCTTTACGAACGGAGCCAGATAGGTATCGAAAGAGGAGAATGCCTGTGCGCCTGCCCACTCGTTCTGCATGATGCCGAGGAAGTTGACCATCTGGTTGCAGAGTGTGGAGAGGTGTCCGGCCGGAGCGGAAGTGATCTTACCGACGACGCCGCCGAGACCTTCCTGGATGAGCTGCTTCAGGGACCAGCCTGCGCAGTAACCGGTGAGCATCGAGAGGTCGTGGATGTGGATCTCCGCATTTCTATGCGCCTGCGCCACTTCCTGATCATAGATCTCTGTGAGCCAGTAGTTCGCTGTGATCGCACCGGAGTTAGAGAGGATAAGACCACCTACGCTGTAGGTAACAGTGGAGTTCTCCTTAACACGCCAGTCGTTGATCTGCAGATAGTTATCTACGATATCTTTATAGTTCAGCATCGTGTTACGAACGTTACGGATCTTCTCACGCTGCTTTCTATAAAGGATATATGCCTTCGCAACGTCAGTATAGCCGGCCTCGGAAAGGATCTTCTCGGCGCTGTCCTGGATATCTTCTACAGAGATCACGTCGTCCTTGATCTTCTCTTCAAAGTCACTTGTTACACGAAGCGCCAGCATATCAATAACACTCGGATGATACTGCTTGTTACATCCTACAAATGCCTTCTCAATTGCAGCGCTGATCTTTGCTACGTCAAAATCTACGAGAACCCCATCTCTCTTTGATACCCGATACATACCTGTTCCTCCAGACTGAAAATGTTCTTTCCGTTGGGTGGATCACCCGACGGTTTGCTCCCCCAAAAGGCTGATATATAAAGGGTATCACTACGGGGCAAAAAGTCAATATCTTGTGCGTACAAATTTCGCAAAACACAAGATATTGTATGTTACAATTTCATTACGTATTTGATATTTTCAGGAGAGTCCTCGAAGTTCGGCCTGATTTACGCTCGATTTTACGATTTTCAGGAAGGCGTTCATCTGATCCTTTGAGCAGGCTGTCAGACCACCATATTTTACCGTGTCACGATCCACAAATTCCTGCAGGTAATACCGGTCGGCACCCTGTATCCACGCCGCGATTTTTCTCATCGACTCCTCATCGTGGAACTGACTTACAACCGTCGTACGGAACTCGTAGGGCACCTTCCCCTGCTTTAGGAACTCGACGCTTCTTTCTACTTTAGATATATCGAACTGGGGGATCCCTATAGTAATACCATATTTATCCGGGCTGTTCTTGATGTCCATCGCCACATAGTCGACAAGACCGGCCTCCACGACCTCGATCAGACGGTCCGGGTGATTCCCGTTCGTGTCGAGCTTGATCGCAAATCCCATCTCGTGGATCTTTGTCATCAGTTCAGGAAGATCCTTACGAAGCAACGGCTCTCCGCCTGTAAAGACCACGCCGTCGAGAAGACCGACGCGCTTTTTCAGGAAAGACAGAAGCTCGACCTCGTCCATCTCGGCCGGTGCCTCCGGATCGAGGAGCTCCGCATTATGGCAGAACGGACAGCGCATATCGCATCCGCCCAGGAAGACCGTACAGGCCACTTTTCCCGGAAAATCCAGAAGTGTCATCTTCATCAGGCCGTGAATCTTCATCCGGAAAACTCCTCCCTTTAATGTCAGTAAAGTTATTATACACTTTTTGCCGGGCGTAGACCGAAGCAGGAAATTAAACTTTACTAAACAAAAAGTTTAATTTGGTATCAGATGAAACATAGTTAAACCGTTTTTCCGCTTTTTCGAACCGGAAAATTTAGCACAACTAAAGAGATTCACGTATTTTCAATTGATTTTTGCCTGAAAGGTCCTATAATGTAGGCATACAGAGGGTATTTCCAAACAAGTTTTTTCAAGATAAGCACATTTTCATACGGGTAACATGATTTGACATAGAAGATCAGGGGGAGGCTACGCTATGGATAACATGACTATCACTGACTTTACTATTCGCGACCAGGTATCGGAGAATATCAAGCGCCTTTTGGAGCAGAACGGGATCAACCAGAAGCAGCTCGCAGAGAAGACACATGTCGCAGAAGCGCTGATTTCCTCATATAAGAATGGAAAGGCACTTCCGCCCCTCAGTTTTCTTCTCTCTCTGAAGAGCATCTACGGCATCTCGATCGACGATTTCCTCTCGAAGGATATTACACCGGCCGCCTACGACGCGCTCCCGCCGACCTCCGAGATCGAGAAGGAAGAACTCGAGGACTATTCCCGATATGAGGGTACCTATTATCTTTATTATTTTAATACAGGGAATTATAAGGGGAATGACCATAATCCACCGGCCGCATCCCTGATGTTCGGCATCATGCACATCTACGCCACCCCTTCTCCCATGAACCGTCTCGGCCACAGTGTCGTATGTATCATGGGTATCGGGTCCCGAAACGAAGCCGTCGAGACCCGATACCAGATCGAGAACCACATCAGAAAAAACGGCGGATCCTTCGCCAAATGCGTCGAGAGTATGTACTCGAAGAAAGAATTTAATCCTGCTAAAGAAGATGACCCGAAAGGAAGAAAAGAAAAAGAACCGACTCCATCTTCGAAATATCCCGGCATCCCCTACTACGGGGACTTCGAAATGAATCACAACCACGCCTTCATCACCATCAAGCAGAGTAACAAAGACCAGGCGCTCATCATCCTTCACCGCACACCCACACCGGCCACACCCACGAAATATAACAGCGGTATCGGCACGATCAATTCCATTTCCAAAGGCCGCGAGCCCATGCCGGCGATCCAGTTTATCGGCCTTTCCCGCGAGAACACTCGTCTTTCCGACGAAGAGCTGCACCACATGCTGCTCCTCAGCCACATCTCCGTAAAAGATTCCCACGATACAGATGAACTGATTTCTTTCATCAAGAAACAGTACACCGACCCGGACGAAAACATCACCGATTTCCAGCGTGACATCACGGTCAAGGGCGCACTCTCCGCATACGTCAGGAAAGTCGTCGACAGGAACCTATTCCGCGTCGGGAAGATCTCGAACCGCGATGACGACGCATGGTACCACATGCTGAAGGATACATTCCTGAAACAGTGATCACTACTTAGGGGGGAGGGGTAGTAATGAATAAGGTCTGTACGATCGATGACATCATCCATACCATGCAGAGTAACCACGCCGTCGTGTATAAGCCGTACATCAAGAAGGCCTATGCTTTTGCTGCCGAGAAGCATAACGGAGTCTTCAGAAAGTCCGGTGAAGCTTACATCAACCATCCTCTGCGCGTAGCGCATTTCGTCGCCTCCTGGGGACTCGAGAGCGATTCCGTGATCGCCGCTCTTCTTCACGACATCGTAGAAGACTGTGACGTGACGATCGAAGATATCGGCGAGATGTTTAATGAGAACATCGCCAAGCTCGTCGACAGTGTTACCTCGATCGACTGTTCCATCACGGAAGCCGAGAAGAGCACACTTTCGAAAGAAGACATCGACCGCATGTCGGAAGTCAAGCTGATCGAGAATATGAATCGAAAAGCACTTCTCATCAAGATCGCGGATCGCCTCGACAACCTCTACACGATCGGCTGTTTCCCCATTAATAAACAGATCCGGAAAGCCAGAGAAACAAGAGAGATCATCATTCCCCTGGCCGAAATGGCCAAAGCCTACTATCTCGTCGATGAACTGCAGAATCTCTGCATCCGTATCGAACATAAGGATAAATACGACGAGATCTCCGAAGCCTATCAGATCCTGCTTCTTAGAAACGACATTTCCTCATCTTTCATCATCAACCAGCTCCACTCCGTGATATCCGACCTTTCGAAACTGAACGACCTTTCCATCCGAAACGGTGGTGTCGCCGACCAAGACGCACTCATCTTAAGTAAAGCCATCGCCAAGTTCGAGTGTAAGAAGCGCTCGGTTGCGAGTCTTTACCGCCAGACCGTGAAGATCCTCGAGAACTGTAACCAGTCCCTGCGTTCACTTTTCACGAAGGAAGTCATTCCTCTTTACGACATGACATTCGTGATCAAGGATGCTTTTCTCGATGAAAACAGAAAGAAGAACGCACAGGATGTCTTCTTCTCCTTCTACGACAAATACCTCATCGGACTCGGCCTCGAGATCATCGAATTCGGAAGAACCTCCGACAACAATTCCACCTACATCCTGCTCATGGACGAGATGGAGAACCGCTATCGCGTATTCGTCCGAAGTGAACTCGACTACGTCCGTTACCGGATCGGAGATATCGTCGATGAGATGGATGACTTCAACTTCAAGGGTGTCGATCCCTACGAGCCTTCCGGATTCCGGAAAAAGAAGATCAAGGTATATAAACGCGACGGCTCGGAGATGTTTATCGATGACGGTGCGACGGTCCTGGACTTCGCCTTCGCGATCCACTCCGACATCGGCCTTCACTTCGAGTATGCGACCATTGACGGCAATCCCGACCACCTCGGGCCGCACGTCCGCCTGAACGAAGGTGATAAGGTCGTCATCCACCATAATCTCAAGGTGACTCCATCGATCACGTGGTTCCGCCACGTCAAGACCAGTAACGCCATCAACCACCTCATCGCCGCGATCGATGCTTCGAATAAAAAGAAAGAAAATGAATCAGAAGCAGAGTAGTCCCATCAGTCGATCGGCATTCACAGCGGTGCTTCGATAGTGATCATGGTCTCCGTAAAACCGTTTCTCTTATAGAACCGAAGTCCGTCCGTATTTCCCGGGAAGACCTGTGTGCGGAAGAAGTCCGCACCGTTTTCTCTACCGTATTCCTTTACCGTCTCCATGAACATCGAGCCGATCCCGCGGCTTCTATACTCCGCTGTTACGACCAGATCCTGAAGATACATCGCCAGTTCCGGCTTAAGGCACGAGAAAGGCTTGCTCTTGATGAGTACCACGTGCGCAAATCCGATCACCCTGCCGTCATCCTCGGCGACAAAGAGCGCCTGGTTATCGCTTCCCAGGATCCCTTCCATATACTCCGATCTGGCCCCCTTCGGACTCAGGACGAAGTGCTGGGGCTGGTAGAGTACACCATCTTCTTCGAGTTCTCTGTAGAGGTCTTCCAAATTTTCAAAATCTTCTCTTATGGCTCTTCGGATATTGATCATCGTCTGCTCCTTAAACACAGTTTCATTTTTCTCTTTCGCGGATGATGGCACACACTGTGACCGCATCCTGAAAATCCTCATCGGAGATACCCAGTGCCACGATGTCATCTGCGATGACCTGCTTATAGATCGCAAGGGCCTCCTGCGAGAATTCATCGAAAATCACATAGGTCCTCGCATAGTCGAAGACCGCCGGCGCGATCCGCGCATTCATCCAGTCGATGATCTTATACTCCGATCCGTCTGACGGCAGCATGATGTTCAGAAAATGCATATCGAGATGACAGATGCAGGACGGGTACTTCCCGGAAAGTTTTTCAATGATCGGGAAGATCGTGTCCTTCTCTTCTTCACTTAAACCCATTCCAGCCGTCGCGATCAGTGGCGGCATCCGGATCCCCTCAACCGATGCGGCATGCACCTTTCGAAAAGCACTTGTGAGGAGTCCGAATCCTTCGATATATCCTTCTCGCACTTTCTTCTCGAGTACTTCTCCCTCGATGAGGTCCATCCTGATGATGTGTGCGTCGTCGGTATCGTAGTAGCGGATCGGGCAGAGTCCCGCCTCATTGACCGCACGCTGCTGGTCTTTTTCAAAAGCGATCCACTCCGCCGGATAGGAAGATTTATAAACTTTATATGCATATCCCTGATACCGGAAAACATCCGCCTGCGCGCCTTTTCCGATCAGGACCTGACTTCCATCAAAATCCATTCTGCATTCCTTCTCTTTCTTCTTGCAGTATCCATCTTATCACAAAGGATCCTTCCACTTCTCCATGTAGGGTTCCTGTCCCTCGTCCTCTTCGAATTCATCCGCAGAGACACGGATCCACTTCGTTCCGGCGGGCTTATCGATGTATTTGATGAGCGTCGGATCGATACTGCAGAGGGCATGGATGATGCAGAACGTAAAGTTTTCGGGATCATCCACATATTCCTGATCTTCGGAGCCGCCGTAGAACTGCCATCCGCTGTACTGTTCTTCGTCCGGTTCTTCACAGGACATATATCCGACCTTCCAGCCTTCTACCGTGATCTTTTTCGAGACGATGGCAAGCTTGCCCATGATCTCTTTTCGTCGGATCGAAGGTTCGTAGTACTGCCGGTTCTTCAGAAACATCGCCTTATCCGAGAGGGTAGGTGTCACATCGGTATCGATCCGCTCGATATCTGCATCCCAGATCTTCTGGTCATCGGCGTTAAACCGAAGTACGACCGCCAGTTTCAGAAGGTCATCTTTTCCGACTTCCAGACTCGTCTCGATTTTCTTTGCGATATGCTTGCCGTGATCGTCGTAAATCAGCAGTTGCAGAGAGCCGTCTTTATAGACCAGCGCCTTTGCCGCACCGAGGTTTTCCTTATCGTTATAGAAGACCATGAACGCCGGAAAATGGTCATTCACGAACCAGTCAAACTCGGTACCGTTTTTCCCGTTCATGTAGTAGATCTTGCCGCCCTCTTCGAGTTCATCTGCGGACACATCCGGAAGATGCATCTCGAGATTCTGTCTGATGATATCTGCGATTTCACTTAGGATACTGTTCATAGGCCTTCTCCTTTCGTCTTATAGGGATTCTGCCTCTTCTGCTTCGCTTCTTACTTCGATTTCCACCTCACTGATTTACCGTCACTGCATATTTCTTCGATCTTTCCATCCAGGATGCGGTAGGCTTCGCCATAGATCGTCTCCGCATCTTCATCGCAAACGATGTAAGATCCGTTATTGATCGCGATGATCTCATGTCCCATACTGTCGGAGAAAGTGATATCTTCGATCACGCGCATCCCGTCGAGCATGTCATAGCGGAGATCCGAAAAGTGCGGAAAGATGTTGATATCTGTAAGACCCAGTCCGGAGATCCAGCGCTGAAAGTCCGGATCGACTGCTTCGCCCGGAAGTTCCGGCCCGGCATATACGTTATCTGCACAGTTCATCGATCCGGCACTCCAAGCGATCACGAGGCCATCGAAATCCCGGATCTTTTCACGAAGATTCAGATCTTTGAAGAACGCATTCTGCGTCGGTACGTGTCCTCCGGTCAGGATCACGACATCGATCTCCGAAAGACTGTCCACTGCCGCCATGTTATCACGGTCGCACATGATGATCTCCGACACAGAAAGTCCGCTCATCGGGAAGGCCTCTTTGAAGCATCGGATCGTACTGCTGTTTCTCTCGGCATCGTCCGGAGACGCGGTAATAAAGAGGACTTTCGCCTCCTCTTTCCAGAACGATTTTATCAGATCGAGCTGGCCGTTTCCTTCTTCCAGCTTCGCCGGAAAACGCACGCCGTCGATCTTCTCGGATCCACCCAGATTACTTGTCAGAATGACTCTTTTCATGTGCTACGTCTCCATGTAAGTTCCAGATCAGGTGTCTTCTTTCTTATCCTTCTGAAGCGCCTCTTCTCTTGCAAGTTCTTTCTGTGTCTCTTCGATACGGTTCGCATCCAGGATCCTGGTAAATCCGCAGTACGGGCACTTGGCCATGGATAAGGTCTTGTCGAGTTTCAGGATACTCGCACATGTCGGACAGGTCAGGTTGACCGGTGCTTTTTCCTTATACACATGATCGAAGCGGTGTCCCGTCTTCTGCTCGATATAGTAAAGGAACGAGTCGACCGCCATCTGCTCCTTATCGGTCATACCGCTGATCGCGGCGATGTCCTGTGCACGTGTGCCCAGGTAGATGAGGGACGAACTGTCGGTCTTATCGAGGTATTTTCTGACATCATCGAAAGTCATGACGGAAGAGATCATGGCGTTACTGAAAGACTGCCTGTACTTCGTCGGGATCTCCTTCGTTCTTCTGAGGCACCCGATGATGCGCGCGACCTCATCCGCTTCTTCCTGCGTGACCTCTCCGTCGACATGGATCAGATAGTTGCAGAGAGCCACATACCCGAAAACATAGTTGATATACTGATCCATCTCCTCTTCGGAATGGACATCCTTGTCGGTGAGTTTATATTCCGGACACTGGGCGAGAAATCTCTCTCCGATCTGGCGCGGGCTGTATGGATCTTCCTTCGGCGCAGCCGGAGCTGTTGTCGCCGGGGCAGAAGCCGCCGGATGATCCTTCCTGTACTTCGCCAGCATGGCTTTCTGCTTCTCTTCCAGCGAAGGCTGACTCGAGGCCATCTGTGATGGAACCGAATAGGACATGGTTCCTCCCGCAACAGGTGTCGCCGTGGGAGTAGCCGCCGGACGGGACGCGCCTCCGATCGTGTTGACCGTACCCTTCACCAGTGAATCCAGAAATCTCATGCCAAAGCCCATGTCTCATTCTCCTCCTCAGACGTGTTACGCTTACGATTATAACATCATTTGATATCTCAAAAACGTTTTGATACGCAAATTAGCTTCCTGGAATGGTATAATCATGTAGGGAATGGGAAGAGGTAAGTTATGAAAAAACAGATCAAGAACAAAAGAGACCGGAGCATGTTTCCGATTTTTATTGCGGTATCGCTGAGCTTCGTTCTCGCCATTATCGTATCCATCAGTTCCCTCGCCTTCCTTGCCCGCGAAAATTCGAGAGATATCGACATGATGCTGACGTACCGCATCTATGACATCATCGCGAGCAACCTCAATGAGCCGATCATCGTGTCGAAAACGATGGCGTGTGATGATTTTCTCGCGGACTTCCTGCAAAATGAAGACAGCTTTAGCGAGGAGCAGGCTGTCTCCGTGATGAAGGATTATCTGAGCGGCGTGAAGGGCGGCCTCGAGTATGACTCGGCTTTTCTCGTCTCCGAGGCGACGCACCGCTACTACTCCTACGAAGGACTGAATAAGATCGTCGATCCCGAAAACGATGAACACGATGTGTGGTACTCGCTCTTCGTCGGCAAGAATGTCGCCTATGACCTCGATGTCGACAATGACGAGGTGAATAAGGGCCACTGGACGGTCTTCGTTAACGCCAGGATCGAAGACGGAAACGGTAATCTTCTCGGTGTATGCGGCGTCGGCGTACAGATGACGAACCTGCAAGATCTTTTCGCAAGGGCCGAGAAAGAATTTGACGTCAAGATCAATCTGGTGGATAAGAACGGACTTGTACAGGTCGACACCGATGATATCAATATCGAGAACGCCTGGCTCGATGACGAGATCCTGACGTCCGAGGAAGCAAACAGATACGTCACCTCCACCTCGAGCAGCAATGAATTCGTCGTGACAAAATACGTCGAGTACCTCGGCTGGTATCTCGTCGTAAGAAGTGAACCCTCAGCCATCGGCAGCGAATTTATCTCCCTGATCATTATCAACATCGCGCTGTTCCTGCTGGTCATGGGCATCCTGTTCCTGATGATCGCCGCGATCCTCCGCCGCAGAAAGAAAGAGCGCGACGACAGAGAGCGTCTCCTGATCCTCTCCGAGCGCGCCGTCGCCGCCAGCGAGGCGAAATCATCCTTCCTGTCGAGTATGTCCCACGAGATCCGCACGCCGATCAACGCCGTGCTCGGCATGAACGAGATGATCCTTAGGGAGACCGATGACAAGAAGATCTTGGGTTACTCCACGAACATCCGCAGCGCCGGTAAGACACTCCTCGCGCTGATCAACAGCATCCTCGACTTCTCGAAGATCGAAGAAGGGAAGATGGAGATCGTGCCGGTCACCTACGATACGGCCTCACTCGTCAATAACATCGTGGCCTCTGTCTCGGAGCGCGCGAAGGAAAAAGGACTGGAGTTCATCACGGATGTGGATAAGAATCTCCCGTCGCGCATGGTCGGCGATGATGTCCGTGTCCTCCAGGTCATCGTGAATATCCTGACGAACGCCGTGAAGTACACGGACGAAGGTCATGTCCGCTTCATCTTCAGAGAGGAAAAAAGAAATGGCGAGGACATCGACCTGTACGTAGCCGTCGAGGATACCGGCATCGGCATCCGGCAGGAAGATATGCCAAAGCTTTTCGAGTCCTTCGAGCGCCTCGATAAGGAAAAAAATCACGGCATCGAGGGTACCGGTCTGGGTATGGCCATCGTGACCAATCTTCTGAAGATGATGGGAAGTAAGATCCAGGTACAGAGCGAATACGGCCTCGGATCCACGTTCTATTTCGTGATCCGCCAGAAGATCGCGGACGAGACACCGATCGGCGATTATTCGAAGAATCCCGTTGTGGGCCTGCAGAGTGAAGAGATCGAACTGCTCCGGGTCGAGAGTGCCCGTGTGCTCGTGGTCGATGATAACGAGATGAACCTTAAGGTCGCCAAGAACCTGCTGGGACTTTTCGGCATCGAACCGCAGCTTTCATCTTCCGGCGCCGACGCTATGGAGCGTGTGAAGAAAGATCACTATCACCTGATCCTGCTCGATCACATGATGCCGAAGATGGACGGTAAGGAGACCCTCGCGAAGATGAAGGCAGAAGGTATCCTCCCCTCGGATACGAAGGTCGTGGCCCTCACGGCGAACGCGATCAACGGCGCGCGGGAAGAGTATCTCCTCTCCGGCTTTGACGACTATCTCTCGAAGCCGATCGAGATCGACAATCTCGAAGAGATCCTGAAGACCTGGCTCCCGGAGGATATAGTCAAGAACGGATCTATGCCAGAGAAAGATCCTTCTTCCGCTTCTGCATCCGGTTCTGTTTCGGATGATTCTGCTTCCGGTTCTTCCGATGACGAGATCCTCGAGTTCCTCCCGGAAGAGGACGATGACTCCGCGTCTTCTGCTTCTTCCAGTGCGAAAGATCCTGCGGATGCCGCGAAAGCACCGCTGACCGAGCGTCTGAAAAGCGTCGGGATCGATGCCGACAAGGGTCTCATATACTGTGCCGGAGACAGTGCTTTTTACGAAGAGATGCTCACGGACTACGTCAGTGCATATGACGAGAAACTCGAAGAACTCGATGCGTGCTACGATGCCGCAGATTGGAAGGGTTTCGAAGTGAAGATCCACGCGCTGAAGAGCATCTCGAAGACGATCGGCGCGACAGCCCTCTCCGAGAAGGCCTACACGCTCGAAAAGGCGGCCGGCAAAGGAGACGCCGACTTCATCCGCAAGACCTACAGTGCTTTTGCAGACGAATATAAGAAAGTCGTGGAAACGATCAGAGGAGAGCTCGGCTGACCGGGGCTCCTCATGATCCGCCTACCGGTTTCACCACTTCTCACCCATTCCCGAGTAAGGAATGTCGTGGATGAGGATCTGCATCGGGATCCCGATGTCTTCGTCGTCCGGAAGTTCACCTTCTCTCGCCGCGCACTCGAACTCGTCGACCAATAACTCGATGATCGTCATGTCGATAAATAGCGGCAGTTTCTCGAGAAGCTCCGGTGCCACATCCGTCTCGGTCCGGTATCCTTTCAGGACCGTCTCGAAATAGTGGTCCATAAACGCCATGCGTTTCTTCGGATCTTTCTCGGACATGCACCAGCCGACACCGTGCGTCCAGACATGCGCGAGGTCGAACATGTACCAGCAGTAGATGCAGTTATCGAAGTCGAAAACCGTGATGTCACCACTGCTCATATCCACATGGTAATTGCCGTCGCAGAAGTCGAAGTGTACCAGTCCGAATCCATCCTGATCTACCGGTAATTCCCGAAAAGCACTGATCCTTCTGGCGATCGCTTCCTTCAGATCAGAATACTGCTCCGGGATCAATCTTCCGATATAGTCCATGTTGAATCTGTCGAAGTACGAAGCGCGGCGGTGCTGCGGACGGTACACCTTCGACAGACGATGGATCGACCCCAGTGCTTTTCCCGTATTATAGAAATACTCTTCAAGCGGCGCACCTTCCCTGTAACGATACCCGTTGTCGAACATCAGCATGCCCTTCGCATACGCAAAAAGGCTGATGTATGCGGGGCCTTCCTCGCCCTCGATACACTCGACGGTTTTTCCGTTTCTAGAGGGGATCACATCCGCGACCGGCGCACCGTTTTCGGCAAGATAACGGATGAACTCCGTCTCGGCCAGGTAGTCCTCCAGCGAGCGGTCGGCAAGTTCTGAGATACGAAGGATATACTTCTTCTCCCCCTCCTTAACGCAAACAACGATCCTGTTCCGGCCGCCTTCATGTGCCGAAACAAAATCGAAGTCAAATCCATCCAGTTCAAATAGTTCGTTAATTATCTCAAAAATGTTCTTAGTAATCACTACTCCTTTTCTAGTGCGTCCTTGTCGAACGCTTCCATATTTATGTTGATTTGCTTTTTCGTTAGCGGTTCTTCCACTCTTCGCGAAGGATGCTGTACCAGCTCGCATCGCAGATACCCGTATTGTTCTTATCCGATGCGCGAAGTGTGCCGTCGAACTTCATGCCGCAGTGCGTCATGACCTTACCCGAATTCGGATTTCGAGGATCGTGGTAGCTGTTGATGCAGTTCGCTTCGACTTCTGTAAAGAAGAAATCGATCAGGGCCTGGAGCGACTCGGACATGATGCCCTGATGCCAGAAGTTCCGGCTCAGGCAGTATCCGGCCGTCACGAGCTCGAGTTCTTCCTTGATGAGGCCGTGGATCGTACCGATCGGCTCGCCGGTCTCTTTCCATGTGATCACCCAGTGGTAGTAATCTTCTTTCTCATACTCCGGGAGCCACAGAGAAAGGACATACTTCGTGACATCGACACTCGTATGTGTCGGCCACGTCAGAAATTTCGTTACCTCAGGATCGGATGCCCAGTTGCGAAACATCGCTTCCGCATCGTCCTCTCTGAACCGTCTTAAGATCAGTCTCTCTGTCTCGAGTGTTTTCGTTCCACAATGTTTCATGGTCATCCCTCCTTATCATCGTTATCTTTTTTAGATTGTATCGCAGTTTCGGGAAGGTGTCTCTATCCCCGCAGTATAAAGTGACCAGAAAAGGTGGAGCACAAGTGCTTTTGCAACAGTATAAGAATTTCCCTCGTCTTATTTCCGTAGTAAGAAGACGGCACCCTGCCGAAGAAGAGGTATATATGAAACGAGCACTGTCCTTCATCCTGATCGCAACACTACTGACCACCGGCCTCTGTGGCTGCAAGAAAGAGAAAAAGGTCACCGAAGAAACCAAGAAAAAGAAGCCGACCGAAACCACCGTCATCTCCCATACTCCCATCTATTCAGAAGTCGAGACACATAACCGTGAACTCATCTCGGAGCTGACAGGCGTAAGCTCGACCAGCCACGACCTGGATTACCTGATCGGCGCACTGAAAAAATACGGTGCAGGAGAGATCCAGTCCATCGAATACGTCGGAGACCCGTCTGACATGATATTCGACATCATCAGCGAAGATGGCACCGAATTCAAGGTATATCTGACTATATACTACAAAGTGGAAGCCGTGCAGAACGTCACCACCGGTGAATGGCTGATGAGAAGTATCCGGTAAGTTGACCGGAAAAGGGTCGTCTCAGGAAAACTACGTCAAGAAACGATCTGTAAGATCTTCTGATTGATCTCCTCCGCCAGCTCGTGATTCAGTCCGTGACCGGCATCTTCGTAGAACGTCGCATTCATTCGGTACTGCTGAAGCAGGGCCTTACCGCCGATCTTCTCGAAAGGATCTTCTTCGCCGACCAGATAGATGACTTTCTCGCGGATCTGATCGATCTCTTCAGAAGAAAACCCCTGCACCTTATGGCATCCCATCGCCATGTTGTTGAAGCCCTTGATGAGGCACTTATAGTGCTGAAGGATCAGTTCATTTTCAGTGAACACCGCGTAATTCCTGCCGCTTAATTTCTTAAGGAGCTTGATAACATTTTTATCCGTCGGGAAAAGCGCCTCCGGCAGGAAGATCTTCATCATGGCCTTCATGGTGTTATTCTTCGTGGCCGCAGCCACAGAACCGGAGATACTGATCGCCTTTATGACCTTCTCCGGTCGTCTTAATGAATACAGCTGCACCAGATAACCGCCCATGGATACCCCTGCGAAATATGCCTGACCGATGCCCAGTTTCTCCAGGACTTCATCGATCCACAGAACATCGTCGAAAGTCTTGTTATAGTTCTCGTTCGGACGGCTCTTCCCGGGGCCTCCCATCGTGTCGATCGCGAAGAGATGAAGCTTCGTGCCAAGTGCCTTCGCATTAAAGATCCACATGAGGGCCGAGTCATCTCCGACACCATGGAAAAGCACCATGGGCGTCCCGTCTTCTGCACCGGTCTCGATCACATGCGTGGTTCCGTATCGGGTCTGGATATCCTGTTCTTTTACCTCGCAGCCCCATTTCGAGAGGAGCTGATCGTAGGTTTCGATGATCTTTTCTCCGGCCTTTTTCGTTCTGTATACTTTCATGCGCTTCTCCGTTATTTGAAATATCTCTTGTAGAAAGAAGTGAGGGAATCCTTCACGCGACCGATGTCATTCGTGAAATACCCGAGCACGATGATGCCCTGATACTCGGATGCCAGTCCTTCCGCGTCTTTTTCTTTGATCAGACCCCTCTCATAGAGCATCCGAAATACCTGCGTATGGTTTTCGATCGGTTCTGAAAAGAGCATCTTCTTCCATGTTGCATCTGCTTTCTCATCGTGGAACCGCTCACTCTCCAGCATCTGAAGAAGCGGTGCGATCTTTCCGCCCTGATAGTACCCCGTGACAAGGAGTCCGCCGATACGAACAAAGTCTTCCATCTTTATACTTTTCGTATCCCCCAGGGCTTTCGCAAAGTTTACCTTTATGCCGTCTTTCAAGGCATCGGCTCGAGCGATCAGAGCATCGAAGATGTCCTGCTTTCCTTTGAAATAGTAGTAGAGCGAACTGGCCCGGATCCCGACGGCAGCGGAGATATCGCGCATGGACACCGCCGAATAACCCTTCTCCGAGAACATCTCCAAAGCCGTATTCAATATCCGTTCTCTGGTTCCTTCCGATGTCATGCATACACCTCCCTGCAAGTTTACCTAACGCTCGTTAGGTAAACTGTAACACGAAACCGGGAGGATGTCCATCCCCATACGAGATCCGTCAATCAGGACTGGTAACAGAGGATCCTTTCCTTCTTCATGTCATTACAGATGCGAAGGTCCATGCCGGATACGTCATAGACACGGATAATGTCTGTAAGATCCTCCGATTTCGGATCGAATTCCAGTAGGAGACTCGGAAGCCCGCTTAGAAGATCCGGATGGAAAGCGAGGGTCTTCTCATTTTCAAAAAGTGCGTTATAGAGGATACCGGCCTCGACAAGATCCTGGAAGAAATGACTGCCGTACGAGAGCTCCGGGTTATACCCCGCTCTCGAATCCGCGATCTCGCAGATGCACTCAAATTCGCTGATGTCCGAGAACAGTGCAGGTACACCCAGTTCCGGCGACGAGGTCCCGATACGGCCCGGTGTCAGAAGGAGCATCTTCTTATTCTTCCCGCGCATCGCCCAGTTCACGGCACCCAGTGCTTTCCCCACACGGTACTTATCCTTAAAAGGCATGTTGTAGTAGAGGACCGGATCGATGGAAACGATCATGTCAAGCTTCTCGAGGCGCGACAGACCCATCGAAGAACCCCGGCACTCGAAGAGGATCTTCCCGTCTTCGACATCCTCCGGAAGCTCCAGTTCCTCCGCGTCCTGATACACCTGAAGCGGACGGCACTGCAGGAGGTTGATGACGTAGTCCCCGTCCTCGGAAAGGTTGATCGTGAACTCCGTGTCGACCGGATAATCGTACTCTTTCTGGATCGTGCTCAGGATCTCGCGCATCTGCTCCATGAGCGTCTCTTTCTCGACGATGCCCAGACAGGAAACGAACTCGATGTCTCTGGCCTGTCCTCTTTCTCTGAACATCCTTTCTGTGATGTAATCGTGCTCGAAGAGAAGCCTCTTCATGAAGTACGGGAGGAAGGGTTTCACCTTATCCGGATCGACCTGCTCGAGTTTCCGCGAAGTGCGGTTCATGAGCTCCATCTTTCTTTGTGAATGCTGGTGCTTCTCGACCGAATCTCTCATCGGCTGGGCCTTCGGTTTATCGAGGCTCACGAGTCGCGGATACGAACCCTCCGTTCTGTCGACCGCAGAAGTTCCGAGACCCATGACGAGACGCAGCATACCCGCGGTCGGATCGAGGTCATCCATGAAGCGGTACGGACTGAAGGAATAGCCGACACCCGCAACACAAGGCATATAGAATTCTCCGTAGTACGAACCGGATACCCGCATGACGAGAAGCGCCATCTGCTCATCTCGCTTCTGAAGACCACGGCGGCTTCTATAGTCGAGCGCGGACTTACTCATCGTGCTTGCATAGACCGTACGGATCGCGTTCTCGAGTTCCTCGAGACGCTGATCCATGTCGCCCGTATTCGAGCAGAAAACGGACTCGTATTTTCCGGCAAAGGCGTTACCGAATCCGTCCTCAAGGATCGAGCTGGAGCGTACGATGATCGGGTCCTGCCCATAGTATTCGAGAAGTTTGACAAGCTGTTCTTCCATCTCCCGGCTGAACTTTCCGGTATGCAGTCTCTCGGCAAATTCCTCCGCGAGAGAAAAGTATTCCTCTTCTTTTCTCTGACGGATACGAAGGTCCCAGAATTTGTTTTCCACGATGAAGGAATAGAAGACATCCGAGCCGATGTAAAACGAGTCGTGTGGTTCGAATTTCTTATAGATCTCCGGGCATTTATTCTCGATGATCTTTCGTGCGAGGAGCATGCCTGTCGCTTTACCGCCGATCATGCCGGTACCGATCATGCGCTTTCTGACCGCGAAGTAATCCTGCGGCTTGAAGTGTTCCTTGATCATGAGACGCATCCGCTCGTCACGGGACATCATGATGTTGCACATACGGTGGCACTGTTCCGTGACATCCATGCCGTTCTCGTACATCATCTCAGTCATGTTGAAGAAGCGGTCCCAGCTGTCCATATTGCCTTTATCGGCGGAAGCGGAGTTACCGAGGACCTGATAGAAATGGCTCGCCATGACGCCGTCGAGGATCGGTTTGAATTCCCCGGTCTTCGGCACAAAAAGATGCGGCAGGAACATCGTCTCGGAGTAGCGGTTCCAGACCTTGTCCGGACGGACATATACGTTCTCGTTATCGGCGTATACGTCGAGGAAAAGCTGCGTGGTATCACGGATCTTCGCGATCGCCTGGAACGAGTGCTTGCCGCGGATCAGCGGGAAGAAGGCAACGGTGTCGAGGATGAAAAGATACGGACACGTCACCTGGAAGAAGTTACCCATCATTAGGTCGGTCGCCCATGCCGTCTGAAGTTCGGACAGACAGTCAAACACATAGAAAGCATCTCTTCCTTCTCTCGTGATGTGCTCACGGATCTCGACCGTGAAGTTCTCGAAACGGTGATTGAGTTCGACGTTGATGATCTTCAGGCCTTCCTGTTCTTCGAGGAGTGGCTCGTGCGTCGCGAAGCGGAAGTAGATAAGATTTCTGCCATCCGCGATCGCCTGCTTCACATAAGGCTTCATGAAGAGCTTGAACTGCTCCAGGTCATCCACACGCCACACGACATTATCGCCCAGACGTATGTTGTCGAAGTTCGTATCCATTTCCGGTATGCCCGAGAGTACTCTATCAAATGCTGCCATGGGAAGCTCCTTCCTGACTGATCGCCTGTTTCGCTGCAAAACAAAAAGGCAAAGGCTCCAAATCGGCGCCTTTGCCTTTTCTTTATTCTACAACGAGACTTACGGGTTTTCCAGTGCTTTTTCCTCGGCAGGTAGATCCAGCACCCGGTAGACCTTCTTTCTCAGACGGGTGATACTGATGAGCATCCCAAGTGTGCCTACGATGAAGAACAGAAGACCGATCCCCGATCCGCTTTCCGACCCGAAAAGCACGGAAAGGGGCTTCTGAATCGTGGACTCCGTCTTCATGAAGGGCTCGAACACGTAGTCCGCCAGGATGCCTCCGAGAAACAGACCCAAGGGATTCGTGCAATTCTGGAGAGTATCATGCGCAGAGAATACTCTTCCCTGCATCGAGACCGGGACACTTTCCCGCATGAGTGTATTCATATGGATGTTCATGATCGCCGCCACCGCATAGGTCCCGAACTGCGCGATGCACCAGATGGCCGGGATTTCCGTCACACTCAGAAACAGATCACCGGAGAAGATGATGGCACAGGTGATGAAGATCAGCCGCGCTTTTCTTTTCGCCGGTTTTCGCACTGTCATCAGGAGGCTTCCCATCAGGAGCCCGGCCGATGTGAAAGCCTGTACGAGACCGAGGATCTTCTGGTCGTTTCCGGTCCGTCCGAGAATGTACGGCGCCAGCATGCCGTCATTTCCCAGCTTGGCAAAGAGATTCACGACCGCGATAAACAGCGTCAGATGAAGAAGTGCCTTACTATCTTTCAGGAAGCGGATACCGTCCTGACTGCTTTTCCAGAAAGACTCCTGTTCTTTCTTCTCCTCCTGCGGCGTTCTGGGAATCCTGATGAAAAGAAGAAGCGTCAGAAATCCCACAGCGAAGCTGATCAGGTCGATGATCAGGACCATCTTAAGGCCGCCAAAGACCAGAAGGATACTTCCGAGTGCCGGGGCCAGGATCGCGATGACAGATCCGGAGATGCCGGAAAGCGCGCTGACCCGGGCAAAGTGCTTCTTCGGCACGAGAAGAGAGGTCGCGACATAGGAGGCCGAAACCTGGAAGGAATTCATGAAACTTAAGATGATATTGATCACATAGAGATGCCATACTTCCAGCACGGCTCCCGAATATAGAAGAAGGACCAAAAGCGATCCGCATGCGGCGATCAGATCCGTGATCAGCATGATGCGCTTCTTGTCTTTCCGGTCCACAAAAGTGCCCGCCAGGAAGCGGAAAAGGATCGTCGGAAGGAACGCGCACATGGTTAACATTGTTACACTTGACGCAGTTCCGGACCTTTCGTAGACCCAGATGATGAGCGCATAGTCCGTCATGGCTGTACCCAGTTCGGACACAGTCTGTGAGGACCAAAGAAGCAGAAAGCTTCGAAGTTCTTTGATAATAGATATTTTTCTCATGGCTTTACTCCTAGAACATAATTTGTTTTCTAAGCAGCGTAAAGCCTGACCGGACGATTCCGATTTACTTGCTCCGTGAAGGTGTCGCCCCTATCAGACCTTGCGCGGAGCCATAACATCTGCGGCTAAAGAAATGCCTCTATCTGTGTGTACCATAAGATGCACCTCGTTTTTTCTTCATTGTAGCATCGAATCAAATTGTAAAATAGGCACCTGTGGTTTACACGGTGATCTCTATATGGTTTCCTTCGATGCCGACGATGCAGGACTCATAGTATCCGTCTCCGGTCGTTCTCGGTCCGCGGAGGACTTCGTATCCGTCTTCCCGAAGGATCTTCGTCAGTTCATCGACACGCTCTTTACTTCCGACAGAGAAAGCGATGTGCTCGTACCCGGTGCGTTCCTGTTCTTTCGAAGGATCCAGGACTCCGGGCTTACTCATGACCTCGAGACGTGCACCGTTTCCGAAGGTAATAAAGTAGGAACAGAAGCCTGTATTCTTGTTGTGGTAACCGTCATTTGAAACCCCGCCGAGATACTTTACGAAGAAGTCTCTTCCCTTCTCGACATCATTTACGAAGAGCGCCACATGCTCGATGAAGCAATCTGTTGTACACAGGGATTCGATCGTCTTCTCATAATCCGATTCGATAAGCGTGACCTCTTCTCCGGCCTTCTTAAAACCTTCGATAAAGTCGTGATTACACTCCATAAGCCAGTCCTTCGTACAGTCCGAATCATCCAGGCGGTTTTCGACGTCGGACGCATGGGAAGTGATGGCATCAAAATGCGCATCGATATAAGCATCCGAAAATGCCAGGCAGATAAAACGAATCTCCGAAAGATACTCCTCATCGAAATCCTTCCGCCAGTCGAACGGGATATAGCAGCCTTCGACGATCGTGTTCTGCTTATTCTCGATCGCTGTCTTGATCATCTCTCTTTCGATCGGCCAGAGATAGTCAGTCAGCTTATCGTCATCCATAGGAGTAAGTTCCGTGTTCCCGCTTCGGATCAGACCCATCTTCAAATGATCGACCGAGATATACGGGTATTTATATTCCTTCAGCATCCGCTGCGCGAGGACTGTTTTCCCCGCGTGGGACGCGCCTGTAATCAGTATAACCATGTTTGCTCTCCAATCTATTTCTCCAGTTCTCTTTGTACTTCTTTCTGATGCACCGCATGGATGCCGATGTGTCCGATTCCCAATATCACCGTAGAGATCCCGAGGATCCAGTTTCTCCCGTAGATCGAAAGAAGAAAGAAAGCCATGACCGGAAGTGTCGCACCCGCAATCGGGATCCCGAGGATACTTCTGTAGAAATCGTGCATCGTCTTCTCGCTTCTGAAATACCGGATCCAGTGGATCTCGTAGAGGACCATCAGGAGGAATGCTCCCAGAAGCCACAGAGACCACAGACTCCACGGACGAAGATTAAAGTCCGAAAAGATAAGAACGGCGGTAGTGACAAGCATCTGCCCGGCCCGTTCGAAAGCCAGCAGGATCTTATTCTCCTTCACCACATATTTCTCGTAGTCCTTCGGCTGGTTCTTCGTCCAGAATGCATTTGGCACGAAAAGCATGATCAGAAACACCAGACCGACATAGGAAAAACCGAAATGCATCGTTACTCTCCTAACTTCTTTGTACAATCATATCGTACCACTTTTCCATCCGGATATTCCTTGATGATTCTCTTCACTTCAAATCCGCATTTCTGATAGAAAAGCACTGCGTCATCGTCGGTCTGTGCATACAGGGATTTCAGGTCTTCCTGCCGCATGACCTCTTCAACCAGATATCGTCCGATTCCCTTCTTTCTAAAGTTCGGATCGATGGCGATCCCGACGATCTCCGCCTTCTCTTTATCCAGAACGATCATCCCTTTGATAGTGGCATCGACTTTGCACACATAGATTTTCTTATCGGAAAGAAGCCCTTTCATTTCTTTGCAGTATGCATCAAAAGTGGGCTTATACATGCACGCGGAATAGATGCCGTAGGCCTCTTCCGAAAGCAGCCATTTCTCATCATTACACAACAAAGCATTCATATGCGCTTACCGCTCACCCTATATCCTTCCAATCTGCTTCTTGATCGTCTTTTCATTTCTTTTTGCATATTCACTAAGTATATATGACCGGATACGTTCCTTTGCCATGTTGGGAACAACAAATCCGTTTTTAACGAGGATCGCAAGCCTATTGATAACAGTTTTATTTGTTACGCCAATCTCACGGCTCACCTCTGCCGGCGTAAATTCACCCTTATAATGTTTGATCAGAAACAACAGCAGTTCTTTCTCTTTTCCCTTGAGATAAGACAGACTTCCACTGATTGACTCTTCACTAGAGTGTTCGGAAATCTCACACACCTTTTTCGAATATAGCAGTACCATCCGAAGAAAGTAGTTCACCCATTTTTCCGGGTGAGGCGGATTATCTCTTCCTGAATAATAGAGCGCCGGCAATCCCATTTGCAGGGATTCATAGTATTCGCCGATATCATATGCGAAATACTCTTCCAAAGACCCAATCCCATTAAAACCATATCCGTTAAGATCAAGAATGTAGCCGGACATCAATCGCGCCGTTCTTCCGTTTCCATCTTCAAAAGGATGGATCGTCACCAGCTGGTAATGCACCACCGCCGCAACGATCAGAGGGTGGTCATCAGTTGTATTCACGTATTCTACCAACTCATCCAGCAGGCCGGGGACATCGCAGTATTCCGGCGGGATGTAGTCCGGTTTTCCGCTTTGTGTATCATACACTGCAAAAAGCACTCCGGGCGGCATAGGTCCACGTAGTCCGATCTTCTCTTTCGAAGCTCCCTTTTCCACATATTTCTGGACATCCAGAATCAGTTTCTTAGAAAACTTCTCCTTTTTCCCGGCCATTTCCTCAAGATAGTTCAAAGCAAGAAAATAGTTTCGGATCTCCTGTTCAGGTTTAAGAAAATGCTTTCGTTCATCTCGTTCGATCACCTCATCAACCTGGTTCTCCGAGAGAGGATTCCCTTCGATTCTGTTAGATGAATATGTGCTTTTTTTCTTCGAGTTTTTACGAAGCCGATTGGTAACTGACGGAGCAAGTTTGACCGAAGCTACCCTATATCGGTTTTGGTCGATGTCCGTTATATACTTAAGAATCTCATTGGATAATGTCACTTTGATCATGACGAATCACCTCAGAAACAGTATACCAAAACCAGTGGGAATTTACACTATTTTTTCACTATTTTTTCACTATTTTTCATCGGCAAAAGTTCGAGAATGCCTGTGCTGACTATGCTTTAAGGTTCTCTTCCATCACGTTTTCGAGAAAAAGCGCGACGGCATCTTCTTCGTTATATCCGATGACTTCAGTCGCCAGATTTTTCAGTTCGTCGCGTGCATTGGCAACGGCATACGCTTCGTCGGCGATCTTAAACATGGATACGTCATTCAGGGAATCTCCGAAGACGACTAAACGGTCGAATCCGTAATCTTCTTTCAGTTTGAGAAGGGACTTGGCCTTAGTGCAGTTCTTCGGACAGATCTCGAGCCAGTATTCGTCGCGGTAGGTATCTTTCTGAAAGAGGCTCTCCCAGCAGTCATAGGCGCGGACGCGGTCGTAGATCGGCTCGATCTCCTCCTTCTCTCCGATGCAGGTGACATACCCCGGAAGGCCACAAAACATTTCATCATAGGAGTCCATGTACTTCATGGTCGGATCTCCCTTGTAGTAGTCGAGATAGCCCTGAAGACCCACACTGTGTCTGCCTTCCATGGTGGTGCGGATCATCTCCTCGCCGATAAAGCAGGAGACATAACCGCAGTACGGAATATCCGTGAGAAGTGCTTTTAGAAGGGCAACTTCCTCATCGGTGAAAACCGCTTTTCTGATGTGCTTACCGGTAGCATTATCCGCCAGGACCGCGCCGTTTCTCGTGACTACGGGGAGCTTCAGTTTCAGTCCTCCGGCAATCGGCCTCGCGCTCTCGACCGAGCGCGCTGTCGCATACGTAAAATCCAGCCCCCTCTCGACCAGGCCGTTGATGATGTGTACCGTGTTCTCGGACAGTGTCTCGTCATTTCTCATCAGCGTTCCATCCAGGTCGGATACATAAAGTGTTTTCGGTTCCGTTTTCTCCACCACGTCTATTTCCTCATCTTCCGGTTACTCACTCTTCTCGTTGACGAGCCACTGGTGCATGCCCGCGCCGACCGTCTCATTCGGACGGGTTTCAAATCCGAATTTCTGATAGAATTCCTCTTTTCCTTTAGCAGCCAGAAGGCTCACCATGAAGCGGTATCCGGGTTTCAGCTGCTCGTGGATGAATGCCATGATGCTCTCCATCAGGACACGCCCGAGCCCCTGTCCCTGATACTCGGGAAGGACGATGACATCCGCGATATAGATCACATACCCGTGATCCCAGATGGCTCTTCCGATGGCGATCGGACGTCCCTCATCACGGATACACCAGACATAGGAATTGCCAAGTCCCGCAACGGCCTGTTCAATAGGGAAAACACTCCAGCCGACAGCTGCCCGCATCGCCAGATATTCTTCCGGTGTGATCGTATTTGTCATCTCATATTTATTCATAACTGTAACTACCTTCGTGTCAGAATTGAATTCAGTATAACATTTCCGGAGGGCATCCTGTGTATACCACAAGACTACTTGTCGGGCCTCTTTCCGATGACTACAATAATAGAAAAAACGAAAGAAACGAGGTGGCGCGATATGCATTTCCCGGAAAGAACGATCACATTAAAAGATGGGAGGACCTGCGTGCTGCGCCCGAACGGACCGGATCTCGCAGACCAGATGCTCGAGTATCTGAAGAAGACCTCCGGAGAGACCGAATTCCTCATTCGGAACGAAGATGAAGTCAACGAGTCGCGCGAGGAAATAGCGGCGTTCCTCGGAAGAGGCCTTGAAAACCCTTACAACATTGCGATGGCTGCCATCGTAGACGGGAAACTCGCCGGTGTCGGAAGAGTCTTCGGTATCGGCGGTCAGAGAAAACTCCAGCACCGCTGTTCCCTTGCGATCGCGCTCTATAAGGAATTCTGGGGCTTAGGCATCGGCTCCGCCCTGATCAACTATCTGGTCGAGCTGGCAAAGAATGTCGGCTGGGAGCAGATGGATCTGGAAGTTGTCGCCGAGAATGAGCAGGCACAGGTTCTTTATAAGAAGTGCGGATTCATCGAGACCGGACGCCGTCACAATGCCATGCGCTTCGATGACGGGACGTATCACGACGAGATCCTGATGTACCTTGACCTCAAGGGCTGATCCCCTCGCATATCAAAAGCAAAAAGAAAGAGCGCCGTTCCCGACGCTCTTTTTTATTTCTTATTCTTTCTGGAAGTCTTCACCGGTTCAGCAACTACTTCTTACTATTTTACACGAATTCCGAGGCCGGAAGTTATACTGATCGTTTATACCGAAGTCAGCTGACTGAGTATTTTACTAAGTTCTGCCATGAACACCGTATTGACAAACATACCTGCTGAATAAACAAATAGTACGATTCCGACGATGCCGAGAACGATGCTTAATGTCTTGGTATCTCTAGCCGACTTAAGTCCTACAATACATAATCCGATACCGATCAGTGCGAGCGGGGCCGCATACACTTCGACCATAAAGGCCGCTTCCATGGAGATGCTCCAGCATATGGAACAGAGGATCACATACACCAGCACCATAAAGAATCCTGCAATGCAGTTTTTACTTTGCGTTTTTACTATCTCAGGGAACGCTTTCCCACAGTTACCGCAGTTCTTCTCCTGGTCATGACGTATGTTTCCGCAATACGAACAGTGAACACTTCCCGCTGCAAAATCACTCATAAGGCACCTCCGAGTCTATTTCTTTTTGGGGCTGCGAGATCTTCTTCGCAGCCATTCATAAGCAATCTTCTACTAATTAGACTTCGGATGAGCTTTATTTTTTTGCACCTTTGAAAGAACTATTCCGGTTCTGTCTCAGCTGACCTTTTTGCAAGATCGATCCGCACGGTCTTTGTTTTCCCGCCACAGAGCCTGCAGAGAAGGGCTCCGTCCTTCCAGCTCAAAAACTCAATATCCACTCCGATATCGTTTTCTTCCGCATCCTTCCAGGTGTCTCTTACGATCCGATGGATGTCGCTCCAGTTTTCGGCTTCGACAGGTTTCATCGGATCCGAAAAATCGAGGACGATCAGGGAATCGGGGCTTGCCCAGTAGCACCCCTGTACCGCCATCTGATTCGTCTTCGGATCGTAGAAACAATCGCACCATATGAACGTCTCCACCATTTCTTCGATCGTCTTTCTCTTGGATTCTTCGGGGATATAGTGCATGCAGTACCGGGTCGTCAGATCGAGTACGCTGTATCCGTAAAGATCCTCGTCGAAAACCAGATAAGTTCTGCCGTTTGCGTGGTGGATAATGTCTGCCATATGAGAATTCCCATCCGTGTTTTTCCACTCATAGATCTGCTCATCGTTACGGAAAAGCCGGCAGATCTCCCCGTCTACCGGTGCGTGTCCGGGAAGGCAGTGCTCTTCATCGGCATAGTAGTAATACTCGATGCGGTACCCGTCTTCGAGTTCTTTTACACGGTCAGGCTCGGTGAAACTGATCTTCGAGAAGATCTGCTCCTCCAGAGCATCCATCTCTTTCTTATACTCTTCCGTTCCGTAGTAGTTCATAAGAAGCCTCCCACTATTTCGACTTCGGCTGTTCTGACAGTTCCCGTACCTTCGAAAAAACAAAGTTGTAGAGCTTGATGAGTGTTCCGACCAGGATCGCCGCGATGATGCTTCCTTCTCTGACACCTCGGAGTTCTCCCAGGAAGACCAGACAGATCACGGCCGAAAGCGAGATATAGAAGATATCGAAGAAGATCTTCACGTTCTCGTAGCGTTTCTTCATTACCTGACTGATCGCGCGGTTCATGGCCTCACCCGGCAGCATCGCTACATCTCCTTTGAGCTGCACCCAGATGCCGAGTGCGAGGATGGCGCATCCGAAGAACATGAAAACGAGTTGCGCTTCGTATCTGGTCAGAGATATGTCACGAAGGAGCCAGCAGGAAAAGTTCGTGAGATATCCGTACACGAATGCAAGGATCGTCTGGATCAGGATCTCCAGCCAGTTGCATGCCGAGCGTAAGACGAGGATCTGCACACCGATCTGGATGAGGCTTAAAATATTCAGCCATCCTCCGAAAGACAGTGTCGTCCCACCGTCCGCCAGGAATACCGAATACGGCACCGACGCGACCGGCGATGTGCCCAGTTCGGCGACTGTTGAAAATGCCACACCCATCGAGGCGATAAAGAGACCGAGTATGAATATGGAGTAGCGCCGGAGAAGGTGATCCTTCGGGATCGGCTTCGGTTTTGCCGCTTCCTTTGCCAGGATTTTCTGAAGAGCGGCATGCTCCTTCTCTTTCCGTCTGAAGAACTCGCAGTATTCCTTCATTTGCGTTTTCACATAGAAGCGGCATTCCTCCGGATCCGTCACTTCCTCCACGACGCCGTACACGCCTGAACCGGAAGAGGTCTTCCACTCGAGAAGATCCGTGATCGTTATCGCTTCAAATGCTTGGGGATGTAGACCGCCATTCATTTTCATATCCTTCGGAAGATCCACGAGCAGGTCGTTTTTCAGAAGCATAAAATACAGATGGTATTGCTCGTAATCTTTATCCAGATACACATACACGGAGTACTCTTCCCCGAATTCTTCCTTGATACACTGATCCGCACACTCCTTCGCAATCTCTTTCGTTTTTTCCAAAAGCGGAATGAGATCCTGTTCTGTATACGTCTTCTCGTGGAAGTTTTTCAGGAAGTGATCGATGAATGCGATGTTATACTTACCGATCGCATTATAGACATGCGGGTGATTCAGGATATCGCCGAGTTTTTTGTCTGTGAAATCTTCGTGATTCTTCGTAATAAAGAACGATTCTTTCTCCTGATCGATCTCGATACGATGGATCTGCTCGAAAGGATAAAGTGTCTTGGTAAAATCTTTCTGCACCAGAATTCCTTCCGGTGTGACAGAATACTGCATCAGATGCCTCCTTCTTCCTCAAACGCCGACGCACATTCACACACGTCTGCGCAACCCCGAAAGCATTATACCATGTTCACACTCTTTGTTCCTTCCTTACGTGATGCAGTAGTCACGGATCTTATCTTTCAGCATCTGACGGGAGAGATCCCATCCCCCCCAGTATTTACAGAATGGTAAAAGCATATTCATTACGATATTACATTGTTTCCTTATGATTGTACTATCTAAGCGAATGCTTTATGTGGGAGAGCACATCATGAACCATCGGAAAAGAATCGCATTTTTCGGGAATAGTCTTACCAGCAGGTACAGGCGGAATCTATGCCGGGCATTTAGTATCGCCGCCGAAGAAGCAGATGTCGATCTGTTCATCTTTAACAGTCTCGGGAGAATCGGCATCGCCAATGCCGTTTCCGGTGATTACGATACCGAACTTCTTGAGTATATCGACCTCGATCAGTTTGACGGGATCATCTACGATGGCGAAGGTTTCTATGAAGACGGCGTCTCCGCCAAGTTCGAGAAGAAGCTCCGGACCGCCCGCTGTGCCGTTGTTTCCATAAGCAGTCATGTCGATGGTTTCTACAACATTGATTTTGATGACGCGGAAGGACTTCGTGCGATGGTGGAACACTTCATCAACCATCACCACTTCAGAAAGATCGCATTTATGTCCGGGTATTTTTCTCACCCGGATGCGAAGATCCGTCTTTCCGTATTCCAGTCCGTGATGAAGAAGTACGGTATGCCTGAGAACGGCGCGGGAGTCTTTGAAGGTGATTTCTGGTACAACAAAGGCGGCGAAGCGGCCGACTATTTCCTGTCTCTTCCCGAGCGTCCGGAAGTCATCGTCTGTGCCAACGATTACATGGCGATGTCGCTGCTCAACGCCTTTAAACAGCGGGGGATTCGCGTTCCCGAAGATATAGCCGTTTCCGGTTTTGACGGAACAGTAGAAGGTCAGGAATTCCTGCCGCATCTTACCTCGGTAACAAGGGAACGTCTCGATGTCGCCAGAAAATCCATCTCTCTTCTTGTCGATCTGTCGGAGAACAAAGATATATGTGAACACGATCTTCGTGTCCTCCCCAAGCCGATCTACTCCCAGTCCTGCGGCTGCGATCCGCTGAATTATCAGCACGTCATGGACATCATCTCCAGGATGCACGAAGAGACGAGAATGACGGGTATCGCTCTTTTTGACTCCGAATCGGCCATGTTGAAACTGAACAAAGTGGACAATGTTCGCGCGCTTGAGAGTGCTTTTGCCGAGAGTGCCATCACATTCGGAGAATACCGTTCCTACTTCATGATGGTCCATACGGACGCCCACGGATGCCCTGCCTACGACAGTGATTTTACCGCGCCCTCCGGGAACTTCATCCCGATCATCTGGATAGACAAGAACAAGGAATATGCGAACAGTCCTCACCATTTCAACGGTTCATCGATGTTTCCGGTTCCGGATTCAGAGCGCTCCCATACCTACTATGTGATGAGCCTGCACTGTGCCGAGAAGATATTCGGCTATTCAGTAGTCGAAATGGCGTCCAAAGATATCTTCAACGAGTACCACAACGTCCTTCTTCTGAACGTGGCCACCACGCTCCACACACTTCAGAAGAATAACCATATCCACAAGCTTGTTAAAAAGCTTGAGGATCTCAGCATCAAGGACGGACTTACTGATATGCTGAACCGGCGCGGTTTTGACGATTCTTCGCGCAATCTGCTCTCCAATCTTCGCGAGAAAACGAGCGTCTGCACCATGGTTATCGATATGGATGGACTCAAGCATATCAACGATGTATATGGACACTATGAGGGGGACCGCGCGATCAAAGCGCTCGCGGACAGCATCACGGCCTGCTGCGATTCCGGCGAGATAGCAGGACGAGCAGGCGGAGATGAATTCTATATCTTCGCTGCGTATTATTCTGAGACACATCTGACACGTTTCCTCAGCCGGCTTCGCGAGATGGTCGACGAGTTTAACAGCAATAACACCGTGGGATATCACCTCGACTACAGTTGTGGTGCTTATATCACGGAGACAGACTGCTACGGGCGGATCGAAGATTTCCTGAAGATCAGTGATGTCAGGATGTATGAGCAGAAACAATCCAAGCACGAAAGCGGAGAAATTCGATCAGAAGCAGAAGCTTAAATAGTCAAGAAGCGGTAAAATATATGAGGAGATAAACTTATTATATAGGAGCTTCTGCCGTGAACGAGATAAAGATCAGGAGATATACTCAGGAAGACTTGCCGGATATGATCCGGATCTGGAACGAGATCGTTGAAGAAGGGATCGCTTTCCCTCAGGAAGATCTGCTGGATCATGAAAGCGGTGCGGATTTCTTCGCTTCCCAGAGCTATACGGGTGTAGCCGAGGTGGATGGGAAAATTCTGGGGCTTTATATCCTCCACCCTAACAATGTCGGAAGATGCGGACATATCTGCAACGCAAGCTATGCGGTCGCATCGGAATCCCGGGGTCTTCACATCGGCGAGAAGCTCGTGCTGGATTGCCTCTCGATGGGCAGAGCACTCGGTTTCCGAGTACTTCAGTTTAATGCTGTTGTGGAGAGTAATACCCACGCCCGGCATCTGTATGAGAGGCTCGGCTTTACGCAGCTCGGCACGATCCCCGGCGGTTTCCGCATGAAGGACGGACACTACGAGAACATCTGTCCGTATTATCACGAGCTGTGATTCCAGGATACATCCGCTCTATCGTAAATATGTAAGCAGTTCCTCGATCGAATCGATCACGAAGTCTGCACCGGCCGAGAGCAGATCTTCCTTGCAGGAGTTTCCATACGTCACTCCGCAGGTATACGCACCGGCACTTCTCCCCATCTCGATATCTACCGGCATATCTCCGACAACAAGTGCCTGATCCGATCGTAAGGAGAGCGCCTCCAGTGTCCGTAACACCGGATCGGGAAAAGGTTTCAGACGGGGTGTATCTTCCTGACAGAAGATGACGCGGAAGGTATCACTCATATTCCACTGTGCGAGGAACTCCCTAAGTGACCGGGTATTCCTTGATGTAGCGATCGTACTCGTGATACCCCTTTCAGATAACACCGATAGAACATGGTCCACACCGGGGAAGCGTTCCGGCGGCATCTGTACCTTTAGTTCGTCGAACCTTCTCCTGTATTCGATGACCAGTTCATCGATCCTCTCCTCGGCAAGCTCCGGATACAGTAGCCGGAATCCGGCCTTCGCCGTAAGTCCGATCGTCGATGCACAAGTTTCTTCATCCTTCACTTCCAGTCCTGCTTTTTGCATCGTATCCTGCTTGGCCACGACGATCGCCTTTCTCGTATCGGCAAGCGTCCCGTCAAAATCAAATATCACCACACGAATGTCCATGTTTCTTTCTCCTGCGTCAAAAAGCTCCTCCATGCTGTCGAGGGAGATCTCCTCTCTTACTCTCCCTGATAGCAGATCGCTTTTTTGATCTTGCGGACAGGCTCTTCTCCGGACAGTGTTCTTACGATCTCAAAAGCAAATTCGAAAGTGGTACCCAGTGCCTGTCCGGTAATAATATTGCCCGAAACAGTGACCGGTTTACCCGTATAGGTGCCTTCCGGAAGCGTATCGGCGAAATCAGGATGGCAGGTCGCTTCCATACCATCGAGAAGTCCCAGCTCGGAGAAGACACTCGGTGCCGCACATATCGCTGCGATATATTTACCCCGTGAAAACTCCATGCATTTTTCGCGAACAATCGCACTTTTCGACAGATTGTCTCTTCCGACACGGCCGCCGGGGAGAATGATCATATCCACATCCGAGAAATCGACATCTTCCGCAAGTACATCCGCCATCACCTTGATCTTTCTCGAAGACCATACATCGAGACGTCCCATAATGGAAGCCATGTCTACCTCGATCTTCGCCCGACGAAGAATGTCGACGACGATCAATGCTTCGCACTCTTCAAAACCATCCGCCAAAAATACGACCGTTTTCATGTTACACCTCACCTTATGCATCTCTGACCGGGCCCTGTTCATTTGTTCTCTCTGTCAAACCGTATCTGCAAAGACTCTCCGGCCTTATATCTGCCATCATCGGCACTACGATTATTCTAACATAACCCATCTTGCGAAGTGGAACGAGTTGTCCTTTTTGTCCTGCGCGGTTTCTGCAGCAAAAAAGTGTATAATAGGGTATCCGGCCGATATGGTGATTCAAGTAAAAGTGAAGGTAGATCCGATGATCAGAAATATAGTACTCGATATGGGAAATGTGCTTCTGGATTTTAATCCGGAGTTTGTTTTAGATACATTCTGCTCTTCCGACGAAGAGAAAGACGTGATCCGTAAAGAGCTCTTCGAGGGACCGGAGTGGGCGCTGGGCGACCGCGGCGACATCAAGGACAAGGACCGCTTTGATCTGGTAAAAGGAAGAGTTCCCGAAGAATATCTCGAAGCCCTCAGAAAATGCGCCGACAATTGGGATATCTGCATGGATCCGCTTCCCGGTGCACGGGAATTCTGCGAATATGTGAAATCCCACGGGTACGGGATCTATGTCCTGTCGAACGCCAGTGACCTCTTCTATGAGTACTTCCCGCGTTTCCTGCCGCTCGATTTCTTTAACGGGGTATTCGTCTCTTCGGACTACCTCATGCTGAAGCCGGACGTGAAGATCTACGAGACTTTCCTTACCAAATACGGCCTGAAGGCTGAAGAATGCCTGTTCGTGGACGACCGCGAAGATAACACCGAAGGCGCGAAGAAAGCCGGCATGAATATCTTCCCGTTCAAAGGAAACTACGAAGACGTCATCAAGCGGATCAACGAAAACTAGAAAAGATCCAGCATGCTGTCCAGATAGATCTCCTCCCGGACCTTGAGCTGGTATTCCGGCTTCGTCATGTAGTAAAGGAGGAACTCGAGAACGACGGCGCTTCCCAGACTTCTTCCCTCGATCTTAAAGTGGGAGAAACCCGCCGGAAGGTATGTATTTCGAATATCCTCGATCCCGATGAATGCGGGGTTCTTCTTGGCGTCGGAAAAGCGGTATCCTCTTGCGGCATCCGGTGAAACACAGACGTGATCCGGGCATTTCTCTCCGAGACTTTTGCGGCTCACATTCTCGTAGCAGTTCTTCCTGTCAAAGCAGTCAAACCAGCAGCATTCGTTACAGAGAAATTCCACCTTCTGCTTCTGTTCCGGGGACAGTGCTTCCAGATCGGAAAGATTCTTATTCAATCGGAAATCCGGTACGACATAACGGAAGTCTTCCCGGTCGAGGTCTTCCACGAACCGGTCAAAATCCGTAATGACTTTCGTCGTGGAAGAAACGAAGTAGAATCCGGGATACTTCGTCCGGATGTAAGAAAGAAGCAGATCCGAGTGAATGACGATGCCGTTTTCCGCCGGACCGTTCTTCTCGAATAAAGAACAGAGATCATTACACTTCTTATCGGAAAGATGCTCCTCCGTAAGAAGAGAATTGCTGAATGTCAGACGCGAGGAGATGCCATATCCCTTCATGAGCGAGGCCACGTCGGAAGGATCCGCATCGCCAAATCCGACTCTTCCACCGCCCCAGATACAGTCACCCGGCGCGCCATAGATCGAGCCGATCTCGCACCAGTCGTAGAAGTACTCCCTGTGCTCACGGAAAAGAGGCAGAAAGACCTTATAGAGCTCGTAGAACTCGAACAGTCCCGGCAGGTGATAGTATGCCTTATTCTCTGCCATGAAGGTCATCCTTTCTGCTTATCGGCCACATAGTATTTATACGAAGCCGCTGATGTGACAATCGCCATGACCGCAATGATGCCAATCATCACATACATATTCCAGTCTCCCGGGATAAACAGAGAAAGAAGGATCATCAGAAGGCCGCAGATCACGCAGACGATCCCACCGAAGCGCTGGGTCTTCTGCCAGACCGAGTCACTCGACATGCTCCATGAGGTTCGGATGCCGAACATGGAATTCATTCTCGCCTTCGGCATGATGTTTCCGAGCACGACCAGAAGAACGCCGATACCGACATTCATGAGTTGATTTACATTGCCGAAAGAGCCCCCCGACGAAGCGCCTCCATCGTAGCGGCTCGCCTGGAACATGAAGTAGAATCCGAGCACCGTAAGCAGAAGGATCGTCCCGATCGCGCAGTAAAGGAGGATCTTCTCATTCGATTCTTCCCCCTTCTTCGTCTCTATTTTCGCCATGAGATAGAAGAACAGGCCAAGTCCGGCTCCGATTGCCGGGAACACCAGATATTCGTACTTACTTCCGATGCGGTCCACTTCTCCAGAGAAGTTCATGTGTACCGGGATCTGATCCGGTGAAAGGATCAGGAAGATCACGGTGCCGACCAGAAGGATCAGGATCATAAAGAACAGGATCGAATACAGTTTTTTCATGGCTACTCACCTCGCAGATCTTTCAGCCAAAGCAGCGCTTCATCCAGAACGGATGCATTCAGTTCGTAGAAGATGTACTTGCCTTCCCGCTTGTCCCGGATCAGATCCGCTTCCTTCAGCACCGCCAGATGTTTCGAGACAGCCGGCAGGCTCATGTTGAAGTGTTCTGCGATCTCGCCCGCAGAGAGGCGGCTCTTCTTCAAAAGGTTCAGGATGGTTCTGCGGGTAGGGTCGGCCAGAGCCTTCATCGTATTCTGAATACCCACATCATCACCCCCCCATAACATTTAACCTTTTGGTTAATTGTATTGCGAAAAGATCTCCCCGTCAATACATCTAAGATTCATTTCTTTCTGTACTCGGCGAATAAGAACAGCGGAATATCTTCGTTCTTCGATACTCCATCATAAGCTCTCGGCTCATCGGTATGCGTAAGGATCAGCCCCGCATCAGAGCATACATTCAAATAGAATGAAAGAGGTCTGTGAAAGTGCGTCGTTTCTCCCCAGAAGTGGTTCGAAGTAATGCCCGGTGTGATATACGAAGTGATCCGTTTCCCGGACGGGTTACCCTCTACCCACTCGCCGTTATAGAACGCCGGATGTACGATCGAGAAGTAGAATATGCCACCCGGTTTCAGCACCCTCACGACTTCAGCGAGGACATGCTCGACAGGCTCGATATCCATCAGCACCTGGTTGCAGAACACGATGTCGAAAGATTCGTTTTCGAACGGAAGTGCCTCTGTCATATCTACCACGTCAAATGCACTGTCCGGGTATTTTTCTTTAGCAAGTTCGATCATCGCAGATGCCCCGTCCACACCGGTCACGCATCCGCCGATGCTTCTGAAATATTCCGTGTATGATCCATAGCCGCAGCCGAGATCGAGGACCTTTTCACCGTGAAGATCAGTAAAACGGCGCTTCACAACGGCCTTGTTCGCATCTGCGAAAGCCGATCCCTCCTGCTCTTGCACATACGTCTTTGCTGCACTGTTCCACTGATCGATCACGTTTCTCATTGCTGATTCCCTTTTCTTTCTTTCAGAAGCTTGATGCCGGTCTCCTCACTTATTCTTCGTCTTCTGGCAGAGCTTGTTCTTGATGCGACACATCGCCTCGATATGCATGATCCAGTGGCGGCTGAAGGGCATCTTCAGAAGTCCCCTCAGATCTTTATCGCACCAGTAGTCGACCAGCCACACCGCACTCTCGTCGGTGCTCACACTGCCACTACTAAGTATCCTTTTCTTATCTTCGTCGGTAAACTTCCGCTTCATATCCTTATACGAAAGCTTTCGGAGGATCTCGTTCGAGGATTCCATCACGGCCCGGCAGTATTCGTACACCACCTGCGTATCCAGTTTCTTCGAAAAGTCCACAATGCCCTCATCGTGAAGTTCATTTCCCGTCGTGATGATCGGACTCTTCGTTTTCTTAAGCCAGTTTTTTCCAAAGAGCACCTGCTCGTCCTTCTCGATGAGTTCATGCGCCACGATATCCTCGATCCGGAAGATATGCCACATCGAGTAGACGAGTGTCTTGCTGTGGTACCCTTCCGCCCCTCCGAAGGGCATCTGATAGAAGGCTTCTGCCGGGAACTCCTTCACGATCGATGTGATCTGCTCGAAAAGATCGTTTCTAAGATCGAGGAGCACATCGATTCCCTCCGGGAAAGTCGCTTCTTTTCCGATCAGGGTCTGCATCTTCTTATTCTTCTCTGACCAGTCTTTATTCATGTTTTACCCCCCCGTTTATCTGTCTTCGCGGTAATAGTTGCGTCCGATCGCCTGCGGCTCGCCGCTCTTCTTCTTCGAGGTGAGAGAACTCGTGATGAGAACGATCAGAGTAATGATGAACGGCAGTGCCGAGAAGAAGTGCGACGGGATCTTGGTGAGCCATCCGAGCGCACTTGGGAATGCATAGGCAAGTGCGGCGTTCTGGACACGGAGCGTGTTAAAGAAGCCGAAGATGAGGGTACCGAGCAGCGCTCTGGCCGGGCTCCAGTTTGCGAAGATAACAAGCGCGATCGAGATCCAGCCGTAACCGTTGATCCAGCAGTTCGAACCTTCAAAAGTTCCGCCCATGTTCAGGCCCATATAGAGTCCGCCGATGCCCATGACGCCGGAGCCGATGATGATGTGTGCGTACTTGTACATCGTGACATTGACGCCCAGAGAGTCGGCCGCCGCAGGGTTCTCACCGATCGCGCGGAGCTTCAGGCCAGGTACGGTCTTCTTGAAATAGAGCCACATCAGAACCGCGATCAGCACGCCCAGATAGACGAGGATACCATGCGAGAAGAGCGCTCCCCCGATGAAGGGGATCTTCGAAAGTCCCGGAATCGCAAACGCCTGCGACTGGGTGTCGAGTCTCGTTCCGCTGAGTCTGGGCCAGCCGTTCTTACTGTTGGCCAGTGCATTTCCGATGAAATAATAGAAAGCGACACCGAAGGTGGTGATCGTAAGTCCGGTGACGTTCTGATTGGCCTGGAGAGTTACGGTCAGGAACGAGAAAAGAAGTCCCACGAGTCCGGATGCGAGGAAGCTTACCAGACAGGCGATAAGGAGGCTGTCAGCCTTCACGCCAACCAGATAGCCGGCGACAGCACCGATCGCCATCGTGCCCTCGACGCCGAGGTTCAGGGAGCCGGACTTCTCGATCATGATCTCACCGGTCGTTCCGTAAAGGAGCGGGATGTTATAGACAATTACGTTAAAGAGGAATAATGTCAGTACTTCAAGCATTTTTCGCTTCCTCCTTCTTTACGATTCTGAAGTTCGCGGCAAAATCAGCAACGAGAACCGAGAACAGGATGATGCCCTGTAGCAGATCCGCGAAATTACTGTCGATCGCCGGATACTGTGTCGCCGCAGCCTGGCAGCCGTACTGCAGAACAGAGAACAGTACGGAGGTGACCAGGATCGCCGGCACACTGAGTTTACTGAGCCATGCCACGATGATGCCGGTCCAGCCGACATTATTCGTGACCGTATCGGAGATCGTGCCCGAAGAGGAAACGGTAAGTGCCGCCGCCAGGCCGATCATCGCCGAAGAGAGGAACATGGTACGAAGTACGATCTTCCCGACGCTCATGCCGGCGTACTTTGCCGTCGCGCTGCTGTCTCCGACGACGGAGATCTCATATCCATGCTTCGTGTACTTGAGATAGATATAGACGATCACGGTAAGAAGAAGTGCGATGATGACCGACCACAGGAGCTTGAACTGTCCGATCGGGATGCCGGACATGATCGCCGAATCCGGGAACGTTCCGAATTTCGGTCTTTCGGAATCGGCACGCAGGAAGAAGTTCCAGTCGGCCTTCGTCTCACCGAGATAGCGGATAACATAGAGCATGATGTAGTTGATCATGAGCGTCATGAGCGTCTCATTCGTATCGAACTTGACTTTCAGTGCGGCAACCGCGATGCCGATGATGCCGCTCGAGATCATGGCTGCGAGGCACATGAGAAGGACGGTCACAAAGTTCGGCATGCCTGAACTGTTAAAGGCGATGATCGAGGCCGCGATGGCACCGATCAGGAACTCGCCCTCACCGCCGATATTCCAGAAACGCATTTTAAATGACAGACTCAGCGCGACGGAAGTAAGAAGCAGCGGAACGAAGATCTTCAGAAGACCCTCGATGCTCTTATAGCCGTAGCGGTTACCGACCAGACCGATCGTAAACATCTTTCCGTAGTAATTTAGTGGATTTATCCCCAGAAGTCCGAGGATCACGGCACCGATCGACAGCGAGACGATAAGTCCGATCGCGTATAAGATAAGCGTCCTGCTGAGTTTCGCATCCGCTCTTCTTACCAGATGAAACTTCCTCATTCGACTTGCCCCTCCTCTTTCTCGAAAGCTGAATCCTTGGCAATTCCGTCGGTCTTGCCTTCTTTATTCACGATATTGATCGTACCGGTCATCATTAGTCCGATTTCTTCTTTCGACGTGTGATTACTGTTCACCACGCCTTGGAGCTTCCCGTGGCAGATGACCATGATCTTATCGCACAGCGCCAGCATGACATCCAGGTCTTCACCGACGAAGAGGATGCCGACGCCTTTCTTTTTCTGTTCGTTCAGGATGTTATAGATCGTGTAAGAAGAATTGATATCGAGCCCTCGTACGGGATAAGCGGTCACAAGGACATTCGGTCCGGACTTGATCTCTCTTCCCAGAAGCACCTTCTGGACATTTCCTCCGGAGAGTCTTCTTACCGGAGTCTCCGTGGAAGGCGTGACGACCTCGAGCCGGTCGATGACCTTCTGCGCTTCTTCTCGTGCCGTCTTCCTGTCGACGAAGATGCTCTTTCCTTCACTATAGTTCTTCAGGATCATGTTATCGGTGATCGAGAGCGACGGAGCCAGACCCATGCCCAGACGATCCTCCGGGATAAAGCTCATGGAAATACCGTGCTCGAGGATCTTCTTCGGTGACATCCCGACGATACTCTCACCTTCGTGCAGCATCTGGCCTTCTTCGATCTTACGAAGACCGGCGATCGCCTCGCACAGTTCCTTCTGTCCCGAACCGGCGATACCGGCTACACCCAGCATCTCGCCGCCTCTTATGTAGAAATTGATATGGTCGATCGCGATCGCACCCTCGTCATTTTTGATCGTCAGATCGCGGATCTCGAGAAGAGGCTGTGTCTTCTCCATGACCGGGCGGTCGATGTTGAGCTCGATCTGACGGCCCACCATCAGCTCGGTCAGTGCTTTCTCATTCGTTTCTTTCGTGACGACCGTATCGATATATTCACCATGTCGCAGCACAGCGACCCGGTCCGAGATCGCCATAACTTCGTTCAGTTTATGTGTAATGATGATGATCGAGTGCCCGTCTTCTTTCATCTTACGTAGCACATCGAAGAGACGGTCGATCTCCTGTACCGTGAGTACGGCCGTCGGTTCATCGAGGATGATGATCCGTCTTCCGTAGCAGAGGACCTTCAGGATCTCGAGTGTCTGTTTCTCGGAGACCGCCATATTCGCGACGATCTTATCGAGATCTATATCAAAGCCGAACTTTGCGGCTGTATCTTCAATTTTTTTTCGAACGCCTGCGCCGTGCATGACGCGGCCTTCTCCCCTCATTCCGATAAGGATATTCTCGAGCGCCGTAAACCGCTCGACCAGCTTGAAGTGCTGGTGTACCATGCCGATTCCGAGTTTTCCGGAGTCTTCCGGCGAATTGATCGAGACTTTTTTCCCGTCTATAAAAATAGAACCGCTGTCGGGCATGTAGATGCCCGACAGCATGTTCATAAGAGTCGTTTTACCTGATCCGTTCTCGCCAAGGAGAGCAAGTATCTCGCCCTTGGCCAGGGACAGGTTGATGTTTTTATTGGCCGCCACAGGGCCGAAGCTCTTAGTTATTCCCTTTAGCTCTATGGCATATTCCATAAAACACCTCGTAATTCATTTATTCTGTGATCAGTTGACCTGTGTTACACCTGCTACGTAGTAGTTCATCGAACCCTGGATGACACCGTCATCTACCGAAGCGCCGCCTGCTGCGACGATCTCTGTACCGTCATTTGTAACCAGAGCCGCGTCGGTCTTTTCTACCGCGACAGCACCAGCTGCACCGGAGAAAGAGAGCTTCACGCCGGAGAATACATCCCACTCACCGGAGATCATGAGGTTCTTCGCCAGATCGATCGCTTCCTTTGTCTCAGCCGTGCAGTTTGCAGAGAGCGGAGAAACATCTACGAAACCGGCCTTCAGACCTTCGTAGTAGTTACCTACTGCCGACATGAATGTGCCCGGGTTAGACATCGCAGCCTTGATCGCTGTTCCATAGTAAACATTCCAGTTCCAGACCGGAGCGGTGAGGTGGGCATTCGGAGCCTCAGCAGTCATATCCGAGTTATATCCGCATCCGAAAACGCCCTTCTCGTTTGCGACGATCTGCGGCTGGGAAGAGTCACAGTGCTGTGCAATCACGCAGCATCCGTATGTATCGATCAGGATCTCAGCGGCCTGTCTCTCGAGCTGCTGATCGCCCCATGTGGAGATCTCATAAACATAGACCTGTGCTTCCGGGTTTACAGCCATAACGCCCATCGCGAAACTGTTGATACCGGAGCATGTCTCCGCGTACTCAGTACCCCATGCAGAAACATAACCGATGTTGTTGTTTCCCAGTTCGAGAGACTTGTAACCGGCAGCGATACCTGCGAGATAACGGGCCTGATAGATTCTTCCGAAATAGTTGTTGAAGTTCTTGTCGTTAGAAAGATAGCCTGTAGCATGAGAGAAGATGATGTCCGGGTATTCCTTCGCCTTCTTTTCAAAAGCATTGATGTAACCGAAGCTGATACCGAAGATGATATTGCATCCGTTACCGGCGAGCTGGTCGATCGCCTGCTTTACCTTCTCGTCATCCTCCGGAACATTGTCCACGATGAAGAGATCCTTCGTCGGATCAAGACCTGCGTCCTTCATGCCCTCTGTGATGCCATGGTGATGTGCATAGGTATAGCCTGATGTATCATTCTGGCTGTTGATGTAAATCGCGCCTACCTTGAAGCTCTTCGAGTCTTTGGATTTACCGCAGGCGGCAAGAGCAAAACATGAGGTAACTACAAGCGCTGCAGTTACGAACAACGAAATAAGTTTTCTCATAAAAAACCTCCAATAAAAAAGTTATATGCCATAAAATGCATATCGAAATGTAATTGCTTCAGGTCCCCTGTGGCCTGAATACCACGGAGTCATCGGTCATGCTGTCGATGATCGCCATCGACTCGACCCGAATCCCCTTCTCGCGAAGGGCATCGCCTCCGCCCTGAAAACCTTTCTCGATCGCGATCGCACAGCCCGCGAGCTCGGCCTTCGCCTGTCCGACGATGTCAATCAGGCCGTTCAGTGCATTTCCCATCGCGAGAAAATCATCGACGATCAGGATCGTGTCCTCGCTTCTTATATAGTCCGCGGAGACCATGATGTTATATGTCTGCTTGTGGGTATACGAGAAGACCTGGGAGGTGAGGACGCTTCCGTCGACATTGCTGCTCTTGTGCTTCTTGGCAAAGACCACAGGCACACCCAGCGCCACGCCTGCCGCATAGGCAAGCGCGATGCCCGAAGACTCGATCGTCAGTACTTTTGTAACATGGTTACACGAGAAAAGCCGGGCGATTTCTTCGCCCATTTCCTTAAGGAGGCCCGTATCGATCTGCTGGTTCAGGAAACTCCCTACTTTCAGCACCTCACCCGGCAGAACCTGACCCTCGGTAAGAATCCTCTGTTCCAGCGCGCGAATAAGAATCACCCCCCCTTAAGACTTAAGCACGTTCTTATATTATATTCATTGGGAGGGAGTGTCAAACCATCGGATTAGCCAAAAAGTGAAGAAAAGCATACCCGATCCCTGTATTGATTTTAGAAAAAGTGCAGGCAGGAACGAGGATTTTTGTCCTCACTTTTTCTTCTTCGGTGCCGGTAGCTCCGGAAACATATCCTTCAGAAGTTCTTCGAGGAACTCCCGGTTTTCGACATTATCGACCAGAAGCATCTCTTTCGCACCTTCGTAAGGAATCTCCCTCTCCGCATCCGGCATCTTCTTTCTCGCCGCAGAGACATCCTTCACCAGGAAGCGGTCGTCATAGATCCCGCCGACGATCCTCCCCTGATAGTAGAGGATATATTCACCCATCATTGCCCTATATGTGATATCTTCCAGTCCGGAAAGCTGCTCCAGAACGAAGTCCAGATACTCTTTACTCGATGCCATGTTCTTCTCCTCTTCTTAGCGCTGGATCTTATAGATCCACATGCCGTTATTGTACGGATCGTCTTCCGCGCCGAATTCTTCTTTTACGTACGAATACCCGTTCTTCTCCAGTACTCTCACCGAAGCCTGATTTCCGTACATGACGCGTCCGTAGATCACCTCCACGCCGAACTTCGAAAACGCAAACTCCGTCATTGCTTTTACCAGTTCCGTGGCATATCCTTTGCCGCTTGCTTTCTTACAGATCGTGTACCCGATCTCGACTTCTCCGCTTCGGCCTTCCACTTCGTTAATTCCGGTATCGCCGATCAGTTCCTGCGTTTCCTTCAGCTCTACAGCCAGCACATACGGCAGGTGTTCCTGATTCACACAGTCCACGAAAAAACCGATCGCATCTTTCGCTTCATCCAGATCCGCATAGCTCTCATTCGGGATCCACTGCTTCACTTCATCCTCGATGTGATTCTCGTAGAGAGCCTTCGCATCTTCCTCGGAAAACTTACGGATCACCAGGTGTTCTGTTTCAAATATCTTCTCCATTATTCGTTCCTTTTTCACGCAGGTTTTTCCGGGGTATCTGCCCTACAGGACATACTCCATAAACACATCTGCTTTCTGATTCTCATTGTACCGCTTGATGTGGGTAAATCCATACTTCTCATATAGTTTCAGCGCGGCAGTATACTTTGACATAGAATCGAGTACGATCCTTCTGTACCCTTTTTCCCTTGCATAGAGCACTGCCAGATCGAGCATCTTATATCCGTATCCCTTCCCACGCAGTTCCGGCGAAAGATACAGTGCTTTCAGCTCGGAAGTCGTCTCATCCAGGCGCTTGACCGCTACCGTTCCCAGCACTTTGTCCTCCGAAAGGAGGCACCAGAAACGGTTGAAATGCTTCTCGATATCGTTATAGAACGCATGCCTTCCATCGGGTTCGAATGCCTTCCCGACGCTTCGGAAACACTCGTCTGTATACGCGAATACAGCCTCCTTCATGGAAGCGTTATAAATCTCGATTCTTTCCATCTTCCCTCCCGATTTTAGGGAACTTTTTTGTTTACTCTATCCGCAAAAGTTCCCTAAAACCAATTCTGCGCCGTTTTCTACTGCGTTTTTATATACCGCTTATGCGTGCGAAAGATCCGGGAAATATAGCTTGTCCCGTTCGATCGCTCGCAGCACTTCGCCCATATAGAAAAGCCTGTAGTCCTCTCCTCCATCATACATTTCGGAGATGCATTTCTCTTTGTCTTCATCAAGAGGCGTAAATCCTAATCTGCAGTTTTGGATATCCAGACGACGGAGAACTTCCGTAAGCGCAACTTTCTCGTTACACAATACAGACTGCAGGACCGGACCATCCTCCTGCTCAAGCACGATGAAGCAATTCAAATCTTCCGCATAGAAAACATTGTCGAGGCTGGATGTATAGAACATCTGAAGACCGTATTTATTCATCTGTTCGAAAGATGAATGCGGTGCACTTTCCCGGACCCGATCCAGATACAGTTTTCTTTTCTCTTCGCCCAAGTCCTTAACTGGTTTGAATCTCGTTTCCGCTTTCTCAGATCTGCAGAACTCATCTTTCACGGCGTATCTGTACTGGTTCATCATCTCAAAACCCATCTTCTGATAGAACCCTATAGCATCCAGATTTCCGAACAGGTAGATGCCGTCACACGCATGTTCATATTCTTTTATCACATGACGGATCAGGTCTGCGGCCAGTCCCTGCTTTCTGTAGTTCTCATCCGTCATGACCGTGCCGATCTGGATGTAGTTTCTCACGATACCGTTCTGCAAAAATACCATCCGGTTCGCCGAAACATTCGAGATGATCTTTCCTTCGTGCTCGATGGAATACGGGATATAGTCGCCTTCGAAATATCCGTTCGTGACCCAAGACTCGAAATCAAATCCGAACGTTTTCCGGGTCAGGTCATTCAGCATATGGCGGGATTCTTCCACCCGCATGTAATCGCTTATCCGTCTCATTTTTCAATCTTTAAGGAACGAATACAGGTTTCTTCCCGGTGTCTTCGATTCATACGGGATCAGTTCGAAGCCTTCTCCAGTGACCGCGCAGCGGATCATTTTCTTTGTCAGATCCGGAACCGTTTCGTTAGCAAGTGCTTCTTCGATATCCATCCAAACGACCTTGTCATTCTCGTCTCCATCCGATCTGGCTTCGCCCTCGACATACTTCGCTTCGAATACTGCATACCAGTCCTTCGCGCTGAAGCGCATCCCGATGAGCCTTCCTGCCTTGACGGTCACACCTGTCTCTTCCAGGTATTCTCTCACCAGCGTCTCCTCCGGGATCTCTCCGAAATCGACATATCCTCCGGGGATGATCAGCATGCCCTTTCCGGCACCGTATGTGTGACGAGCGAGAAGCACCTTACCGTCTCGGATGCACACACCGCCGACGGACTGACTCCAGTTTGTTTTACCAAGATCTGCTGTTGCCATGTTTATTCCTTTCCTAGATCACGTCATTCAGCATAACTGCATCCGGATCTGTCCGGTCCTTCATTTCCGGATACATAACGCGCATTAAACTCCATGTTGATCTCACGGATCTCTTTCTTACCATCGATGTAGTCCTGATACATCTCGGCCAGTCCGGCCATGCACCCGTCACATGCTCCGTCTAAATTTCCCAGTGACTCGGCAACGATCTTCGCGCGCTCTTCTCTTGTCGTATCTTTGATCAGAATGCTCATTCTTCATTTCCTCCCATTTCTTCAAAGCATACACACCATGATGTATTCTTCGCTGTTCTCATCTACGGTTCTAAATCCGGTTTTCTCATACATCCTGACTGCATAGTTACTTTTCTGGACAGCCAGCGACGCCTTTTTGAAACCCTGATCCTTCAGATGCTCGAGCATCTTTTTCATGAGCTCGGTACCGATCCCTTTACCACGATATTCCTTAATCAGAGATATTGCAAATGACGGCGTCTCCATATCCACAAACCCGTAATCGTGCATGATACGGGTCCAGACTGCACCCACGACTTTACCCTTATCTTCGGCAACAAAACAGAAGTCGGCAGGACCTGTTCCGAAACCTTCGTAATACAGTCTTAGCTCCGGCCGTTCTATGATGTCTCTCGGCGGTGGCTCCATCCCTTCCGGAACAAAGATCGCTTCGTACAGAAAATCTTTCAGAAGTTCCTTCTCGTTTTCTCTCAGTTCCCGCAGCTTCATTTCCGGTTTCTTATCGTATCAGGCATCGAAGCGGAATGACATAAAGTCCGCCGATCCTGCTCCTTCGTACGTAAAATAGATGGCATGTCTGCCGGATTCTATGGTAAGCGGAGCAGAATAACTTGTCCAGTCTACTGATGGTTTAATCGGAATACGGGAAACGATCGGACCGTTTCTTCCGTCTCTTACGACGAACTCTCCATCCGCGGTTCCTCTGACCTCCACGGCAATATTCTTCGCGGTTTTAAAGTCGAAATAGCGGTATCCTGCGGTCGCTCCGTCCACCATGTTGTTGATGTACTGATTCGGGTTCTCTTCTCTGTCTTCACCCTCCTGGGTAAAGGCCGGGTGATGGCTGTCCTGCTGCTCGGCGAGGCTCTCGGTCGTCCCGTTCTTGCTATAGAGATGGCAGGCGATCCTGGCTTCGTAGCTGCCCTCATCCTTGAGCGGTCCGCCGTTCAGACCACACGATGTGATCTCTGCCTGATGGAAGGCTTCACCATCGAAATAGATCTCCTCGGCGCAGGCCTGTCGGGAGAAGAAATGCCGGTTGGTCTGGCGGTGATAGAACACATACCATTTTCCGTTTACGAAGGCGACACTTCCGTGTGTGTTTCCGCGATAGTTAAGCGCTTCGGTATTACCGTTCGCGCCGATATCGGCATTCGACACCAGCACGCCACCGTAGTGATACTCTCCGAGCGGTGAATCCGATACGGCCCAGCAGAGCTCATGCATCCAGCACGACGAATAGATGAAGTAATATTTCCCGTTGATCTTACGGACAGAACTTGCCTCGAAGAAAGGATGCGCCTCATATTCCGTACCATCCGCATCGTTGATGATCGGCAGGTTATGGAAAGGACCGTCCTTGACCGTGATCATGTCCTGCTCCAGTTCCATCTTCAGGCTGTCCTTATCGACCGGCGTCTGCTTATATCGAGGACTGTTTCCGGAGAAGAGATAGATCCTCTTATCGTCATCGATGAAGATACCCGGATCGAACTGGCGGATCTCATCCGGACGAGAACCCAGGATATCCCCGTTCTTATAGCGTACGAAATCCAGGAATTCATATGGACCGACCGGATTATCCGCAACGGCCACACCGATCTCCTTAAGAAAATCGAGGCAGTAGTAGAGATAGTATTTCCCGTCGTTTCCGCGGCAGACATCCGGCGCCCACAGCGCGTGCGAACCATCCGCATTTCTCGGGTCCTGGGTCTTCTTATAGATCACGCCCTCGTAGCGCCAGTCCGAAAGATCGTCCTCCGGCGCCGACCAGCACACATAGTCATTTGCGCAGTACACTTCTCCGTTAAAACGGTCGTGGCTTCCGTAGATATAGAGGCGCCCGTCAAAGACACGAGGCTCTCCGTCCGGAATATATTCATAACTGGGAAGATAAGGGTTAAAAACTTGTTTCTTCAAGGCCGTTTCCTCATTTCTCTTGGTATTCGCTGTTTACTTTACGCGAATGGATCTGTATGATCCGAGTTCGCTATTTCTTCCATTTTCTCCTCCGAGATCCCTCGTAAGAATACGTGGGAGTAATCAAACATCGGGCAGTTCGTAATATCCGCCAGACGGACAAAATCGTCAAAAGTCATCTTGGCGACGATCTTATCCTTCTTGATCGAAAAGAGCGATACCGCGAAGAAATCACACTTCACCTGCCGGCCTGTTGCCGGGTCCCGAAACCCGAGAGGCTCCTTCGCCTCGAGCGGGAAAATCGTATCTGTACCCGAAGTGATCGCGAAGCTTCCGATGCAGGAGTTTTCTTTCTTCTTTTTTTTGTAGATCAGTGGGACCGCATAGTATGCATCCGGACTCTGCAGGCTGTGAAGGTATTCCGCATAGCCTTCTTCATCTTTCCCGGAGCCGAACCTCATAAGTTTCTCCGCTTCAAAATCAAGCGGAAACATAGCAGCGAAGATCGTGATCGGGGCACTCTTCCCTGCTCCCAACAAGCGGTCGATATCGGCCAGGAACTGAAGAGAAGATTCCCTCTGTTCCGCACATAGTTTCTCAATATCCGATTCGGAGAAACTGATTCCTTCCTGCTCAAAGGTCTTCGTCTTCCATACGTGCATGATGTTCCGGATGATCTCGTAGAACATCTCTATATCGTATCGTGTAGAGGTGGAATTCACCGACAGTTCGACCTCGTTTTTGATCTCCTTCGACCACGCCAGCGAGACCCCGCGGCCGATTCTTTTCGGATCGTAGATGACGAGATATCCGTCCTTAACCTTCCCGGTATTCCGACCGTATTCATCGATGGACCCGCACGCATACCTCCCGAGCGTCAGATCCTCGAGAAGAAGAGGTTTCTTAAATAGCTGCCTGTTTTTTATCTTTACATCGATACTCATACTCTTTTCTACTGCTCCGACTTATTCTTCGACACCCTGTTCATGCGTGCTTCGCTTTCATTTAGTTTGTCCGTTCTTCTTCGAAGAAAGCGCGTAATGCCGCTGTCATCTCGTCGAGGTGACGTGTGAAGTTGTGGTCATCACCGTGGATCTGGACGAGCTTGGCATTCTTATAAAGTGCCCGTGCTTTTTCCGCATACAGGACAACCCTGGCATCATCTTCATCGCCTTGGATCAGGAGCACCTTTCCCGTATATCTATCGATCTGGTCTTCCGGATGGATCATCTGCGCCACACGGACATAGTCGCCGGACAGCACCACGCCCGATTCTTCAAACTGCTCAGGAATATGTTCCGGATCGAAGGAGAACCCGAAAAGACTTCCATCTCTTGCCGCATCCGGGATCAACCAGGCCGGAGAAAGAGGGATAATCGCCTTGAAGAGATCAGGGAACATACCGCCCACCAGCATCGTCAGAAGACCACCCTGGGAATGTCCGCAAAGATACAGATCCGTCACGAAATCCAAGGTCTTTACATAGTTGACTACCGAGATCGCGTTGGTCACCCACTTAAAAAGCGTATGGTTTTTAAACTCGCCATCGCTTCCGCCGTGGCCATACATCTCCACGCGGAGAACTGCCACACCTGCATCATTCATGGCCTTTTGCGCGGCAACGATATGGTCTTCTTCCATATGACCAGTAAAACCGTGGATCAGAATACAGAGCGGCCCTTTCTCGATTCCCTCTGCCATATCCAGTTTCGCGTGAAGGCGGATCCCGTCACTGTCGATATAAAACTCTTTCATAAAAATCACCGTCCTAAATCAGTACCAAAAATGCACCAGCCTAGTAATAGGATAGTGCATTTTCATACGAAGCGAAATAAAACATTTGCCACGTTATTTCAGGATTTTTGTTTGCTGTGCTTTCTTATGCGTATTGCTTATTACCCAGGCAAGAGCGGCGCTGTAGAGGAAAGCAACGACCAGCCCGTACCAGAAGCTCGGCAGATCCGGTTCCTGATGCTTGATCAGGACCTGGAAGATATAAATGACGAGCGGCGTCACAGTCTCGATGAGGATCGTCATGCCGATGCAGATCGGGCGGAACAGTTTGAACCAGCTTGTTTCTGTCTTCAGGCTTTCGAAATATGCTTTCATGGTCATTTCCCTCTTTTCCGAAGCACGTCTTCCTGGCTTCATGATTCCATCTTAAAGCCGGAAAGTAAAAACATCGTCAATCGGGATTAAAGAAAAGGTAAAGAACCTTCTGGATTTTCTTAAGTCCGCCTATAGCAGGCATTTGAAGCACTCATTTTGTATCGGATATCACATTGTTAAACAGTTCTAGGCAGGCCTTTCCCATTGCTGATGCCGTAGGATTATTCGCCCGATTGATCATCAGAGCGATGCAGATATCTTCCTTCAGCGAGAGTCTCCAGTGCGTCAGGAACCCTTCGTTCCATCCGCTGTGGCTGACGATCTGATCCTCCTGCCCTTCCCCTCGGCCGATGCATAGTCCGTAGTTATTGAGAACCGGCGTCACCATGCGCTTCGCGCTCTGCTCACTGAGAAGTCCGCCCTCGCGATAGCTCCGGCCGAGCGCGATGCCTATCTTTGTCAGTTCCGATGGTGTCGACCAGAAGCCGGCAGCGGCATGTTCCGGATAGTAGTGGTACCCGTGTTTCGGATCTTCCTTTTTTCCGAGTTTCCCGCCAAATGCAGCGTTTCCTGTCTTTTCCTCAGGAAGCGGCTGGAAAAACCCGCTTCGTATAAGACCTAGAGGCTCTGCCACTTCTTTTGCAAATGCTTCCTGAAGCGTCATATCCGTGATCCGGGTAAAGGCCAGTTCGGCGAGCGTGATGCCCCCTCCGGAATAACGGAACTGCTTTCCATAGGGACGGATCCGGCGAAGCGGGCGCGTATTGCCACGTCCCAGAAGAACATCTTCCAGGGAAAACAGCGGGGCATCGGCCCGATATCCCGGGAAGCCATGTACGTTAAAGCCCGCCGTGTGGGATAAAAGGGCTGAGAACGTCATCGGGATCCGGATAAAATCCGAAAGGATCCCCGAGAGGTCCGCATCCAGGTCGATCTTTCCCTTATCCACGAAGCGGAGAAGCGTGATGGCGAAGACAGGTTTACTTACGGATCCGGCCTGAAAGAGCATATCCGGATTGACCGGGAAGTTCTGCCCGAAGCGGCCGCTTCCCTTACAGTATGTCTCCACGTTTCCGCCTCTTGCGACAGCAACGCTCACACCATATTCATCGGTCTTTTTGATCTTGAATATCCCGTCGATATCGACTCCGTGGAAGTTTTCTTTTGCCTTATTATCCATTTCCGGTTTGTTCCTTCAGTACTTTTATCGGTTCAAAAAGATCCCGTTCCATCTACCTATCCTGCTTACCCAAGAATCACTCTTCCGCGCGAAAAGCACTCCACTCGGAGTCTTTCGTTTCTCTTTCCGCACAGCATCCACACGGAAGATCCGCGAGTTTTCCGATCGTCTCGTCCAGCGTGAAGGCTTCGAATATCGATATGATCCTCGCATCTTCTTCGAAATTATCGTCACCGCAGAGGAATTGCCACCAGCCGTCGTCATCGTGGGAGACGAAGAGAGCCGGCCTTTTCCCTTCCATAAAATGCCTGCAGACGATGCACGCGGTATTCTGTTGTTCAGAAAACGGGTACTTCATAGAGTCACTTCCTCGCCAGTTCCAGATCCAGTGTATCCTTGATCGTAATCGTTCCGCCATGTTTTTCGATCGCTTCCTCGATTCTACTGAAAAATGCAGTCCGGATTTCTTCTCCGAGCGCGATGTGGTCGGAGTATGTCCCCAGAAGCTGCGTATATTCCTTCGCCGTGAAGACTCTTTCCCGATAGAAAAGGTGATAGCGGATATCCTTGAAACCATATTTTTCAGGGATCAGGGAGATGTTCTTCGCATCTTCTTCCGAAAACCATTTCTTCGTGCCGGAACGAAGTCCGTAGTGCTTGTTGTAATACTCGTCGTAGATCGCATTGATCTCATTTACGAGGTCTGGTGTATCCGGACTAATACACGGACGGTTCGCAAACCTGGCAAATGCACCACCTTCTTTCAGTATCGCGTGCACCTTCGGATAGCCGATCTCCTCCGGCACCCAGTGAAAAGCGGTTGCAGAAAAGACCAGATCGTATGTATCCTCTTCGAGATCTACCTCCTCGAATTTTCCTGTCACCACGCTGAACCGATAGTCCTTGAACTTCTCTTTCAGAAGCTCGGAGAAGTTCTCACCGTATTCGACAGCCGTGACTTCACATCCGGTCCGAAGCACAGGAAGTGTCGCCTGACCGCTTCCGCTTCCGACCTCGACGGCACGACTGTTCTCATCGATCTTTACGTATTCGAAGATCGCTTTATAGAGGTCATCCACATATCCCGGCCGCATCTTCTCGTATAAGGACACTTCCGTATCAAAAGTCGCGCCCAATTCGTTTCTGTTATCCATGTGCCATGCTCCTTAAAAGAATATCGGTTTGATTATATAACCCAGAAGGATATCGCCAAAGAAAATAACGGCAGTAGGGATCGATACGGCCAGGATCTTCTTACTGCTCCACTCTTTAGACAGTTTGAAGAATCCCGGGATAGCCCAGAGATTGAAGAGTACTCCGAGCACGCCGAAGATCAGCACCGACCGCAGACACACATATCCGCCGATATTTCCCCAGTTCCATATCTCTGTGTTATAGTCCCAGAGACGGAGGCCATCCATGAAGTTATAGAGAAACCATCCTGTAGTAAACTCGATGATTCCCGCACCGATAACCGTTCCGAAGAAGACGACCAGCGGATGTACCTTCCTCTTATAGGTCAGAAGCGTCAGCACCAGTCCTCCGAATCCATAGATAGGGAGCCATGGACCATATCCCTGTCCACGCTTGATGAAGTGCCCCATATCGATCCGATAGAAGAGCATCTCATAGACCCAGCCGATCATGCAGCCTAGTACGGCCAGCATGAAGATAGTGATGATCGTCTTTGTTCTCGGACTCAGTTCCTTCTCCATTTACTCCCTACCCCATGTATCCGATTGTTATTTACATTATACAACCAGTTATAGCCGTCACAATGTCCGGTTCCACGCTTCCATAAGAACCGTATGCCCGTCAACATATTTCTCTCGGAATATATCTGCGGTCTTTCTGTCTGCGCAGATCTCCGAAGGATATTCCTTTTCTATTCTCCGGAACTCCTCTTCGGAAATCTCTGCCGTAGTAAAGAAATCATCATTTCTGTTCGGGTACCCGTGCCAGGCAAAATATTGCTTCCTACCGTCAACGGTCCGAAATCCGTATCCGAACCGCACCTGATTGGAAATAACTCGCGAGAATCTTTCCGCTATCTTCTGATCGGGTGCTTTTTCTTGGCCTTTCAGATAATATCGCCCGTCCCCTGCGCATCCGACTTTATTGGAATGGATAAAAGAATTCATCCTGCAGTTCTTAAGACCGAACTCAGCCGGGGAAACTGCCGTTTCGAGCGACACGGCACCACGCTCCTTCAGGTACTCGAAGAATCGGTATTCCTCGATGTAACTGAGGTCGACATCTTTTCTATTCATCTCGACTGCCTTGCGGATAAGCGTGAAGACCCCCGGCACGTCATAATCGTTTCCGGAGATCATGTGAATGGAGCCGTTGTCCCGAATCGCATTCAGAAGCTCATCTATTGTAAAAGCATTGTGGATCGTGATCGACGTTCTGTCAGAAGCCTCGATGCAGAGGCAAGGCTCATATACGATCGATTCCAGATGATATGTGTTCCCGTTAAAGAAAAAGACATACGTCTCCTCTTCTTTTCCGAAGACGCATCCGTCATCCTGATAGATTATATTCCATGCCGGTGTTTCCATTATGTCTTCTCTTCTTCTACAGTTTCTTCAGCGTTTCTTTTTCCATCTCGATGATATGGATCATCCTGTCGATCGCACAGATACTCGAATACGGGACATTCCCGGCCAGAAGTATCTCCCGGTTCGCTTTCGTACCGGCTTCGTATTCGTCCAGAAGCGCCTGTCTCTTTTTCTTCTCTTCGGCCAGTTCTTTCTTACTCAGGATATCCGAATACATCACGGCCAGACAGAACCAGACGGAATCATAATCGACTCTCTCGAAAAGCGCACAGATCGTCTTCTTCAGTTCTTTTCGACCCTTATCGGTAATACAGTAGACGGCTTTATTTTCTGCCTCTCCCGTATCTTCGATATACCCTTTTTTCTCAAGCCGGATGCACGTCTCGTAAAGTGTCGTCGCACCGATCGGAAGCCAGTATTTCATATTCATCCTGTCGATCATTTTCAGGATGTCATACGCGTTCTTCTCGCCCTTGGTCAGGATCCCCATGATCACAATTGATGTTTTCGAGAGCATTTCTATTTCTCCTTATTTTCCGGTACAGGAACCATATTACGATCAGAACCCAGATGATCGCAGCAAACACGAATGACTCCACGTTCTTGATCTGATCTCCCGCTTCTGAAGATATTATAACATCCCACAGCGCGCCGACTCCCCAGAAAAACGGGAAGATGATCAGCATATTCCGCGTGATATAGAACACGGAGCAATACATCAGACCCACCAGGAAAAGATGCAGAAACTCCGGCTGGAAGCCCGCGTGATGGAAGGAATAAAATACACTGGTCAGAAGTATCGCCGGTATGATCCCGAACGCCTTTTCGAAACTCATTCTCAAAAACCCGTAGATGAACAGCATCTCGAAGATGCCGGCCGTCAGAATATACACCGCTGCAAAAAGATTTCCCAGGGATAAGATCACGGTCCCTTCCGGGATCCCGTCCTGCATAAACATCGCCAGAAGGCCCGCCGCGAGGATAAGATCCAGCACGATGCTTAACTTGAGTTTCCGTTTCGAGAAGCCTATGTCCGAGATCGTCTCTTTCCCTTTCCGATTCACGTACAGGGTTACGAAAACGATGCCCAGGCCGAAGATCATCAGGACGTCCCGTGTCAGAAAAGACAGGATCGTATCCCCGGTCGAATCTCCCGAAAAAGGAAGCATCAGAAGGCTGAGCAGGATCATCACAAGCCCTGCGGCCACTGCAATTCCCGTGTCTCTGGTCATTTTCATCTTAAACAGTTCTTTCACTTTATCACCTCATCAACGGTAGCAAAACCAACTTACTACGTATACGTAGTGCCGTGTCAGAATAATACCACGTATACGTAGTAGTGTAAATACCCTTTCCTGGAAAAAGTGAATTCGCTCCAGAAACTCTATATAGAATCAGGCGTCAGATAACAGGTCGTTCAGCGTATCCTGCGTATCCATCGGCACCCAGTGTCCTTCCACGCAGATCTTCGGCCCGATCTCCTTGATCTTATCCGCGAGCTTGATGCTGAGGTCCTTATCTCTGGGGCCATCCGGATACCGGCTGCAAGTCGAATCCCCGAGGAAAAGCACCTGGTCTTCGCAAACATAAACCAGCGTCGAATCATCAGTATGCGGCGATGGGCTTTGCAAGACCTTCACCGTGCACCCTCCGAGATCCAGTGTCATCTCCCCCTCGAAGATCATGTCCGAAGGAACGACGATCACTTCCTTATCCCCTGCGTATTCTTCTCGAATGCTCTCCGTGATCGATAAGAACTCCGCCGGGCCATTTGTCTCGATCTTATTCTTCCACTCCACCAGATATTCATTCGTTCTCTTATTGCAAAGGCACAGACCGTGCACCGCATGCATCGCGAAGGTGTGATCCCAGTGCCAGTGCGTCAGCACCGTGAGATCCGGAAGCGGGAGTCCTTCTTTTTCGAGAAGCGCATAGAACTCTTTCACGTGCACATCGGAGTGTCCTGCATCGATCGCGAGACTCCAGTTATCGCCCTTCACGTAACCGAGATTCGGGCGGTCCCGCTTCTCTTCATGCGTCATATACCATATGTGTTCAGACAGTTTCTTCAGTTCCATAATTACGGTTCCTTATATCTCATTACAACATATTGTTCCGCGAATCCGAGACTCTTCCAGAACGCAACTCCGGCCTCATTCCACGGCAGAACATCCAGGTCGATCGTGGATGTTCCCAGATACTCGAGTAATGCCCGAAAAGCACTTTTCCCGTAATGTTTTCTGCGCTGTTCCCGGTCGATGTAAAACTGCCTCAGATAAAGCGGTTCCGCGGTTCTGTCGACCAGCGCGTATCCGACGATCTCGTCCTCGTCCTTGAAGAAATACGCATCGTAGTCGCCCTCGATAAAACCCTTCATTCGTTCCGTAAGCTGCGAAAGATTCATCGGGTTAGTGCTTCTTTCATCCTCGATGAGACACTTGTTCATGCGTGCCAGTACAGAAACATCTTCAATTGTGCATTTCTCGATTTTCATACTTTCTCCGTGATCTTTATCCTGCATTCCTTATCGCCCATTTTCACTGACTTGATCAGCTCGACTTCGACTTCTTTTCCCAGGACATACGCGAACATTTTCTTCGTATATCCGAGTGTGCAGTAACACCATGCTTTCGGAAGTGTATCCTCGACCTGATTTACGAAATCGCAGTAGCACTGCGGATACATCAGATAAAACGAAGTCCCGTCATATTCGAGCCAGTAACCCAGATTCAGCGCGTTTGTTTTCTCGACGAAATCCTCCGGGCCTGTTGATGCATCGTATGCATCTTTCACGCTCTGGATCCACTCGATCTGCGGTCCGCACGCACAGTCCATTCGGATCGCTTTTACAGTCTCATCATCGAAGTTTTCGTCGAGAAAAGCACATGCTTTCTTCGCCCATTCGAACTTACCCTTGATATCCGCAGACTCTTCGATCGGGTTCTCTTTAGAAAACACCTCGCCCGCTTCCTTCTGCCCGTGCTTTTCCATACTCTCCATAAGACGGATCAAATTCGGTTCCTCATGATTTGTCATAGGTCGTTCCTCCTGAATCTTATCTTCGATAATCTCTTACTTCACTCTCTGTCCGCCGAAGGCATGAATCGATCGCGTTCCGGCTTTGACTCTTCCACCCTGCATACTTCCCTTGGGAATAAACAACTCATCTCCTGCATGAAGCACATGCTCTTCGCCATTGATCGTCACCACATATTCGCCTTCTACACACAGCATATACTCATCGTAATCATGCGTGTGCTCTTTGGAAACCCGATCTGCTTTATAGATCCAGAAAGCCATCTGGCTTCCGTCATTGGCGGTGTAGTAATATCCTTCAATATCCGGCGTGTTTTGCTGCGACGCAGGAATCTTATTCTGTGCTCGAAACATGAATTCCGGGAAGTTCATTTTCATCGCTCCTTTTCTCTCGCTCGTATCAGTCCGTAAACCGCAGCAGATATCCGTCCGGATCCTGTACCAGAAACTCTTTCTGCACGACGACCTCATCGTTACTTCTATAGTTACTGACCTGCATTTCATGGAACGGTTTGATCCCCGCGTCCAGAACTCTCTTGTAGATCGCATCCACGTCAGAGACCGTCATCTCGAAGTTGATACCTCTTCCGAAAGGATACTCGAGCTCTCCGACACTCCAGTGTCCGTTTTCCTGTTCGAGCATCATCTGGTTACCTTCCAGCGAGACAAAGATAAACTTATTCTCCGGCCTTTCGTACTCCATCTTGAAGCCCAGGATATTCAAGTAGAAATCCTTTGTGCGTTCGATATCCGTTACCGTCAATTCCGGTATTAAAGAATTGAACTTCATTCGTGTTTCTCCTTATTCCACCGTCCACTCGGTCCAGTCAATATGATTGTACTTCATGACTTCATCGGCATGCTTCATGCCCAGTTTCTCATAGAAAGGAATGGCATCCTCATTTGCGATCAGATACACGGCGATATCCTTCTCGCCTCCGGCCAGCTCATGCGCCATTTTCATCATCTTCGTCGCGATTCCCTGTCGCTCATAGTCTCTGTCCACACCCAGGTCCGTGGTGTAGAGCCAGTAGCAGTAATCCGTCAGCGCGAAAAGCACTCCTACGACGAGCCCTTCTTCGTTTCTCGCCACCAGGCTGATCGTCACCGTGTTCACAAGCTTCGGGATCCTCTCATAGAAACGCTCCTTCGGATACTGTGATCCCAGATCCGTCCTCTTCAGAAACTCGATGTATTCTTCTGCCGAGATGCGTTCCTCGCAGATTTTAATCTCTTCATGATTCATAACATACCATTCCTTATCGGATCACATCGCAAGTCGGATCAGACTTCTTAAGTGGATCTCCACTGTATCAAAGCATGCGACCGGACAGTTCCCGGAATTCAGTATCAGCGGAAGTTCCGTGCATCCCAGGATCACGCCTTCGATCCCGTCTTCGTTCTTCATTCTCTCGATGATGTCCGTCAGTTCTTTTAAAGTAGAATCCTTTATGATACCGAGTTCGAGCTCCTCCAAGATCCTCTTCCCGATAAGCTGTCTTTCCTGCTCGTTCGGGACGAATACCTGAACACCGGCATTTCGAAGATCTTTCTTCATATAGTCCTTCTCCATCGTGAAGATCGTGCCGAGAAGACCGACCTTCTTTATGCCCTTCGAGACGATCTCCTCGCAGACGACTTTCGGGATGCTCACAAGCGGTCTTTCCGTTCTCTTTTCGAGCTCATCAAAAACGATATGCATCGTTCCCGCAGTCAGCGAGATCACCTCCGCACCGCCCCGGATCAGACAGTCGATCTTCTCATAAAGGTAATCCGCGAGAAGCTCGTATTCACCCTTCGTTACGTAGTCCCAGGCTTTCCTGAAATCCACGCTTTCGATGGCGATATCCGGCATCTGTTTTCCGCCGGTAAGTGCATCGATTTCCGTATTCAGTTTTTTATAGTACATTACCGTGGATTCCGGTCCTGTACCACCAACAAGTCCAATCTTTTTCATAGCTTCCTGCCTTTTGTTTTCTCTTATCAACATCCATGGAGCATAAATCTGTTTCTATGCCCACAGTAAAATTATACATCTTCACTCCCGTTTTATGGGTTTTCTAGACGAGTGATATAATACTTTCAAACTTCGCGTGACGTTCGTACGAAGTATTCCGTCTATATAAGTGAAAGACAAAAACACAGATTCAGGAGAATCCAATATGCGTAAGATAATCAGTATTCTACTTGCTTTCACCTTTATCATTTGTATGTCGAGCGGATGTAAGTCCAAGAAAGAAGATACATCATCGTCAAAGAACCCTCAGGCTTCCGAGAAGGATGCGTCAGAGGATCCGAATTCCGGCACACCGGAAAGCGAGCCTCCTTACTATAGTGAGATTCTGGCTAAGGATGGAAACCTGCTTGGCCGGATCGACGGTCGTGCGAGCGCCAGCGCCGCAGATGAGGGTGTCTTCTACAGTATTTTTGTGCCGGCCGAATACCAAGCAACGGCCACCGCGCAGTACCATCTCTTCCGTGAATCGGATGGAAAAGATATCCTTCTGGGCACACTGGAAGAACAGGGTTATGAGACGATCTATTCCCGCGTGGAGATGGACGGGATCGTCTATACTCTGGCCCTGACCGGAAACCCCAACGACGAAGAACCAGATTCGCTCTGGCTCCTGTCCTTTGACCTCAAAAACGAAAAGATGGAAAAGGTCCTTGTTTCTGAAAATGCCTCTCCCTATGCGGCCATGACAGCTGCGAACGGAAAAGTACTGATCCTGGTCCATGAGTTTGGATCTCCGAAGTGCGATAAAGTCCTCGAATTTGATTCTTCTTCCGGCACGCTTCAGGAAATCCTGTCCTTCCCTTCCGACGGAGAGAACACCGAGTCCCTCCGCGGCGTATATACAGACGCAGAACACCTCTATCTGCTCAGGCTTACAGTCAAGAGCGGAAATCCGGATGAGCTGTATCTGGATACGTACGATACCGCGTATACGAAAACTTCCGAACGCTCTCTGAGAGAGCTCATCTTCTCGGAAGAATATCACGGTGTGGCCTCACCCTACGATGAGAAAGCCGAGATCGGCATGATCGTAAGTGGTTTTGCCGTATGGGAAGACCGCTATCTCTACTACGAAAACTTTGCCGTCACACGGGCACTTTTGGATCTTCAGACCGGTAAGAATCTATTCGCGGCAGACGACAACTATTCCCTTTCGAGAGGCAGCGGCATGCCGTTCTTCTATTACTTTGATCTGGGACAGGCTGAACCGGATCAGGACGTACAGGGCATTTATGAACTTAAGAACGGTGCAGTCGAGAAGAAGACCTTAACTCCGCCGGATACGCGCACCATGATCCGCAGCATCTCCGTCTCCCCGAACGAAACATGGCTGGTGACGTATTCAGATAGTGCCCCGAGAGATGCCGGAACCGATGCGCTGGTAATATGGAGGGAATCGTAAACCGATAAAGGGTTCTATCAGTGATCCAGCCAGAATCCGTAGAAATTCCCTTTGTATCTTCCTTCAAATTCTTCAAGACTCGAGAACCGGACATCCCCCATTCTTCGGCCTTCCAGCCCCGGGACGCTTCCGAGAAGATCACTGATCGCATCAGAGATCTTCTTCGATAATCCGTTTTTCTCATAGTTTTCGATATCTGCATCTGTCGCATAAAAAACATGGACAGTAGGTATAGAGAAGCGATGGCTCTTCACTTCAGGGAAAGTGCGAAGCAACGCCGAGATCTTATTCATCATCTCCTTGTTCATCAGCATCTGTTCCACCTCATGTTTGAGAGGCGTTACGACAGAGAAATAATCCTTCGGGTCATAGTATTCTGTATTCAGGCCGTGCTCTCTACATGCACGGCTGAATCTGTCTTTGATCATATTCTCGAGTTCTCTGTCCGGTCTGCAGAAAAAAGGCCTTTGATCCCTTCCATCCCACACCACGATACGCATACGCAGTAGCCCGGTCCTTGCACGTTCGCAGATATAATCGAAGATATTTATTCCGAACTCTTCCTTAAAGAAGGCTTTCATATCCTGAAGGACAGGATCTTCCGGGATCTTACCGTTTATCATATCGAGGATCTTCTGGATCTGATGTTCTTTTATGTACAACATATGCTCAACCCTCCTTCAGGTATTCTTCCTTCCAGTAATCGATGTCACCATCATAAGAGCCAACATGGATGATTTTCTTATCGTAAACGATGATCTCCAGTCCATGCTCCGGTTCCCATTTACAATCACATTCTACTATGAATTCCATCTTCTCTGGTTCCTCATCGTCGTTACCGATGTACATGACTTTCGGAGTGATGTACTTGAGGATTTCCCGTCCTTCTATATCCTCCGGCATACTTGTGTCGGAACCTGAAATCTCGATGAATTCCTGATAGTATCGGATCGATTCTTTTACCAGAAGATCGATCTGCGCATCATCCGGATTCTGGATGAAATCAATGCAGTTCTTAATATACTCCTCGGAAACATTCGTGGCGCTGACAGAAACCGCGCTGTTAAACAAAGAAGAAACAAAACCGTATTCTTTATCAAATCTATACTCCGGCTTTTTATTCCCTTTTTTCAGAAAATCAAACAGTCCCATTTTGTTCCCTTTCGCGCTACACATCGACGCAGATATATGTTCTGTTCATTATCATTTTCTTCATTTAGCGCTACTTTTGCAAGAACAAAGTGGAAATCTGTTTACATCATCTGCTCCAGCCTTTTCGCCCGCTCCTGCGCCAGTTTCAAAAAGTCCCGGATATCCATGTTTGTATAGTCCCAGTTCATCGGTTCCAGCGTGATTGCACCACTATATCCCGCCCTCTTCAGTTTTTCCATAACCACAGGCCAGCCCACGTTTCCGTCAAACGGCAGCTGATGCTGATTATGTGATCCTCCGTTATCCTGAAGATGTATGGCTTTGAGACGGTTTCCATATAAGTTCAGAAGATCCGTGTCCGGCGCGTAGTTGATGTGATGACAACTGTCGTAACAGTAACCGACATGCGAAGAAGTTGCACGGCTAAGTACAGCATCCAGATTTCGGATGTTGCGAAGGTTTTCAAACGCAATCTGCACGTCCAGTTCTCCGGCTTTTTCGACGATTCTATTAAGCCTTTCAAAGCCAAGATCATTGATCGGAAACTCATCGTCAGGAAGATGGATCACAACTGTCGGAATCTGATACGTTTGACAATCTCCAACGCATTTCAGGTAATCATGCAGAACACTTTTCCCCTGCTCATCGTCCTGAGACAAAGCATTCTGTTCATGAACAGGTGCATGCATATTCTCGATCTGAAGTCCGGCATCCCGTGCCAGATCCGCGTCTTTTTCAAACCCCTCACCACGTCCGAACTGATCGCTCCACCACAGCATGACACAGTCAAAGCCCGCCGCTCTGATCAGTTTATATCTTTCTTTAAAGGGCACATCGTAACCAGGCCCGTATCCGAAGCAATCGTATATTCCTGTCATCTAAAAACTCCACAACTACCGCTCTCATATGCGCTTTTACTTTGTTACCTGACCCTTACGATATCTGCCAAATAGAATTCCGTCGTCAACATATTTGTCCGCCTGTGAGACCCACATCGGGAACTTTCCTGTAGCTACTGCTGTCTGGCCATTAAGCATTCCGGTATGAAACGAAATATGTCTGAACTGTCGAAGGACCAGTTCCAGTCGTGTGTGCTCACATTTTTCAGGACATTCATAGAGCATATCGTCTGTCAGCGAGTCGAGATACGCATATGTCTTCTGTTCGATTCGATCCAGATACTCCAGAAGCTGTTCATCGGATAGAACCACAGATGTCGGCTTGTCCGGATTATCCAAACCTTCTTCATAGAACTCCGGCTCCTCATATACGCACGGATTGATAAACCATTTATCTGCCGAGTGAAGGGCATGAAAAGCCCATCTCCAGCAAGGCGCGCCACAGCACAAAGCATCTCTGTCATAAGCCTGGATAGAGGTTCTTATGTTGAGGAAATTCGGTTTCACCATATCTTTGATTATCTTACACAACTCATTCATTTTCGTTCCTCCTTAGTAGCATTATTCAAGGATCTCCATCAGCTGGCCCGCCGATGTGAAGTTATATGTTGCCCATCCGTTCGTATCACTCTCGTTCTTCTTGTTGAGCCATGCGGGTTTGATTCCGGCGTTATGTGCGCCGACCACATCAGTATCGTAGATATCTCCGACGAAGACGATGTTTTCTCTGACCTCGTCCGGGTTTTCCTGGAGCGCCGTTTCAATCGCAAGTTCGAAGAATTCTCTACTGGGTTTAATCTTGCCGAAATCCGCACTGGACCACAGGTGCAGAAAGTACTTTCCGATCCCGAATCTGTTCAGCACTTCCATAAGTGCTTCTGCGCGAAAACCACTGTTCGACAGTACATACATCGGTACATTCAACTGGCTGCATTTCTGAAGAAATCTCTCGATCTCCGGATCCAGTTCGAATTCATTACAGCGCATCAGGAAATCCGCTTCTTCCTCCGCACTCATCTCTACTTTATCCCCACCGAATTTCTTCGCAAACAGCGGCAATTCCACTTTTACGAAAGGATACTCTTCCCCGCTTCTATGCTTCTCCAGGAGCACCTGAAACAGATCCTCGCCGTATTTCTTCATGTCCGCGAACGGACATTTATCCTGGTAGTAGTTCTCCCAGAACACATAAAGACCACGGTTAAAATCCATGCTCCTTGTGTTCAGAAGCGTCTCAAAAAAATCGAATATCAGAATCATTACTACACCACCAACTACTTCTCCAGCCAGTACACAGCGTATTCCGTTTCCGGGATAAATCCGTGTCCGATCGCCATCTTCGATGACATCGGATTCTGCGCGTCCCAATGCACAGTAAATCCTTTATCGTAGCTCTGTCTGAGCATCTCGAAAACACAGTGATCGGCAAGTCCTTTTCCCCTGTGTTCCGGTTCCGTAAACACATCCAGTTCCACGTGATCTTCTAAAGTCAGAAAACTCGATGACGCAGACACGACCTGTCCGTCAATCATCACGACCGCGCCGGCCGCTCTGTTAGAAAAGTCCTGATAATCCGCGTATCCTCTTCCGTGATCGAAAGGGTGCTTTTCAAAGATTTCTTCCGTAAAAGCACCGATACTGTACCCCTCCGGAAGTGGTTTCAAATTCTTATCAGACACAGCACAAAGCGGCTTCATAAGTTCTCTTCGAAGGATGAACTTGATCGGAAGTTTTCGGATGTATTCTTCCCATTCCGAACTCATGCATACGAGTCTCGAATTATAGATCAGTTCCGGGTTTTCCGAGATGATCTTCTCGTCCGGTTTTCCGCACAGATACGTAAACACCGTCTTATAGATCGCGCCACCCGGATACGAAAAGACCGACCCGAGTTTTCCTTCTTTACATGCTGTAAGAATCAGCGGCTCAACCGAAAGAACACCGCTTCCATCCTTTTTCCAGACCTCATATATATCCTGTGTTTCCATAACAACTCCTACCGGTTCAAATTCTCCCACTCAGATTTAAGAAGTCTGTATTCCAGGCGATCTTTCATTTTTTCGTCGTGCCACTCATAATCTTTGTGCTCGGCTTCTTTGATCATTCCGTTCTTCTGCATGACACGCTCCGAGCCTTTGTTTTCCGCAAGGCAGCCCGTCGTCACGCGATATACATCATCCTTCGTGAATGCATATTCAAGTACGCTTCTTAACGCTTCGGAAGTGTATCCGTTTCCCCAGAATTTCGGGTAAGTAAAGTAGCCCAGATGCACGATCTTCCCGACCGGCGTTCTGTCCACAACCGTGTATCCGATGCTTCCCACCTGCTCATGCGTATCTTTCAGCTCCATGTGAAGGAAGTAGAACTTGCGGTCTTCCTTTGCCATGTCCGCCAGCACGTCCGCTAACTCTTCTTTCGCCGCATCGAAGGAATCAAGCTTGATATCCTGCATATAATACATCGTCTGCTCGTCCGTCTTCAGACGGTAGTATGCGTCAATATCATCCGCAGAATAATCTCTCAATATCAGTCTGTCTGTTTCCAAA
>JAFZVE010000073.1 GCA_017617995.1 Clostridiales bacterium
CGTCCGGATCGCCTGATAAAAGGTCTCCTGCGTCAGTTCCTCTGCCAGGTCAGCCTGATAGGTCAATGACAGAAGATACTTGTACACGGTCTTTGCGTGCTGCTGATAGATTTCATCAAAAGACTGCAACTTCTCACCTCCTTTGCTTCTCGTATGTGTATGCAGAAAAATCAGGATTCGTTACAAGATTTCCGGTATTTTTTCCAAAGATTCAAAAGGGGCCGTCTTTTACTAAAAGACGCCCCCTGCTATTTTCTTAAATAGTTATTGCGATATAAGATCAAGCCTTAGCGGTCTCGATCTCCTTGAGTGCTGCTGCGATCGCTTCTTCAGCAGTCATCTCGATCACTTCGGAACCGGCACGGAGCTTGTACTCGACCTTGCCCTCTGCAGCCTTACGGCCGACAGTGATACGAACCGGGATACCGATGAGGTCGGCATCCTTGAACTTAACGCCTGCACGCTCTTCACGGTCGTCGATCAGAACCTCGGCACCGGCCTTCTCGAGAGCATCGTGGATTTCTTCCGCCATCTTCACGACGGTCTCATCCTGAGAGGTCGTCGGCACGACGATGACCTGATACGGAGCGACCGACATCGGCCAGATGATACCGTTCTCATCGTAATGCTGCTCGATGATCGCAGCCAGTGTACGGGAAACACCGATACCGTAGCAGCCCATGATCATGGAGTTCTCTTTACCATCCTTGTCGAGGTAGATGCAGTGGAGTGCATCGGAGTACTTCGTGCCAAGCTTGAAGATGTGACCAACTTCGATACCACGGCACATCGCCAGAGGCTTACCGCACTTCGGGCACGGATCACCTTCTACGGCGCAGCGGATATCGACAACACGGTCCGGAGTAAAGTCACGGCCGAAGTTTACATTCTTGAAGTGATAGTCGGTCTCATTCGCACCGACGATGAAGTTCTGCATCGCAGCAACCTCGAAATCCGCGATGACCTCGACCTTTTCCTTCAGTCCTACAGGACCGGCAAAACCGACAGCCGCACCGGTGACACGCTCGACTTCTTCGAAGGAAGCAAGGTTCATCTCTGTTGCATCGAAGAGGTTGCCGAGCTTGGTCTCGTTGATCTCACGATCGCCACGAACCATAACAGCGACGATCTTACCGTCGATGTTGTAAAGGATCGTCTTCGCAAATGCGGTCGGCTCGGAGTGCATAAACTCCATGAGCTCTTCGATAGTCTTTACGTGAGGTGTCTCGATCTTCTCGATCGGCAGCATCTCGAAGCCCTCAGCCTTCGGAAGTTCCGGGCACGGTGCTTTTTCTTCGTTAGCAGCATAATCACAATCCGGGCAGTAAGCGATCGCGTCTTCACCGACTGCGGACTTCACCATGAACTCCTGGGAACCGGAACCACCCATCGCGCCGGAATCGGCATCAACGAGGATGTAGTCGAGGTTGCAGCGGTCGAAGATCTTGCAGTACGCTTCCTTCATGATGAGGTAGGACTTATCGAGACCGGCCTCGTCTACGTCGAAACTGTAAGCATCCTTCATGACGAATTCACGGGAACGGACGACACCGAATCTCGGGCGCTTCTCGTCACGATACTTGTGCTGGATCTGGTAAAGGGTAACCGGCAGATTACGATAAGAACGGATCGTATCTCTAACGGCTTCGGTGAAAGGCTCCTCGTGCGTCGGACCGAGGCAGAACTGACGGCCGCCACGATCCTTCAGACGGAACATCTCCGGACCGAACTTCTCCCAACGGCCGGAAGCCATGTAGGTCTCCGCCGGAAGAACAGCCGGCATGATGAGCTCCTGGGCACCCGCGCGGTCCATCTCCTCGCGGACGATGGCCTCGACCTTACGGTATGCACGATAGCCCATCGGCATATATGAATAGATACCGGCAGCGGCCTTACGCATCAGGCCGGCACGAAGCATGAGCTGATGGCTCACGATCTCGGCATCAGAAGGTACTTCTCTCTGGGTAGACATGAAAAGTTTAGATACTCGCATGATTGATTCCTCTTTCACCGCGCACATACGCGCATATAATAGATAGCACACAAAAGTATAATGATTTGAAGTCCTAATGTCAATTTAGAAGCCTCCCGACTTTTCCCCTTCACGCCGTCTCTCCGTCTTCCGAATGTAGTAAAATAGTTACATGATACTTGCGGACAAGTGATTTCCCCAAGAAGGAGCATCCGTCCGGGAAAGAGGTTCCTATGAGATACGATATCGTCATCGTCGGCGCCGGGATCGTAGGCACATCGATCGCCTACAACCTCGTCCCTTATGAGGTTTCCGTCGCCCTCCTCGATAAGAATAACGATGTAGCCATGGGTGCGACCCGCGCCAACAGCGCAATCATCCATGCCGGCTATGACCCGAAGCCGGGAACTCTCATGGCGAAGCTCAATGTCGAGGGCAACCGCCTCTGCGAGAAACTCTGCGAGGATCTGTCCGTTCCCTTCCGCCGCTGCGGTTCCCTGGTCCTTGCTTTCTCCGATGCGGAAAAAGCACTTCTCTCCGAACTTCTGGATCGTGGTATCAAAAACGGCGTTCCCGATATACGTATTCTCGATCAGGAGGAACTCCGCGCGATGGAGCCCGGCGTATCCGAAGAAGAGGTCGCTGCACTTTATGCTCCTTCCGCCGGCATCGTAAATCCCTGGGAGCTGTGTCTTGCGCAGGCCGAAGTTTTTGTAAGAAACGGCGGTGATATCTTCCTGAACGCGGAAGTCACGGTGATCCGTGAAAACGAAGATCCCGACTCTTCCGGCCGTTATACGATCGAAACGACACTGGACACTTTTGAAGCCGATAATGTGATCCTCGCCTGTGGCATCCATGCCGACACCGTACACGGACTTCTGGCCGCACCGGATTTTACGATCGTCCCTACCCGGGGCGAATACTTCCTTCTCGATAAGTCCGAAGGTTCCCGAGTCGACCATGTTATCTTCCAGTGTCCGAACGAGAAAGGAAAAGGCGTTCTCGTATCACCGACAGTGCACGGCAATCTCATCTGCGGACCGACCTCGGAAGTTCTGGAAAGCGGAAGCGAAGATACCGCCACCACATCGGAGAAGCTCTCTGAGATCAAGCAGAAAGCCGCGCTTTCCGTAAGCGGTATCTCATGGCGTGATAACGTCCGAAACTTCTCCGGCATCCGTGCCAATTCCGATCAGGACGATTTCATCATCCGCGAGATCCCCGGTAAAAAAGGCATCTTTGAAGCCGCCGGGATCAAGTCCCCGGGACTGGCGTGCAGTCCGGCCATCGGCCCGTATGTTGTCGAACTTCTAAAGAAAAGCGGCGTGAGTCTTTTCGAGAAAGGCGATGATATCGAACCAAACGGAGAACACTATCCGGGATATTATCTCAAAAGAAGCAAGGTTCATTTCCGGGACATGGATAACAAGAAGCGCGAGATCCTTGTAAAAAGAGATCCGGCCTACGGGCGGATCGTATGCCGCTGCGAGGAAGTGACCGAGGGCGAGATCCGGGACGCACTATTAAGCCCCATCCCGCCTTATACGCTCGATGGCGTGAAGCGCCGTGTCGGATCCGGAATGGGCCGCTGTCAGGGTGGTTTCTGCGGGCCGAGAATCGTCGAGATGATCCTTACCTACCAGAAAGAACAGCTCTCCCGTCTTGCCTCCATGAAGCTTCCGGAAGAAGACGCCAAGATGTTCTCGGGAGCCTTATCCGAGAAGGACTTCCCACTTGATCCCAGGGAGATACACCTTCTCCTCCGTCAGGACGGAAACGGCTCGAATCTTTTCTTCCGACGTGAAGCAGAGGCCGATCCGGACGATTCTCCGAAGGAAAACTCCGAAGAAGGCTCATCAACGGAAAAGGAGGGGGACGTATGAGAAACTACGATATCGTTGTCATCGGTGGTGGTCCAGCAGGTCTCGCTGCTGCCAAGAGTGCTTACGAAAACGGCTGCAGGTCCATCCTTCTGATCGAGCGTGACACCAAGCTCGGCGGTATTCTGAATCAGTGTATCCACAACGGCTTCGGCCTCTCTCATTTCGGTGAGGAACTTACGGGACCCGAATACGCCCACCGCGCAATCGAAGAATTAAAGCGCGATGCGCCGGGAGTGGAGATCCTTCTCGACACCTTTGTCGCGGATTTCAAAACGGAAAAAGACGTGTACAATTTGGAATTAGACAAGTTCGAGAAAAAACGCATCAACACCATCTATGCCATGAACAATAAAGACGGCTATTTCGAGATCACGGCGAAGGCCGTGATCCTCGCGATGGGGTGCCGTGAGAAAGCACGAGGCGCACTGGCCATTCCGGGCACGAGACCGGCCGGCGTCATGACCGCAGGTCTTGCCCAGCATTATGTCAACATCGACGGCTATATGGTCGGTAGAAAGGTCGTCATCTTAGGTTCCGGTGATATCGGACTCATCATGGCACGCCGTATGGTCTTAGAGGGCGCCGAGGTGCTCGCCTGTATCGAGATCGCCCCGCAGCCGGGAGGCCTGGCCCGAAACATCACACAATGTCTGCAAGACTATGGCATCCCGCTTTATCTTCGTCAAACCGTCACCGCGATCCACGGAAAAGACCGTCTCACCGGCATCACCGTGTCCGAGGTCGATGACAAATACACACCGATCCCCGGGACCGAGCGCGAGATCGAGTGCGATACACTCCTTCTCTCCTGTGGTCTGATCCCCGAGAACGAACTGTCGAGAAAGGCCGGTATTTCCATCAACCCGAAGACCGGTGGTCCTTTCTCCTCCTCTTCCCTCGAGACTTCTGCATCCGGTGTTTTCGCCTGCGGAAATGTCCTACACGTCCATGATCTGGCAGACAATGTAACGAAAGAATCCATCGCAGCCGGAAAGGCGGCCGCACTCTTTGCGGCAGGTCAGGCAGAGTCCACTTCTCAGGAAGCGATCGATAACCCGACCGTCTTCCCGGGAAAAGTCGTAAAACCGATCGATCCGGCTGCCGCCGAGGCGCTCGCACGAAGCGGGTCATCCGATACGGGAGATTCTCATCCCACTTCGGGGAGCGGCGCCGTTTCCGCCACAGCTGACGCAGATAAGGCCGTACGGCGTATGACCTGCATCATCTGTCCTCGTGGCTGCGACCTCTGTGTCACACTGGGCGAGAACCCCGTTGTCTCCGGCAATTCCTGCCCGCGAGGCGAGGAATACGCCATCAACGAGATCACCCATCCCATGCGCACGCTGACTACCACGATCCGTGTGCGGAAAGAAGATGGCACGATCGGTCGAATAAGTGTAAAATCAAAAAGTGAAATTCCGAAAGAAAGCATCCGCAAATGCGCTGATACGATCCATCACACCATCCTTACCGCCCCGGTCTCCGTCGGCGAAGAAGTAATACCCGGTATCGTAGCCACCAGCGCAATAGACAAGTAAGCGGCGAAGACGCATGGAGGGACGATGAAACCAACCGAAACAGAAACAACGACGCTATCGATCAAGCAGAAAACTGCTATTTACCTGATTGCTGCCGCACTTACCGTAGGTATCATCATCCCGATCTTTGCCATACTCGGACTGGCTCCTTTTGGCGAACGCGCCCTGATCTACAGTGACGGACAGCACCAGATGGTCGATCTCTTCGCCTGGTACAAGGATGTACTTGCCGGAAAAGCTTCCATAGACTTTTCCTTCTCGAAGTCTCTAGGCGGCAGCAACTTCGCAGTGTTTACCTACTACCTTTCCTCGCCGGTATCGCTATTGATCGTCTTCTTCAACAAAGCCCAGACATCGTTATTCATGAATGTCATTTTCTCGGTCAAAGCCATACTCGCATCCGTGTTCACGGTGTACTACCTTCTCCGTAAACACCGCACGCTCGACCGTTCTGCCATATGTGCCACGATCCTGCTTTCCGTTTCCTATGGTCTCGGTCATTTTCTTATCGCCCAGAGCAGTAACACCATGTGGCTCGATGGCGCCTACATGCTTCCTCTGATACTCGCGGGCTGCGAGAAGATCACCTCCGGAAAGAGAAGCACATTATTCATCGTATCTTCCGCACTGGCGATCTGTTTTAACTGGTATTCCGGCATCGTCGACCTGATGTTCGCTTGTTTCTGGATGGTCTTCGATCTGATCCGCCGGTATGTCTCCGGTATCGAGGTATCCTCCAAAGACAATCCCGATCCGAAGAGCAAAAGAAACCACATCCTCTTTACATTCGTTCATTTTGCCGTTTCCGGTATATGCGCCGTTTTGCTCTCCGCGGCCCTCCTTCTTCCGACGCTCATGATGCTGTCGGGCCGTTCTCACGGCAGCGGAGGACTTTCCCTTCTCAAGAACCTGAGCATGATCGGTTCTGTTACCGACGTAGTGGCAACATACTCTTTCGGCATGATCAGTGTAAAGGGCACCGCCAGTCTTTTTGCAGGAAGTTTTGCCCTCATCGGCACCATTCTTCTCTTTACGGCATCGACAAAAACCAGAAAAGAAAAACTCACCTACGGCGGTCTTCTTCTGTTTACTGTGCTCACCTACGTTTGGCAGCCGCTGGTGGCTCTATTCTCTCTTCTGCGCATCGTCGAATCTTACTGGTACCGGTATTCGTATATCGGTTCCTTCGTTCTGATCTATCTGGCCGCAGAGTATTATCTGAGTAAAGAAAGGACGCAAACAAAAGCATCGCTCCCTCTTCTTTCCACCGGCGTGTATCTTCTTCTGGTCATTTTATTTTCCAAGATCACCCTCGACAAATCTTCCGACATCGTATTTGCTGCAATTATGAGAGATCTTTTCCATACCGGTCTGGACTTTGATACCGTCCCGATGTTATGTAAGCTCCTCTTCCCGTCACTTACCGTGATCGCGATGGCTCTGATTCTCCACTATGGAAAAAAGCCTGTCTTCCGGAATATCTTCTGCGGACTTCTCGCCGTCATCGTTCTGGTCGATCTTGCGGCAGGACAGCTCTTCCTCGGGTGGTTTTACTCTCTGGATAACGGCGATGCCACCACGGAATATGCCAGAAATGAGCTGACGCTTCTTAAAAACCTCCCGGAGGAGGATTCGTTCTACCGCGTTGTCCAGACCACCTACCACGGCATTCACAACGATCAGCCCGCCTCCTATAACGAGCCGATGGCCTACCGTTTCCACTCCATCGCTTCTTTCGTATCAGATCCGGACGAAGACACGGTATTCTTCCTGGATCGGGGCGGCTACTGCGCGCATAGTGATACCATCACCAACACGTCTTTCGAAAATCTCGCATTGGACAGTCTTCTCGGCGTCCGTTACGTGATCCTTCCGGCAGGTGACCCGAATACCACAGGGCTCATCTACACAAGCGGATTAACCGGATTCAAAGACATCTACACGAATCCATACGCGCTGCCTGTTGCTTTTGTCTATGACGGAACCGGCTCCTATGAGAGTTCCTCCACTGCCCCTGTGCTTTACGTCAACGACCTTTACAGTCATCTTTCCGGGTACTCTGCAGACATGTTTGTCCCTGCTGACTACGAAGAGGCCGCTCAAGAAGAAGGGGCAAACACCTTTTTTGTTTCACTACCTGACGAGGTTTCCTCCGGGGACTATATCCTCTATGCGAACTTCCCCACCTCCACTTCCAAGATTGGCTCGAAGATTCTGAGAAATGACGAGATGTACACGGTTTACTCGTACTTTATGGCTCCGAAGCTCATCCGCGTATACACCGGCGACTGCGTCGCGGAGGGAAAAGTCAAGCTGCAGCTCGTTTTCAATGAATCCTCTGAGGAAACGGCAGACGAGACTCCCCAGGTCACAGACGTGCAGTTCTACTTCCTGGATCTTTCGAAACTGAAAGAAGTAACGGATTCACTCCGTGCGAATGCCTGCACAAATATGGAGCTTCGTGACAGATATGGACGATTTGAAGTCGAAGGAACAAGCGGACAGAGCCTTTTCACCTCAATTCCTGTAGAAAAGGGCTGGTCGGTCACACGAAACGGCAAGAAGATCGAGCCGGATCTTATAGGAAGCACGCTCTATTCCATTCCTCTTGAGAACGGAAAGAATGTCATCGAGATGCACTATGACGTCCCATATAAGAAAGCCGGAATCGCCATAAGTATATTCGGTCTACTGATGCTTGCCGGATTGATCGTTACCGAAGGACACTACAGAAGAAAAAAGGAAGCCGGAGCTTAATACTGGAACGTCCAGTAGAATTCGTCGCGCTTACAGAAAGCATAGTTAAATTTGCTGTTGCCATCATAATTCTTCCCGCCGTTGTTCTGCGAGTCGAATTCTCCGATTGCCTGATACTTCAGCGCGAGTTCTTCATCCGTGAGCGTGATTTTAGTGACCTCGTCCCACGAGAGCGTCGTTTCCATAGTCGGGAACGGATTACTGAATTCCTTATAGATCGGCGTTCCGTCCTCACGGAATTCGAGTTCTTCCGGCCATTCCTCTTCTTCCCCATGCACGACACTCTCACAGAGAACCGGGTGATAATCGCAGCTCGTGCTTAAGGAAGCCAGGATATCCCGCACGAAGCGGAAGGTAGATGCGTGATCCGGATGCCACTCGAATTCCGATGTGGTAAAGACCACATCAGGGCGGCATGTCCGGATGACATTCGTCAGATCCCCGAGGAAATGGTCGCGGCTGTATTTCCCGACTTCTCCCGTATCCAGAAGATGGTATTCATACATATTCATCTCCGGGTCTGCACGGGTGGACGTCATGTTGTTATAGCCGAGGAAAATGTCTTCCGGGTTTTCCGCCAGATACAGGCTCTCGACGACCAGATCGCCGTAACCCATGACGTAGATATCCGTCTTGTCCACACCCAGAAGTTCCAGCGCACGTGTACTCTCCCGGAGACGGACGGTGCAAAGATCAATATCAAAGAAATCCCCGTTAGTCAGGAGCACCACCTTCACGATATCACCTCGTTTCAGGATCTGCTGGATCGAACCGGCAAACGCCAGGATCTCGTCATCCTCATGCGGAACGACGACCATAGAGATATGCTTCGAACTGGAAGTAATCGTGAAGCGGTCCAGAATCGGGCTTCCATCGCCGGGAAGATAGCGGAAAGAGACAGGGTTGAGCCCTTTATCCAGGAAGATCGTCTCCGTAACCGTTCCCTTTCCTTGCGGGTATTCGACCTGTTTAAAGAAGTGACCGTTGACGAACAGTCCGAGTAATACGGCCTCTCCGTCATTACTATAATCGATGGTAAGATCGTAGTATCCGCTCTGCGAAGCATCGTAGCGGAAAGATACTTCACTTTTTTCATTGTCGATTCCACTTACGGCCTTTCCCCCTCCAAAAGCATCGTTTTTAGAAATGCCGGAGTGGGAAACCAGACAGTCCTCTGCCTCGATCGCAGTGGTCCCGGAAAAGACGGGCAGTTCTTTCTTCTTACAACCGGTAAAAGAAAAGGCCAGAGCCAGGCAGGCCAGAATAGGAAGGATCCTATTTTTGCGGAAGCAGATCGACATCATAGTTAAACACCTCATCACGCTGGAAACTCTCGCCGTTTCCGTCAAACGTTGTGATCGAATCTACCGTCTCCCCAACGATAGGTTCGCAGTAAGCTCTTCTGTCCTCATTATCCTCGAAAAACGTTATTTTTCCAAATACCACGTTATCTTTACAGATCCCTTCATGGGAGATTCCTTCCGGATAAAACTCGTACATGCCCAGTACACCGCCGTTATGGGCATATCCGTGCTCGGAAGCATACCCGTCGATCTCCACATAGCAGGAGAGGAGATCCGGATATCCGGCACCGCAGATCCCGCCCATGAACTGTTCGTCCTTTGTCTCTCTGTCCGTATCGATGCAAACAAGCGTAATGGTGATCTCGATGTTCTCGATCCGGCCATTTCCGTAACCGACTAAACCACCCACACCGAACATCCGGTCATGAGCACGAAGCATGACGCTGCCATCTACCTTACAGTCCGAGATCGTAGCCTGATCCATATAGCCGGCGATCGTACCGGCGAAGAACGGCGTATCCGACTCGGCAGTCACTTCGATATTGGAGAACGTGAGGTTTCTTACCTGCCCGCCCTCAAGAGAATCGAAGAATCCGGTAAAGCCGGTCTCGTACTTCTTCATGTTACCGTCGTATGTGTCACGCACGGCACTTCCGGCTCCGGTGATGGAGAGATTGGAAATGGTGTACCCGTTTCCGTCCAGAACACCGGAGAAAGTAAACGGCGTCCAGCTCTGGCCAGACATATCGATATCTTTCGTCAGGACATATTTACCAGAAGGATCATCGCGCATGGCCTGAAGATCTTCCGGGCTGGAAACCTTCGTATACTTAATATGTGCGATACGATCCGCCAGTCGAAGTTGCGAAAAAGAAAAAAAGAGCAGGAGTCCGAGCGCGACAAGAAAACATCCCATAAGGATCAGCGTTCTTGTATTCAAGCGCTTATGGACATCCTGCGTCATTGGACAATATTATACCTTCGGACGGGCTACTTTCTGATACACATCCGGCGCCGTTTCTTCAAAGAGATGCACCAGTTCCTCATCTGAGATTACGGTGACACGGCCGCCGGCGTACTGCTCGTCGATCCATTCCTTCATCTTCGCAATAAAGGGATCCTTCTTGCTGACAGCGCTCTCACCGGCGAGTCGGTAGTAGTTGTTGATCCAGCATGCGATACCGGCCAGACCGGACACGTTGCTGACTGCGACAAGCGGCGGGCGATCAAGGAGAGCCTCGGTATCGAAGATGTTATAGATCTCCGGATCTTTCAGGAGGCCATCGGCGTGGATACCTGCCTTGGTTACGTTGAAGTTCTTGCCGACAAAAGGTGTCATCGGCGGGAGCTCGTAGTGGGTCTCTCTGGAGATGTAATCGGCGATCTCCGTGATCACACGGGAATCCATGCCGTCGAGCGTACCGCGGAGCTGGGCATACTCGAAGACCATCGCCTCAAGCGGTACATTACCTGTTCTCTCACCGATGCCGAGGAGCGAGCAGTTTACGGCCTGTGCACCGTAGAGCCATGCTGTCGAAGCGTTTACGACGCCCTTGTAGAAGTCGTTGTGTCCATGCCACTCGAGCATCTCGCACGGCACACCCGCATAGTGCTGAAGACCATAGATGATACCCGAAACAGATCTCGGAAGAGCAACGCCCGGGAACGGTACGCCGTAGCCCATCGTATCACAGGCACGGATCTTGACCGGAATACCGCTTTCTTCGGAAAGTCTCATCAGGGCCGTGGCAAACGGTACGACGAAGCCGTAGAAGTCGGCACGGGTGATGTCCTCGAAGTGGCAGCGCGGACGAAGTCCTGCGTCAATCGCGTCGGTCACGATACCGATGTATTTGTCGAGGGCCTGCTTACGGGTAAGACCCATCTTGTTGAAAATATGGTAGTCGGAGCAGGACACCAGAATACCTGTCTCCTTGATGCCGATGTTGCGGACAAGCGCGAAGTCAGACTTGGTCGCACGGATCCAGGTCGTGATCTCCGGGAACTTATATCCGAGAGCCATACACTGCTCGAGAGCCTGACGGTCTTTATCCGAATAGACGAAGAACTCGGTCTGGCGGATGATGCCCTTCGGACCGCCGAGGCGGTGCAGCATCTTATAGATCTCGACCATCTGCTCCGTGGTATACGGTGCACGGGACTGCTGTCCGTCACGGAAAGTCGTATCGGTGATATAGATATTCTCCGGCATGTTCATCGGAACTTTCCGGTAGTTGTAGGCGATTTTCGGTACTTCGGCATACGGGAACAGTTCACGGAAAAGTTCCGGCTTCTCAACATCCTGCAGCGTATACTGATAAGGATCCTGTTCCAGAAGATTACTCTTGTCACTCAGCGCGATATTTTTCATGATTTGTTCCTCCTGCTTGCAAATTTTCGCTTTGCACGTCTTTGCGCATGTATATAGTTAATAGGTTTCGAGAGCGCTTGTCAACGCTAATTTTCGTTTTTCTACTTTTTCATTCGGCTTTTGTGTTTTTGCAAGTTGATTTTATTCAAATTGCATGAATGGGTGATTTTCATTTCCGAAAGCCCGCCTGCACCAGAGTTTATATCTCTGCGCCGCCGGGATGCTCACCCTTCTATCAATCAGAAGAAGAGTCTTCCGGAACCGTGATCACGAAGAAGCGCCTGGATACGCTTCGGCATGATCGGATGCGAACTCAGAAGATTCACGAGGAATACGAAGAATCCGCGTGTCTCACGGCAGTGCTTGACGTAGTCCTCGATGTCAACCTTCTTATAGAGGTGCTTGCCGACGATGAGCGCGAGCATCGGCTCGATGCCGCTGACACCTACGAGATGCTGGGCGACGCGGTCACAGCTGTACTCACGGGCACGCGACAGCGCATTGGAAAGGATCGGGATATAGTTCGCGAAAAGAATACTCATGTTATAGGAGAAAGTAGCATGACGAAGACGGATATGCGTCATCTCATGTCCGATGATGAACTTGATGCTGTTAAGATCATGGTGCTCGAGATAGGCTACCTCAAAGAGGTCCGTTAAAAGAACGATATACTGTCTTCTCAGAATAAAGGTCGCAAATGCATTCATGACACCGTTTTCCTGCGTCAGGTAGATCTTCGGGACTTTCTTTAGGCCCAGTCTTCTTGCATAGTCCTCAACGACCTCATAGATCTCGGGGAAGTTCTTCTCCGTGATGCGGATGGCATTGGCACGATACTGCGCGTAGTACAGGTACACGGCAAAAAGCAGGACAAAAGGAAGCGCGATCAGTATGAAGAGGACTTCGACATGTGCAGACGCCTCAGCCGGGATCCCCAGGATGAGCTGGTTGAACATCGCACCGGTCGTTCCCGTCAGGGGACCAATATCGAAGAAGGCAAGTATCGAGGCAACAACTGCAAATGCAATAACGAAAACGTTAAAGACCACCATCGCGGTGTAGATCGGCATCTCGGCCTTGTGGCGGAAGGAGCGGATCTCCTGCGCGGTAAAAGGCGGAAGCGGTCCGCTTGTCCTTGGTGTCGTCTGTGGCACAAAAGCCTGCGGCTGCGGTGCAAATGCCGAAGATTGCAGTGCAGGAGATGGCATCTCCGGGCCGCTTGGCTGTAGCGGTTGTCCCTCTGCGGGATTTATGTTGAAATCATCCATTTTCTCAGATCCTGGTCCTCTCTTTATCAGACAGGTCGCTGAGGGCATTTACACAGCCGACCCGTACCTTAATATGATATACTGATTAAGTACTTTTCACAAGGACAAAGAAAAACAGAAACACGAACTAGGAAACCCTGACTTCCAGAAGCCCCGGCTTCTCTTCTCAGTGATTTCCCGGAAGGAACGGATATGAGTCAGACATCTATTATCAAGAAAATCAATAACGCCAACAGAAGTGCCAAGATCATCGGCGGCCTGGTCTGTATCGTCTTCGCCATTTTGATTGCGATCGGTCTTCTGCCGCAGCACACGAAGTACTATCTGGCAAGCAAGAACGTCTTTGCCACGCCGACCGATTCGTACAAGAATGACCAGTTCTACCGTGGCAAGACCTACTCCATCTATGACTGGTTCGCCGAGAACTCGGACGGCCGATTCTATCTGTGCCCGGCCGAAGACGAGGACGGTAACGATGCGTACCTCATCGTGTATATGCCGAAGAAGTTCGAATCGAAGGCGGATAAGGTCATGGAGCAGACGTGGGAATACCTCGAGACCGGGGATGAATCTCTTCTTAAGGAGAGCATCAACTGCCGGGGATATATCGACGATATCAATCCGAAGACCATGGTTTATCTGAACGAGTATTTCGATCTGGCGCAGGCTCCGGCTTCTGTCCGAAACCAGGTCGCCGACAAGATGTTCGTCATGGTACCGATGCAGAAAGTCCTCTTGAGTGAAGCGAGTCTGTATATCTTCCTCGAGCTCGTACTGCTTGTCTGTGGTCTCGGACTCATCCTGATGTCATTTAGTAAGAAGCACTTAAAGAAGATCGACAGCCGTCTCGCCAGAGAGTCTCTGACCTCTTCAGATCTTGATGCCGAGTTCCAAACGCCGCTTCTGCAGTTCGGCTCGATCTATGTTAGCGACAAGCATGTCGTCACCGCAACGATGACTCCGCAGATCCTGACGATCGCGGACGTAGTCTGGATGTATCCGAACAAGGTCAACCAGGTCAACAGTAAGCCGATCCATCAGGCTGTATTCTTTACAAAGAATCACGAATGTCTCCGCTTCGTGGTGAAGGACGAGAATCAGGCCGAAGCGCTCTGTAGAGCCGTGCACGAGAAACAGCCTCGCGCCCTCTACGGATATGTGATCGAAAACTCGCAGATGTACTACAGTAATTTCGACGTTCTTGTGGATCAGGTGTATAACCAGGCCGGCTCTACGGAAACACCACCTGAAATGAACAACGCGAATGAAACGGATAAGGAGGAGCAGGTATGAAGGACGGATTCTTACGAGTAGGAGCAGCTACCCCGAAGCTGCGCGTCGCCGATATTGACTACAACACAGATCAGATTATCGCTTGTGTCAACGGAGCGGACAAGGACTGTGCTCTCCTGGTTTTCCCGGAACTTTGTGTCACCGGCGCGACCTGCGGAGATCTCTTCCTGCAGGAGTCCTTCATCGACAAGGCCTGGGAAGCCCTCTACCGTATCGCCGAGGAGACATCCGACGCACCGCAGAGCTTCATCATCGGCCTCCCCGCCTATATCGAAGGCAAACTTCTCAACCTGGCTGTAGTCCTTCACCAGGGAATCGTACTCGGCTGTAATGTCAAGCTGACCCTGAGCGCGGAAGAATCCCGTTACTTCTCCCCTTACGAAGTAAACGGTTCCTTCTTTGACGAATACTTCGACGACGAGATCACCTTCGGTCAGCCGCTCTATTTCGGTGATAACGACCTCTTCTCCTTCGGCGTATTCTTCGACGAAGACCTGCGTGCACCGATCTCGGACGACGTCGATGCAGCGCTTTCGGGCTGTAACATCATGGCGATCCTCTCGTCCCGTCCCTACACGGTCGGAACCGCCGAGAAGACCAGAACCCTTCTCGCCGCGCAGAGCAGAAAGCTCCACGCCGCCTATATCTACGCAAATGCCGGTGTCGGCGAGTCGACCACGGACCAGATTTTCGCCGGGACAAACTACATCTACGAAAACGGAAGAGAGCTAACGAGAAGCAGCGCTTTTGAAGCGGGAGCGATCTACACCGACATTGACCTCAAACTTCTGTCCGGAGAGCGTATGCGCGACACTTCCTGGAGAACCGACTTCGCCAATAGTTCCGCAGATTCGGACTTCGACTTCATCAGCTTCGAGCAGGAGCTGAACCCCGAGCTTTCGCTCATCCGTCCCGTTCCGACGAATCCTTTCGTTCCGGAGAACAAGGACGAGATCGCCGAGCGCTGCGAGCAGATCCTCACCATGCAGGCGATGGGACTTGTCACCCGTATGACACATGTCAACTGCAAAAAGGTCATCTTAGGCCTCTCGGGCGGACTTGACTCCACCCTCGCCTTCCTCGTCTGCGCACGGGCATTTGACATCATGGGCCTTCCGAAGGAAGACATCCACGCCATCACGATGCCCTGTTTCGGCACGACATCCCGTACCAAGAACAATTCCATCGAGCTCGCCAAGGCGTATGGTGCGAGAATCGACGAGATCTCCATCAAGGACAGCGTCACCCAGCACTTCAAGGACATCGGGCACGATATGGATAACCACAATGTCGCTTACGAGAATGCGCAGGCCAGAGAGCGTACCCAGCTCCTCATGGACCTCGGCAACGACGAAGGTTCCCTCGTTGTCGGTACCGGCGACCTCAGTGAACTCGCACTCGGCTGGGCGACCTATAACGGCGACCATATGTCGATGTACGCCGTGAACGGTTCCGTGCCGAAAACTCTGATCCGCTACATCGTAGCATATGAGGCAGACCGCGTCAGTGAATCGCAGCCGGAGCTCGCCGCCGTTCTCCGCGACATCCTGGATACACCGGTATCTCCGGAGCTTCTGCCCCCGTCCGAGGATGGCACCATCTCGCAGAAGACCGAAGATCTCGTCGGACCGTATGAGCTCCACGACTTCTTCCTCTACTACTTCGTACGTCTCGGCTTCGCCCCGTCGAAGATCTACCGCATCGCGAAGATCGCCTTCGCCGGTGCCTACGATGATCAGACGATCTACAAGTGGGAAGAGAATTTCCTGCGCCGCTTCATCAGCCAGCAGTTCAAGCGTTCCTGCCTGCCGGACGGTCCGAAGGTCGGTTCCGTGGACCTCTCTCCACGCGGTGATCTGAGACTTCCTTCCGATGCCACTTCGAAAGTATTTCTCGAAGAACTCCGGACGGTGCTCGACACATGAAACAGGAAAGAGCATTTGCCAGAGCAGTGGTAACCGAGAAAGCGGAGGGCGCCATCAAGCGCGGCCATCCGTGGGTATACGATACCGAGATCACAGAGTATAACGGCACCACCGCCAAGGACGGTGCTTTTCCCGAGGAAGTCGGGATCGAAAACGGCGCACTTGTCGATGTTTTCTCGAAGAAGAACCGCTATCTCGGGACCGGTTTTCTCAGTAAAAACAGCAAGATCCGCATCCGGATCCTGAGCAACAACGCCAACGAAGCGTTTGGCGACACATTCTGGCAGCGCCGCGTCCGCTACGCGCTCGATATGAGAAGGACCGTGATGCAGGATGATTATTCATGCTGCCGCCTGATCTTCGGTGAAGCTGACGGCATCCCGGGCCTTACGGTCGACCGCTACGAGGATATTCTCAGTACCGAGGTCCTTTCCTACGGCACCGAGCAGGTCAAGGACGTCATCTATCGCGCACTCGTAGAGGAACTTCAAAAGGACGGTATCACCGTCCGCGGCATCTTCGAAAGAAACGAAGCGAAGATCCGTGAACTCGAAGGACTCCCGCTCGAGAAAGGCTGGTATCAGGGCAATTTCGTCGGCACGCCCGACTCCGCGCGCGTCGAGATCTGCGAGAACGGCATCCGCTACACCGTCGATGTCGAGAACGGCCAGAAGACCGGCTTCTTTCTCGATCAGAAATATAACCGTCTCGCAGTCAGCAAACTCGCCCGTGGCATGAACGTCCTCGACTGCTTCACGCATACCGGCTCCTTCGCGCTGAATGCCGCCAAGGGCGGTGCCGCACACGTTACGGCTGTCGACGTCTCGCAGTTCGCCGTGGATACCGCAGCGGAAAATGCACGGATCAATGGTCTTTCGGACCGCATGGATTTCGTATGTGCAGATGTCTTCGACCTGCTTCCGAAGCTCGCCGAAGAGCACGCAGACTATAACTTCATCATCCTGGATCCGCCGGCCTTCACCAAGAGCCGTAAGACCACGGATAACGCCAAGCGCGGCTATAAGGAGATCAATTACCGTGCCATGAAGATGCTGCCTCGTGGCGGCTATCTCGCCACCTGCTCGTGCTCGCACTTCATGCCAAATGAATTATTCAGAAAGATGCTTCTCGAGGCCGCACACGATGCCGGTGTCACACTTCGTCTCATCGAAGAACGACGGGCCGCACCGGACCATCCGGTCGCGATGACGATTCCCGAGACCGACTATCTGAAGTTCTATCTTCTGCAGATTGTGTAAAGACCGGATCAGCCCACTATCAGGCTATCTCTTTTCTCATTAAGGTTTAAACTCCTCGAGGCTCTTAAGATACGTGAACTTGAGACTCTTGAGTTTAAGGCCCCGCTTTCCAAAATGCATGCGGAATACGGAGTGCTTCGCGATCAGGATACACTCCCCTTTCTGGGAAACATCCGCCCCTTCGGTACCCGTGAACGTAATGACACGGATCGGGATGCTCGTGTAGTAGAGTGTGACCGGAAGCTGTGCAAGAGCCGAGAGCTCGGACGACGCTACCATCTCACACTCATAGACGCCCGGACGGTCGCAGGTAATACCGAAGACGAAATCCTTGCCCTCGGACGTATCCACATCTACATTGATCACCGGATCCTTATCGATCTCATAGTAGAGATCGACCTTCGCCTCGATCGTATCTTCCGAGAACGGACAGTCGATGTGCTCGACCTCCGGCTTATCGCCCATGACCGCATCCATCGCCGGAGTATTCATCGCGAAATTCAGGATATTCCTTGCATTTCTCTGAAGCTCGGCACGCGTGATCAGATCGGCATTTCCGCTCTTGAGATTCTCATAGGTATCCGCCGCATCGAGGTCTCCCCTTTCAACGGACGAACACACCATGTACACATCGCACTGGGCACGGGCCATCGCCGTATGGCTGCGAAGCGCGTGGTCAAATGGGTTTGCCGGAATGATATCAATGTAGGCCCACCAGTCAGTCATCAGGATGCCTGTATAGCCCCACTGCTCTCGAAGGATCGTCGTATTCAGCTCGTAGTTCGCCGTACCGAATGTCCCGTTGATCTTGTTATAGACGGACATGACACTTCTGGCTTTTCCTTCCTTGATCGCGATCTCAAATCCTTTGAGATAGATCTCGCGGAGCGCACGCTCGGACACGATAGAGTCCATGAAGCGGCGGTTCGTCTCACGGTTATTGCAGCAGAAGTGCTTGATCGTCGCGGTCACACCGTGCTTCTCAAGTCCGCGGATCTGCGCGGACGCGATACGTCCGGTAAGAAGCGGATCCTCCGAGAAATACTCGAAGTTTCGGCCATTCAGCGGGTGACGGTGGATATTGATGCCCGGACCGAGTATCGTGTCGACTTCGTTACTGACCATCTCGATACCGAACCAGTCGAAGAGTTCTTCGTTCAGTTTTTCGTTAAATGTACATGCCAGACATGTGCCGTTTGGAAGCGAGAAGGCTTTCTTTCCGCTGTCGATACGCATGCCGGACGGACCGTCATCGGCACAGAGTGCCGGGATACCCATCTCACGAAGTTCTTTTGACACGCCGGCAAATGCGGCGGCCGTACCGGTCGTGACCTTCGGGCTGCCCATACCTTCCCCACGGATGATGAGCGTGAGATCCTCGTCCGGGATCTGCGCGATGAATTCATCCATTGTATTCTTTCCGAGTTTTACGTCTGCGAGTTTGATTCCTTTATCCCCTGTAAAAGCAATCTCCTCCGGAACTCTCTGAAGTCTGGTGTCGATATGCTCCACATCACGAAGCGGTACCGGTTCGTACTTCCCACCGATCGTCAGCCGCTCGAAAGCCTGAAGCGGCTTTCCTGCCGACTCGAGCTGCTCGAGCATCGTGTCTTCCAAGATTTCGAAGGATCCGACTTCTTCGCAGGATGCGACATTCTCGCCCGCATAGAAGGTATATGTTCCCTTCGGAAGCACCCATCCGGTCTTACCCATGAGGCGGCCGTCATCGTCGAAGGACGCCAGACGGTTCATGCCCGCATGAATGGTGATCTCCTCTTCCTGTCCGGGCGTAAGCTCGGAGGTTTTTCCGAAGTCGACCAGCACACGAGAAGACGTGGTGATGCGGTCCGAAGGAGTCTTCGCGAAGAGCATCACGGTCTTCTTGCCGTTATAACTTCCGATGTTCTTAACGGAAAGCTTCACACTGACTTCAGACGGGACATCCCCTTCCTCAGCCTTAAAACTCTGCGGAACGATCTCAAACTTCGTATAGGATAGACCGTAGCCGAACGGGTACAGTACTTTTGACGGAGCAAACGTAGAGAAGTAGCGATACCCGACGAATATATCCTCGGCGTAAAAATCTTTCGAGAGGTCTTCACCTCCGAAATTACTCGAAGACGGATAGTCGGCAAGATCTCTGGCGATCGTGTCCGTGAGGGCACCCGAAGGCGTGGCCTTTCCGGTCAGGATGTTCGCTGCGGCGGTACCGCCGATCATGCCGGCCTGCCAGACATAGAGCACGGCCGCCGGATCGTATTTCTCGACAAAAGCCATATCGATGATGTTACCGACATTCAGGACAACGATCGTCTTTTCAAAGGCCGCGCAGACCTTACGGAGCATCTCTTCTTCTCCGTCACTCAGGAAGAAAGCACCATTCTGCGCAGTATTGTCTCGGTCCTCGCCTGCGGTTCTCGCGATAACGATCACCGCTGCATCATTTCTTCCGGCCGCCTCGCTAACCACATCATCGGCAAGAGGCATCTCTGGCTGCGACCAGTTCTCCTGTCCCCATCCGACACCCGGATCGACCGGATTCTTTTCTTCCCAATCCTCATAGATCTTGACGAGATCCTCATCCACTACGATCTCTTTTGCGTTCTGAAGGCCTTCGAGGATTGACACGACGTGCTTGACATTGACCATGCCGCCCGAGCCTGTGCCGCTCTTATAGTAATTCTTCTGCATTCTTCCGAATACGGCCACCTTCGCTCCATCACGAACAGGAAGTGCTTCGCGGTCGTTCTTCAGAAGGACCGAACCTTCCTCGGCTACACGGATCGCCGCATCTGTATATTTGTTCCAGTCAAGAATGTATTTCGTCATAAGTAACCTCCAACATGGGGGATCCTCGCACAGTAACAGACGCCGCCGTACGATCGGATGTTACTACCAATTCTATCATGAGTGAACACCTCACAACAATCAGTTAATTTCGCCTCCATTCTTCAAGTCGTCCGCCCTCAATTTACCCCAGGCAAAAAAATAAACAAAAATAGTGACGAAATCATCCGGATGTTGATTAGTAGGGTGAAGGGAGTGTGAGAAAGATGATGAACACAAAGAAAAACCATGTGACCCGGCCCATGCACAGCAGCAAAAAGAGTTCCCCCCTCTTTAGGTTTTTGGTGCTGCTGATGATCTGTCTGTTTATCGGACCGATTGCAGCATGCAAGAAAGACAATGAGGTCATATACTACTCCGATGCGACCGGTGTTACCTCCTGGCTCAACGATTCGACCAGGCCGGCGACGGAGGTTACCTACTGGCCCAATGACTCGACCTGGCCGGTGATGGACGATGTCGACGAACCAACGACTTTCACCTCCTCTCCGGCATCACGGGAGCAGATCATATACTTCGCCGAAATCACTGAAGACCAGCTCTATGCGATCCAATCCCGGGTCGAGAACAAGATCAAAGACCTCCTCTACAAGGATCCCGTCACATGCGATGGTATACTTGATGAGATCGAGTATGTCGGCTGCTTTTTTGTCCATTTTTCATATACCGAGCACACGCTGTATCCTGTGTACCGGATCCGCGAGCACAATAGTGACGGAGATTCTTCGAGCACCGAAGAATTCTATCTTACAGTCGGGATAAACAACCTCCGGTTCGACACTTTCGATTCGTTTACTCTCGATGTATATCCGATCCTCCCATCCGGTTCAAAAAGAGGTGCAGAGTCCATCGATGAGATCCGATCGATCCTCGGACTGGGAGAAGATTTTTCCGAGAAAAATCCTGATGGCTCGTACGAAGAGATCCTTGCGGGATAAAAGCAAAATCTGACAACGACGTTTAAAGAGAAGAAAAAGTTCTTTCGCCGTGCCTCCGCAGGACTTTCGTCCGAGGACAGCGCAAGAAAGAACTTTTTTCTTTTCTTAAGACTCGTTAACTAGTTTTCCCGTCATGTATACCGGGATGATCTCCAGACATTGTGCGCGAGGGAGTGCGTGGGTGACCTCATGTTCGAGATACTCTTCGTCATCGGTGAATTTCTTAACGAGAGCGGTACCGATTCTCTTCGTTTTTTCCGGATCGTCTACAAGCGCGATTCGGCCGCGGACAACGACACTTCGGATATTTAAGGCCCATTCCCCTTCTTTACGGAATCCGTCGTCCATGACACAGAAGCTCACCTTATCACAGGCCTGGATCGAGTCGATCTTATGTCCTTCTTTCGCACCGTGAAAATAGATATGTCCGTCCTCTTCACAGTACCAGTGGTTCATCGGGATGCCGTACGGGTAACCAAGTTCGCCCAGGATCGACAGTACGCCGCGCTTGCTGTTCTTCAGGACCTCGATGCACTCTTCTTCCGTCAGCTGCTGCTTGATTCTGCGCATCGGACGAAAAGTCGGGATCCAGTATCTTTTCATCGTCGTTCCATCCACTTCGATGGTCTTTTCGAAGACGCCGCCGTTACTGAGGATCGCCTTCTCACTTCCGAGATTGTTTTCATCGCAGGTCACGAGCATCCGCTCTATGCCCATCTCTTTCGCCTTTAGGATATTCAGACGGAGCATCTCCCTGGCATATCCTCTGCCACGCTCGGACGGACGTACGGAATACCCGCAGTGGCCACCCCAGGTCCCGAGGATCGGATGGTCGATATGGTGCCGCAGGTCGATGATCCCTACGAGCCGGTCATCACTTCTTCTGATGGCCAGAAACATGCTTGACGGCACGGTAGTTCCGACGGACTCACAGGTTTCCGTGCTTTTCCGAAGGAGACAGATTCTGATCCACTCTTCCGAAGAGGCAGCCGTATCCAGGGACAGACACCCTGCGAAGCGGTCTTCACTATCCGCGTCCGTCTCGAGGATCTCTGCGCGGAAATCCCAGATCTGGTCCGCATATTCTATTGTTGGTTCGATTAAGTAGATCTCATCTGCCATATCCGTAGCCTCATTCGTCCTTCGTTTCGAAGGCTTATTTCCACAGATTATAGCATGATTTTCTCTCCCGTCACTTCCTCAAAGAAAGGTGATTTTTAGTTCCTTTTATGGTATCCTTCTTCTAAGGAATATGCCCTTTTCGGAGCATAGGCATGAGTTGAAAAGGAAGGTAGAAGTATGAAGAAGATAGTATCTGTTCTCCTGAGTGCGGCGATCGTGATGTCGCTTACCGGCTGCACAAGCAAGGAAGAGACCACCAAGAAAAAAACCAAGAAAACAAAGAAGACCGAGGACACGGAAGATACCGAAGATCCGACTGAGGACCCTACAGAGGATCCGACTGAAGATCCGACCGAGGATCCGACATCCGACACTTCGGATGAGACCTCCGGAACCATCCCCGCAGACTCATCGGATTCCTCCGATACATCCGATTCGTCAAGCCCCGACCTCGCCCCTTCCCATACACTTGTTTTCGATGACACCCTCGAAGACCTCGGACTCTATTACCCTGACGAATACTGGGATTGGACGGTCTATCACCAGGATGGTGAAGAGGAAGTCAACTTCAAGTTCTCACGGATCGATGACCTGTACGTGACTGACCCCGATAAATACGGCTACCTGCAGAGTACTATCGACGATTATCAGATCGATAATCAGGAAGCCACCTTCAATGCATTTGATGCAGATAGTCAGACTTTCCTGTCCGACGCCAAGAGCGGCAAGAGCGTCGAGAATTCGTATTACGAATTCAGCACAGCGCTTTTCCGGGCGGATACACAGGTATTCTCCTATGCCATCACGGAGTCTTCTCTTCTGAACGAAGGACAGATTATGACCTTTAACATTATTTCCGATACCGGCGAATATATTTGGCAGCGCGATGTCGTGACCGATCCCGACGGACTTGCTTCTTACGTCGAAGCACTCCTTTCCACATCAGGTGCTTCCGACGAGTATAACACCTGGGTTTCCGATGTCGTAACCAGCATCAAGCACGAAGAGCTCTCGTTCGTCATGACCTATGATGCCATCGTACTTCTGACCACCAGCTGGAACCGTTGCGGTTACCAGACTTATAAGATCCCGGTCATCGGACACGAAGAGATCTTCAACATGAATTACTTCGGTAAAACGCCTGCCGAGTATACACTCTACGGCGATAACAACGGTGATCTTACCTGGGACTTCGACGGAGACGGAAATCTCGATACTCTCCATGTCGAAGGAGAGTATCAGGACGGCACCGGTCTGGTGTTGACTATCGATTACAACGGAAAATCAATAACACGAAATGACGCCGAGAGTTCCTACTTCTCTATGATGTACTACATGGTCATGAAGACCAGAACCGGCTGCTACCTCTATGTTCACGAGATGGGAGAGGACGGCTATGAGGGCACGGATGTGTACATGTTGGATGGCGATATCTTTTCCTACTATGTGGGATGCTTCTGGGGAAACTTCCGCACACTCGGATTCATCAGCCCGATCGCATTTGAACTGGAACGTGACTTTGACGCGCTGGGTTCCGGCTGGTTCGTCAACGAATTCTACGTCGACTACGACGGCATGCCGGTCAGAGGCTACCAAATGTGGAACGGCTATGGCAATCCGGTGACCACTAAGGTCGACATCCCCGCCAAACTCGCCGACGAGTATACATATGACCCGACAGACGATTACACGATCCCCGCAAACACCAACCTCCGCGTCGCATTCTATGACAGGGAAACACACGAGATGGTCGTCCAGACGCTGAACGAAGACTCGGCCGACGATACCTACGTCGTACTCGATTTCAACATCGACGATGACTGGAACATCACCGTCAACGGCACCAGCATCTACGACCTGTTCTACGGCATCCAGTTCTGGGGCTGATCACCAAGCAAGACAAAAGAAATACGCAGATAATACATGAGCCGTACATTCGTTTCACGGCGCTAAAAGAAAAGACGAAACAAAGAAGCTCCATACAGTTCCTCTGAGCCACGTATAGTTCACGGATGCGATGTGAGTAAACCAAAGAAAACAAAAGAGCCGTACATTCGTTTCGCGGCGCGAGTTTTTTGCCTACGGCAAAAACTGTCTGAAGCGCCAAGGACCGAATGTACGGCTCTTGATTACTGTGTATTACTTATTCGCGTACGCCCCGCTCACGAGCCTGAGATACGTTCTTCTCGTCATGAGATACGCAACTGTATAGACAACTGCAAACACAAGGATACAGCACCCGAGGATCAACAGGAATGACTTCGGTTCACATCCGCCGAACAGCTGCAGGATACGGTTGACCATCGGATAAGAGGCCATCGTATGGATCACGGCAACGAGAAGCGGCAGCAGGAACACGACCACGATCTGGGAATTGATCGAGCGCTTGATCTCTTTTCTCGTAAGACCTACCTTCCGCATGATCGCGAAACGCTTACTGTCCTCGTAGCCCTGCAGGAGCTGGCTGAAGTACATATTGAGGATCGTGATCGTCAGGAACGCGATGCTTAAGAAGATACCGAGGAAGAAGAGTCCTCCGTAAAGACCAGTGATCTCATCGATGCTGGCGATACGGCTGTCTACAGACATATAATCGTACTCATCCCGATGGTTCTGAAGTTCATCGTAGAAACGGAGTTGCGTCTCACGATTCGAAGTGGTGTTGATGAGGACAAAGTCTCTGGCATCGTCATATTCCCGGATCGTCTGGCCAATATAGTTGCTGACCTCGGCCAGGGCATCGTCACTCGGTAAGACGAAGAAGTAAACACCCTCTACCAGAGAGATGCTGCCGCCATAGCTGATCTTCGGTGTCTTCGGGAACTCGACGATCGTATACGGATCCGATTCTCCATCCATCACCTGAAACTCCGCATCTGCAGTCCGGAAACGGATCTCCCCGCTCTGCATCTTCCCGCCATTTGTCACGAGACCGACTTCGTTATCTGCAAGTGTCAGGTCAGTCCCGTTCGCAGCATTATATGTGTCGAGTGTCATCAGGAACACTTCACACGTTTCGATTGCGGAATAGTTCGGATAAGTCGTGCAGTAGCCATTCCCGACGCCGGCAAATCCGTTATAGTAGCCATACTCCAGGAAGTTTTCGATCTCGATCCCGGCGGCTTCTGCTCCGGCTCTGAGCTTATCGACACGTGCCTTCTTGACGTCCTCTTCGGCTCTCGAGTCATATACGACATGGAAGTCCACCGGATACCAGTCTTCCGCCAGAGTACGGACGGTACTGTAGAGCGTGAGAACCGATGAAAGTGTGACCAGAACCATCGTCGCAAAGATACAGATCGTCGCAAGTGTCGCCGCGTTCTTACGCATGCGGTAGAGCATACCGGATACGGAGATGAAGTGGGACGTTTTATAGTAGTAGTTCTTGTTCTTCTTCAGCGTGTTAAGAAGCGTGATGCTTCCCGCCACGAAAAGCGCCAGAGTTCCGAGAATGACCAGGATTACCGCATAGAAAAAGAAGGAAAATGCTTTTACCGCGGACTGGGAACGGAATGACAGCCAGTAACCGCCACTTAAGAGGATCACGCCGGCGAGCGCCAGAAGCCAGTTTGACTTCGGCTTCTTCTCCCCTTTACTCTCTTCTTTCATGTACTCAAGTGTGTTGGAACGAAGGATGCCCAAAGCATTGATGAGGAAGAACAAGAAAAAGAATAATCCGAATACGGCGAGATTGACGAGCGCCGGGACAATCTCGATATCCCAGCCGAAATCCGCCTCGGCGTGATAGATCTTCAGGACGCCGAGCTGGACGACCTTCGAGAGCACGATACCGATGATGGTGCCGCAGATTCCGGAGATGAGGAACACGGCAAGATTCTCGAGGAACTGCACGCGGATGATGTGTTTCTTCTGCATGCCGAGGACACTGTAAAGACCAAGTTCTTTCTTTCTCTGCTTGATGACGAAACGGCTGACACCGATCAGGAAGAAGAAGGACACATTATACATGACTAAGATGCCGAATCGCATGATCATCTGAAGTGAGTATCCGCCCTCGATCGCTGCGATGACCGGATCCTGCGAGATCGCGAAGATCACGTAGGAGATCGTGATCATCATGATCGCCGAGATGATGTACGGAACATAAACTATCTTATTCTTGGCGAGTGAATTGCCCGCCAGGCTTCTATATATATTTCTCATCGTGGTCTCCTCCGTCCTCAGTCATTTACGGCGCGGAAGCCATCGCCCATCAGGGCTGTCAGCGACTCGGAGATGCGTCTGTAGAATTCACTGTTGGACTCATTTCCACGATAGATCTGGTGATACACGATGCCATCCTTTATGAAGAGCACTCTTCCCGCAGTCGAAGCGGCCTTTACGGAGTGGGTAACCATCAGGATGGTCTGGCCTTCTTTATTGATGTTTGCGAATTGCTCAAGAAGTTCATCTGTCGAGCGCGAATCCAGCGCACCGGTCGGCTCGTCAGCCAAGACGATGTCCGGCTGCGTGATGATCGCTCTGGCGACCGCGACACGTTGCTTCTGACCACCGGAGATCTCGTACGGGAACTTCTCGAGAAGCTCTGTGATACCGAGCTTGGCCGCGATGGGCTTGATGCGCGATTCCATCTCAGTGTGGTGCACGTCTGCAAGAACCAGCGGCAGATAGATGTTATCTCTTACAGAGAAATTATCGAGGAGATTAAACTCCTGGAATACAAAGCCAAGTCGTTCCCGGCGGAACTTCGCCAGTTCTTTCTCCTTTACGGAATTCATCTTTTTCCCGTCGAGTATGACCTCGCCCTCTGTGGGCTTATCAAGTGTCGCCAGGATATTCAGAAGGGTCGTCTTACCGGAACCGGACTCGCCCATGATGGCAACATATTCGCCCTGTTCGACTGTCAGGTTTACATTCTGCAGCGCCACGACTTTGTTTCCCCCGAAACGCGTGGTGTAGACTTTCTTCAGATTTTTAACCTCTAACATAGACATAGAAGTGTACTCCTCTCTTTTGCCATTTTACGATCCCATCTTATCGTTTCGGGGATAGCGCTGCCATCGATGTGTCTTACATTATTTCACCGTATCTTACATTTTCGTAAGATTGGAAACGGATGCATCACATTATCTGCATCCGAACAACGCGCGAGAAAACGGAACCAGACAGTACTATCGGTTTTTATGCGTCCTTCTTCTTTCCGAATCTTACGGTTACCTTCGTGCCGCGCCCTACTTCGGAATCAAAGAGGACCTCCGCGGAGATCATGTCGGCCGCCTTCTTTACGAGGTACAGACCAAGGCCCGTGGACTTCTTCTCGTTATGTCCGTTATAGCCCGTATAGCCCTTCTCGAAGATACGCGGCAGATCTTCCTTGGCGATACCGATACCCTCGTCCTCGATGACGAAGCCGTTCTCGAAGCCATAGAAATGCACGGTGCCGCTTTTCTGATACTTGATTGCGTTGGAGATCAGCTGGCCTACGATAAAACCGAGCCATTTCTTATCCGTCGTAACCTCCAGTTCAAATGGCTGAAAATCCACCGCCAATCCCTTTGCCAGAAACATTGTCATCGCGCGCTTGATTTCACTTCTGACGACATCTTCAGCCTTCACTTTGGCAAAAGAAAGGTCATTGCTCTCGGAACCGAGACGCAGATAGTTAAGCGCCATATCCGCGTAGTTCTCGACCTGAATAAGCTGCGAACGCAGGCGGCTCCCCGTCTCGGTATCTTCCATATTCTGGATGATGAGCGACAGCGCCGAGATCGGTGTCTTGATCTGATGGACCCACATCGTGTAGTAATCGAGCATGGCGTTATAGTTCGCCGAGTGCTCTTCCTGCTCTTTGGAAAGGGTGTCGGACAGTTTTATGAGAAGTGTGCGGTAATCTGCCTCGATCAGGTCGATCTTCTCCTCGAGATCCGGAACATCCTCGTTTTCCCGCAGGGCCTCTTTCGCCGAGAAAGATTCTGCGAGTGACTGTGGGAATTCGCGTCCACTTTTGAGCATCTGGTGTTTCGCTTCAAAAGCTCTGTAGCCGACGATGCCGAGGATAACTCCGATCAGGAGGAGGATCACGCCCGAAAGAAGCGCCGGCATCAGTGATTTTCCATAGATCCAGCACACGAAAGCCGTGACAGCTACACAGACTATGCCGCATACGATCGCACTCACGCGGCTTCTCAGATAGGCCAGAAGCACTTTCTTATTCAATGATGTACCCCTGTCCTTTCTTCGTCGTGATGAAGTCCGGAAGGCCCGCTGTCTCGAGCTTTTTTCTCAGACGGTTGATGTTGACGGAGAGAGTATTCTCGTCTACGAAACAGTCGTCATCCCAGAGCTGCTGCATCAGTGTATTTCGCGAAACGATCGTCCCCTTCGCCGTAAGAAGCGCCGACAGGATGCGGTTCTCATTCTTCGTCAGATCGAGTTTCTGTCCATTCACAGTGATCGTGGAATCCGAAGCATTATAGGCCGCGCCGCGATGCTCGATCACGTCGCTCTTTTCCTCGGTAAATGCATAGGCACGGCGAAGTACCGCCATGATTTTTGCCGTCAGGACATTAAAGTCGAAGGGCTTGGCGACGAAGTCATCCGCACCCATATTAATCGCGGTTACGAGGTTGATGTTATCCGATGCCGACGACAGGAAAATAACCGGCACCTTCGACACTTCACGTATCTTCGCGCAACGGATAAAACCATTGGCGAAAGGAAGGCCGATATCCATCAGGATCAGGTGCGGTGCAAAGGTCTGGAACTCTCCGAGGATGTCCTCGAAATTCTCTGTAAGCTTGACCTCATAGCCCCAGCCGGTCATCATGGTCTTCAGTTCGGAAGCAATGGTGAAGTCGTCCTCCACCACCAGAATCTTATATTTCATAGATCATACTCTCTTCTCATTTTCCTTTCGTTATTATACCATACTACGCCCCACACCCTACTGAAAAAGAAAAGGTCCGCATCGCTGCGGACCCTCTCACAGAAGTCATAGTAATTCAGGAATTATGCCCACGGATTCGCCTGATCCGGTACACGGATTCCTACGAGGATGAACTGCTCCCACAGGAACCAGTCGCCCGTCGACGGCTTCGTACGAAGCTGGATCTGACGCGGACTATCGGCTCCGCCGGAATTCAGATTCAGAGTAATATAACCCTGGCTGAAATTATCGCGGCTGTGTGCCAGTTCGTAGATCTCTACCGAATACGGACGCTGCGGCATATAGTTGTTTTGCGGTGTCGCACCTTTCAGGTAGGATCGCGGTACATAGTCCGCATCACGGAAGCGATCGGCGATAAACGAGATCTGCATCGGAGACAACGGCTGCGGTCCTTTAAGGAAGTTCAGCATCCTGATACTCTCCTCCTTGTTAGACGGCCATACACAGAGCGCTGCCACAGTCAGTGCCGCCACATCAAAAGGATCCTTCATCTTCGCTTCCGGAAGCGCCATCATCTGCTCGAGTGTCTCCGGCATCTCCTGGAAAACCACTGTTTTTCTCTGGAGCTGTCCTCCACCATTTCCACCGCCAAAAGCATTTGCCGCACCGGATACTGCATTCTGGATGTTATCAAATAATCCCATATTCTATCTCTCCTTGTTGTTATTCTCTTTCACGGGAAGCATTGTTCCCGTTCTTTTCAACTACTATTGACGGCTCAGTTCTTCGGTCCCTGATTCACGATACCGCCGTTATTGAGTTTCTCGTCCTTCCAAGATGATCTCTGTTTCGTAAAGAGTGCATCTGCTGCCGACTGTGCTGCACTCGGGGCCGTAGCGGGAGAAGCTTCGCCCTCACCACCAAACTGGCCAGGTGCAAGAACGGGCGCCGAGGCTACACCTTCAACAGGCTGTGCCGGCTGGAACGGGGGCGGTTCCGGAAGTCTGTCTTCTGTCACTGCACCGACTACTGCTGCAGCAGGAGCTGCCGCGGCCACTGCCATCGGAGCTGCTGAACCTTCAAATGCCGGAGCTGCAGGAGCCTCAACAGGCGCATCAAATACAGGAGCAGCAGGCGCTTCTGCAACAGGCTCGACCGGCGCTTCTGCAACTGGTTCTACCGGTGTTTCAAAAGCCGGAGCTACAGGTGCTTCTACCGGTGCCGGATCGATCGAATCAGGCGTTTCAGCGCATACATCGCCCATGATCTGGTACTGCTCTTCTACCGGTTCCGGCATAGCACTTGTCGGTGCATCCGGCATACCCGAAAGATCTCCCATTGCTGAGACAGGGGCGGGTTCCATTGTCTGCATATCGGGAGCAGCGGGAGCTTCGAAAGCAGGTGCTTCAACCGGTGCAGCCGGTGCCTCAAAAGCAGGTGCTTCAACCGGGGCCTCAGCAACAGGCGCCTCGAAAGCAGGCGCGACCGGAGCTTCTACAGGAGCCTCGAAAGTTGGAGCTGCAGGCGCTTCTATCGGAGCGTCAAATGCAGGTGCAGCAGGCGCTTCAAAAGCCGGAGCCTCAACAGGTGCTTCCACAACCGGTGCAGCAGCTTCTACAACTGGAGCGGCAGCCGCATCAGCAAGCTTAAATCCGCAGCTCATGCAGAAAAGATCACCTTCACGTACCGGGTTACCACAATTTGGACAGTTCATAAAAAATCCTCCTTTTCCTAACGGATTATGTTTTTTGTATTATTGTTTTTCTATCCGGTACCGGATCAACGCCACCACAGTGTTTCCGGCACACACTCACGAGAATACCGAGCACTCCATCTTCTTCATGAAAGCCAGATACTCCGATTTCAGCGCATCAGCATTCGGACCTTCCACAAAGGCATAGAATACCGAACTCCCGTCGATTGATGCGTAGACGCTAAAGATCATGAAATCAGTCTCACATGCATATGCGAAGTAATCGTTCTTGCTGACGAATTCATTCTTGATCTCTGCGCCGATGTCTTCGTTATTGGTGTAGGACTGCTTCCTTCCACTCATGATGCTGTCATAATAGCTCTGCGCCGCATCCTTGTTCTCAAACTCGACCACGAGCACTTCCATGTAGGCCACCGACCCACTTGCCTCGCTCTTCGGATCTGCCTTGAGATACTTAAAGACCGACTTCACCTTGCTTGTATCCACTACAGTATGAAATCCGAAGAAGTTGAAGTTTTTCGTTTTGACTTCCGTGTATACTCCCACGGCAAAATCACTTGCCACGTCTACGACCTTATACTTGGAGTCGACCATCTCGTCGTATTGTTCGTCCTCGGCTTTCTTGGCCGCGCACGTATCCTCCAGCGCATCCTTGACATCGTCCACTTTTGAGCGGAAACCGCTCTTACAGGCACACAGCCCCAGCGCCATTACCGATACTATCAGAAAGGGAAGCACTCTCTTCATGGTCAACCTCATTAAGTATTCTCTATAAAATTTTATCTTTTTACGGCTGAAAAAACAAGAGAGTCCCCTTCTTTACACGGGCCCACTTCGACCTTAAAGAAACATGTCGCTTATCATGGCACGCATCTCCTTCATATTCAACGTCGTCCCATCTCCTTCGAAGGTAAGCATCAGATTTTTCCCCGTATAGATTCCATTTCGCCGATAGATATCGTTCTTCTCCAGAAACCTTTTCCGATAAACGGGGTCGTCCATCTTCCCGCAATGCTCGTGATATATCTCCCGCCTGTTCTTTTTATCCCAGAGCGTGAAGTCCGGAACCAGCACCGATCCGTCCGGGAATCTCAATTCCTGTTCGTATCTGTACGGTATCCCCATCTCCAGATATGTATCCGCAAAGAGGACTTCCGATTTAGAGCGTACCATATCCCCTTTCTTTGTCGGATAGATCTTCTTTTCTGGAAAGGTCGAGCCCTGGGTATACGGAGCCTGTTCCCATAATCTTTCGCAGACCTCATCCGAGACTAGAAGAGGCCGGATCAGTGCTTTTCGCGCATCGCACATATTTGTGAACAGTTTTTCCGGCGACTTACCGCTGATGCAATCAATATAAGCATTCAGCGAAATCAACTCGCGGGATGCTCGGAAAATGAAGCGTTCAAGATACGTCCTCGACGCCAGGGCTCTTGCCAGGGCCACTTCTTTTCGCGTGATGTACTTCCGGCGCCCTGCAGTCTGTTCGGATACAAGATACATGAATATACCTTTTTTTCCATTGACTAACTCCAGATGACCATCGGGCCAATTGCCCGAATCACGCAAACTGTGCAGATCAGCTTCCGCCTTGGCAATTGTCCTTTCCAGAATGCTTTTTCTCTTCAATAGTGATTCTATAAATGTAAGCATATGAGCCTCCCTTTCGGGACGCGCCTGGTCGCTTCAAACTCATATCAAAACACAAACCGGTTTATCCGATCCTAAGCTACACGTGGCAGCAAAACAAAACATATCATATGCGTGCGGCAGATCTTCCGCCGCCCCTAGCACGCCACTTTTTGCCTATGATACATCCTTTCCACATCGATATCAAGATGGAAAAGCAATCAGTATTTTCGCCCGAAACACCTATGTAGTCGAAAGACAAGAGATACCTAGGTTTTCGCTTTGACCTCTTGTCTTCGTAGGAAGAATCAGACAAGAGGTTCCTCTGTTTTCACCTTGACCTCTTGTCTTTGCTAGAGAAATCAGACAAGAGGTTCCTCTGTTTTCGCTTTGACCTCTTGTCTTCGCCAGAGAAATCAGACAAGAGGTTCCTCTGTTTTCGCTTTGACCTCTTGTCTTTGTTTCTATGCCTTCGCCTCGCGATGGTGTAAAATGATAACATCACCCAAGGAGGTGCACTGATGTTCTCGATTTTCAAGAAAAACAAGCCCGACGACGAGCTGACCCGGATTTTCAAGGAGAAAGGGTTCTACTGCGACGAGTATGTGCAGGCCTTCATCCACAGCCGCAAGCACCTCAGTTCCGACGACCACTTCACCCTCTGCGAGCTCTACATCGAAATGGAGCGCTACAATGATGCGCAAAAAGAACTGCTCTCCGTTAAGCCCGGGTCCCTTCTGGACATCATCACCACCGGCCAGCTCGCGTTCTGTCAGATCGCGCTCTATATGGGTACCGGCGAATACGATGATGCGAAGGCCGTTTACGAGGATAAGGTCAAGTTCCTCGACACCTTCATGAAGAACCCCGTCCGATGCCGGATCGCCGGCGACTACTATTCCTATGCCGCGACGATCTGCGCCATGATCGGCGACGAGAAGAAGAAAGAGACCTATTTCGCCCGCATGCGTGAATGGTGCGACATCTACCCGAAGCACCGCATCCTTCTCGACATCACCGAGGTCGCCACGCTCTACGCGAAGGCAGCAGCACTTGCGGGAGTCACCCCTGACGAAGCCAAGTCCGCCAAAGAAACCTGCCGCGACACCATCCTCAACTTCCAGGATTTCAATTATGAATGGGAGCGGGCGTACTATCTCAGGAAACTGGAACGGACGCAGCGATTGTATTTAGTATGAACCGCGTGATAAAATAGCATTAGAAGAACTCGGAAAAAGCATCAGGACATCGTAAAGCTTGTCATAAAACCGCAAGATATTTTCTATTACATTTTCTTGCCGGGAACTACAAGGATGGTGATAGTATGAGTAACGGGAATCATACCGGTATCATTGTGGGCATCGTGCTGACTACACTGGCCTTGATCGTGGGTGCAAATATCGGGGTCGGATATTACATGCGCCACGCCAAAGTCGTGGATATGTATTATATTTTCAGTAACTCTTGTCCGAACCCGGTTGTGCTTCAGCTTGACATTGTAAACGGAGAACTAGTAACTAATGAAGCTGATGTCCCGGAAACGGAATATCATGGACCTACTTATTGGGAGGGCTGGAAGAAGGCGCCTTTCGAAGAATCGTCCGTCAATACTACCCTGTGGGCGATCGATATCGCGCTCATCGGCGCAGGCATTTTCGCTTACATTCTTCTTCTCACTTTCGAAGAAGGCAACGCCGGAAAACTTCTGAAGATGTCCGGCCTGTTTGTCGCCTATGTCGTACTTGCGGGTGGCGTGGTCCTCGGCATATATAACTACTTTCTGCATAAGACATATACGGTGGAGAACCACCTGAATGCGCCGATCATCTATCTCTATGACGATCAGTCGCGAGAAGTGACGGTCAAGCTGGATGTAAACGGCACACTGACCCACACCTATCCTTCCTACGATGCGGATGCAGGATGGACCGTGAAGACTTCACCGGACGGCACGCTGACCGACGGAAACGGCCGGCAGTACGAGTACCTCTTCTGGGAGGCAGATGCGGCGATGCCGATCGATCTCAGCAAAGGCTTCTGTGTAAAGGGCGAAGATACCGCTGATTTTCTGGAGGCAGCACTGTCCGATCTGGGACTTTCGGATACGGAGGCAAATACATTCATCATGTACTGGCTGCCGCAGATGGAAGAGAATCCCTATAACGTGATCGTTTTCCAGACCACTACATATGAAGATACCGTCGTGCTCGACGTCGATCCGGCACCGGATACGGTCATCCGTGTGAATATGGCATACTTTGGGACTTCCGAATATGTGGAGATGCAACCGCAGGATCTAAAAAACATGAATCCGTCGCTGCAGGAACGCGAAGGACTTATACTCGTCGAGTGGGGCGGCGAGGAGATTGCGATGCCCTGATTCCGATAGGGTGCAGCTCTCTACCGAACACAGATAGAAGCAAACGAAAAGGGGCGTCTCTTCGTGATTCGAATCACTTTTGAGACAGCCCCTTTTCAGTTAACGATCTTTATTTCAGGCAGTTTCAGAAAGTCCCTGAAGGCCATTACGCACGAAGCGCAATTCCGTACTTCTCCTTAAGATTTCCGAGGATCGCCGAAACGAATCCGTCGATGACCTCCGGTTTGAACTCTTCATCCTTCGGTGTGAAAACAACTGAGAACGCGAGGCTCTTCTTGTTCTCACCAAGCTGCGCGCCCTCGTAGATATCGAAGAGGTCGATCTTCGTGATGTACTCACAGGAAGCGGCGATCTCCTTTTCGACCTGTGCACAGGTGATGCTCTTGTCCATGACGAAGCAGAAATCACGCTTCTCTTCGAGGAACTTCGGCAGCGGGATAAACTTTCTCTCCTTGCCGTAGTACTGCGAAAGAACACGCAGATCGATCTCCGCCACATACGCCGAAACACGCATGTCGAGGTCATCGCAGATCTCGTAGAGGACCTGACCAAGGTAACCGACGGTCTCACCGTTACAGACTACCTTCGCAGTTCTTCCCGGATGCAGGAAGGTCTTCTCATCTTTCTCGTAATCGAACTTCACATCAAGTGCATCTGCGATCACGGAAACGAGTCCCTTCAGCGAATAGAAATCTTCGTCCTCGCCAAAAGCACCGATGCAGATCGTCTCGCGCTCATCCGGGTACTCGGTAAGAGGTAGCGCCTTAGGCAGGAACTTGTTGCCCATCTCGTAGATGCGGCCACTGAGAATGCCTCTCTTCTGGTTTCTCGCCATGGCCGTGATCATCTGCGGCGCGAGTGTCGTTCTCATCAGAGAAAGATCGATGTTGATCGGATTTAAGATCTTGATCGCGAATCTTTCCGGAGCCTCTTCCGGCAGTCTCAGCAGATCGAAATCAGACGGCGAGAAGAATGAGTAGTGTACGCCTTCGCAAGCTCCTGCTGCGCAGAGTGCCTGCTTGATCTTGAGCTCCGATCTCTGCTTGAGGTTATTCCCTCCGGATGTGACTTGTGCAGTCGGGATGAAGGTCGGCGTGATGTGCTCATAGCCGTACATACGGATGACTTCTTCCGCGACATCCTGATAAGACTCCATATCGACACGATAGCCCGGGATCGAGATCGTCAGCTCATCGCCGCAAAGCTCCGGCGCAAAGTTGAGATTACTAAGAATACGAACGATATCTTCATCCGGAACCGTGATTCCGAGAACACCGTTGACCTGCTTGACGCTGACTGTCATCTTCTTCGGCTCGACGGAGTTACCTGTGTTGATGTCAAACTTCGTGGCACTCACCTTACCGCAGTTCAGCTCCTCCATCAGGTGCAGGGCACGCTTCATAGCCATAACGGTCGTGTACTCATCGACACCCTTTGAGAAGCGCATACTTGAGTCGGAAACCTGACCGAGTGCCTTAGAGCTCTTACGGATGTTATCGTGTGCGAACTTCGCCGCCTCGAACATCACTGCATTGGTCGTATCGAGGATCTCGGAATTGAGACCACCCATGATGCCCGCCAGTGCGACCGGCTTCTTGCCATCGCAGATCACGAGGTTCTCTGTAGTAAGAGCGAACTCTTTCTCATCGAGAGTGACGATCTTCTCTCCTTCCTCTGCACGACGGACATGGATCTCCGCTCCTTCGAGATACGAGAAATCAAAAGCATGCATCGGCTGACCGAGTTCCTTCAGGACATAGTTCGTGATATCAACGACATTGCTGATAGCGGAGCAGCCTACGAGCGCGAGACGGCGCTTCATCCAGGCCGGAGACGCCTCGATCTTAACGTCGGAAACATAGTGGCCGATATATCTCGGGCACAGATCCGGCGCGGAAACGCGGATATTGAACGGTACCGTTACCTCGGACTCGGTGTAATCGAGTGCCGGTTCCTTGACGGGCTTTCCGAGCACCGCTGCAACCTCACGGGCGATACCGAAGATGCTCTGACAGTCCGGACGGTTTGCTGTGATAGAAATATCGAAGATATAGTCATCAAGTCCGAGGATCGGCTTGACGTCCGCACCCGGAACACTATCTTCCGGCAGGACCAGAAGGCCGTTGTATCCTGCACCCGGGAACATGTCCTCAGTCACACCGATCTCGACGCCCGAGCAGAGCATACCATAGGAGTCGTAACCTCTGAGCTTGCCCTGACCGATCGTCATCAGCCCCTCGACGGTAACGTGGTCTTTCGCAGTCGCATATACCTGCGCGCCGATCAGTGCCAGCGCATACTTCCCACCGGCCGCAACATTATCCGCACCGCAGCAGATCTGAAGTACACCGTGCTCACCTGCATCTACCTGGCAGAGGTGAAGGTGTGTGCCCTCGATTCCTTCGCAGGTCTTCACTTCACCGACCACAACACCCGAGATGTCATGACCGACCTCATATTTCTCCTCGACCTCGAAACCACACGAGAAGAGTTTCTCCTCGAGCTCGTCCGGTGTCACATCAATATCTACATAATCCTTAAGCCAACTAAGTGGAACTAACATATTTCTTTCCTCCTATCTCAATCGTCGATCTGATCGAGGACACGAAGGTCCGATTCGAAAAGCATCTTGATGTTGTTGATGCCGTACTTGAGCATCGCGATACGGTCAATACCGATACCGAAGGCCAGACCCGAGTAGACATTACTGTCGATACCGCAGCCCTCGAGCACCTTCTTATTGACGACACCTGCGCCAAGGACCTCGATCCAGCCGGTGCCCTTACAGAGTTTGCAGCCCTTGCCGCCACACTGGAAGCAGCTTACATCAACCTCAACAGAAGGCTCGGTGAACGGGAAGTACGAAGGACGAAGACGTGTTCTCGTCTCCTCGCCGAAGATCTTCTTTACGAATACGTCGAGCATACCCTGCAGATCGCAGAGCGTGATGCCCTTATCGACAACGAGTCCTTCCATCTGGGAGAACATCGGCGAATGCGTCGCATCATCGTCGGAGCGGAATACCTTACCGGGAGAGATGATCTTGATCGGCGGCTTCTGATTCTCCATGACATGGATCTGACCGGCGGATGTCTGTGTGCGCAGCAGGAACTCCGGACTTAAGTAGAACGTATCTTGCATATCGCGGGCCGGATGGTCCTGCGGGATATTGAGTGCCGTGAAGTTATAGTAATCGGTCTCGATCTCGTTACCCTCATAGATCGAGAAGCCCATCGAACCGAATATCTCGACGATCTGGTTTCTTACCTGAGTATTCGGATGGAGCTTACCTCTCTTCTGTTTCTTCTCCGGGAGCGTCACATCGATCGCTTCTGCTTCATAGCGGGCCTTCTGCTCCTTCGCCTTAAACTCGGCATCGAGCGCGTCAAACTTCTCCTGCGCCCAGTTCTTGATCTCATTGACCATCTTGCCGTAGTCGGCCTTCTGCTCCTTCGGGATCTTGCCCATCTCCTTCATGAGGGATCCGATCTTACCTTCTTTGGCATCCATGACGCTCTTTCTGTACTCATAGACGCCCTTTGAGCTCGTAATCGTGCCAAGGTCGCTCTCGATCTCACTTCGGATACCGGCCAGTTTCTCACTCAATTCACTCAGTTCAGCCATGTTTTCCTCCTATGTTTTTGCTTTCGCAGTTCTAGCAGTCCATCCACCGCGCGCGTGCACGGCTTCTCGCCACAGGAATACAAAAATCCCATGGCAACGTTTCCATTGCCATGGGACGAATTCGCGTTTATCTCGCACCTTCGCGGTACCACCCATGTTCAGATCCCTTCGGCAAAAGCACTGTCGCCGCTTCTTACCTTCTTGATCCGCACTCTCATCGCGCCTCTAATGCTGCGCCTGCATCTGCTTAATCACGGTCTTTCCGTCTTCGCCAGAAGCTCCGGTGTTGAAATTCATCTTCCGTTTTCTGTTATCGTGCTCTCAGCCGGTGACACGACTCTCTTCTCACAGGGTTTCAGAAGACTACTTACGCACCTTCATTGCATGGAAGAATTGTACCCTTGCCCTATCGAAAAGTCAAGGATTTCGTTCATCTGCGACTTCTTCTGTAGGCAGAAGACTCGTCCTATCCCGCTCGAAACGACCTAAGTCATGTGTACAAGAACCTTCTGTTCTAACCCTTCTTCGGAACACCAGCGCATAAACGACGATACCTGCAATACTGATCATGCTGAGAATAAGACCGAGCAGCCACAGTACCGGTACTCGGAAACGAACATCTATCGTCCCTTTTGTGCCCTGTGCAAACGGTATTTGTATACGGTTATTGCTTCCGCTTTGATGCGATACCTCGGATCCTTTACCACTTTCCGGGTCTATCGATCTGACCTGATAATACCTGTAGTTGAATAACGGAAGTTCGATATATCCATCGGTTTCTGCCGAATACTCAAAACGCACATGATCCCCATCCTTCTCATAGCCGGATATGGAAACATCTCCATTCACCCACACCTTTCTCTCCGTATCAAAAGGATCTGTTCCTGAAAGAAGATATTCATTACTGTGACAATGATAGGAGATGATATCGGATGGCGCATCAAAATTCACTTTCACAAAAGTCTGATACTGCAGGACAGCAAAAAGTGTTCCGATCAAGGCAAACAAAACGATAACTATACGGTTTATGCTTTCGGCACGCACGGATTTTGCCCTATCTTCACGAAGCATCTCACAAAGAGCCATCACGGCAAAAAGACCGGAAATCGTCAAGAAGCGCCATGGATACTGTATGCTTGTTACCAGAGCTTTTAATCCGGGCACTTGCGCAATCTGGTCCCAGGGAAAATAAGCGGAACTAAAAACAACACCAAGAAGTGCGAATCCGGAATAGCAGAGGATCGGGCCTTTTCCTCCACGACTCCTCTCACCATCTCGTTTCTCTCGTTCATGGGATGCCCGATTCCATAAGTAGAACAACACGGCAAAAAGAATGATGACGATCGGAATAGCGCCGAAGTGATATACATCCTGCACATCCGCCGTCCCATCCGGAAACAGAATCGACAGAAGTTTTATACCATGTTGATTGAGGGAAAGATCCGAACTGTTATCCGTAACAAGCAGTTTATCTTGCAGGATCACATCAAGAAACGGAACCAGAAAATGAAGATTCACCAGAATGACTGCCGCCGCCGAGCAGATCAGTGCCACAATTCGTTTCGCGACAAAAGTTTTCCTTGCTTCCACCAGGAAGAAAAGAGTCATGACCAGGCCAACCACTTCAAGGGAGATAATATGGGTATTGATCACTCCGGAAAAACCGATCACAAACATCAGCATTGATTTGAAGTATTCATCTTTATATAGCAGATAGACTGCGTATGCCAGGAACGGCAGAAATGCCATCGCACAGTATTCCCCGACCGCCGCACGTTTGTATACATTGATGATGCGGTAGAAAAGGAAGATGTATACGATACTGCCTGTTAATCCGGCTCTTCGGCCAAAGATACGACTGAAACAGAAGTACGCGGAAAAGGTGGTCAGGAAGTTGATCACAAGCACAAATCCCTGATAACAGACACCCATTCTCACACCGGCAATATTCGCCAGCGCAGGCAAATAAAGAAGGAGATCTCCATAACATGCGCCAACCAAATATCCGTAGTCGTTATACCAGATTCTCTGAAGCTTGACCCATGGGATTCCCCGGAGAATCCCGTCCCGGATACCGAATACCCTGAGTATATGAAAGGAGATGTCATCCCCGCAACGGAGGTAATCAGACGGAATCAGAACCGGAAGTGAAACCAGAAGCGCCGATGCACAAAGAACGATATATGCTCGTCTGTTTTCCCGGAAGTATAGGAAAAAGTAAAGAAAGATATCCAGGACACATGTCAAAAGAAGCCAGATCACTCCTGTTGAGAGTAGCCTTGCAGAAAAAGGCGCCTCAAGAACGACCTCGCGCAGTTCAATATGGTCGATCCGAAAACCATCCTTCTCCTGACAAAGGAACCCTATCTGCAGATCATCCGTTCCATCCGGAAGTGTAATTCCGACTTCTGTATTGTTGTTGCGGGGATCCGGATTGACCTGTTTATCCGTATCGAGGACGCCGGAATCGGAGAGAGTCCGGGAAAAGAGAAAGACTTTATTCTCTTTTCCGTGGCACAAGTATTCTACCGAAAGAAGATAACTCCCACTTTCCAGCGATATCGGATCTGATAGTACAACGTCAGCATCGTTTTTGAGGACGAATACTCCTGCATTCTGCGTGTCCGGGTTCTCATCGGAAAGACTCGAAGAACCGGCTCCGGTCACGAACTGAAAATCGTCTTTCCCAAACACACGCATATATTCCCGGGACTCACCAGAACGATTGTGGTCAATAATCACAGTGGCGAAAAGGATCAAGAGCACAGCTAATTCAATAAAAAGAATCAGGCAAAAAGCTTTCTTTGCTCTTTGTTTGGGATCCATACTTTGATGCGTTGTCCGTATATCCCTTTCGATCATATCACACTCCATCATTCCCCATCCCGGGGAAACTTCTCTTCATACACTCGATATTATACCCGGAACCGATCGCTCTCACTCGATCACGGAGACGATATTTCCGTTGCTGTCTCGGATCTCGGTCTTATGGACCCGGATCACGATCGGCATGGTCTTCATGACATACTGCCCCACATGCGGCGGCACCTTTGCAAGTTCTTCCTGTGTACGGGAAGGCAGATAAAGGATCGCGAAGTCTTCCTGCTTCCCGAGTCCCGGCTTTTCTCTTGCTTCAAAAGCGATCTGGATATCGGGACACTGCAGAAGGAGTTTTCTTTCTTTCGAGAGGCGGGCCTTCAGCATGCGCATGATCTTCGTTACATACCCGGCGCCCATGGAGATCACCGCGACCGGGATCCCGTTATGGTCAAGGACATCGAAAGTTACATCATCCACGTAAAGGAATCCGGTAGAAGAACCGTCCTGTTCGATCCCTGCGTCGAGTGTGGCCTTGAATGCAGGCTTATTGAGGAAGCTGTCACGCTCGAGTACGGCGATCCCCAGAGGATCGATCGTGCGGTACAGCTGAAGGAAGCTCTTCCCGTTCCAGAGCATCATGGCATCGAGTTCGTCCATCGTCAGCGCGATGATCTCGATAAAGTCGACGTGTCCGTTCGGCGTGTCCATGCTGCCCAGCTGCGGATCCGTATCAAATCCGAGTGCGACAAGTTTTGTATCCTGCTCGAGTGCGATCGGACCGTTGCAATCCATATGCTCCCCGGCTGCGAACACGTTTCCGCTTTTAAACACATAGCGTGCCAGATTCTGAAGAAGGTTGATCGGCCATATCGGCGGCTTCTCATCCCCTTCTCTCTTCAGACGGAACGTCAGTTCGAAGCCCCATCCGCTCAGTTCTTTGTTCTCGCTTTCCTTCTCATAAAGCTCGGAGAAACCGCACGTGACATAGTGCCAATGCGGGATCTGTTCGTCACTACTAAAGACCACGACACGATCGAGCGGATCCTTGCCGCCAAGACGGTACGGGACCACCGTCCCGAAGGTCTCGCAGTTCATCTGCGGGTAGACTTTCTGGCACTGGTCCAGGATCGCCTGAAAACCCAAATCATTCACCATCTTATTGTCACTCATCTCGCACCTCCTGTTTTTTCAGATACCGAGGATATGCTTCTCCATACTTTCGAGAAGTTCGTGCGAATCGTCCCTTATATCACTCAGATACGAGACCAGGATTCCCTCTTTCGTAAGGATATAGCACTTCTGCTTCCACTTTCCGTTGAAACTGAATCCGCTTCTATATTTCCAGATGAAGAACCCGTATCCGCCCTCGCGGTTCATCTGCTGGATCGAGGTCGCCATCTTCACATACTCTTCCGAGAGGATCCGCCTGCACGTCTCATTTCCGGCCGCATCTTTACTTTTGAACACGCCGCCATGATAGAAAAGAAGACCGATCTTACTTAGATCCGAGACCGTAAGTTTCATGCCCGAGGCACCGTAGAAGTAACCTTCCGGAGAGCGTATATACTCATACTTCTCGATGCCGAGCGGCGCGAAAAGTCTTTCTTCGAGAAATACACCGACGTCGCGGCCGATCGCGTTCTGTAGTGCCACGCCGACCAGATAGGCGCTGATGTTACTATAGTTGAAACTTGGCGTCTCCGGAGACTCGAGTTTGCATGCCAGAGAGAAAGCTAGCCAGTCCTCGCCCTCCGGCCGGAACGGCAGTCCCTCAACAGATAGTGTCATGAGTCTTCGGACCGAGATCTTTTCGAAATCCGCCTTGTTCTCTTCCGTCATCTTCTCCACATATTCCTTCGAAATATACTCGAGGATACAGCGGTCAAGATCGATCAGGCCTTCGTCATAGGCGATTCCGACAGCGGCCGACAGGACCGACTTCGTGATCGAATAGAGCTCATGGATGTTTTCCGTCGTGTCGCCGAAGCTGTGCGTCAGTACACTGTTTTCATACACTTCGACGCCGTGCACCTTCCAGCCGTTATCGACGATATCTTTTCTAAAAGCCTCAAAATCCATAAGGTTACTCCATCTTCATGTTATGCATCGAGATCCGTTTCTACTCTATTTTCATATTAAAGGCAGTCTTGTCACTATCGCTATATCCGGCATTTGCATAAAATCGCAGCGTAGATTCTCTCTTTGAACCGGTCATCAGCATGATCTTATAGCAGTTCATCGAGACCGCGATTTCCTTGGCATAATTGAGGCACGAAGTCGCATAGCCTTTCCCACGGTAGTCCGCATGTGTCACGACATTTTCGACCAGCGCATAGGGCCGCACATTATGTGTCAGATTCGGAACGATCAGACAAACACAGGAGGAAACGATCTTTCCGTCGATCTCACAGACCACGATGTGATAGTTCTCATCGGACATGATTTTCTCCCACGTCTCCCGAAGATGGTCATTCTTTTCCGGGATGCTCTCCTCATGAAGATGAAGATACAGTTCTAAAAGTCCATCGAGATCTTGTGCATTGGCTTCACGTATCATATTGTTTCTCCATTGATTCTCTTTCGGTCGTATTTTCCGTCCGGATCTTTTCCCGGATTTCTCATCATCTTCTCTTTATTATCTGCCCGCGGATCGGATGGAGTCGATAAACCCACCTAACCGCGACTCGTTCTCACTCGCCATTTTCTTATTGTTCCGATCCGAAAGTCCCACCGTGTGCTTTATAGACGGTAGCTTCTCTTTTAGGATCTTGAGGCATTTGTCGCAGTTGCCAGGTCCGCCCGCGGCAAAAGCAAAGGCGCCGATGACTTTCTCGGGTGTTTTCAGATCGGAGAGGAACTGATTCATCGCCATGCTCGGCTTCCCGGCCCATACCGGAGTTCCGAGAATGATCGCATCGTACTCCGACGTGTCGCAGGTATATGGCTGAAGCTCCGTCCCCTTACTCTTCGTCGCGCCCGCACCTCCGTGCAGGAACTTAAGAAGTCCCTTCTTCGGGATATCCTTGACCGGAATAAGTGCCATCACGTCCGCACCAAGTGCCGTCGCGACCTTCTCTGCCGCATTTTTCGTGTTTCCTTCGAGTGAATAATAAACAACCAGAGTTTTCATAGCACGTCCCTCCTGCTTTTTCATTATAGCAGACCTGTGCCACAGCTCCTACTTCGTCTTCTCCTCCTGCGGGAAAAGCCCTTTGGCCTTACGGAGCGAAAATCCCAGCATCCCGCCGAGCACGCCGCACGAGAGCACCTCTCCGCCCAGGATCGACAGGAAGATAAGCGGAAAAGCCATATCGTCTACAGCATATGCATACTTCAGGACAAACGGCACGATCAGGGTATTGGCCACGATCGGCGGAATCGTCCCGAAGATCGGATTTCTCTTTCTCAGAATATACGTACCGACCGCACCCAGAAGGGTCGCGATACTTCCGAAGATCACATCCCAGATGACACCGCCGCCCAGTATATTTCCCAGCAGACACCCGACAAAAAGCCCGGGAATGGCCGCCGGCGTGAAGATCGGCAGGATCGTCAGCGCCTCCGCGATACGAACCTGCACCGCGCCGAAAGAGATCGGCGCGAAAACAAACGTCAGCGCGACATACATCGCCGCGATGATACCCGCCTGCGCCGTCAATTTCAGCTTATCCTGAGCCTGCTTCCTGCTGTCCTTCAGGCTGTTCATGTCACTCATAGATTCAGACCCTTTGCTTTCTCTCTCGAAATTACAGATTCAGTCCCTTTGCTTCTTCGCAACCGAGGCGGAGGTTCATGCACTGGATCGCCGCGCCGGAAGCGCCTTTACCGAGGTTGTCAAACTGCGAGGAAACCACGATCCTTTCTTCGTTTCCGGTGACATAGATCTTCATGCCGTCCCAGCCGGAGAGCATGTTTCCGGCGAGGAATCCGCCGGCTGCCGTCTCATCATCTGCTTCCGCTACTCTTATGAACTTCTTCCCAGCGTAATACTCGCGGAAGAACTCAAGGAGTTCGGCCGGTGTCATCTTCTTGCTGAGCATGTCTGCATAAAGCTGCACCGAAACGACCATACCGCTGTAGTAATCGTCGATGATGGGCGAGAACAGCGGCGTTCTCGCAAGACCCGTGATGGCCTTCATCTCCTTGAGATGCTTGTGCTGCTGGGTAAGCGCATACTCACGTCCGGACGAGAACTCGTTCGGACGGTCTTCGCTCTCGTAGACCGCGATGGTCTTCTTGCCCGCTCCGGAATATCCCGATAACGCAAAAGCACTGACCGGGTAATCAGACGGAAGTATGCCGCCTGCGATCAATGGGTACACCAGGCCGATAAAGCCCGAAGCATAGCAGCCCGGAACCGCGATTCTGTTTCCTTTTTTGATCGCTTCAAGATGCGCATCGGAGAGCTCCGGGAAACCATACGCCCAGCCCGCTTCCGTTCTGTGCGCGGTCGATGCGTCGATGATTACGGTGTGATCGTTATCGGGATCGATGAGACTCACGGCTTCTCGGGATGCCACATCCGGCAGACACAGGAACGTGATGTCCGAAGAGTTGATGAACTTTCTTCTCTCCACCGGATCTTTTCTCAGTTCCGAATCGATCTTTAAGATCTCGATATCGTCTCTGCCCTGGAATCTCTCGAAGATCCGAAGACCAGTGGTACCTTCACTTCCATCGATAAATACTTTCGTTTTCATTTCCATGCCCTCTCTATCCTTTGATTCTTAATCAATCCTTTGTTTTTTCCGATATCGCGTATTCACTTCACACTCTTTAAGTACGCCAGTATCGTCTCCACGGCGCCGTCCACATCCACCAGATCAGAGTGCACACAGAGGTGATACGTACTGCTGTTGCCCCATTTTCCATTCGTGTAGTGATTATAGTAGTTCGCCCGTGCGGCGTTCATGTCATTGATATATCTCGCCATCTGCTCGTCGGTATAGTCTGCCTTCTCGACTGCGACCTTCCGCTTCCGCTTGATCTTATACGGCATGCTCGCCGCAATAAAGATGTTGATGCTGCCTTCGTTTCGGAGAACAAAGTCCGCACACCGTCCTACGATCACGCACGGTCCTTGGGCCGCTAAGTCCTTGATGACCTTACACTGCTGGAGATAGATCGCATCTGAGAAGTCCGGCGTATAGGACAGCGAGAAGAAAGGCATACGGCTTCTCCCCTTTTCAGAGATCCGGTGCGCACCCTCTTCGTTTCTCTTGATGAGATTCTCATCGAGTCCGCCCTGTTCGGCCGCGAGTGTGATAAGCTCGCTGTCATAGAAAGGCACGCCCAGTCTCTCGGCAAGTTTCATGCCGATCTCATGTCCGCCGGAACCGAATTCCCGTCCGATTGTAATCACATGACTATTCATACGTTACCCTCCAGATGTATATTTTATCAGATTAGCGGAAGAAGAACCACGCCGCCGCTCCCATCACCACGAGGAAAAGAAGATTCATCAGGGCAAAGAGCACCAGATACTTCTTCGTGTGCCCCGGACGCAGCGTCCGATAGTGGCTGAATGTGATCAGGCTCGCCAGAGAGGAGATCAAGGTTCCTGTACCGCCGATATTGACGCCCAGCAGAAGTTCTCTGTAGTTTCCCGTAAACTTTGACAGCAGAATCGCCGACGGGACATTACTTATGACCTGGCAGGACCCGATACTTACCAGAAGCGGGCTTCTCCCGAGAAGGCCTCCGACAAAATCCTGCACCGCACTGATCCTCGCCATATTTCCAGAGAAAACGAAGAAGAGCGCGAACGTCGCCAGAAGACCCCAGTCCACCTCACCAAAAGCTCTTCGGTCCGCAAAGGCCATGATTGCCGGGATAACAAGAAGTCCGGCCCAGTAAGGTATCAGACGGAAGACGATGAGAAGCGAGAATGCAAAGAGCGTCAGATACAGGGCCGCTCTTTTTCTATTGAGTTCCTGACCCGAGTCGTCTCTGATGACCAATTCTGTCCGCGGAAGCAGGAAGCACATCCCGGTAAGCATCGCGATCGCAAGGAGAAACGGCGGAAACATGATCTTCATGAACTCCGCTGTCGGGATAGCAAAATAAGAGTACAGATAGAGATTCTGCGGATTGCCGAAAGGCGTCAGCATACCGCCTAGGTTGGCGGATATATTCTGCAGGATGAAGATATATGCCATCTTCTCCTCGTTCTTCGTAACGGAAAGGGCGAAATACCCGAGCGGCAGGAAGGTGATCAGCGCCATATCGTTGGCGATCAGCATCGAGCCGATGAACGTAATATATACGAGGGCGAGCGCCAGAAGCCTTAGGTTACCGGTCGTGACAACGATACGCTGAGCCACGATCCCGAAGAAACGGATATCCTTGAGCGCACAGATCACTAAAAGAGTAAGAAAGAGGCATGTCAGCGTGCGAAGGTCGAAGTATCCGAAGTATGTCTTATCCGGCGGAACAAAGAAAGATGTTACGACAGCAAGAAGCGCCGCGATACACATCACGGTGTTTTTCTTGAAGAAAGCCACAGCACGGCCAGGCACACGGTTCGACGCCGTTTTCTTCTTCTGATCGCTGATGCCGGTCTCCTGCTCCAAGGTCCTCTCCTGCTCCTGTCTTCTTCCGTTTTTTCCAAGCGTATCCCACGCACCGCGCTATTATAGCACACACTTTTGCAACTGCATCATCTCCGGATTACGGCATATCCGCCAACATTTCGGCACCGGAATTGCCTCTCCGTTGCCTATTTGCTACTGTAGTAATCTACAAAGCAGAAAAAGAAAGGAGCCGTTCCTCATCGGGAACAGCTCCTCACTTTCTAATGCGGAGGTGGTAGGCGAAGCATCAGGTTCGCCGCCGCACAGAATATCTCAGAGTGCTACTGAGTCGACAAACACGACCTTGTACTCGCTGTGGATCTTCGCGAGTGCCTTGATGATGATCTCCTTCATGTGCTCCTCGGCCTTCTCATAGATACCGTTATCAATCGCTGCCTGGAGCTGCTGTGCCTTGATCTCGGACAGACGGACGCTGACCTCGTCTGCACGGATCGGGTTAAAAAGATTGTTGTCCTGGACGCATGTTACATTCTCCTGCGGGAGATTGTTGTCCACGATCGGATTCTTCGGAAGCTGGATGTAGATCTCCTTCTTCTGGTTATTCACGACCGTCTTCACCTGACGAAGATCGTAGCCGACTTTGATCGTGCCGGAGTAGAGGATCTCGATCTCGTGCTGTGTGCCCCAGATATCCATGTCCGTATACGGAACCTGGATCGAATCTACTACCGAAACCCGGCCTGCGTATTCCTGCGAGTAGGTCATCAGTTCGGAGATCTCGTTGAGCTGGCTCATCACATTCTCATTCGTAACGATAATGCCGTGGAACTTCTCTTCCTCTGCGATGATCGCCTCTCTCGACCCGGAATTCTTGACCTTGGAGGATCCGAAAGGATTCCAGCCGAGCACCATTATCGCGATGGCCAGTACACCGACTCCCGCCAGCACACCAACCAGAAAATTACCTGCTCTTCTGAAGAAACTCTTCTTCCGCGGGACTCTTACACCGTTAATCACATCATAATCTCTCATAAGCGTAACCTCCTTTATTTAGGACTCGCGCTCACTCAGTAGCACTTCTTCGTTCACGCGTCTATCAATGACTCACTTTCTCTCACTATAATGATAATCGAAGAACTCATCTGAAATCATCTCGATTTTTTAAACATTTTTCGTAAAATCCGTGACGAAATCTTTGATTTGTTCTGACTATAGTTTATAATCAACGGTGTCAAGTAAAAAACGGTGCAGAATTACTTTTACATGCATCTAATTTGCTTTGAACTTCAAAATAAAGTGGGACAGGAAAATGGGAAGAAAGTCAACGAAAGAAAACAAGAACATCTACCAGATCAGTCGTGAAGCGCAGAACCTTACTCGTGACGCTGCTTCGGAGAAGCTCCAGTACATCTCGGCCGACCGTATCGAGAAGATCGAGAATGAGAAGACACTCCCGCATCCGGAAGAGATCCTCGCCATGGCCGATGTCTACAAGAATCCTTCTCTTTGCAATTACTTCTGCTCTCACGAGTGCCCGATCGGCCAGGAATACGTACCTGAGGTAGTGCCGAAGGAATTATCCCAGATCACACTCGAGATGATCGCGACACTCAATTCTATAGATAAGAACAAGAACCGCCTCATCGAGATCACCGTAGACGGTAAGATTGCCCCGAGTGAGCTTCCGGACTTCATCGAGATCAAGAATGAGCTCGACAAGATGGCACTCACCATCGACTCCCTGAGACTCTGGATCGACAATGCCATCGCCGACGGCCAGCTCAACAAAGAAGATTTCAAGTCATAATCTTCCTGACACACGAAAAGAAGCGAGCCCGCATGTCTCACTCATGCGGGCTCTTTTTTTGAAAGTGGGGGGGTGTTGTTTTCCTTTCCGACCCATCGCCCTCGGAAGGTCGACCGGTCTTCCAGGCCGAGTTTTTCGCTCAATTGCGGGAAGTTCTTCATCTCGTTATACAAACGGATCATTTGAAGCCTTTTGTCTACATCCATGCGGTCACTTCCCTTTTTTGCTTCAGTTTCTTGCTTTTCTTTTCTACGACATCATTGTAGCGCTATGATCCGGTAAGAAACACGGGAAGAACAGGCGAATATTCCACTCTATTTCCGCTCCGGCAGCAAAATAGAATGAAAGGAACATATTTGATGCACTCCCTATCAGACTGTACTTTAAAATCGTCGTCATACCCGATTGAATAAAAGTAAAAAGTGATAAAATGAAAGCATCTGAAATACATGGGCACGATTTCCCACCCAGGCGGTCTCGGGGTGCCCACATCTGACGAGGAGGAAAACCTATGAAGTACGTACTGATCTCACTTTCCGAAAGCAGCAAAATTGATTTCTCCGGTGTGGAGAAGCTCGGCAAGACAGACCATCTGGTCTTTGTGTATATCAAGGGCAAGAAGACCCTCCCTGCGGGCGTGAAGGCGGCACTCGAGGAGGCCAAGGCAGAGATCGAGTACTTCGAGATCGGTGCAAGTTCCGAAGTATGGCTCGCGATGTCGTATCTGATCGGATACCATACGGCAAGTAAGCACGAGACCATCGTGATCACGGGTGATAAGAGTAAACTCCCGTCGAAGATCGTAAAGGATGCCAAAGTATACAGTGCTTTGCGAGCGGTAGTAGGCGGAGCGTCTACCTCCTCAAGCAAGTCCGCAGCCAAGACCACCAAGAAGGCCACAAGCAGTAAGACTTCGACCGCCAAGAAGACGACAACAGCAAAGAAAACGTCAACAGCCAAGAAGTCAACCACGACCAAGAAAGCCTCCACCACCAAGAGTACAGCGAAAAAGGCCACGACCAAGAAGACCTCAGCGAAGAAGAAAAACGTAGACGTGGGCGATATCATCACATCGCTTAGTAAGGGGGATACGAAGAGCGCGTCCAAGCAGTTAAGCGATCTGGCCGGTCAGTTCTTCAAGTAACGGCTCAGCCGTCTTTCCTCGGATAATAGAACTTGGCGGCCTCGACCTCCGGGAACGTCGAGTAGAGCGCATATGCAGCCACGAGGCCATCGGCCACTTCCATCTGGACGATCATGTACCCTTCGTCATCCTCGTAGTAGAAGACCAGAGTCCTCTCGTCGTCTTTGGCCTGCAGGATCGTCGCACCTTTGACGTAGCGGGTATTCTCGAAGACGCCGTTAAAGACGTATTTGTCATCGACGGCGTCATACTCGATCGAGCCGTCGAGGCCGGTCTTATCATAGTAATGACCAAGCCAACCCTCCATGCTGTCCTTATCGGGGGTCGTTAACTCCGGCATAGTCGGCGCCGCCACAAGGAGTGCCATCACGTCGGTACCATCGGGACTATAGATCACGTAGTCCTGAAGATAGTCGCCGTCTTTATCCCGGAGAAGATTGCCGACGCGGCCGAGCGCATAGCCCGGGAATTCGTTCATCGGTGTATTGGGAAGATACAAGATCAGCTCGTCCGGATCCGAGAAACCATAGGGCTCCACAAAGGACACGTGCTGCTTCTGCCCATATTCTTCCGTATCGTAAGCATCAAATTCTTCCCATCCGATATCGGTGATATGTGCGGAATAACTATACTCATTCACACGAGTAAATCCGTCATAGGTTCCACTGAAATCACACATCATGACCTGTTCAACCGGTCCTGCTGATGTATCCTCAACAAAAGCCGTCTTATATTGTCCTTCAAAAGTCCCGTCCTCCTCATAGAAAGAAACCATGAGGCTCCACGTGGAGTTTTCCGGGGCACAGAACGTAAACATGATATCCGGGATCCTGAATCCGTCATCCTCGAAGAACCGCATCGCATCTTCTTCGAAGTCGAAGGTCGGGTTCGGCACCATCTCCGATGTGCGTGACGGAGTCGTGTCCGTCGGATCCGTATCCGTCGGATCCGTATCCGTGGGCTCTGTATCCGTGGGCTCCGTATCGGTCGGCGTAGCGGTCGTGTCTGTCGGTTCGTCCGTACTCTCCGAGGGTTCGCCCGTCTCACTCGTCGGGTCGTCCTCCGGATCCGTCGTATCCTCGGTCTTTGTTGTCTTCTTTGCCTTCTTTTTCTTCTTCGTCGTTTCCTCTGCCTTCGAGCAGGAGGTCATCAGCATCCCCGCGGCAAGTATCACCGCTACGCAAGCACTTCTCTTCATTTTCTCTTCCTTATTCCTTCAGATCTTTTCTTTTTTCTCTTTTTCCCTTCAGTTCTTCCCTTCAAACAGGTCAAGATTCGTTTCCAGTTGTTTCCGCACTTTCTCTGTTATCGTGATCTCGTCATTTCCATCCTTTTCTGACTCCGGAAGAAGATCGTAGGACACCAGATCCTCATGCACATAGGTCTTGTTCCTCAGTGCTTTTGCCAACTTCTTTCCTTGACCCTCGCCCTTTTCCATCGCTTCCCGGAACAATCTCTTCATGGTCTCATCCGGATCGATGTAGCCAATGATCCGGGTGTATATATCCCATCTCATATGCTCGGCGATCTGCCAGTCCTGATCCTTGAGGTGTTTCCCCTCCGGGTCACCATATTCTTTCCGAAGCACAGCCAGCTTGTACCTCAGGCTCAGCGTCCTGGCATATACAGACCGGCGGCTGTACTCGCTGTTACAGTAGTCCTGCCATGGAGTTTCCCTGGCAGTCTCCCCCTTCTCTTCTGCCTTTGCCACTTTCTCTTTCTGGCGCTGTTCATGCACGGCGATGCTAGCCGTTTCGAACTCAGACATCGAGCTGAACTCCCGGCTGTATACCTTCTCGAAGTTTCCGGAGAACAGGATATGGCGGAGCGAATCGCGCTTGAGCATCTTCTCCTCAATACGGGACGCATCTACCATGATCTCATATCCGACCGCTGCGTCCGCCTCCTCCGACACGGCTGCGCGCTGTCTTTCATGATCAAGCCGGATCGCGAGAGTCACGTTTCGGATGTCATCTCCGGTATTAACATACGCATAAGTAAAAGAAGATATGGCCTCAGACACGGAATCGGGAAGGACTTCATCCAGCGCGACGTTTTCCAGATAAGTAATCGAATAGACGGCATCACCCCAGTGCCGGTATGGTTTATTGAACACGATGCTCGGCATCTGCGCCTGAAGCTTCGCGAGATTTTCCCCTTCGTCAAGAACCGTCAGAGACAGCGAATAACCGGGCATCTGCGTGAGCGGCAGGATCGTTCTTATCATCTCGATGCTGCGGGCGTTGACACCGGCGATGAGCACCTCCGCCTTCTTCATTCCGTCGCGCTCGATATGGACATGCTTCAGGAAAGAATGCCGCCAGAGTATATGGTAAACAGCATTCTCCTCCGTACGTACAAAATTCACCACCACGTCTGCGTCGTGATCTCCGAGTTTTCTGGAAACATAGTCATCGCATAGTGCCCACGGCGTCTCTGTCAGTTCCACGAAGAAGTGGATCTTGCGGCACTTGTCGACCATCCCCTCGTCAAAAGCATCCTCGAGCTGCTTGAGGTTATCCTCGTCATCACGCCCGAAGATATAGACATTGATTTCTCCGGAATGCTTAACCAGATTGTGGATCATGAGCGGGAGTGAGGTTTTCATGACCATTCCTCCGATCTCCTCGATTTCGCTCTTGGAAGACTCGGGTACTTCTTCATGAGCCAGAAAGACGATATTGGCTTTGTTCCCGAAGTCTCTATCAACGCTTCGTGCGATAGAAGCGGTCTTCTCATTGAATTCCGGGAAAACGAATGTAGGCTCATTTCGGTTGAAGAAGAGCTTGATTCTTTGCAGCGGACCATCGAAGAATGTCATGATCCATCCGAATGAAAACAGTGCAACAGAAATACTCACCAGCACACGAACAATGGCAAAAGCACTGGTAAGTTCTTCACTTCCCGGATAGATGACCTTCTCATATGCTTCGATGGAGAATACATTGAACGTGCGGATCACGGCGGTAAGTACACTCTCGAGGATATGAAGGAAACGCCCGTCTACTGTTACTTCCTTATAGAGTTCATGCGGCAACCACAGGAACCAGCTTGCCAGAAGCTCGATGGCTACTGCCTTTATGTAGTCTGTGCGCGTACGTTTCTTCCTTGAAATCAGATAGATGACTCCAATAAGAAATACGGCTGATCCGATTATCAGCGCCATATGCCAGATTATCGATTCCATACCTTACTCTCCCGAGGTTACTGCAGAAGCTGTGATCATCAATATCGGTACGCCGTCAGCAAATACGGCAAATATCACAAAACATTATAACATATCAACCCGAGATCCATGCCCAGAGTTTGCCAAACAGAAAAACACTCAGCGCGATCACGCCGACACATACAGCAATCACGAAAAGGATATAGAGTATGGTAATAACAGCGACACCGAGGTTCGTCGGGACAGGTGCTTTTGCCGGATCGACACCACTGACAAGCGGCTTCTTCTCTTCTGTTTCCCGGGGCACCGCCGTCGCTTCCGTTTTCTCAGAAGCATTATTCATTTTCTCTGGTTCTTCGCTCATATCTTGATCCTCTGGTAGTAGAAGCAGGCAAGCTGCGTACGGTCACGAAGGTCGAGTTTACTTAAGACGGAGCTGATCATGTTCCGGACTGTGCCCTCGCCGAGGAATATCTTCTGCGCGATCTCCTTATTCGAGAGGCCCTCCGCCACGAGTTCCACGACTTCTCTTTCCTTCGGGGTAATATCGAAGTCTTCCCAGCGGAAAGATTCGCTGCGGTTAAGAAGATCCGGCAGACGCTCGACGATCTTACCGCCGAATACGGTCTGTCCTTCTGCTACCGCGTGTACCGCCGCGGCGATCGAAGCGCAGTCCTGCTTCAGGATATAGCCCTTTGCGCCGACCTTCAGGGCGCGGTTGATGTATTCGTCATCGAGAAAAGTCGTCAGAAGGATAACCTTCGCCTGCGGATCGATCTTCAGGATCTCCGCCGTCGCATCGAGCCCGTCGGTGTCTTCCATACGGATGTCCGAGAGAACCACATCCGGCTTCACGGACGGATAGGCCTCTATGGCTTCGCGGCCGCTGCCACACATACTGGCGACCTCGATCTCCGCATCCTGCTCGAGGATGATCTTAAGAGACTGGTTTACGAGTGGATCGTCGTCCACGATCATGATCTTCATTTCTTCTCCTCCTTGGCGGGCAGGTCTCTTCGCGGGATCGTTACCGTGATATGGAAACCATCCTCGCCACCGCGGATCGACGTACGTCCGCCGCAGGAAACCGCCCTCGAATTTATATTATACAGCCCGATACCATGTTCCCCCTCAAGCGCCGCGAAATCCGACGGCCGCGAGAGTTCCATGGGTTCACATTTTCCGTTATCCGATACGAGGATCCTCCAGAACGTCACGTTCTCGACGACCTCGAGACGGACCTTGTCGCCTTTGCTGTGCTTGGCGATATTCGTGACACCTTCCTTAAAGATGCCGAGGATCGCGCTCTTGACGTCATTGGGAACCGGCGACTCGATCGAAGTACTGACGGTCACGTCGAAGCGTTCTTTCAGAGCGGAAGCGATCTCGTGAATACCGATCGAAAGGTCGATAGAATCGTCATGCAGTTCGTGCACACTTCTGCGGATATTCGTCATCGCCTCATTGACCGTACTGTTTACCGATTCAAGAAGCGGCCGGGTCTTCTCATCTTTATTGATGACCGAGATCGCCTGCAGCTGCACGACCGCGCGCGTCAGCATATGGCCGACGTTATCGTGGATCTCCCGGGCGATACGGTTCCTCTCCTGGAGCGTCGCATTTCGCACCTGCATATCCAGATTATTCGCGATCTCGTTCTTGAGCCGCAGAGACTGCTGCGCGTCATAGCGGACACTGTCGAACTTATCCGTGAGGAATTTCTCACTTCCATGCATGAAGAGCGTCTTGACCGACATGAGGAGCGCCGCGAGCACCAGGACGATCATGTACGAACGAAGAGACAATATCGCGGCGGCGATCAGAAGAAGCACTTTCATCCACAGCGCCCGCTGCGAAGAGAGAGACCAGTCCGGATTCTTTGCGGCTTTCTCGATGTAGAACTTACCGATAAGATCCTCCATCTTCTTGTCCGAGAAGATCCCGTACACGGAGGCCGGAAGCGCCGTTACGGTTTCCGGAACGACAAACGTAAGCGCAGCCGTAACGAGAAGCAGGCCTGCGCTCACGTATTGATTCCGGATTACTTCCGTAGTTAGGCAAACGATCACGATCAGAAGGATACTTGCTATCGTGAATTCGTTCTTCTGAAGGAGGCTCTTCCCGTCCGATGATGTCCCGAACAGCAGGAAAAGCGCTGTCACCGAAAGCCCCATGATGATGATTTTGTCGATCAACCGATATACCATAGAGACATTATAACGCATTGTCGACACTTCTCATATGAGACAAGATCCGCGACAGAAAGAAAAAGTGTCTCCTGATCAGGCGGCCTTGCCCTGTCTCACCTTCTTGATGATCATGGAGATCATGATGAACACCAGTCCGAAGAGGATCTGCACACCGAGAGAGGCAAAGATGTTTCCTACGCTGAAGGTGTAGTTCATGCCCGAGCCGGCATAGATCGTATTCAGTACTTTTCCGGACCAGAAGAACGGCAGGAAGTGAGCGAATGTCTGTACGCTGCTGCTCATGAGATAGAACGGGACGAAGATACCGCACAGGAAGCTCATGGACAGTCCGACCGAGTTGCAGATGAGGCTCAGTGTACCGTTGTTCAGGCGGAAGGACGAGACCAGAAGTGTGAATCCGCAGATGTAGAACGTGGTCGTGATCAGGTTCAGGACAGCGACCCAGCCGTACTTGCTCATCATGTCGGAGGATCCGGCATATACGAAGCCGAAGATCGTATAGATAATGACCAGGAAAGCGGCGCAGGTCATCAGTCCGCCCATCTGTGCCCATGTCTTCTTTCCGGGACGGATCGGAGACGCATCGATACGCTGCGCGATCTCCTTTCTGTTTCCGGCGATGATCACTGCCGCGACTGACATGCCGAGTACCCAGAGGCAGACGAAGCAGAAGTAATTCAGGATCATGTAGGTCGCATATTCACGCGCATCCGTGTGGAGCGACTCTTTCTTCTCGGTCACGACTCCGAAGGTCACCTCCGAGATCGTCGTCGACAGTGCTTTTCCCACGGAAGAAGCGGACTCCATACCCATCGCGCGATAGTTCCTGTAGATGTTCACGAAAGAATCGATATCGTTGACGAAGCTGAAGGTCTTGCCGGAGATCTGGCTGTGCGAAGAGTAGGTCAGCTCGACTTTCTCACCGGCGTCGATCCTCGCCTGGAAGTTCTCCGGGACTTCGATATAGAAATCCGCGATGGAGAAATACAGGATGTCATTGATGGACTCCTCGGAAGATGTGGTATCTTCCTCCACGGAACCGTAGGACTCGATGAGTTTTCTGACACCGTTGCTGAGCTCGCTTCCGTCGTTATCGCGGAAGATCACGACGAGGTTCTTATAGTCAGCGCTTTTTTCTTCCGCGCTCGCCTCGTTCTTATCGATGATATACGGGGCGGAGATGATCATGGAGACAGCGTAGACGACCATGATGATGACCGCGATGGTAACCGAGATGCGGTTAGCCTTGACGAGTTTGAAGAAATTCTTATACAGCTGCATACTTTTCTCTCCTTAACTTGAGGATCGCGACCACAAGGAAACCCACTGTGGCGATGGCGATCTTGATCATGTTCATCCAGAATGCCCGGAGCGTCGGGTAGTTGACCAGGCGGAAGAACGCGAAGTTCATGATGGTGGCCGGATTGATCCGGTTTATGATCGGGCAGTATTTCTCGAGAAGTCCGGGAAGCTGGACGATCATCTCGCCGCTCAGGAAGACCGAGAGCATAACGATCGCCGTGGCCTTGTTATCGCGCTGGTTCTCATCGCCCTTGGTAAAGAGACCGAAGAGGCTCCCGAGGCTCATGGAGAAGAGATTGCCGACCAGAACGAACAGCAGGATCTGCGGGAGGCGGTTCCCGACCGGGATCTGGAAGAACGCGCGTAGCGCGAACAGATGGAAGAATGTGATGGCGCATGCGATCACGTATCTGGCCATGAATGCCGACAGCAGGATCTGCGACTTCTTCTTCGGGGATACGCTCGTTCTCATGCCGTATCCGCTCAGGTTGCCCTGGATATCAAATACCGTGTGGATCCCGGATGTTACGTTGAAGAACATGCCCATGACGATCGTGCTGTAGAAGTACCAGGCATATACGTTGGCCGAGCTCCCGTCCTCGCCGAGATAAGTGCTCTTCGGCTTCATGACCGAGATCTGGTCTGCGATACTGTTCATCACGGCTTCGAGCTTGTCCGGTGCCGTCACCGCCGCATCCTTCATGATCGTGTAGTTCCTACGGTAGGACTCGACGATCGACCTGGCGACCATCAGAGTGGTCATGTTCGCATTGTCTCCGACCTTGACCTCGATGCATTCTTTCGCACCATCCACCATAAAGAGCACTTCGATCTCTTTGTCGAGGATCTTCTTCTCTGCATCCGCCTGGGAATCCGTCCGGATCAGTTCCACGACCGCATGGTTATAGCCCATGTTGCTGTTTCTGACTGTCTCGGCATCCGCGAGGTTGGTTAGTACGTTTTCAAATTCTCCGGCAAAAGCATCTGCCGCACTGTATTCTTCGCCTGTTCCGGCCTGATCTGCGCGGATCACGTCTTCATTCGAAGCAGTTGTGTCTACACGGATCACCGCGCTCTTTACCGGCTGGAAGTCCACTTCGCCTTTGGCCGGCCCCATGAAAGTCACGTTGAAGCAGATCATCAGGAGGAGCGGAAAGGCCAGTGACCAGAAGAGGTAACCCTTGTCGCGCAAAGTCTTGCGCAAATAATAAGTAAACATCATGTTCGGTTCCTCCCTCTTAATCGTCTCTCAGTTCTTTACCCGTAAGTTCGAGGAAAACATCGTTCAGGGTGGGTTGCTCGGAGTAGACGTTCTTCATGCGGTAGCCCTTCTCCTCGAGGAGCTTGATGACTCCGACTACGTTGTTGCCCTTGCCGGCCTCGATCTTTAAGTGCTTGCCGTCATAGTCGACGCTGAAGATGTTATCGAGTCTTCTGAGTCTGTCGAGATCGTCGTCCGAGATGCCCTTGGCCTCGATCTTGATCATCTCGCTCTTCTTGATCATGCTCTTGAGTTCATCTACGGAACCCTCGGCGATCAGCTGTCCCTTGTCGATGATGATGATGCGGTCTGCCAGCTGCTCGACTTCTTCCATGTAGTGCGAGGTGTAGATGATCGTCGCGCCGTCCTGTCTCAGCTTCTCGATCCCCTCGAGGATCTTGTTACGGCTCTGCGGGTCGACCGCGACAGTCGGCTCATCGAAGAAGATGATCTTCGGCTTATGTGCGATTCCGCATGCGATATTGAGTCTTCTCTTAAGACCGCCGGAGAGCTTCTTCGGACGGAATTTCTTAAACTCTTCGAGCCCTACGAAGTCGATCGCTTCCTGTACAAGCTTTTTTCTCTCAGCCTTATCGGTCACATACAGTCCGCAGAAGAAATCGATGTTCTCATAAACCGTAAGTTCTTCAAAAACGGAGACTTCCTGAGGTACCACGCCAATCTGACTCTTCAGGTCGTAGGACTTCGGTGTCATTTCCTTGCCCATGATCGTGATCGTTCCCTTGTCGAATTCCAGAAGGGACAGGATGCAGTTGATGGTCGTCGACTTACCGCTGCCGTTCGGGCCCAGAAGTCCGAGGATCTCGCCCTCGTTGACCGACATGCTGAAGTTGTCCACGGCGATCAGTTCTTTATAACGCTTCACAAGTCCATCTACCTTAATAATCTCACTCATTTTCTTAACCTCGCTTTTCTTCACGAATGTTCTTGTGTTTTTGTCTCGGGGCTTGCCCGCTCTCTTCATGACACCATTATTCCATTCTTCGTTTCCCGGCGTTAGTGAACTCCATCACTTCCCGACATGACAAATGTCATTTCCTGATTTCACGGTAGAAGAGTTTTCTCTCCGCAAACGCAAAAACGCCGCAGAACGGCTTCATTCTGCGGCATTTAGTGACGGAACGGCAAGTTTTACTCCAACGGTTATTCTTTTTTCGGAGGATACTTGATTCCTTCGAGCGCTTCCCAAAGTGCGGTAAAAAGCTCGTTATACTTGACGGTCTTCCGACCCAGGCGCACGATGCAGCCATAGAGGGACAGCGGGATGTCACGTCCTTCGAACGAGATACATTCCCCGTTTCTGGCAAGCACCCGCTCCATCTTCGCTCCCGCCGCAGCCTCATCCGGGCTACTGGTCAGAAGCACGAACTCATCGCCGCCGATGCGGAACACGATGTCGTCCTCCTCCGCGACAGCTTCGAGGCGGCGCATCGACTCCAGGATCGCCAGATCTCCGGCCTTACGGGAGATCTCGTTGATCGGGATGAGATTCCGGATATCGGCGCACACGAACCAGCAGTCGCGGCGTGTCTGGAACAGATCATAGAGGTTACTGATATCGAATTTGGTTGTCATAAGATCATCTCCTTCATTCATCTCCAAGGATGTATTCATCCTCGGGAAAAGCTCTGGAGACCGTTTGTTACTGCGGTACTCCGAGGGCAGTTGATGCCACACCTGCCGGAACGCCCGTGAGAAGGCTTCATTACTCGAATAGCCGTACATGACCGCGATGTCCAGGACACTTAGGTCCGACCGCTCGACAAGTGCTTTGCCCGCATGTGTCATACGCCGCCGGATCAGGTAATCCCGAACCGAGATGTGATAGACGCAGCGGAACAGTTTTTCGAGAGAAGAACGAGAGCAGTAGCAGGCAGAAGCGATGTCCTCGGTATGGATATCTTCAGTGATATGCTGTTCCATATATTCCAGAACATTGGCCAGAAGCGCGAGCTTACTCATACATCCTCCTTCGAAATGAGATCGATCTTGATTTCAGTATAGCAGACCGCGCAAAAAGCACTTGATATTTTCAGCACAAAACGTCACCCGCCGTGTGCGTGCTTTTTGCTATAATATATCTATAACTACGCACGAAAAGCGGCCCGGGATCCTTCCCGCGAGCCGATCCATTCCCGAACTTACGAGGTGCAATATGGCTGAGATGAAGTGTCCTCTTTGCAGCGCCGATATGGCATTTGACGATTTCACCCACGCATGGCTCTGCCCGGCATGCGGAAAAAGTATAGCGGAGAAAAAAGAAGTTACCGAGGTGCCGGTAGTTGCGCCTGCGCCGATTGTCAAACCGGAACCGAAGGCGGAGACACCACCTCCGGCAAAACCTGTTGCTGTCGCCACACCGGTCGTTTCCGTCCCCAAGGCCCCGCCCGCTCAGGTCGTGAAATCCCCGGCACCGGAAGCCAAACCAGTTGCCTCCGCATCTGCGCCGATCAACATTCCGTCCTCGGACAGGCCGGGAGCCGCGGAAATACAGGAGGCTTACACAGCCATCCAGAGCGGGCAGTTCGAGTCCGCCCTCAAGATTCTTTCCGGCCTGAAGAAAAGAAAGATTCAGATCGCAAGATCTACGATCCTTACTCTTTTCTGCGGTTATAGAGTTACCTCGACAGAGGAACTTCTTAAGAAGATATCCGGAAGTGCCATGAACCTGAAGAAGTTCACAGAGCGATCAGAATGGAAAGATATCACAGCCGCACTTCCCTCGAGCCGTCGTGAATATGTCTCGGACATCATCGAATACTGCGTGATCGGCATCGAGCTTTCCGGTGATGCAAAGAAGATCATCCAGAGTTCCCGGCGCGCGCCCTCTTCACGTCCTTCCACATTCTCACAGATGGACAAAGAAGAGATCCACAACGAGCAGCGAGTGAAAAACATGGAGCGCAGCAAGCAGATCGAACAGATGTCCGTTGAGGAGATCGCCGAGGATTATGACAGCAGGCATCCGGATTACAGCGAGCCTATACGTGATAGAACTTCCATCCTCGGGCTCGCCCTCGACATCATTGATCTGGTCATGGATGACGGACCTACGAGGTCTCCTCGCCCGATCGCTTATCTGGGAAACTCGGAATATAATCCGAGCAAAGTACCGGCTCCTTCCAAACGCGTCGTGAACAGTAAGCCGTCGTCCACATCCATCGTCGATGCACTCCTAAAACTCGAAAAACTCGGACTTAAGCGCGAAGAACTGCTCTCTCGTCAGACCGCACTTCTCGCTACGATCAACCATCTCGAGCAGAGCATCCTGACCGACCCGGGAAGAAAATAAACGCAGAGATCCGGGCTCGTTATCCCCGATCCAGATCTTCGAGCCACAGTGCGACCTTTGCATCACTCGGCATACGCCAGTCCCCTCTCGGCGACAGAGAAACCGAACCGACCTTCGGGCCATCCGGCAGGCAGCTTCTCTTGAACTGCTGTGTGAAGAAGCGCCGGAAGAATTTCCGCGCTGCCTCGACTACGTCCTCTTTCGCAAGTTCCGGGTAGGCATAGAGCGCATAGGCCGCCGAGCGTGCCGGCTCGAAACCGTATCGGAGAGTATAGTACAGGAAGAAATCGTTAAGATCGTACTTTCCGATCTTCTCCTCGGTCTTCTGTGCAATCGCCCCGTCCTCACTCGGTGTCAGTTCCGGTGTGATCGGCGTATCGCAGATGGAGAAGATCACCTCTTTCAGTTCCTCATTTCCGCAGATCATGGCATATGACCTGCAGATATACTGGACCAGGGTCTTCGGCACAGAAGCATTCACCGCGTACATGGACATGTGGTCACCGTTATACGTACACCACCCGAGCGCAAGCTCAGAGAGATCACCCGTTCCGACCACAAGACCGTTCTTCATGTTCGCCGCATCCATCAGGATATAGGTACGCATCCTCGCCTGCGCGTTTTCATAGGTCACATCGCCCTCACCCTGATATGCCAATTCATGCCCGAGCTGGGAAAGATGCAGGTTTACCCCTTCCCCGATCGCAACTTCATAGGACTCATCCGCCAGCAGATGCAACAGTTTCCAAGCATTCCCCAGCGTATGCTCCGTCGTATTTCCTTCACTTGGAAGCGTATACCCGATGATATGGATATCCGGAACGATTTTCTTCGCCTCGGCACACACGAGCAGCGCCAGCGTCGAGTCCAGTCCTCCGGAGATGCCGATCACCAGATTCTTGATCCTCGTTGCCCGGACGCGTGTCGCCAGACCATTGGCCTGGATCTGCAGGATATTTCTGCACCGCTCATCTCGCGCATGTTTACCCGCGGGCACGAAAGGATTTCTCGCGATCGGGTAATCGTACTTCTTCATGATCTCCGCCATGCCGGAGATATCGGTCTCGTCGGTCTCAGCAGCCTTCATACGTACCGGCACTCTTCTGTAATTCCCGGCAAAATCATTATCGAAAGTATTCTGTTTCCTTCGATCGTGCATGATCGGTCCCAGATCGACAAGTGTCTTCTCCACATGCGGATACGACGGGAAAAGCACTTCCGCCAGGAGTTTACCGCTCTGTGCGAGGATCGTATGTCCCGAGAAGACCAGATCCGTACTGCTTTCGCCTGTTCCGGAAGAAACATAGATATAGGCACAGTAGCACGCTCCGCTCTGCTGGCTCACGAGCGATCTCCGGTACTCCTGTTTGCCGATCAGTTCATCGGATGCCGAAAGATTCGCGATGATGTTCGCGCCGGCCAGCGCCGCATGTGTGCTCGGTTTATCCGGGATCCACAGATCCTCGCAGATCTCTACGCCCAGGACGGCACCGGTCACCGGATCCTCCGGAAGGATATCCACACCAAACGGCACCGTCATCTCGACCGGGAAGATCGTATTCTTGTCACCACAGAGCGTGACACTCTTTCCTCTTACTTCCTTACCGGAAGCGAACCAGCGGCATTCGTAGAATTCCGAATAATTCGGAATATACGACTTCGGGATCAGTGCCTTGACCACACCCTCCGACAGGACGGCCGCGCAGTTATATAATTTGTTCCCGTATCGCAGAGGCACACCGACCAGTGCCGTCACACCTGTATCCGCCGTGGCTTCGGCGATCACCGGTAGTGCTTCTTCCGAAGCACGAAGCAGCAGGTCACTCTCGAAGAGGTCCGCGCATGTATATCCCGTGACACATAGTTCCGGAAAGACGATCACACCGCAATCCGTATTTTCCTTGATGATGGAGATGATGCTCTCCGTGTTATAGGCTACATCCCCCACCCGTAAAGCCGGCACGGCCGCCGCGACCGCGATAAGATTGTTCTTCATGTCACATTCTCCTTCTTCCCGCTATGGTATTCCTCCTCCAGAATGGAGAAAAACATCCTTCCCTCATAGCTTCCGCCACGGAAGAAATAATCTCTTAGCGTCCCCTCATAAGTAAATCCGCACTTCTCGATAACTCTCTTTGACGAGAGATTGGACGGGCGGCAGCAGATCTGCACCTTGTGAAGTTTCAAAATCTCGAAACCATATCCGATCAGGGCCCGCGTCGCCTCGGTCGCATAGCCCTTCCCCTGGAAGGCCTGCCCGATGCAATACTCGATTTCCCCGAAATGGTTGTTCTTATCCAGAAGGAAGAACGATGCCTGCCCGATACACTCGCCGGAAGATTTCTCGATGACCGCGAAGCGCGCCGTATTCCCTTCTCTCGTCGTTCTTTCATATCGGTCTATCAGTTCACATACGGCTTCCTCCGTCGTATATGAGGGTTCACCATACATCCCCTGGACCGCATCGTCCGAGATCCAGTTTCTCATCATGGATTTTGCATCCTCATGGCGCATGGCACGAAGAAGCAGTCTCTCCGTCTCCACTTCCCGCATCCCGGGATCGCCGGGTCTCTCTTCGGACTCTGTTTCACCGCTATCTTTAGAGAACGACTCCAATTTCTCCTTATATCTCTCCAGAAGATCGTAGATCCCGTCCTCAGACAGCACGCCGCGCCGAAGATCCGGCGGAAGTTCTCCGGCCTCATCGAGCGCGAAGTCCTCCTTCCATGCCGCACTTCCATAGTACTTCTCCAGCACCGCGATATTTCCCTGAAACGCCTGCAATTCCTCTTCTGATGTCGTAGGAGAATCCAGAAGTTCCAGACCCTTATTGAGAATCTCCTCCATTTTCCGGATCCGTGTAATCACAGTTTCAATATTCTGACTCATCCTATCTGTACCTCACTTTTTCTTTCAGGCCGTGTACTCTTTACCCATCCAGTTCGATGGAGTCGGATATATAGTACACGAAGTTATGTTCCCAGCAATAATCCTGGATCTTCAGTTCGATGCCCGCATTCTGCGTGTATTCGAGAAGATAGACATAGGCACCCTGCGCCGCATATTTCTCGATATACTCCATGAAGTAGATCTTATCCGGATCATCATCTTTTCTGGCCCGGAGTTCCCCCGCATCAAAATCGATCCGGGTAAAGACCGTCTCCTGGTTGATCGCAGTCATGATGTCTTCCCAGGCGCCGCCCGCTTCTACATATGCATCGGCAAAAGCATCGCCCCCATTGACGATGACTTCTCTGTTCATGGAAACGAGTCCCTCCATGATGACCGACAGCCCATCGAGCATCTCCACAGTCGGGTATTTATAGTATACATCGCAATTATCGACGAAGAATCCGTCGATTCCTTTCGCAAGAAGCTCCGGTGCGAGCCGATGAAGAATAAAGTCCTGCCACCGCTCATCCGACACATCGACCCACTTCTCTTCTTCCCAGTTCTCGTAATCGTCGAGCGTCAGATCTTCGTACTCGGCATAATAGGATCGGAAGTTCTCGATCGATCCGACATTAATATAGCTGATGACGAAGTGCCCGTCATTTTTGAAGTTTTCGATTTCTTCTTGACTGAAATACTGCGCATCGATCACGACTGTCGTATAGTTGGAGAACTGTGACAGGTCTCCCTCCACACTTAAGAAAACACCGTACTTCCCGAAGAGGTAGCTTCTATAGAATTCATTTCGGCGTTTACACGTATCATACCCTTCGACGAAGCCCTCCGGCAGATTGTCGAAGATCGCGTTTCTCATCTGCCAGAAGAGTTTACTGTGCGGGCAGAAACCTCCGCACATCTTGGCAATATTGTCTTCCTTATCGTAGATCAGAAGCCAGTTATATCCGCCGTCATAAGTCGTGTCCGGATCGGCTTCTTCGGGATCCAGTTCATAGAGTTTACGAAGGTCGATCTCCTTTTCGATATTGTCATACTGCTGATCGGTCAGAACGTAAACGACTGTCTGCGTAAGGGACTCACCGTTTGTTTTCGGATAGGTATACTCCACCTCTATCTTCTTGTCATAGCGCACTTTCGCTATAACCACGACCGAAGAATTGTAGATGTCATAATCACTATAGTCAAAACCCACGAGATACTTATCGCTCAGTTCGATATCGTCGAAACGCTGATACCCGACATTTCCCGTTGTTGCACGTGTCGTACCGGTGCTGCTCTCTCCCGTTTCCGTCCCGGTCGTCGTAACAGACTTCGAAGGTTTATCCGTCTTATGTGTACTCGTTTTTTTCGTACTCTGGGCGTCGCATCCGATCAGACTCACACACATCAGCGATACCAAAAGCGCGGCTCCGATCTGTCTTCTCATTTATCTCTCCTTTTAGCAGGGGGCGAAGATAATCACTCTCGTATCCTCATAGATACACTCATATTCGTCAGGATGCGCTTCAAGATAGACCCTGGTCTTATCGGTCAGCGTACACACGAACAGATCGAAATTATATTTCTCAAGCATCTCCTCAATATGCCACTTGCCCTGTCCGTCGAGTGTCAGCGACGCCATATCTATAAAGTCTCGGAAATTATACTTCGAATACATATCCGCACGCCCGTCGATGAAAACATCGAAATCATTATAGATCAGTTCCCCGCCCAGATTGTAGTGGTTATACATTCTCCGGGGATTACGGGACCGGATCACGGCAACGGCTTCTTCACTGACCGCATGATCCGTGACCACCGATCCACCTGACAGCAGGGCATGCTCCACTGTCAGGATCGCGAAGCACAGCGCCCCGACCACCGCAAGTGCATACACGGTTTTCCTGATGAGAGGTCTGCACTTGAGAAAGACATCGAGATCGAGATCAAGCACATAATCAAACATATAGAAGCACGCACTGATAAGAAGGAGGGCAACGAAGCGCTCGCTTCTCAAATAAAGATACGTGAAGAATGCGAAGATCAGAAGATCCATCGCGTTAATTTTCTTCTTGGTAAGGAAGAAGATGAGCGCGATGAGGATCACCGGAATGATCGCTATAAAAGAGGAGATGTTCTTGATGTCCGGCGCCGACCACTCTGCGATGGCTGACAGCATGAGCTTGTCGTTCATGTTATCGAGAGGATAGGTCAGAAGTTTGTACCCGTGCGGATTGACGCAAAGCCCGATCACGGAGAGCATCGTCGCCAGGCCGAGGCTCTTGAGTTTGTCCTTCGGGAGTTTTGTAAATTCCACTCTTCCGATCGAAAAATCAAAAAGTGATGTCAGTAGCACGAGTACCGGGATGATATAAATCAGGTTGGAAGATCCTCCGTGAAAGTTCGCCCACAGAACCGCGATCAGCGGCAGGAAGTAGATAAGCTTCGTATTCTTCTCTTCTTTTTTGAACTTATAGAGGATCGCCATCTCGAAGAACAACAGAAAATAGCTGTAGATATGCGGCCTCGGATAGAAGTATTTATTCATCACGATCACTGACGCGACATGCCATACCCCATATGCGAGCACATTGTCCTTAGCATATTTTCTGGTCGAGACCGTCATCAGGAGCATGATGATGATCTGGATGATCATCGCCGAGACCATCGCCGCCGTCATGGAGCCGAACGACGTCAGATAGATCACCACGCCGCTGAGCCATTCATGCGAGAACCAGTATAGATTATTGTCCTTGGCGAACCACGAATAGATGCCGAAAGTCGGGATCTCCTTGTTCTTGACGATCCACTCCCCGACCTTATAATGCCAGAAATAGTCATTCAGTGGTTTTCCCGAGAAAAAACCACGGACGATCACGATCAGAGAGAAAACAATGGTCAGGACGAATACCAGACGCACGACCTTCTCTTTCTCATTCATTGATTTTTTTAGTTCAATATCTGTTCTCATAACGCTCCCATTTTGAAGCACGCCACCACAATTGTCAATTCTGCTTTAAGAGATTCCGTATTCAGCGAGCGCCTGATCCGCCTGGTCCTGCGTGATATATCCGTTGCTTACCATCTCATCTATACGTTCATATGCATAGTCTGCTGACGACTGGTACCCGTCATAACCGCTACAGTAGATCGCAAGTGCGAAGTAACCAAGGGCCTTTTCATAATCTACCTCGACGCCATATCCGTACATATACGCCCATCCGAGATTCGCAGCGCAGGAAGAATCCCACAGATCGCTACCCTGCTGCCAATACTGTACGGCTGTTGCCATATCTTCTTCTACTCCCAGTCCACGGCTGTACATATCACCGAGATGACCATAAGCGCGGGCATAGTTTTCTCTGGCCGCGATCAGGAAATACTCCACCGCCTTGACAGGATCCTCCTGAGTTCCGATTCCGTACCTCAGGTAAAATCCCGCGTCAAAAACACTATCAACATCTCCGCATTCGACACCTTTCAAACTCCACTCAAATGCCTTGTCAGGATCCTCGTCAACACCCAGGCCATGCTCATACATATAGGCCAGTGTCGCACACGCCGCTCCGTAGCCTGCGTCCGCCGCCTTCTCGAACCATTCCGCTGCCGCTTTGTAATCCTTTTCCACACCCATACCATAATAGTAGAGAGATGCTACATTGTTCAGGGCAGAAGGATACCCCTCGTCTGCCGCTTTCTCATGCCACTTCATCGCCTCCGCGTAGTCCTGCGCGATACCGGTAGGCCCATTCCTGTAGATGCGGCCTATTCCATTAAGAGCAAAGACTCTCTCATACCAATCCCGGCTACCGGATGCTTTATCATAGTATTCCAGTGCTTTTAGCGTATCCTGCGTCGCAATACCCGGGATCTCCGGATACTCCCACAGAAGAAGTGCCATACCGTTACAGCCCATCAGGCAGCCCGCATCGGCTGCCTGCTGGAAGAGTGTATACGCCTTTGCGATATCCTTCTCGACGCCTGAGCCCTCCGCGTAGAGGAAACCTTCTCCGACCCATCCGTAAGGTTCGCCCATTTCGACGGCTTTCTCATAGTACGACATGGCGGTCGCGTAGTGCCCTTCTTCGAGCGACTTTTCATGATAGAGCCGGCCTAAACAGTACCAGCCCTTGCCGACACCGGCCTTCCCTGCCGTTTCATAACAGGTCTGAGCGCTGACCAGGTCAAATCCCGCAGGACCGGTCCCGAAGTAGAAATCATCGCCTTCGACAACGTATGCTTCGTCAGGTGTAATCGCACCGATCACGGAAGTATCCGCACCGTCGGCTGCGAAGAACATGATGGTGGTGTTCAGTTCCAAAGTGACGATCCCGTCCTTGATCGTTCCGGATACAGACGTTCCCGCCAGGTCGATCGTCAACTGTTCGCCGCTGATGGTCCAGTCCTCGATCTCGACATCGTCGGCACCGGTATACTCCAGCACTGCCGTACCATCCGCATTCAGAACCAGCGAAGTATCTTCATGGATGATCGGATAGTTGTTCACGGACCCATATTCAGGATACGCCTCTGCCTTCGTCTGGACCGCGTAGCCTTCGTATGTACCGGCCACATTCGCCCGATCCTGATCCGCAGGATCTTGAGGCTGCGTATCTTGAGATGTCGTTGTGATCGCATTTGCCGAAGTCTTCGTTGGTTCCTCCGAACTCTCCGTCGGGTCCTCCTCCGGATCCGTCTCATCGTCGATCGTATCTTCGGTTTCCTTATCCTTCGACTTCTTACTCTTCTTCTTCGTCGTTTCCTCTTCTTTACTGCACGATGCCAGAATCATGCTCGCGGCAAGAATCAGCGCGGCCACCGCAGCCAGTTTATCTCTAAGTCCATCTTTCTTCATATGCCAAACCCTTTCTCATCCGCATTCCAACAAGTGCTTCATCCCATCTCATTGCACGTCAAAAGACAGCAATTATCCAACCATTACATACCCACATTTTAAAGCATTTCGAGGCAGAAAGGAAGGCAGGACTTTCTGCAGAGCATACTCATTGTTCATAAGACAATAAACCGGCAAAATCATATCAGAAGTCGCGATTCCGAAGGAAAGAAAAAGCCGGATGTTTAATCATCGTCTCTGGTCCTCGGGCATATGCCCTGCGGAATCGATTCTTATGATTAAACCTTCCGGCTTTTTCCAAGTATTCTCGATATTATATTATCCGGTTACTTCTTCGACCCGAACATTCGTAATGTGGATCGTAGCAGTATCGCCATGCTTGCCCATATTGAACTCGAGACGTCCGTTGTTATCGTCCTTCTCCGTCATATCAAACTCGAATTCGAAGGTCTTCCACTCCGTTTCCAGATCGATCGACGTATCCGGGAAGTAGCGGATCCAGCCCGCATTCGGGGCTGAGATACATACGATACACTTACGCGGTTCGTCCGCCTTGATATCGAAAGTGATCTTATACTTATGACCCTTTCTCATCGGAAGATCCGGGTGCACGAGCTGTACCGAGTACTCCTCCGTACCACAGTTCGTCGAGGTGATGATCATCTCGCCATCCTTGATCTCCGCCGCACCTTCGCCACCGTTAAACAGCAAGAACTTCCAGTCCACATCATCTGTCAGATCCTCGGCCTCGGTGAAGTTTCCGTTACGGATGAAGTTACCGTCCGCCAGCGCCTCACGGAAAGGCTTCTCCGGCTTACTTACATTGGTATCATAGGAAGGTTTCTGGTACACACGTACATAGTCGATCTCGAATTCCGCTTTCGAGAAGTCCGTCGTCGCGTCCGGATAACCCGGCCAATTACCGCCGACTGCCAGATTCAGCTGCACGTAGAACGGCTGGTCGAACGGAGCCGGATACGGCTTATCGTCCTCGCCCTGCACGGCCGTGAACCAGTCATTACACGTAAGCACCAGCTCGCCGTCCGTATAGAAACGCATCTCGCCCGGTTCCCACTCCACCGAATACTCGTGGAACTTCGCCGAGAAACTATCTGCCCCGTTCTTCTCGATCGTACCCTGCTGCTCGCCGTGCGGCTCACCGTAGTGCAGCGTCGAGTAAGATATATTCGTCTGATGTCCGAGTGACTCCATGATGTCGATCTCACCGCACTTCGGCCACTGACCGTAGTACGACTCATCCTTCGGCATCATCCAGATCGCCGGCCACAGGCCCTGGCCCTCCGGCACCTTCGCCGAGACGACGACCTTCCCGTAGAGGAAGTCCGTCTTGTTCTGACCCGTCACCTTACCGGACGTATAGTACTCCTTGCCGTTCTTTTCGGTCTTAATGGCTTTCAGCACGAGCTTACCGTCACGTACGAAAACATTGTCCGTCGAGGTCGTGTATTCCTGCAGTTCATTATTGACCCAGCCCGGCTCATGCGGTTCATAGTTCCACTTACTCTCATCCATCGCATCGCCGTCAAATTCATCGCTCCAGAGGAGATTATATCCTTCGAGTTCCGGCGTCTCTGTCTTCGCAACCTCTGACTCTGATTCCACCTGTGACGGCGGGATGTTATCCATACTCTCGATCGTGGTCGACTCTTTCTTTTCGCAGGCACAAAGAGAAATCAGAATGGTAACAGCCAGGATCGCGCTTACGATTTTTCTGTTTTTCATAGATGTCCTCCAATCTCGTTATTACGAAAATTCTATGTTGGTTTCAAAATAGCAGTTATCTGCTCGGCATTATTGCTTTTTCATATCTTTTTTTATGTTTTCGTGTTATAATACCGCTCGAGAAGCACTTGCCTTTTGTGTTTTTTTGATTTCCTTTATCTGCGCGTCTTTACGTCCACATCGCTCATAGGCTCCGGGAGGTCTGTATGCCGTCACGAAAGAAGATATCGTACCAGGAATTTCTACACCGCGAGTATGAGATGCACCACGCGCCCTATGCTCCGGAGATGGACTTCTACGATACGATCCGCAGCGGCGACCTCAAGTCTGTAAAGAAACGTCTCAATGAGCCTTTTCACAAGAAAGAAGGCTTCGGGACACTCTCGAAGAATCCCTTACAGAACCTCAAGTATCACCTGACCATCACGACTGCCATGGTCGCCCGCGCCTGCATCTCTGGCGGTCTCAGTGTAGCCGAAGCATACAGTCTCAGCGACTACTACATCCGACTTTCCGACGAAGCCCAGGACGCCGAGGAGATCACCGACATCCATAACGACATGTGTATCCACTATGCGCAGAGAATGCAGAACGTGCACCGGAACACCTTCTCTTCGAAGGCGATCAAGGCCTGCATCAACTATATCTACGAGCACCTGCACACGCGTATCACACTACCGACACTATCCCGTACTGTGAATCTCTCCGCGCCTTATCTTTCGAGGCTTTTCAAGAAAGAGACCGGCTACTCCGTGAGCGACTATATCCAGATGAAGAAGCTCGAGACGGCGAAATCGATGCTTGTCTCATCCGACTATTCCATCGCCGAGATCTCCGCATCGCTCGCCTTCCCGAGCCAGAGTTACTTCACGAATCTTCTCAAGAAAGACTGCGGCCTCACACCCAAGCAGTACCGCGACCGCAATTCTTAAGATTCATCTCCTATCAGATATGACGAACTTAGAACTCCTGTTCTTCTCCGGTAGGTCGTTGCGATTCTGTTATAACATCTTCGTTCTCAAACAGAAATACTGTCATTTCCAGTTCTTCGTACTTTTCCATATCTTTTCTCCTTGTTTCTCTCATTGGTCTACTATCCGCACGGACGACTAGTTACCATTTTCACTCGAATTCACGAAGTATTCATATGCCGCCGCACCGTAACAGTAGAGTGCCTTGGCAAGTCCCTGCATATTCTCACTTCCGGTCTTCGCTGCAAGGAAACAATAGGAGTAAACACTTGCAGAAACTTCATAAGTTGACCCGGTATCTTTATGGGTAAGGACAAACTTGAACATATAACCTAAGTTAGGTGCCGCAATGTCTTCCACCAAGATCGCCCAGCGGTTTTGTCCGATAGAAACCGGTTCAACAGTATGCAGGGTCTTCCCATCAAAGTACTGGAATGTGTAGTCGTCCGGACTATATCCTTCACCGAGTCTGAACGCCAATCTCAGTGCATTGTCCGACTCGAAAAGAACGTTAAGAGATGTACCTATGACGCCCGGTGCATCTGTAACCAGTTTCTTCGCACCGTAATTCCTATTCATCTCATCCGTGACCGTAAATTGATCGATATTCGGATTCGTATGAGGCCCTACCGTCCCATAACTTCCTAAGAAATACTGACAGGCATACTCATAGTAACTGAGAAGCTCCGCCGCCAGCATCTTCATCGAAGCATCCGTATCATCATCTGTTATCACATCCTGCACATACAGAAGCATGGAGTAGATGAACTCATTATCCGTATATGTCGTCACCCCATCCGGATGGTAGAAGAACACACGCTGCTGTCCGCTGGAATTCACTTTAACAACGATCGACTCCCGGAACTCAAGGATCGGTACATCTACACGATATACCCGGGTATTTCCGTCTTCGCTGACCGATGAAGGTGTGACCTCCGTCTCGCCCTTCATGAATACGATGGAAGCATCCGGATCTGCAATGAATGCATCTGATAATTCCATAGTGAACTGCAACTGCAGACCGGCTGTAAACACCACCGAAGCAGACTTCATGATGACGTACTTTTCGTCATCCCAGATTGCAGCCAGGGCGATATTCTTTTCATCGATAAGCGTATCAAAATCGAACGGCTCGCCGTCAGAAACATTGACCCAACGATCGAACACTTTATAGGCCTTCTTCGGATCTTCCGGCCTTGCCACTTTCGCACCACGCGGAATGATCACATGTTCATAGATCTCTGCATCCGTTTCATTCTCCCATACGAAGTACACATGGGTAACATCCGCACCACAAAGATCACACTTATGATCCTTACCTTCTTCCTCGTCAACATGAGCTTCTTCCGAACCCAGCTGACAGCCACATGCACTACAGATCTTCACATGGCCTGCTTCAGATGCTTCATAGGTAAATGTGTCGTGATGGCATACCGTATCCGTCCACTGCGCCTGAAGAACAACGTCTGTTGTAACGGTGATCTGTGTACCGGCAATGTATGTTCTCTCACTGTCGTTTACTTTCCATCCGGAGAAATACTTACCTTCCGGAGCTTCGACTGCACACTCCGGCAAAGTGTACTTGGATCCACGATCCACCTCTACCGGTTCCATACTCTCAGAAGAACCATTCGTGTCAAAAGTGACATTCATAACAGGATGGATCTCGAAGGTAATGTCTGCCGCAGGCATTATAAATCTGATTCCGGCCGCTATTCTATCATCATCAGTCGTCCGAGAGTTTATCGTGAAGATTTCATTGATTTCCTTAACCTGATTATCAACAGGATCGACATACGTCGCACTGACAACATGGAGTTTTCTAGCCAAATCATCCACATACACAAGCAGATACGCTGCGCTTCTTTCAGCTGCATATTTGTCATCGCTCTCAAGAAGATACCATTCATCACTTTCCAGATTATTCACTTGTACTTCATACTCACGAAGCTGACATGCACAAGTATGCGTTTGCGGATCAAATTCGTGTTTCTCCCATGAATTCGAGAAAACATCTACTGCATCACAGTACTTGCAGGCAAACGTTTTTCTATGACGAGCCTCGTTATCCAGATATGGTTCATACACGAAAGCATCTGGGTGCTCACATATCTCAACGGAAACTTTCTTCTGTTTAAAAGCTTCTGCACGATTTGTTTTTTCAACCAGATTGTCATTTTCATCAAGAACCACGTACCCGGAATAAGTAGTTTGCTGATAGGAGAAACTGGTCGTTCCAGTTCGTGACGCATCTACGCCATCTCCGATAGCCTGTCCGTAATCGCCATGAATCAAACCAGCCGATATAGACACATCTATATGATCACCGGGATTAAACGTAAAACCAATATCAGAGGGAACACCATACCCACCGCCGATACCGGCCGCACCTTTACCACCTTGAATGTCCAATGTAGCATCATTAAAAATGACAATATTGCATTTGCAAATTGTAGAATCATCCTGAGTAATTTCGGCCGCCGACCCTGCTCCGGCTCCGCCTTCTGCTCCGCCAAACAGAGTCACTATAGCTTTATCATTCGACGAGTTATTATCGCCAAAATAGATACTACTGTTTTCGCTAAAGGCATATCCTCCCACTCCAGGAGCTACACCCTGACCTGTTGCGGTAATTGTTCCACCGTTCAAATGAATAGCAGATACGACACCATTTAGGCCGCTACCAATACCGGCACCATCTATTCCGCCTGTTGCAGATATTGTACCTCCGTTGATAAATACCGCCACAGCGGCCTCCGAATCTTTACCGCTTCCAATACCGGCAGCATAATCTGCGCCCTTAGTGACAATTTCACCACCATTGATCGTGATGCTAGGCAGTGTGGCTCCATTGCCGCCACCAATGCCTGCACTTCCACCGGCAGATTCGACCTCGGTTGCAACATATCCACCATTGATCGTGATTGTCTTATACGTCGGCTCAGTTGCTCCGGCACCGGAACCGATAGCGGCACCACCATATGCGTTAACATGGATGCATCCACCACATATCGTGATATTACCATTCAATTCACCTTCATCACCGCCGATTCCTGCGTATCCATAAGCCATCGAATTCGCCCAGATTGTAAATTCAGCACTGATATCTCCGACCGACTGGTATATCGTAAGTGAACTGTCCGGTCCGACATGGATTCCGTGTTCAGGAGAAAAAATAGCATCATTGGCAAGAATCAGGTTCACCGTGCCACTGACTTCAATACGATTCTCGATAAATAAAATCTCATTCTGGTTGTTAACTACATACCAGCCGGGTTCGGACGCTGTCCCTGTCCATGTATCCGTATCAGCAGTAACCACCTGACAAGTCTTCGTAGCTGTAGTTCCACTATCTCCTGTAAGATAGTAAGTAACATCAACCACATCCGAATCATCGGCCAATACTGTCATCGGCAGAATACCGCACAACAGTGCCACACTGAGAATCAACGCAAGAAAACGATTATAGCTCTTCTTCTGCATCATGAGTCACCCTCCTTATTTCCCAATACCATAGTTACTCATGATGCTATTCTAAGATATATCTGAAAGGAAGTCTATTGTTTCGGCAAAAAATCTTTGTCATCTTGCCCCAACTTGTTTCGAAACCGAAACAGACAAGAAGAACTGACCCGCGCGTCTGGATCTGCAGGAGCAAATGCCAATGACACGCGGGTCATGATTTTGTTTAGATTGTTAGTCGGCTCAGGAATCGCCGGAGTCAGATTCTTGTCAGAAACAAATCAGATATTTGTATCCTCTTCCCCCGCCAGATCTCCACGATACATCTTCTGCGTAGAGGTCGCCGGTTCCTCATTATCAGACGGGGTCTGCTGTTGCTCACCCTGCTTGGATTCTGAAGCGGAAGGGTTCGTCATCTCTGTTCCTTCTGAGGGATCGGAGCTTCCTTGTCCGGAAGAGGATCCTCCATTATTGGTACCGGACTCAGTTGTCTTTCCAGAACCCGAGTCTTGGGATGTTGCTGCAGTCGGCTCGTCAATGATGATCTCACCTTCTTCTGTCGAAGCCGGCTGTGATGAGGTCGATTTAGGTGATTCTTCATTAGTACCGGTTTTGTCTTTGGACTCCGACGGAGATGTCTCCCCATTTGCGGTGCTCTTGGTTGAAGCACGATCTGAAGAAGACTCACCAGTAACTGTACTCTTCGTAGAATCACTATCCGATGAAGAAGATTCACCGGAAATCGTAGTCTTCGTCGTCTCGTCGGGTGCTAAAGAAGTAGTGCTTTCCGTCTCACCCGCTGCCCCCGATCCATCAGGTGTTCCGGGATCAGAAACATCACTACCAACGTTCGAATCGGATGTCTTCGGATCCGCCTCACCGTTAGAATCAGACTGGACTACGCCGCTCGGATCTGACGTGTCTGATGATTCGACTGAAGAAGCATCGCTTTCGGAAGATTTCTTCGAACAGCGGCTGAAGCAAAAGACACCTACAGCTACGATAATCAGACAAACAGCTATTCCGATAACTATTTTCGTTCTAAACTTCATTTTACTCTCCGTCGGTGTCGATTTCTTCGCCCCACGGGGAACTCGTCACCACATTCACGTCATCAAAGACGATCACATCGATCTGTAAAGGATCATATTTTTCTTTCATTATACATCTCTCCTTTTTTCAATCATAGTTTTGAACGAGATTACATTTCTTACGCATTTGCGAAGTACGTATCTGCCTCTTCCCCATAGAGATACAGAGCCTTACCTAGTTCCCGCATCTGCTCAGTCGTACCTTTTTCAATTGCCATGATCGCATACGACATCGCACTGGCCGTAATCGTGTACGATTCATTCGAAGTGGTATTCGTAATCGTAAAGGTATAGTTCTTCGTCAGGTTTGGAGCGGATATATTCTCCGCATCCAGTGCATAGCGTTTCGCACCTACCCGTGTTGCCTCTGTGCTCACTACAGTTCCTTCACAGTCCTTGAGAACGAAGGAATAGTTCGCGATACTATCTTCCGTCAGAGTGAACGTAACACGGAGTGTATTGTCTTCCGTGAATTTCACGCGAAGCGATGTCTTTGTGAGCCAAGAAGGTCTCGGCCCGGACGTGCTCATCCTGTAATCTGAATCCACGCTGAAATTCGGACATGCATAGTTTTCACCCTGCATGGTGTCGACATTATAACCGAAATAGATCTGAGCGTTTCCACAGTAGTAGTACACTGCATTTTCGAGGAAACTCTTGTACTCTTCAGGAAACGAATCACGATCTAAATAATGCTTGTACACAGAATATACGAGAGTATCCTCTTCGTATTCCTGATACTTCGCGTTAAAGAATTCAACCTGATTATCCTCTCCATCAAAGACCTCAATCTCAAACTCATCCTGCCACTCCATAGCCTGAACCGGAAAACTGAACTGCGTCTGGCCGGAGCTTGCCAGATCCGCCATGAAATCCTTCTCTATCTCCTGTCCGGCCTTTGAGAATATGATATAACCATCAGAATCAGCAAGGAGGCTCTCTGAAAAATACAGAGTAAAGCGCAGTTTTAATCCACCATCGTAAATGACTGTTGCCGAATCGGCACGAGCATACTTTCCTTCTGTCCAAACCGCTTCAAGAGTTCTTTCTGATCTGACCAGACTTCCGAACTCATACGTTTCACCATCACAGGTCCAACCTTCGAATAAATAACCGGGGTTCTTCATGGTTTCCGGATCCGGCATCGTCACGGTTCCATTGTACGGTACAGTCTGAGGCGCAACCACTGTTCCACACTTCGAATCAAATGTTACGATATAGTTCATCGCTACACCGCACTCGTCACATTTATTATCGGAATCATTGTCCGTGTGTGAACAAGGCTTCGCTTCATAATGTGAACCAGATCCTCCAATAGTCATTCCCGGGTGTAAAAACTGAGCATTACCTACATCAATACCTTGGGCACTATCACCGTTTGCGGTAAGATTCCCCCCAGTGATTGTCAGATCCTTACACTTGGACACATCAGCATCTTTGCCGCGTCCGATTCCAGAGGATTGTTTACCAATTAACACAATTTCGCCACCGTATATACATATCTCACCATTGGGTTCACCCGCGTTTCCATCCATGGCAGCATTTCCTTCTTCTACCTGGTCCTTAACGGTGTATAGGATATTAGGTGTACCTCCACAGGCATCGTATATGGAAAGTGAACTTGTTTCCGGCACTTCTATTCCCTTATTAAGGAAACAGGGCACAGAATTGGAAATAATCAGGTGTACTGTTCCCTCGATGCGAATACGATGATCCAGATCTATTATATTATTTCCGTTATTTATCACGTACCATCCGTCAGAAAGAACAATATTACCGTTCTCATCTGCAGCATCTTCCACCACAGTACAGTACGCCGTTTTAACAAAGCCATTCTCATCATAGTACTCTATCGTTTCTGGTTGCGTTCCGCTTCCCTCACCTTCCGGCTCCGCAAATACGGCCATGGACATGGACGCACACATCATCGCAACGGTCAGAATCAGGGCAAGCCAACGCTTACTATTCTTCATTTTCATCATGAGTAACCCTCCTTTGTTCTGAAAATGCATAGTTCCTCACGGTGCTATTTTATTTTCGGACAAAAGTGTTTTCTTCAAATGAATGAAAGAATAAAGAAAATGTCACATTCAGGCAATCATTTCGACATTGAGATTACGCCTGTACATCAATTTGTAAAAAAGCGCTGTCCATCAATCATGGACAGCGCAATCTTTAGTGGCTCGAGTATAGTTCTCCGTTTTATACGAGATGCATCACTGGCTCGCCATCAGTTCGGACAGAGCTTCATAAAAATGCGGGCACTCCCTCTCCAGGCGGATCGGACGACCTTCCCCATTCACAAAACAGTGCTCGGACTGAGCCTGGCAGACGACTTTGCCGGAAGCATTCTTCATCTCATATCCCAAAGTCAGGCGCACTCCCTTGAGCGCAAGGATCGATACCGAAATCGTAATGACCTCCGGGAATACCGTACTCCCCTTATACTTTACGTCTATGGATATTACAGGAGAGGCCACGCCGCTTGCTTCGAGTTTATCGAAGTCCCAGCCGATTCTACTTAAGAAGTCGACTCTTGCTTCTTCCATCCAGCGGACATAGTTACTGTGATGGGTGATCCCCATCTTATCCGTCTCGTAATACTGTACTCTATGCTCATATGGTTCAACTCTGTTCATAAGGAAATGCCTTTCGATTTTTTTCACTCTTCGTAAGTATACATAAAAAGAACAGGCCACGAAAGCCTGTTCTTTCATTATCTTTTCTGCATTGTTCGACTGAATAGTCAGATTCTTCGTGATTACCCGATCGGCTCGAAGTCGGCCGCGCCGTGCTTGCAGAGCGGGCAGACGATATCATCCGGAAGCTCATCTCCCTCATAGATATATCCGCACACCTTGCAGACCCAGCCCTTCTTCCCTTCCGTCTGCGGCTTCGGCTTGACATTCTTCTGATAGTACGTGTAGGTCATCGTCTCCTTATCCGAGAGCACACGTGCTTCGGTGACGGAGCAGATGAACATGCCGTGCGTATCGAGATCGATATAATCCTCGACCTTCAGTGACATGAAGGAGTTGATATACTTACTCAAGAACAGAAGGCCGTTGTCTGCGCGCAGATTCTCATCGAGCCCCGCGAACTTATCGACATTTCTTCCACTCTGGAAACCGAAGATCTCGAAGACCTTGAACGGTGCTTCGACCGACAGACAATTAACGTTCATGACACCTGTCTGCTTGATGACGTGGTGCGAATAGTTCTGCTTGTTGATCGTCACCGCGATGCGGTTCGGTGTATTCGTAACCTGGGTAACGGTATTGACGATGAGGCCATTGTCCTTCTTCCCGTCATTCGAAGTCACGACGTAGAGTCCATATCCGATATTAAAGAGTGCAGTCAGGTCATTCTTATTCGCCGTATCGTCCTTCTGCGCGAGGTAATCCTGACAGAGTTCCTGCGCCATCGCGTCGACCTGGGCCTTTGATTCATCATTCAGTGCCGACATGATCTTGACATTGTTGTCGGTATAGGTGATGTTCTTGCTCTTCTCGAGCATGGCTTTCATGGTGCGGATCGCCTGCGGAGCCCACGAGCCGTTCTCGATCATGCCGATGGTCTTATTCTGGAATCCTCTCTCCGTCAGGTGATGGATAAATTCACGCATGAAGGGGAAAACGTCGGCATTATAGGTCGTGGTCGCCAGAACGATACGTCCATAGCGGAAGGCATCCTCGACGCACTCAGCCATATCTTCACGGGCGAGGTCATTGACGACGACCTTCGGGCAACCGTTCTCCTTAAGCTTATTCGCGAGAAGCTCCACCGCGGCCTTCGTATGTCCATATACAGAGGTATAGAAGATCGCGATACCTTCCGTCTCGACACCATAGGAAGACCAGATGTCATAGAGTTTGAGATACGGAGAAAGATCTCCCGTCAGGACCGGTCCGTGCAGCGGGCAGATCGTCTTGATCTCGAGATTCGCCGCCTTCTTGAGGACATTTTGCACCTGAACACCGTATTTGCCGACGATACCGATGTAATAGCGACGTGCTTCACAAGCCCAGTCTTCCTCCACATCGAGCGCACCAAACTTACCAAATCCGTCCGCCGAGAAAAGCACTTTGTCATAGGTGTCGTAGGTCATGATGACTTCCGGCCAGTGAACCATCGGTGCAGCAATGAATTTCAGGACGTGCTTGCCGAGCGGGAGCTCATCGCCTTCCCCGACCACGATGCGGCGGTCTTCAAATTCTGTTCCGAAGAAATTCTTCATCATGGTAAAGGCCTTCTGCGAAGAGACGATCTCGGCATTCGGATAGTTCTTCATGAAGTTCACGATATTCGCGGAATGGTCCGGTTCCATGTGCTGGACAATGAGGTAATCCGGAGTTTTGCCATCCAGTGCTTTCTCCAGGTTATCGAGCCACTCATGCGTGAAATTCTTGTCGACCGTATCCATGACCGCGACCTTATAGTCCGCGACCACGTAGGAGTTATAAGCCATGCCGTTCGGCACCACATACTGTCCCTCGAAAAGATCGATCTTATGGTCATTTACACCTACGTATTTGATATCATTACTTATAAACATAGTATTTTCCTCATCATTTCATGTTGATATCATATTTGATTATTTATTTTGCGATTCCGTTTCGCCCGCATTCCTTATTATTCTTTATCCGGCGTGTCCTTCTTCTTTTTCCGTGTCTTCTTCACGATCACGATGACTACGACCGTGATCACGATCAGGATCGCGATCCAGATAAAGATGCACAGTCCCAGCGGACACGGACAGAATCCGCAAAGCCAGCATTTCTTCTCTTCCTTCTTCTCCTCGGTCTTCTTCGGCGCCTTCGTCGGTGTCGGAGTGTCATCCGGCTCCGGTGTCGGCGTCGGATCTTTCTTGTCCTCGATCTTCTTGGTCTGGAAGGTCAGCACTTCCGAATACTCGGAGGAAATATCGTCCAGTTCCGGCTGGCTGCACAAGTAGCGGCAGCGGATCTCCACCTCTGCTCCGTCCGGGATCGTCTGATCTTCTTTCACCAGATGGACAAGGGCGCACTTCATCTCTCCCGGTTTTACGTCACGATCCGTATTGCTCATCAGGATCCATTCTTCATCCCCCTTCAGGCGGGCTTCCGTATCGATCCAGAAAGCACCTCCGGCGGCACTGACTTTCGTGCTGATCGTAGCGACCTCATCCGGTACTTCGAGGGTGAACGCCAGGACCGGCTGTCCGTTGAAATCCTCATCGGTCATCCGGAGATCGACGATCTTCGGAGCCGGAATATCCGAAGCGGTGATAGCTTCCTCTTTCTGCGCATCCTTACCATAGGCACACATATCCGACCAGTCGGAAAAGTAGTACTTCGTGACACCTGTCTCGGAATCATATGTCACGACCACCCAGCGTGCCCGAAAATAAGCCGTATGCTCATTGAAATCGATATACAGGGCTTCTTCCTCTTCAGAATAAGTATACTGTTCCGGCTTCAGCTGATCCTTCACGCCCGGCGTCTTCGTATCCGGATTTCCGTTCCAGCGGTCATCATTGGGCACGCCTCTCATGATCCAGAATTCCTGAACCGTCTCTGTCGCATTTCCAAGTCCCCAGTCAACCATATCCCAGTCACTGACGCGGTAATTCCCATCCGTGTCATAACCGAAACCATGCGTCTCATCTGCATCCCAGAACGCCGGATCGTAGTGCCATCCGCTGACCGGATCCTCTACATCATCGATCGCCCAGTCGACCTGTATCTGGGTATAGATATCGTCAAAGTCATACTGGGAGAATATCTCGTCTGTCTTTTCGTCCTGACGTGCCTGTTCCAGCTGCTGATAGAAAGCCGCCATCTCATTATCCTGGCTTACGGCCAATGCCATCGTCGTCGGCGAATCATTTCCTTCCAGCCAGGAAACCGACACGTCCTTCGGTGCTCGGAGTGTAAAAGGAAGCTTCGCTTCATCCGCCCAAACCGCGATAGCCATTGACGGCAGAAGCATCATGCCTGCGACTAAACCTGTTAGAAATCTCTTCATATGACCACCCTCCAATCCTGCCCGGGAAATTCCTCTTCGGTGCGGAATCTTCCCTTCTTTTTCATCGTCTAAGACGCCCCCGAAATACTCTTTCAGTATATCACGTCAGAAGCCTCGAATCAAAAAGCTTCGCTGTCGCAAATTCGTCGCAGTTTTTGACATTTCAGCGACGTTTCTGCGACGGTAGCACGCCGCCGAAAAAAAAATACGTGTGGAATCTCCATTTTTGAGAATCCACACGCAATTTCAGACTTTTTGCCTTAAGAAACTTACTTGAAGTATCTGTCGAGGAGTCCCTTCAGAGCCTTACCATGACGGGCTTCGTCACGGGCCATCTCATGAACGGTATCGTGGATCGCATCAAGGTTGTTCTTCTTAGCAACCGTAGCGAGCTCGGTCTTACCTGCTGTCGCGCCGAATTCACAGTCTACACGCCATGCGAGGTTCGCCTTCGTGGAAGCCTTCATGTTCGGCTCGAGATCTTCACCGAGGAGTTCTGCGAATCTTGCAGCGTGATCCGCCTCTTCGTAAGCAGCCTTCTCCCAGTACAGTCCGATCTCCGGATAACCCTCACGATAAGCGATACGGGCCATGCAGAGGTACATGCCAACCTCGGAGCACTCACCTGTGAAGTTCGCCTTCAGCTGCTCGAAGATGTACTTCTTATCTTCCTCGGAGATATCCGGGTTGTTCTTTACCGTCTCGGCATAGATACCGAACTTGTGCTCAGCTGCGAGACCCATGTTCTCTTCCATTTTCTTAAAAGCAGACTTCGGTGCCTTACAAACCGGGCAGGCCTCCGGTGCATCTTCGCCTTCGTAAACGTAACCACATACAGAACATACAAACTTTGTCATAATCTTAACTCCTTGTCTAATTTGATTTTGTTAGACCGCGGGCACATCAAGCGCCGCGCTCCCCTTCCAATTTCACACACTCCGGGCACAGTCCGTCGAACTGAAGTGAATATCCTGAGATCTTGTAGCCGGAAGTGTCGGTCAGCATATCGACCAGTTCCTCCACCGGCATCGCGACATCCGCGACTTTGCCGCACTCACTGCAGTGCACGTGATAGTGCGGGAAGGTCTGGTGGTCGAAATGGTCGGCACCGTTGTTGATGCGGATGCGGAGGGCCTCGCCGGAATCGGCAAGCTTATTGAGAATACGATAGACAGTCGCACGCGAGATCGACGGATAACTGCTCTGCACCTCAGCCACCACTTCGTCGGCGGTCGGGTGATTGCACATCTCGATCAAAGTCTCGTGCACGATTCTCTTCTGAAGCGTATTCATCTCCTGCATTCTCGACAACTCCTCTTCGACTGTTCCTGCTGCATGATCTTACGATATTCACTTAGGTCACCGTTTTGGTGTCCAAGTGCTTTTCTATTAATGATATTAAATCCTAATAAGGATTTTGTCAACTAGATAATTCAAAAAAAAATCTTCGAAAAAAGGTAAAAAACAGAAGTCTTCAGGCGAAGAATCCGATCTTCTTCTGCGCCATGGCTTCGACGTTTCCGATGTACTGGATCGGATCCTTGATGCACGAGCAGCGCTCCACGCGGACATCCCCGCCCTCCCCCGGAAAGACACGCTTACTCATCCCACCCGCGCCGAAAGACAGGACATTTCGGCGGTCGCTCATCATGGCGACATTATAGATACAAGGTGTATCCTGCTTCTGGTAGCCGACATTCTCGTGTCCGCCCAGCGTGTCCTTCTGTTTATACAAGTAATAAGGAGAATACCCCGCGCGCATCAGTCCAGAGGATGCATAGGTCAGCATCGTCTCCATCTTCCTGAGGTCTTCTTTTTCCTGAAGAAGGATCTCTTCACGCGTCAGGTCCGAGCGGCGTTTCTTCGACAGCGAATGTACGGTAACATTCTCGGGCGCAAGGTCCAGTATCCGGTCCAAAGACTCACAGAACTCCTCCGCGCTCTCTCCCGGAAGTCCTGCAATCAGGTCCGTATTGATTACTGAGAAGCCCATCTCCCGTGACATTTCAAAGGCACGGACGAAGTCGTCAGCCGTGTGACGTCTTCCGACACGCAGAAGTGTCGCATCGCAGAGCGTCTGCGGGTTGATGCAGATCCTCGTGATGCCTGCCGCGCGTAATACACGAAGTTTCTCTTCTGTGATCGTATCCGGCCTTCCGGCCTCCACGCAGATCTCCTTCACTGCGTCAAAAGCACGGTTCCCCTTTATTCCATCCATGAGTTTTGAAAGGAGCGTAGCATCGAGTACCGTCGGTGTACCTCCGCCGATATAGAGTGTCTCGATCTTCTGCGCAATATTCGGCAGCACGAGCTCCATCTCTTTACGCATCGCGTCGACATACGAAGGAAGAAGCGATGTCTTCCTCGGTGCTTCCTGCGCGACAAAAGAACAGTACGCGCATCTTGTCGGGCAGAACGGAATACCGATGTAGACATGAAGGCTGTCAGGTGCCGTCATATCGAGGACTCGATCCTCTTCATCACGGGTGATGAACGCCAGATGGGCTTTATCCGCTCTGACCCCGTAGATGTCCGTCATCTTCGATTCAGATACTAATTCTCGTGCGACCTGTGTCGGCCGGATCCCGGTAAGGGATCCCCACGGGAAGGACTTTTTCAGAACAATAGACAAGACCTCATAGAGCTGTCGCTTGACTTCCCGGTTAAGAGGCAGGCAGAGCGCTTCCCGATTTATGCATACAGCATCGCTCTTCTCCTGTCCGCACGACTCGTCACCGCAGGCATTATGCTCGTTTTCTTCTTCACGTGGAAATGAGGACGTTTCCACGAAGGTCTCCACGATTTCGTCTGTCACACGGCTTCGGATCACGATCTCCGCCCCGTCCGGGAGTACGCGTCCCGCATCACAGACGACACGGCCGGAAAGCGTATCCGGAAGAGCATCAGCATGTTTTTCACGAGGGATCGCCCCGGTAAATAAGCGGAGAATATCGCTGACAGGATAGAAGAAATCATGTCCTTCGCATCGCACTTCTATCCGGGATGTGTTCATCTCTCCTCCCACGAATTTTCTCCTTCTTCGTCTTTTCGTATGCTTTTACAACAGAAGTATTATTTCCCCTTCACATGCGTAAAGTAGTAATCCGCCACATTGGACCTCGGCATGTTATAGCTCTGCACGCCCTCTTCCTGCTGATTGGCCTTAAGAAAAGTATCGTTTGCCGCCTCAGATGCATCGGTGACGATCTTGGGCGGTTCGATTTTCTCCCAGTAAGCGAACCTTGCGTCTTCGTCACGGAAGTATCCCTCCACGATCGGATGCCGGACGATAAAATCCTCGAAGCCCTGTGTATCGGTGTTATACGCATACATCAGTTCCACGAAGATCAGGTCGAGCGCCTCGCAGAAACCGGTATACCGGAGCTCCGGACAATCGCTGTTGATACAGATCAGCATCGCGGCCAGATTTGCGTCGTTCTCGACAGCAAACCCATGCATATGACTCATCTCATGCGGAACATTGAAGAGGATCTCGGACATTTCGACATCCACATTGATATTCGGCTCACCGAAGAACGGGAAATACATGCCGACGATATATGTGAAGGACCAGTAATGTGACAGAGCGACACGCTTAGGCCGTCCGGAGTTTCCTGTGATTGGAGCAAGATCGGCCGCCGACTCTTCATAGAGAGTCTCCATATCGGCAAGCAGAGCCTCGACACCACCCGGATAGGAGATCACTCCGCGCTCATCTTCACAGGACTCGAGCCTCGCTACATTGAGTCCGTCGACTACCCAGATGTACACTTCCTGCAGCTCCTCGACCGTATAGTTTCTTCTTCCGAAACCGAGGCTGGACTCGAGCGTTCGGCGCGTGTAGTTAAAACCGTGAAGGAACATAAAGAGGGCATAGATCACGAAGAGCATCCACGCCACGAAACGTCCGACGCGGTAGAAGAACTTCTTTCCCCTCCTTTCTTTCACGGCTTTTCGTATACGAAGAATCAATAGTGCCAGAAGAATCGGTGAAGACAGCACCAGTGTCACTACGAAGATCTCCGTCAGGGAGATCGGAACAAGCGAAGAGATCTTGACCGGAAGGAACGACAGGACCGGGAAGATCCTGGTTGCGTATGTTTCCCCGTAGTCACGGCAATACATCAGAAACTTCTGCAGGAGCACCAGGGACACGATGAGCACAAGAGGAAGAACATAGGCGATCCCCCACTTTCGGATCCAAGAAAGGACCTTTCCGGAGTCTTCACTTCGGATCTCCGGTTCCTTCGCTGCTTTTGTGTTTCTTCGGAATATCGATCTCACGGGAGCACCCCGATTGCGTCAAGCGCATAGAGGATCCCCAGCACGATCGGCTGGTGGAGCAGATACACCAGAAGAGAGTTTCTACCGATCCACTCAAGAGGCCGGCTGACTGTAAGGACCGCCTTCGGTGCATCGGGGAAGAACGTCTCCTTCTCCTGATAGACATGCCGTCCGATCAGCACGCCGAGGAAGAACACCCCGACCCACGGGATGATTCCAAGCTCGTCACCCATCGTCATGACGGAGTCAGGATGCGGTGTGATGCCTAAGATAAAGATCCACTTATTGTGAATCGTACCTTCGTAGAAAGGAATGGCGTGAAGCAGCCACATGAAGAAAGCCACGATCAGAAGGAGCACCATATCGCCTCCCCGGCTCTTCCTCCCGCCGGTCTTCTTCCTCTCGAAGTGATCGAAAATCGCGAACAGGAATGTCGCGAGGGCAAGAAGGTGGAGGACATTAAAATAGATGGCGCAGCCCAGATCGAAGAAATGATCGGCGGCCACCGTTACGACGGAGAAAGCGATCGCCACGAGCGCGAGCTTACCGGCTCGTCGGAAATTGTTTCTCGAGAACTGGCAGCAGATTCCTGAGACTCCGACGAAGATGAAGATAAAGAACGGATGAACGAAGGCCCAGAACCAGTTACATTCTGCCCCGATAAAGGCAAAAACATCGTACCTGAAGAGGAACCGCAGATCGTAAGCGAAGTGATGCAGGATCATCATGAAGATCGCAAACCCACGCAGCAGATCCAGTTCAAATGCACGTTTTTTCTCCTGACTCATGAGGGAATCACTCCTCGGTCGCAATCGCCGCACCGATTGCAGTCGCAAACTCCGACATCTGCGGCACGATGAAGTTGATGTTATACAGCTCCGAGAAATTCTTATAGATAGCATTACACATCGGCGCCTTGGTCGCCTGACCGGTAAAGACGACATCCTTAAGGCCGGCATTTCTCGCGGCAAGGACCGCCATCGTTCCGATCGACTGGAATACCACGTTAAAAAGGCCGTACGCCACATCCGACTTACTGGCATCTTCCTGCATCTTACCGAAGTTCGAAGCCGTCGTATCCATGGTAAGTCCGGGGATCACAGCGTGCGAGATGTCGCCGATCGTCAGGTCGACGTGATTGAGATTTCCGTCTCTGGCCAGATCCGCAATAAGATCAAAATCACGCATATTAAGTGCGCAGTTCGCCAATCCCACGAGGGTTCCGCCGCCCACACCGGAGCCGATGATATGCCGTACGTCCGTCTTCGTAGCCTCGACAAACGCCGTACCGGTACCCATGCTGACTACTACCGCATGTTCAAGACCTGACAGGAAAAGACCGCCCTGACCGGTCGCGAAGAATTCCTGGATCCGAGTCGTAGGGATCCCGAGGAGATTCCCGTTCGGGAACGATGCGCCCACGCCCGTGATCTTCAGTCTCTCGATATCCGAGATCTTCAGGTCATAGGAATCCATCAGTTTTCCCAGCGCGCCAAATGCCGATGTCACCGGGTCGTCTGCCTTGACGATCTTGTTTCCGATGACCTGATCTTTATCCATTCCGACGACTTTCGTGGTGCTTCCGCCCACATCGAGTCCTACTATAATTCCCATATATCTATACTCCTTTTTCCATCCTGAAGGACCACGCTTATGATCCGTTTCTCTTTTTCTGCGAAATCACTCTGCTTAAGTTTATCTGCCGTACTGAAGATAAAGAAGTACGGCGATGCCGACAATGGCAACGATGGTAAAGATGTAGTATGCGATTCCCTTCGGCTTTTTGATCTTGATCTTCGAGACGAACAGTAATGCCGTCAGGAACATGATTCCACCGTACATGACCGTCGTCGAGAAACGCGTGATGAAGCGGGAGATCAGCCACAGCGACGGGAAGATAATCGCGGCGGAAGTAACCGGGAGTCCTGTATAACTCTTCATTGGTTCATCCGGATTGCTGTGCGCACAGAGAACGTTGAAGTACCCGAGACGGATGACGCCACAGAGCACATAGAGTACGGCGATCGCTATACTGATCGGTCCCTGATGTCCCATCTCCAGCGAGATCAGGACCGGAAGGACAACAAATGCCACCGTATCCGAGAGCGAATCAATCTGCACCCCGAAGTCCTTCTCTTTCTGCGTGCGATTCGGACAAGCCCGCGCGATCTTACCATCGAACATGTCGCAGACACCTGATACGATGAGACAGACGACAGACCAGGTCAGATTCGTGACATATGCGAAACATATACCAACTACGGCAAAGGCAAGTCCAATATAGGTAAGCACGACTGACCGGCCGTAATAGCCGATACAGCATCTCTCCAAACCCTTGTTACCACTACTCTTTTCTGTCACAGTCCCTCTTCCTTTACCTCTGTTCTCGTGTTCATCTTCCATTATCTCGTCGAGATGTCCCTCGCATAGTGATCACTGAGACGATAGATCGTCTGCGGACCACTGTCATACTCGATCACTTCTTTGCTGATTGAAAGGCGGTAGAGATCACCCTCTGTCGTCAGCACATCCACATATGTCTCGTTATCCGTTCTGACCCAGTAGAAAGTCGAACCGGACACAATCGTAACCGGATCTCCGGAAAGATTGTAGCACTCGATATCGAAATTCGGATTATAAAGATAGGAAGATCTCTCCACGTTGGTATTCGTAAAGTAGTAATTCGTCTTCCCGACCAGGAAATCCGTATCGTCTGTGATCATGTATGTGCGGTAGAGCTTGTGTCGACCATATACGTAGTCATAGAAACCAAACTGGATCAGTCCCGAGTTGGAGACACCGGTGATTTTTCCGTGTACCATCGATGCATGGATCGCCGAACCATCGAAGCGAACCAGAAGTGTCTGGGTCTCTTCCCAATTATCTCTCGGCATCTCTACGGCCACTTCGGTATAGGGATCACTGCTGTCGATATCGATTGAAAAAGCACGAAGTTCTCCCTTACAGGCCTTGGCCGAGTACTCACTTTTATACGAGAACTCATTTCCGGGAACGACATAATCCATGATGTTTCCGTCCTTATTGACCAGCACATAGAAAGATTCGCTGTGATCGTCAAGCGAGACACTGATGGTCTCGATCTTTCCGTCACCGTCGAAGTCCATATCCATTTCCGCACGCCAGGCCGTGTAGTATTTCCCATCTTCCGTCTTCTCCGATTCCACACGAAGGCCGAGAAGCGATGGCATATCGGTATACATCGCCATGGCGTCCCGATCCAGCTCGGCAGTCTTCGGAATGATCGCATCCGTTGCCTGCGGCTCGGTCAGCACGGACGCAGAGGTACCCGGCGCACTGATTTCCGGTGCATTCTTCGACTGAAAAGGATTCGCGAATACCAGGATCAGAACAACGACGACCACAACAAAAATATTGATTCCCAAAAAAATGAGATATTTTTTGTTTTGGAAAAACTCCTGGTTCATGCGCGGTTTTTCACCTTACTTCTTCGGGAGAAGCTTCTCCTTTCCGCCCATATACATACGGAGCGGCTCCGGTACATTTACGGATCCGTCAGCATTGAGATTATTCTCCAGGAATGCGATCAGCATACGCGGCGGAGCAACTACGGTATTGTTCAGAGTATGGGCCAGGTAATTACCCTTCTCCTTGTTGCGGATACGGATTCCGAGACGACGGGCCTGCGCATCACCGAGGTTACTGCAGGAACCGACCTCGAAGTACTTCTTCTGACGCGGAGACCAGGCCTCGACGTCACAGGACTTGACCTTCAGGTCAGCAAGGTCACCGCTGCAGCACTCGAGTGTTCTTACCGGAATATCCAGTGAGCGGAAGAAATCTACGGAATTCTTCCAGAGCTTATTGTACCAGTCCATGCTTTCTTCGGGCTTACAGACGACGATCATCTCCTGCTTCTCGAACTGATGGATACGGTATACGCCTCTCTCCTCGATGCCGTGCGCACCGACTTCCTTACGGAAGCACGGAGAGTAAGAGGTGAGGGTCTGCGGAAGATCCGCCTCATCGATGATGGAATCGATGAACTTACCGATCATGGAGTGCTCGGATGTGCCGATGAGGTAGAGGTCCTCACCCTCGATCTTATACATCATGTTCTCCATCTCGGCAAAACTCATCACACCGTCAACTACAGCCGAACGGATCATGAACGGCGGTACGTAGTAGGTAAACCCACGGTCGATCATGAAGTCTCTCGCGTAGGAAAGGATCGCGGAGTGCAGTCTCGCGATATCGCCACGGAGATAATAGAACCCGTTACCGGATGTCTTTCTCGCGGCATCAAGATCGATACCGTCGAATCTCTCCATGATATCTACGTGATACGGAATCTCGAAGTCCGGAACTACCGGCTCGCCGAAGCGCTCATTCTCGACATTCTCGCTGTCGTCCTTACCGATCGGTACGGAATCGTCGATGATGTTCGGGATCACGAGCATGATCTTTCTCACCTTTTCAGTGAGCTCCTGCTCCTTCACATCCAGAGCAGCCATCTCGTCCGCCATCGCCGCGACCTGCTTCTTCGCTTCCTCGGCCTCGTCCTTCTTGCCCTGACCCATCAGCGCACCGATCTGCTTACTGATGGTATTTCTCTGGGAACGGAGATACTCTACGCGGGTCTTCGCCTCGCGGAGTTCCTTATCGTATGCGATGACCTCATCCACCAGCGGGAGCTTGTCATCCTGAAACTTCTTCTTAATATTTTCCTTAACGATGTCCGGATTGGCACGGACAAATTTGATATCCAGCATCTTTCTGCCTCCATATAAACGATTAACTGTATAAGTTTACCACAATCAGGCGCGTTCCACCATATCCATCATGGTCAGGTCGAGCTTAAGTACGACTTCCGGATTGGTGTTGATGGCATCGAAACGTCTCTGCAGACGGTCACGTGCGATATTCGCTCCCACCTCGGCCTTCGCCGACGGCAGCATGATGATATACTGCGATCCGCTGAACTTCGTGAAGACATCGCCCTTACGGAGCGTATCCTGAATTGCCGTGAAGAGTACATCCATAGCCGGCTCGAGGAGCTTCGGATCAAGGACATTTCCTTCCGGATCCAGGAGCGTGGCGAGCATCACGCAGAAGGTCTGTTCGGATCTTGCGAGCATACGCTCGATGAAACGGAAAATCGCAAGAAACGGCTCATAGTCCTGCCAGAAAGCACCTCGGATGGTTCCCGGCTCTTTCAGCTGCTGCATCAGTGTACGGATATTCATCTCGATCGCATCGGGACGGTCGAGTTTCGCCTGCTTCGACGGAAGTGTTGAAGTGTAGAATCGGAAGCTGTTTCTTCCCTCTTTTTTAACGACATAGAGTGCGCGGTCGGCCTTATCGTAGAGTGTATCCATGTTATTGCCGTCCTGCGGAGCCAGCGCAACACCGATTGACAGCGTCGCGATACCATTCGTCACTTCGCGCAGTTCGTCATTCACAGCAGTCTGAAAAGCCTGGATCCGGGCACAGAGCACATCGTGTTCCGGAGGATTTTCCATGAAGATGACGAATTCATCTCCGCCCAGTCTTCCGACGATCTCATCGGGAAAAGCATCGATCATCATGTGGGAGAGGCGGTTGAGGACCTGGTCTCCGACAATATGTCCGAGCTTATCGTTAACACTCTTAAAGTGGTCGACGTCGACGATCATGTAGGCTGCCTGTGTTCCCTTAGCCAGGCTCACTTCGATCTTCTGGGTCAGATACGAGCGGTTCCAAAGTCCCGTCATCGGGTCCTTGGAGGCGATGCTCTCGAACCTCTTGGCACGCTTCTCGGCAAGTCTACGGAATTCCTCAAGTTCGAGTGTACGGGCTACGCGGCTACGCATGACTTCCGGGACAAACGGCTTACCGATAAAGTCAGCCGCACCGAGTTTGAGGCATTCGACCTCTGTCTCCGGGTCTGTCTTCGCCGTAAGGAAGATAACCGGGATCTCGTGGAAATCATGTATGGCACGGATCTGTCGGAGTGTCTCCAGGCCGTCCATCTCCGGCATATTGATATCCAGAAGGATCAGATCCGGCACACGTTTCTCCAGAAAACGTAGTGCCATCTGTCCGGAGGTAACCAGACTCACCTGATAGAACTCATCGAGTGCCTGCTTGGCCAGCATCAGATTCGCTTTGCTGTCATCTACTACAAGAATTGTCTTTACCTTATCCACGAATCATTCTCCTATAAGAGTATTCAGATTCTCCACGGCCTCATCGTACTGGAAGTCGTTGAGATAGTTTCTCGTGCGCTTGAGCGCCTTGGCATCATCCTGTGTGATATCAAATCCCAGGAGCCACTCGATTCTCTCGAGCGCGGTATCGGAATCGAAATCCTCGATACTTTCCTTGATCTGATGAAGTGAAGCAATCCAGTCCTGCTTCGGGATCGCCGGTTTCGGGGAATTGTCCTCTTCCACTTCTTCGGAAGACTCCAGTACACCACGTGCGCGAAGCTCCAGACCGATATCGTCCAGGAGGGAATGATACCGGGAGAGCAGTTCCTCGTAATTGGAATCGATAAAGGCGAACCGGTTCTCGTAGTTGGCGAATTCATGATCTTTCGCCAACTCTGACAGTTCCATCGCACCGATCGAAGCCGCGACGCTCTTCAGGGCATGTGCCTCGATGCCGTATCCTCCGTAGTCCTTCGCCTCGGCCAGTTCACGCAGACGTTCGATCTTGCGCATACCGTCTTCATATACAACCTTCAAAAGGCTTATGTAGTTATCGAGATTATTGCCGCAGTTAAGAAGACCTCTTCTGCAGTCCACGCCGCGGAGCTGGACCTCTCCCTCACCGAAGTGCGGAGCACTGGCAACCGTATGCTGCTTGCGGATGATATACTCCGGCGGAAGATTACTCTTCAGCGAGTGCTCGAGCTGGGCCAGCTCGATCGGTTTACTGACATAATCCTGGAAACCTTCGCGGAAGAAGATCTCGCGCACACCGCTTACGGCATTGGCCGTAAGTGCGATGACCGGAACACTCTGGAAGTACTCCCCTTCCATCTTCCTGATCAGGCGAAGTGTATCAATACCATCAAGTTCCGGCATCATGTGATCCATGTAGATGATGTCGAATCTCTCACCCGACTCGAGGATCTCCAGACATTGCTTGCCGCTTCCGGCCGTCGTCACATGCATCTGGTAAGGTTCAAGAAGTCCTTTGACCACTTTGAGGTTGACGGCGTTATCGTCGACCACCATGATCTTCGCCTCCGGAGCGATGAATGTCTCCTGGAACTCATCCGAATCGAGGGAATCGATCGGTTTTTCCGTAATAACAGAGACAAATACCGCCGAGTAGACCGGACGGCGCACGACGAGAACATCCTTATAGCCGGAGGAGGTCTCGTTCTTGTCAAACATCAGGACGATCTTCGGATTACCGTGTTCCTTGCAGAAATCGCGGATCTCATGTGCGTGCTCATCGAAAATCGGCTTACTGACGAATACAAACGTATAAGTCGCATTGGACGCCGGATCGAGATCCTTGATCTTCGAGGCAAATCTCGCATTCACACCCAGACGCTGCAGATCGGCTCTCGCGTTATCCCGATAGATTCCCTTCTCATCGAAATAGAGGACATGCTGCGACTTCGCATCCGGGATACTCGCCAGTGGTTTCTGTCTGGCGATATACTGGTGCAGTTCAAAGGAGAAGGTACTTCCTTGTCCGTAGACACTGTCCACGGAAATCGTGCCACCCATAAGATCCATGAGTCGTTTACAGATCGAAAGTCCCAGGCCTGTCCCCTCAACGGTACGGTTCTGTCTCGAATCGAGCCGCTGGAAACTCGCGAAGAGACGATCTTTATCCTCCGGACGGATACCCATTCCGGTATCAGTGACATCAAAATGAAGAAGGCACATATCGTTTGAGACAGGCTGGAAGGAGACCTTCAGCAGGATATATCCCTGAGAGGTAAATTTTACCGCATTGTTCAGAAGATTCAGGAGGATCTGGCGAATACGGATCTCATCGCCGACCAGCTCCGACGGGATCTTCGGATCGATATTCACGACCAGATCCAGATTCTTGTCCTGCATACGTACTGTGATGATGTTGATGATATCGTTGATCACCGACGTCAACTGATAGCGGACGTTGATGATCTCCATCTTTCCCGATTCGATCTTACTGAAGTCGAGGATATCGTTCACGATCGCCAGGAGGGCATTGCCCGCACTCTTGATATTTCTCGCATTTTCACGTACCGCCGGATTGATATCCTCACGCAGGATCATCTCCGTCATACCGACGATCGCATTCATCGGTGTACGGATCTCATGAGACATGCTCGCAAGGAAGTCCGCCTTCGTCTGGGAGGCCGCCACCGCATCCTTCTTCTTGATCTCGACTATCTGAAGAAGATCTTCTGTACTCTGGGATTTCTGCTCGAGTGTCTGTCTCGAACGCTTCAGGGCCGAGACGAGCGCCATCAGGAAGACCTGTGCGACGATGAGGAGCGTGATACGTACCATCAGCTCCAGCGAGGATCTCGACGTGATCAGTAGCGAATAGTCATAGACGATCCAGAAAGCATAGTACATCGCCGTGAAGAGCAGACAGTAAAGGTTCACGCTGAAATCGAAGTACAAAGAGATGATACAGGCGACTGTGATAAAGCCGTCCTGCAGAGTTCCCGGATTCCTGTATATGATACCATAAAGGACCACCATCGCCAGGAAAAAAGACGCCATCATGTACATCTGGAAACGGGAGTTGTCTTTCGCAATGAGGGTCAGTAGATACGCCACGATCGGCGTCGTGATGCAGAAGATATTAAAGAATACGGGATACGTCTCGATGTTCGCGGACAGTATGAGGAAGAAACCGCACACGACGACGTAGATCAGCATCAGTATTTTCTGCGCATCTCTTTGTTCCAGCAGCATACTACTCTCCTTCTTCCGCTTCCCTGCACTGCGTCTTGAGCGCCACGCCGGAAGGGAGAACAAACTTCAGTGAAGCCGGCAGCACCCGTATCGTCACGCTGTTCTGTTTATCACCCATTTCGAACATCTCGCCATCAGCCGTGAAGTACATCTTACGGTTTTCCGGCATACCCATCGTCAGTTCCGTGCACTCCAGCACACGGATATTCTTCCCGAGTTTGAACAGTTCACCTTTCTCGATGGCGCGCGCACCCGGCAGAATCGAGAAGAACGACGGAGAATCGTACATCAGGAGCTTCATCTTTCCATTCACGGGACAGACGCTGCGCATCGGCGTGAAGGAACCTCCGAAGGTAGTTCCATTGAGTGCGGTGACCATCGTCTCATGACCGGATACATCCACACCGTCTGCAGTCATCATGTAGTGTGAACTGAGAAGCGAAAAACTATTGCGCATGATCGACACGAAATACGGAAGCCTCGTTCCCACGATCGACCATCTGGCCAGACTGTTTACATCTGAAGCAACCTTCCCGGCATACCCGGACGAACAGAAATTCAGTGCTTTTCCTTTGCCGAAATCCAGAAGGTCGAGATACATCGGCGTACCGCTGACCAGTGCAGAGAGATCCTTGAACGGCGTTTCCTCTCCCTCAAAGACCTTCAGGATATCATTCGTGATGCCACACGGATAGAAGGCCACTTCCACCAGTGCGAAATTCGGGATGCCGCAGATCGCGCGGCAGAGAGTACCGGAACCGCCGCAGATATAAAGGCGGATCGTCTCGTCCTCAAAGATATGGCAGAGTCTGCCGACGAGCACAGTCTCATGGCCGCAGTATTCCGTGTTGAATACCAGCGCGCCGAGCTCCGGATGGGAAGCAATATATGAACGCACATGTACCGAGATATTCTCTTTCTCTTTGCCGGCACGCGGATTGATGATAAAGATGTGTTTCATGCCCTCGTTCCCTTAACGCGGGAAAGTGCCAACGGCAAGCCGCACCGCAATTTCCCAAACTACGTTTAGGATACCACACATCAATATATAAATAAAGTTTGAATGGTGGAAAAACACGTAAAATGTCACGGTATTCAGCAATCCGCAGAAAAGACCGCCTACTCATCGCTCCGATTCTCTTCGTCCGAAGGACTCTCTTCATCCGTTTTTTTCGCGAACGGGAGCAGCTTCGCAAGGTTGTCAAATGCTGTCTTCCCATAGTCACCCATATTCGTATAGACCGTGCGGAGGATCCGTCGTTCCGGTGCTTTCAGGGACTTGACCGCCGAAGCCACACGGTTGGCAATCGCTTCCCTCGGGTGGATCGAAGAAGGATCCATCTTCGGGAACAGCTCCCCGAACAGCGCTTTTTCCTCGGCGCGGTGTTTCCTGGCCAGCGCTCGTTCCTCCTTGCGGTGTTCATTGTAAACCGTCCGCCACACGCCGTAGTTCTCGAGCGTCGGCTGGCTCTTCGTCCGGACCGTGTCGACACGTCCGTAGATACTGCCTCCGATGCGGTCAGAGATCGCCTTCATCTCGCCGGAGATACCGGTAATGAATCCGAGGCGTTTCTTAAAGCCGATGATCGCAAGTACAGTCGTGATAATGTCGCTGATCATGATGCCGGTAAAGACACAAAGTAGGATGATCTGCAGAAGATCCGGGGTCTTTTCAAGAAGCCAGAGTACGGTCGGATGCAGAACGAAGATACCGAACGAACAGGCAAAGCCCCAGTACATCGAGAATTTCGGGCAGATGAGGCCCATGAAATTGTATTTCTCGTTTCGGTAATCCCACCAGCGGAGATCGAAGATCTTAAGAAGGAGAAAGCCCGCCCAGAATTCGACGAAGGTACAGATCGCCATGGAGCCGAAAAACATGAGAAGGAAGTTCTTCGAGATCATCTCGAGAAGGAGGATAACACCGTAGAATCCGATGCCGTAAACCGGGCAGAGCGGACCGTTCAGGAAGCCTCTGTTGATGAATTTGCTTTCTTCGAAGCCGTAGTAGATGACCTCGACCACCCAGCCGATAAAGGCATAGATGAAAAACATCGAATACGCATCCATGAACGGATAAAAGTGCATCCCGGAAACCTCCCCATTGAAATCAACAACGATTATAACACTTGTTTTCGAAGATTTGCTATAATACACAGTGTGTCGGATTTATTCTTTCGGCAGCAAGAGCATCACGACGAATCGGAGCCCCGAAGCCCCGATATTTCTTATCAAAGGAGAATCACTATGGCTAATCCTTATCTTCCTATGTGGGAACACATCCCGGACGGCGAACCGCGTATCTTCGGAGACCGCGTCTATATCTACGGCTCACACGATAATGCCGATACTGATGAATTCTGCGACTTCTGCTTGAAGGTCTGGTCCGCACCGGTATCCGACCCGACAAACTGGACATCTCACGGCATCGCCTTTGCCACTCGTGATTTCCCGGGTCACCCGTCCGATACCGACTGGACAGACGGACGTCTCTTCGCTCCGGACGTGGTCGAAAAGGACGGCAAATACTATCTCTACGCTTACATCCAGAACGCACCCGGCTGCGTCGCGGTCGCGGACAAACCGGAAGGACCGTTTAAGCTCTTGTCACGCTATAAGCATAACATCGAGAACCATCCGGATGGCGGCATCTTCATCGATCCGGGCACGCTCGTCGATGACGACGGACGCGTCTATGTCTACTGCGGCTTCCTCCGTTCCTACATGTTCGAGGTCAACCCCGATAACATGTACGAAGTGATCGACGGCAGTTTCAAGATGGACATCATCCCGAACACCGCTCCGTTTTATTTCTTCGAGGCTTGTTCCCCCCGTAAGATCAACGGCAAGTACTACATGATCTATTCTTCCGCTGAGCCCACGAGTCAGCTGGTCTATGCCGTATCCGATTCCCCGACGGGTCCTTTCGAGTTTAAGGGTACACTAGTCGATTCCGGCTGTGATTATCCGGGTGGAAATGACCATGGTTCCGTCGGCAAAGTCGGCGACCAGTGGTACATCTTCTACCACAAGATGACAAACGGTTCCATCATGAGCCGAGTCGGCTGTGTTGATAAGATTACTCTCAACGAAGACGGAACATTTACTCAGGCTGAGATGACATCTCAGGGATTCGAGGATATCCTGAATCCTTACCGTCCGACAAATCCGCAGATGGCCTGCGTTCTTACTAACGGCGCCACAATCACGGAGAGAACCCCGTTCGATCAGTGCATCACGAAGATCTCCGACGGTTCGGTCATCGGATTTAAGTATTACGATTTCGGAAACCATTCCGGTTCCGAGATGAAGTGTGTCATCAAGCTCGACAACTGCTACATGAGCGGTAAGATCCACATATTCGCCGACGGCATTCCGATGGAAGCCATGAAGAAATACGCCCGTCCGATCTTCCCGGATGAGCCGAATGCCGAAGCAAAAGCAGCTGCACGCGAAGACAATTCTTCCAAAGTCTACGGGTTCAGCGGAAAACTTCTTGACGAATTCTCTACCCCGGAATACACAGGCAAGTTCGGTCTGCCCCGTGAAGGTCACGAGATCGGCTGCGCCGAGTTCTCCTCGAATGCAGGTATCGTAACGGCAACGGTCGAAGGTCTTACTGGTAAGCACGCCATCTACTTCCTCGTAGAAGGCCGCTATAAGGGCTGGGGTGGACACTATATGGACGGCAGGAATCTCTTCGATTTCTACGGTTTCGTATTCCAAGTATAAGGCAGGTGCTTCTCTATGAGTGAAATCTATGTTGTAGGCCATAAGAATCCGGATACCGATACCGTAGTCTCCGCCATGGCATATGCGGCGCTGAAGCACGCGCTCGGCGAGCAGGACTATATCGCCGCCAGACTTGACCACTTAAGTGACGAGACCAAGCGTATGCTTGCAAGATTCGGCTTTGAGACACCGTTGCGTCTACGGGACGTCAAGACACAGGTCAAGGATCTCGACTTTGATACCCCCCCGGCGCTGCACGCTTCGGTCACACTCGATAAGGCCTGGCATACGATGTCCGAGGAGAACATCTCAGTCATCCCCGTCATCAACGACGATGGCACTCTTTACGGGACGCTTTCTTCCGGTGATATTGCCTCGTACAACATGGAGACGATTCATAATCCGCACATCGACAACGTCCCGCTCTTTAACCTCATCAGCGTTCTGGAGGGACGGATCGTCAACGAGTGCGACACCACGGCCGACGCGATCTCCGGCGAGATCTGTATTGCTTTGCCACAGACCAACGAGAACCTTCTGTTCTCTTCGAAAGACTCGATCGTTCTCTGTGGCAACCAGCCGGATATGGTGAAGCGCGCACTGGATATCGGAGTCAATTGCCTGATCCTGTGCCAGACCGATATCGATCCTTCGTGGTTCTCCGGGAAGCCCGCCGCGTGTGTGATCTCCACCCCGCTTGATGCCAGCAAGGCCGTCAAACTGCTCTACCAGGCACTGCCGATCTCCCGCGCATGCTACACAGGTGAGATCCAGTGCTTCCATCTCAACGATTACATCGACGATGTTAAGGAAGTGGTTCTGAAGAGCCGTTTCAGAAGCTACCCTGTTCTCGACGAGAACAACAAAGTCATCGGAACGCTTGCGCGATTCCACCTCCTCCGTCCGAGAAGGAAGAAAGTCGTACTGGTGGACCACAATGAGCTCGCGCAGTCTGTCCCGGGGTTGGAGCAGGCGGAGATCCTGGGCATCATTGACCACCACAGACTCGCGGACATCCAGACGACGCAGCCGATCGCCATGCGTAATGAACCTGTCGGCTCTACCAATACGATCATCACGGAACTTTATCAGGAGAGCGGTGTTATGCCCTCCCCGAAGATGGCCGGCCTGATGTGTGCCGCGATCCTTTCCGACACCGTCATGTTCAAGTCCCCGACCTGCACACAGCGAGACATCGCTATGGCCGAGCGTCTCGCCCGCATCGCCGGTGTATCGATCGACGAACTCGGTCACGACCTTTTCAATGCCTCCTTCGACACCAAGACCGTCGAAGACCTCATGAAGTCCGACTTCAAGGAATTCCACATCGCCGAGCACACACTCGGCGTCGCGCAGATCGTATGCATCGATTCTTTCAAGATGCTCGACAGAAAAGACGAGTTCATCGCTCATATGAATACGCTCAGAGAAGATCGCGGCTATGACTTCGTGATCCTGATGCTCACCGATGTCCTGCAGGAAGGTACCGAGCTTCTCTACGTCGGCGACGATGATACCATCCGATTTGCATTCAATGTCGAGCCCAAGGACAATCACGTTTTCCTTCCGGGCGTCATGTCGAGAAAAAAGCAGATCATCCCGATGCTTACCGCACTGTGGGGCTGATCTGCTCCTTTACTACAGTTTTCATGGAAGACACGCCGAACCGGTTTCAGCGTGTCTTCTTTTTTCGGATATGCTGCAGTTCACAGTCATACCCGGTGATGGATTACTCCTCTGTCACCTCACACTTTCTGACCTTATGCCAGTTGAGGAGAATGATAGTGGCGATAATGACGACCTCGGCGATCACCGTTCCGCCTACCGCCAGACTCGACACACGGTAGAAGTGATGTCCCGCGCTCCAGAACACCTGATTCAGCACCAGGATCACGCCCGCATTCAGAATCGCGCCCAGCACCACCGCCGCACCGTTCATGACCAGTACCTCGGAGGCGATCTTTCTGAAGATCTGTCCCTTCGTAAATCCGATGGCCTTATAAATCGCAAACTCATGTTTTCTCTTGTCGTACGCCGCCGTAAATGCCGCGTTGATCGTGATCAGCAGTACGATCGCCACGAGGACGACGATCGCCACGAAGATATAGTACATGAAGCTGATCTGCTGCTCGACATCTTCCAGTTCAAGCGTATTCGTCACGACATACACGTGCGGATATTTACGAACGATCTCACGAGCCAGATGATCCAGATCTTCATGAAGTTTCATGTCGCAGTTCCCGTCATTACTCAGGATAAGCATCCAGTTTGTCGCAGTCGTCTCGACAACCGCATAGGCTTCCATGCCTTTCTTATCCATGATGTTCGAAAGAATATACTTGCTATCCGCCGCGATCGGCGCGCCGATCTTGTTCCCCCGGTTATTCGCCAGAAGTTCACTCATCGCCATTTCGTGATCCTTAAGATGCACATCCTCCGGAACCAGATCCCCTGTACGCGATTTAAATAGTTCGAAATCTTCGGAGCTCGTGAACATCATGCAGTCAGTCGTACAATTGAACAACATGATGCAGTCATAGTCGATGTATCTTCTGTTTATATAGAGGATCTCCTGCGCCTCGGGCGGAAGCATCGACGGCAGTTCCTCCTGAAGTGCACGGTACTCGTCGATCGCATCATTACTTGATCCTCTCGGTGAGACGCAGAGGTAACGGTTTCGATCCTCCAGATGGACACGGAACGTCTCGCCCGGATTATCGACATACATGCCTCCGATGAAGCACACCGTGATGAAGGACATCATCATGATGAGCACCAGCACTCGCCACTTGTTATTGCGTATATAGGTGAACGCAGAAAACGGTCTCATGCGATCTCCCCCTTCGTCTCGACTTCCGAGATGCTTCCATCCCAGATCTTCACGGTCATATCCGCGTCCTTGATGATGCTCGTGTCATGTGTGATCACGATGACCAGTCTGTCCTTCGCATACTCTTTCAGGCGGTCCATCACGAGGTAGGCATTCTCATGGTCCAGAGAGGCCGTCGGCTCATCTGCAAAGAGCACTTTCGGGTCGTTCATCATCGCTCTGGCGATGGCGATCCTCTGCCGCTGTCCTCCGGAAAGTTTCGCCGGCTTATGCGAGATCTCACTCTTCTTAAGTCCGATCTCCAGAAGTAGTTTCTCGGCTTTCGCCTTCGCCTCATTGACCGGGATCGTAGCGGCCACGATCGCATTTTCAAGTGCCGTCATGTAGTTGATCAGATAGTGTCTCTGGAACACGAATCCGAACTCGTATCTCCTCAAGTGCTGCTTCTCCGCATCACTTATCGTCTGAAGAGATTTTCCGTTATAAGTAATCTCTCCCGATGTCAGTTTCTTCAGCGTGGACATGGTATACATCAGCGTGGATTTACCGGAACCGGATGGACCGATCACGCCCACCAGGCCCTTATCCGGGAAGGTGATGTTCATGCTCTTCATGGCATAGACCTTCTCCTCTTTATCCATGTCGTAGATCATTGTGGCATTCGTAAGTGTAAACATAAGTCATATCTCCTCGTCATTTCGAACTGTCATAGCAAGTCCGCTTGTTTTTCATATCGTATAGCACTTTTATTCGATCGCATCGATCGTCTGGATCTTTCTCATGCCGCTAAAGAGCGGGATCTGAGCAATGCCGAACAGTACGGCAAACACACAGAGAACTCTCGGAATCGCATCCGGCCGGAACAACTGGATCGTGATACCGATCGGGTTATACATCAGTTTCTCCATCACGAAACAACTTCCATACGACAGGATCCCTCCGACCACCAGTGCGATTCCGATACAGATCAGGATCTCCTCTAGCGCCATCTTATAGATCTCACCGGTTGAGAAACCGATCGAATTGAGAAGACACCATTCGTTATGTCTGTCCATGATATGCAGCGCCAGAACCACGGCCACACAGATCAAAAGCAGTCCGCCGCTTACCCCCGTAAAGATCGTCTGCACCATATCAAGCGAACCGCCCATACCACGGATCAGATCATCGTGCGCTTTCGCTTTATCGACGTAATAGTTCACTTTGTACCCGCGGCTTTCCACTGCAGGACGAAGATCGACATTACTATCCTTCTTGACCATGGCCAGGAGGTTTACATCGTTCTCGCCCGACATCGCCATGCCGAAAGAGAGGTAATAGTCGGATGTCACGATTCCTACAACTTCATAACTGCTGCCCATGTTTTGAAGAAGATTATTATCATTTCTGTGGTTGTCTAAAAGACGCTGTTCGACCAGGATCTCACCCGGTTTTTCCGGCATTCTTCCCGAGACCAGTTTCGCTCCCATGTGAGTAAGGAATGTCTGGCAATCTTCCGGTGCCTGGAACAGATAGCAGTTGACGCTCCACTGTCCGATGAAGGAATTGAGCATCGTATACTGCCACGCAAAAGGCACGACTCTCTCGACGTCTTCTTCGCTCTCCAGATCTTTTCCAAGTTCCGTCGCGCGGCGCCAGGCCTCCGTGAGATACTCTTCATCCGTTTCATAATCCTCACCGTGCATATTAAGGTAGGAACTGATGATACGGATCCTCTCCATTGCCTCCACATCGCACTGCTCAAACGGCTCTGTCGTTCCACCGACAATGTAGTTCATCGTGTAGATCATCACCATAAACATCGCCAGGCTGATGATAAGAACCGTCGAGCGGACCCGGTTATTCTTCAGATACGGCCATGGGGAAAGTTTCGATCTTGTCTTGTTCATTGCTGTCCATTTTCTCCTTCTTTGACACAGCGCTCTTTGGCGCTCTTGCTATATACACTTTACTAAACTCGTTTCCGACAAAAAAGTGACTCCGGTCATGTTTTGGTAACATGACCGGAGTCATATATGATATCTACGCTTCCTTGTTGATACGTATCAGACCGGAATGAAGAACTTCAGTATGAAGATGATCGAGAGAATATATGTCAGGACCGAGACATCCTTTGCCTTACCCGTGCAAAGTTTGATCACCGTGTAAGAGATGAGAGCAAGTCCGATACCATGTCCGATCGATCCGGAGACCGGCATCGCCAGGAGCATGATGGCCACAGGGATCAGCTGCGACTGATCGGAGAAATCGATCTGCTTGAGGTTGGCGAGCATCAGGATACCGACATAGATCAGAGCTGCAGATGTCGCTGCCGGCGGGATAAGTGCCGCGATCGGTGCGATGAAGATGCAAAGCAGGAACAGCACTGCCGCAACAAGTGCAGAAAGTCCTGTGCGTCCGCCCGCTTCGACACCGGAAGCAGACTCCACGAATGTGGTAACAGTGGATGTACCGGTCAGGGAACCGCATACTGTACCGACTGCGTCGGAAAGAAGCGCTTCCTTCATCTTCGGCATGGAGCCCTTCTCGTCGAGCATCTTCGCACGGGAAGCTGTACCGACCAGAGTACCGATCGTATCGAACATATCAATGATGCAGAACGTGATGACAAGAGTAATGATCGTAAACCAGCCGATCTCCATAAAGCCCTTGAAATCAAGTTTAAACAGCGTTGTCTCTGCCATATCCCGGAACGGTGGGATGAAAGATGCATCTTTGATCGATTCGAAGGGATTCTGTTCAAAAATGATGGCCTCACCTGACCAGTAGATAGCCGAAGCAACGAGCATCCCGTAAAGCACGGCGCCCTTTACTTTCTTGTGGCTGAGGGCAATGATGGTGAAAAGACCGATGAACATCGTCACAACGGTCAGGACCATCCAATTAAAGCCTTCATCGCCCATGCTGTCCTGAGCAAAGCCGGCAGTAAGTGAACCAAAGAAATCACTCATCACATAGAAAGCACCCTTATCAGAGAACACACCGGCATTCGATCCGAAACCGATGTTCATGAGCATCAGGCCGATCGCAGGGCCGATACCGAGACGTACACCCAGTGGGATCGCTTCGACGATCTTCTCACGGACATTGAGAAGAGAAAGTGCGATAAATACAAGACCTTCGATGAAGATAATAACCAGTGCACTCTGGAAAGACTTAAGATAGGTCATCCCCGTCATAGCCGCGATATTTGCGGTGACTGCTGCAAAGAAACTATTAAGGCCCATTCCCGGAGCCATGACGAACGGTTTGTTGGCCAGAAACGCCATACAGATCGTGCCAATAGCCGATGCGATACATGTCGCCAGGAACACACCATTCCAGAGCATCAGCCCGCCGCTTTCTTCTGCACCGAAATTCGTCAGAAGATTCGGATTCAGGGCAATGATGTACGCCATTGTCATGAATGTCGTCAGACCCGCGATGATCTCCGTGCGGACCGTGGTGCCGTTTTTCTTCATTTGAAACAGCTTTTCCATACCATATACCTCCTCTTTCATAAGGTGCCGGCAAATAAAGTGAGAACCGGTCGACCCTGCTTCCCCGTAAAGGAAACTATACTAAAATTCTACGCCAACGGAGAAACGGTATCAATAGCAAACAGCGATTGTTCCTCTGTATTTCTTACCACTGTCCACAGATCACGATCAGTCATCCGGGATCATTACCGTGTTATAGAGGAACAGTATATTTCCGTCCTTATCCACCATCATGGTGCTGGTGGTATACGTAGGAGAATATTGCACCATGGAGTCATATGTTTCATAGATCAGTTTTCCGTCATAGATGTCTTTCACCCAGAGGCCTCCCTCTCTCGGATTCGGAAGATCCTGCCACACGACTTCTCCCGTCGACATGCTAACGACCTGCAATTGTTCGTCATGGCCGTCCTCCCAGACCTCGAAATAAAACTCTCCGGTCTTGGCATCTTCAAACACCATCGTAAAACCCTTACCTTCTGCAAGGACATGGAAATCCTTCGCATCGATGATCATCCATTCCTCCTCGAACGTATTCACGTTATAGCTCTCCAGAAGGAGTGCATCCGGGTAGAGGTCTCCATACCACTCCTTGTCCAGAGTCACGCTGTTCCCGGTCTCGAGATTGATAAATTCCGTCGTTCCGGACACCATACGTGTGACGATAGGCTCGACATCGAAATCAAAAGCAGAGAGATAATAGTCCTCTCCGTACATGAGATCGTATTGGTACGCATCATGCAGTTTATACGTCTTGACCAGAGACAGATCCTTGTCATACACTTCGATACTTTCATCTCGAATGGCCACGCAACGTTTTCCATCATGTTCCATTTGGACGATACTTCCGTTTGTATTATCACTGGTATTCTCGAGAGAAGCTTTAATATGACCGTGGTTGTCTACCATATCCCACCCCGTACCATCGTAACGTTCCATAAGGATATGATGCTCAGCGTAGACCTCATACCAATTGTAGCTCTTCTCGAGGGCAAGTTCGCCGCTGGTATTATAGAAAGTACATTCGTCACCATAGCGGCCTACGGAATCGAAACTGACGAGCATATCCCCCACTGAAGATCCGATAATGATATCTTTCATAAAATCCATCGATTCGCCGGTCGTACCATCATAAAGGTAAGATTCCGATAGACTTCCATACCAGCCCGTAAGATACAGAAGATACCGTTCATCTAAGATATCACTCAGATATGCCCCTGCATCAGGATCTTCACCGGAACGGTCTACATTGAATGTAATTTCCGTTCCCGGGTGTCCGGTCTCTATATCGATAGGCGTAGCCTTTACGCTTCCGTCTTTTTCGGCCACCATATAGAACGTCTCCTCGTCATGAGCGATATAATCATCAAAGATCATACCCGAATAATACGTCCCGTCCGTAGAAATTACGCCATATTTCGTTTTGTAGCTTGACTCCTCAACCGCTCCCGGCAAGAGTTCATCCTGTTCAACAATATAAAAGCCCTTCGAATACTGCATACAGCTGTCGTAGATCGGATCACATACGATCCGCCCGTTCTCGTCAATAAAACCGATGGTGTCAGCGAAATCATATCCGTAATCCTGTTTGAGTGCACCTGCAAAGGGGATGACCCTTCCGTAGTCCGAGCCTGCGATGAAATCATCGATCGGACCGTCCTGCACTCTCGTATAGATCGGATCCGGTACTTCGGAAGGCTCATAGTACGCCCAGTTCACCTTCACATCTGTCACATCGTGGGCATCCGGATCCATCGATGCCGCCACATATCCTTCCTTCTCGGCAAGTTCCTGTCCCTGCGGACCCAGGACCCAGTTAAACATGATCCTTTCAGGGCTATCCGCCGGTGCATCCTTTGGAATGACGACATAGTACGAGGTGCAGAAAGGATACTCTCCCCGTGCGATCGTATCCTGTGCCGGAGTGACACCCTCCACATTGAGGATCTTAAGGCCGTCGGCCATCTTCATCTTCGTCGCGTAGTAATACGGGGTATATCCAATCGCCCCTGCCGAGTTATCGTAGGACTTGACCACCTCGATCAGGCCGGCCATATCGTCCGGCATCAGTTCCTTCGGCGCCTCCATCATCTCGAGATCGCCCATGACGAGTTTTTCCATCATTACCTGAGAACCGGCCTCTTCGTTTCTCTGGACGGCAACGATCTCTTTATCTTCGCCGCCGACTTCCTTCCAGTTCGTGATCTCACCGGTATAGATCTTCTGGATCTGCTCGATCGTCAGGGATTCGATCGGGTTCGACGAGTTGACGACAAATACGAGCGCTTCGGCCGCGAAAGGCTCCATCTCGTACTCGAAGTTTTCTTCATCCATCATCTCGAAGACTGAATCTGCTGGCTGAGCACAGATCAGAATATCCGCAGTCCCTTCGATCAGGAAGGTAAAGGACATCGTGGTCTTATGAAACTCCAGCATATCCCCGGCTTCTTTTCTCGACATGCCTAGCATGATCGACGTCATCGCTGTCGCCATTGGCTTCGTCGATGTCGAACCATCGATCACCGGAAAATTATAGGAGGTGAATTCGAATTCCCCCGGAGGCGTTCCCGGATCACTCGTGTCCGTCGGTTCCGTATCCGTCGGCTCTGTGTCCGTCGGCTCCGTATCGTCGGAGGTTTCCTCCGTCGCTTTCGTCTTCTTCGTTTTCTTTGTGGATTCTTCTGACTCGGACTTGCGGCATCCTGTCACCGCTGTCGACACACATGAGAACAACAATACCACCGAAATAAGGGCGGCCACCCTCTCCTGCCATTTTTTCATCATACAAACTCTCTACTTTCCCTGAAGTATCGTTTTCATCCCCATGCTTAAGTATAGTGGCAAATCCCGGCGGTGTCATGACTATATCGTCATCTCGAGACAAAATCTTTCAAACGAAAAAAGCAGATCCATCAATGTTGCTGACGGATCTGTCTTTTTGACTTTTATGTAGTGGTGATCAAGTTAGTTTTATATGGTTCTTCTTACTCCTCGAAAAGCGCTGTCGAGAGATATCTGTCACCGGAATCCGGGAGAAGTACGACTACGTTCTTTCCTGCAAACTCCGGACGGGCAGCAACCTGAAGGCCGGCAAACAGAGCGGCACCGGAAGAGATACCGACCAGGATACCCTCTTCCTTACCGATGCGTCTGCCGGTTGCGAAAGCATCTTCATTACTTACCGGGATGATCTCATCGTATACGCCTGTATCGAGCACATCCGGAACAAATCCTGCGCCGATGCCCTGGATCTTATGGGAACCGGAACGGCCCTCAGAAAGAACCGGAGAATCCTTCGGTTCCACTGCGATGACCTTTACGTCCGGGTTCTGAGACTTCAGATACGCACCTACACCGGTAACGGTTCCGCCGGTGCCTACGCCTGCAACAAATGCATCTACCTTACCATCGAGCTGTTCCCAGATCTCGGGTCCTGTGGTGACCTTATGGATCGCCGGGTTTGCCGGGTTCGTGAACTGGGACGGGATAAAGCTGTCCGCGATCTCCGCGTGAAGTTCTTCTGCCTTTGCGATCGCACCCTTCATGCCCTTTGCCCCCTCAGTCAGAACGAGCTCTGCGCCATAGGCCTTCATGAGCTTTCTTCTCTCGACGGACATCGTTTCCGGCATGACGATGATGATCCGATAGCCACGTGCTGCGGCAACCGATGCCAGACCGATACCTGTGTTACCGGAAGTCGGCTCGATGATCGTCGTGGTCGGCTTCAGGAGACCCTTCTCCTCCGCATCATCCAGCATCGCCTTCGCGATACGGTCCTTTACGGAACCAGCAGGATTAAAGAATTCTACCTTTGCGAATACCTTCGCGCCTACACCTTCGGACTTCTCGATATGCTGGAGCTCCAGAAGAGGTGTCTTTCCGATCAGTTGATCAGCAGATGTTACATAATTAGCCATGGGTTGTACCTTCTTTCTCACTCTTAATATTCTGAGTAATCACGCATGACGATACGGAGGATCCGGTTCCGCACCTGCGGTATTACTTATTATCTTACTCTTATTTCACCTTTGCAAAGCCATTTTCCAGATCGGCGATGATGTCATCGATATGCTCGGTACCGATCGAGAGACGGATGGTCGTCGGGGTGATGCCTGCTTCGAGGAGTTCTTCCTCAGAGAGCTGGGAGTGTGTGGTGGAAGCCGGATGGATAACCAGAGACTTCACGTCCGCCACGTTCGCCAGCAGTGAGAACAGCTCGAGCTCTTCGGTAAACTTCTTCGCCTGCTCCGCCGTACCATTCAGTTCGAAAGTGAAGATGGAACCGGCGCCCTTCGGGAAGTAGCGGTCATACAGTGCTTTTTGAGAAGGATCTACGGACGGATGGTTGACCTTCTTGACCTGCGGATGATTCTGGAGGAACGAAACGACCTTCAGCGCATTTTCCACATGACGCTCAACACGGAGAGACAGAGTCTCGAGGCCCTGCAGCAACAGGAAGGAGTTGAACGGAGAGATCGCCGCACCCTGGTCACGAAGGAGTGTCGTTCTGGCCTTGATGATGTAAGCAAGGTTTCCGACAGCCTCGGTGAATACGACACCGTGGTAGGACGGATTCGGCTTAGAAAGACCCGGGAACTTGTCGTTCTGTGCCCAGTCGAACTTACCGCCGTCGATGATGAGACCACCCATCGTGGTACCGTGACCGCCGATGAACTTCGTCGCGGAATGAACTACGATGTCGGCACCGTGCTCGATCGGACGGAGGTTATAAGGTGTAGCAAATGTGTTATCTACGATGAGCGGTACGCCGTTCTCGTGTGCGATCTTGGAAATAGCTTCGATATCGAGAACATCGGAGTTCGGGTTACCGAGTGTCTCCGCGAAGAAGAGCTTCGTGTTCGGCTGGATGGCCTTTCTGAAGTTCTCCGGATCAGCCGGATCTACGAATGTTGTCGTGACACCCTGATCTACGAGTGTATGCTCGAGGAGGTTATAGGAACCACCGTAGATGTTCTTGCTTGCGACGATGTGATCACCGGCAACTGCGATGTTCTGAAGTGCGTATGTGATCGCAGCCGCACCGGATGCAACAGCAAGCGCTGCGGCGCCACCCTCGAGAGCGGCGATTCTCTTCTCGAGAACATCGGATGTCGGGTTCATGATACGTGTATAGATGTTACCGCCCTCGGCAAGGCCGAAACGGTTGGCTGCCTGAGCGGCATCCTTAAATACATAAGAAGTGGTTGCGTAAATCGGTACCGCACGTGCGTCGGTGGATGGATCGGCTTGCTCCTGGCCTACGTGGATCTGCAGTGTTTCAAATTTATAGTTAGACATGGTTATACTTCCTTTCGAAATCAAATGTGTGCTAAGGGCAGCGTAGGAATGTTTGCGTAAGATGCGCAGCTGTCCCCTGTTTTTGTTTGTTGGTGAAATTGTTTGGAATAAAAATTCTGCACGAAAAACACTGAAACGCAGCTTAGGCTCGTTTCTCTTCATGCATCAGCAACATCGACACATTCGTCCGAAACGGTAGTTCTCTCTATTCAGTTTTACAAGAAGCAACAGTCTCGTCATGGTACGATCCCCTTCTCTTTCCTGAATGATCGGAGTAGTACTCCCACCTGAATTCCTACTTTTCGGCCCTGCATTTACCCACCGGCCGAGTAGGTTATTGAAAGAATACCGTAATTCGCCTACCATGTCAATAGGTAATTTCAAAAAAAGTTACTCTACTTTTTTCCCATGCGTCTAAGATGATCATACAGACAGCGAAACGCCCACGGAAACAGCCGTTTCTCGTGGGCGCTTCTTCTTTTTTTGTTTAACCAAAAGAGATCAGGCGATCGGAAAACATACCTCCGTCACGTACTCGTCCGGATTCTGCGTCTGCACCGGGCCGACATGAGTGACGAAGCATCCTTATACTCACTCTGGACAGTTTTGAAAATTCTCCGATTTTCAGCATTGATTATTTCCTCCATGGATAGTATTACGAGGGTCGCGGATGATGAAGATTTCCGCCCGTCCTCTTTCGAGCTCGTCTCTACTTTAGACCCTACCATTATGTCAGAGTCAACAGGTTACAAGAAAAACTTTACGTCTTTCAAAAACGTATCAGCGTCGCCCGACAAGGTGCGCCGTCTGCTCCGCCGAGGTTAATTGGCGCCGAATTCAGAAGATATACGCCCTCTGGCACTTCTGAAAGACGGATACCTTCGAGGAGTACGATCTCTGCGCCAAGCATGACAAGATGTACATCCATCGGCGCATCCAGAGGACCGACCGTCTGTGATTCATTTCCGAAAAGGAGGATCCTCGCTTCCGCGAAGACCTTCGCTGCCGGAAGCGTCATCGTCGCATCACCTTTCACGAGGATGCGCTTCGCCGCATCTTCGTCTGACTTCCGGGCTTTTTCGAGGATCGCGACCGCATCGTCCTCGGTGATGTCACCCTCATGCTCTGTCACATAAGCATATCCCACAAATCTCTCAAGTGCGACCTGATCGATAGTCTTTCCGTCACTTAAGAAGTGATACGGTGCATCGACGTGCGTGCCGTTATGTGCGCACATATGAAGCGCGGTGAGGTTACAGACTGCACCATCCTCGATACGAAGTTTGATTTCTCTCTCCGGACTCGGATCACCAGGATAAACTGCACAGCTGAATACTTCCTGTGAAATATCGTAGATCTTCATGGTTCCTCCTTTAGAAAACAGCGCCGAAGCAGATCTGCAACGACGCTGTGCTGTTCACTTATGCTTACATTCAGTATATCACACGCGGTACACGTAGTTTCCTTTTCTGGCTGCGGCTTCGTTCAGTGGTTCGGCAGCATAACCAAGTGCACAGTGACCGATGCCCTCATAGTCACCCTCGATACCGAGCTTACTAAGAAGTGCTTTTCCGAAATCAGACTCAAATTCTTCCTTCGCACGGTGGATCCATATACTATTCACACCGAGACTCTCGGCGGCGTTCATGAGATTGCCCATCACGAGTGAACCGTCATAAATATGCGTTACGACGCTCTTATCCGCAAGTACGATAAGGATGACCGGTGCGCCATAGAAAGGATCGAATCCCTCACCGGCTCCCGCGATCTTTCTGTTCTCTTCCGAGATCTCGTCGCGCAGTTTCTTATCCGTTACCGCGATGATGATCGGGCTCTGGCGTCCCATACCTGTCGCTGCATAGGTACCTGCTTTCAGGATCGCGTCGAGCTTTTCCTGCTCTACCATATCCGGTTTGAAATTACGGCAGCTTCTTCTGCTTTCGAGTACTTTTAACGTTTCGTTCATTTTGAGACCCTCCTATGTGATTGATTTCTTACGGCAGGAACTTGCCGGATGCGAGATACAACTGATACCACTCATTATGCGTCAGATCGACCTTCGTCGCATCGCATATATCCTTCAGGTGATCAGGATTCATCGTGCCCGCGATGGCCTGCATCTTCGCCGGATGACGAAGGATCCATGCAATAGCGATCGCCGTCTTCGGCACACCGTATTTCTCACCGAGCTGACCGAGTACTTCATTCAGTTCCGGAAAATCCGGATGATCCACGAAGCAGCCCTTGAACATGCCGATCTGAAGCGGTGACCACGCCTGGATCGTGATGTCGTGGAGGCGGCAGTAATCGAGGATACCGTTATCTCTGTCGATCGAACGGTCGGTCGTCTTGTTGTTCAGATAAAGAGCCTGGTCCACGAGCTGGGACTGGTCGAGCGAGAACTGCAGCTGGTTAAAGATCAGGGGCTGCTTGACATACTTACGGAGAAGCTCGAGCTGCATCGGAGTGACATTGCTTACACCGAAGTACTTGACCTTACCTGCGGTATAGAGCTGGTCAAACGCCTCCGCGATCTCTTCCGGATCGTAAAGAAGATCCGGACGATGCAGAAGCAGCGCATCAAGATAATCGGTCCTAAGGCGCGAGAGGATCTCGTCCGCACTCTTCAGGATATCTTCCTTGCTCCAGTTAAACTCTTTCGTATCGAAGTGCAGGCCGCACTTGCTCTGAAGAAAGATGTCCTCTCTTTTGATTCCCGTTTTCGGAAGCGCTTCTCCGAATCTCGTCTCGGCTTCTCCGTCTCCATAGCACGTCGCATGGTCGAAGAAATTGATCCCCATTTCCGACGCGACCGTGATCATGCGGGCTGCCTCGTCGACACTCAGCGCAGGCATTCTCATGCATCCGAGAATGATCCTCGATACATTCTTCGGACCGTTTACCACATCCAACATTTTCATAAGCGTGTACCTCCTATTCGCAGTCCGATTCATTGAATGCCGCCTTCGCTCTCTCGATCGTGTCGATGACTTTGTCACACCAGGCATCAAATTCCGGATCCTCGACCTGGCATTCTTCAGGATGTGAAAGCACATAGTCCAGTGCGATGCGCACGCCCATATCGAAGCGTACTTTCGTCTGCATATCCGGAACGATCCTCTTGAGCTTCGTGTTGTCGAATACGACCGATACGGATTTGTCGCCGAGTAGCGAACCCGTGAAATCGAATCCGCAGGGATCACCGACGGCGCGCAGGAAATCGGTGGAAACATGGTATGCACGAAGTTCCACGCCAAGCGCATCCGCGATGGTCTTATAGATCTGATCCCAGGTAAGTGTCTCGTCGGAAGTGATCTGGATCGCTTCGCCGATGGCGTGGCGGTTGCCCATAAGACCTGTGTATCCTACGGCAAAATCACCGTTCCACGTGAGTGTCCACAGGCTCGAACCGTCGCCCTGGATGATGACCGGCTTTCCTTCCTGCATTCTCTTGATGACCTGCCAGAAGCCCTTCTTACCATGTACGCCGAGCGGCACATTTCGCTCATCGTAGGTATGGCTCGGGCGCACGATCGTGACCGGAAAACCTTCTTCTCTGTACATCTTCATGAGAAAATCTTCGCACGCGATCTTGTCTCTCGAGTACTGCCAGTACGGATTGGCCAGCGCAGTTCCCTCTGTGATGATGTATCCCGCAGCCGGCTTATGGTAGGCCGAAGCGGAACTGATGTAGATATACTGCTTGGTCTTTCCGTTAAAGAGACGGTAGTCACGCTCGACCTGCGATACAGTAAACCCGATGAATTCACATACGCAGTCGAAGGTCATATCGCCGATCTTCTCAAGGACATCTGCTTCATCGTTGATGTCTGCGATGATTTGCTTCGTTCCTTCAGGAAGGACCTGCGAACGGTTTCCGCGGTTAAGGACCCAGACCTCCCAGTCCAGATCGTTGACCAGTCTTTTTACGATGGCGGTACTGATCGTGCCGGTGCCGCCGATAAAGAGTGCACGTTTTTTCATTTTTTCTCCTTCGGGAATTCTTCCCATCCTTGCTTCAGGTTTCCTCTTAAGACCTTATTGCCCTAGAATCTCCGCGGCTTCCTTCAGAAGCTCGATGATCGGCAGATGCTGCGGGCAGACGCTCTCACACTGACCACATCCGATACAGTCGGATGCCTTTCCCGAACGGGTGATCAGGCCGGAATAGAAATTCTTCGATCTCCAGTCATCCGGATATCTTCTTAAGGTGTTGATGGTACGGAATACATCCGGGATGCTGATACCCATCGGACATCCGTCGCAGCAGTATTTACAAGCGGTACATCCGATCTGCGGCATACTGAGAAGTTCAGAAGTCGCCTCGTCCACGAGTTTCATCTCGTCTTCCGCGAGAGGTTCGAAGTCCGTAAATGTGCCGATGTTGTCATCCATCTGTTCTTCCGTGGACATACCCGAGAGGATCGTCATGACACCCGGAAGCGAACCGACGAAACGAAGTGCCCACGAGGCGACGGATTTATCCGGACGTCTCTCCTTAAACTTCGTCTCGATCTCCGGTGGCATATTCGCAAGCATACCGCCGCGGATCGGCTCCATGACGATGATCGGGATATTTCTTTCTGCGAGGATATCGTAGAGTTCCTGTGAACGCACGACCGGATTACTTCTGTCTAAGTAATTGAGCTGGATCTGGACGAACTCCACCTCCGGATGCTTGTCCAGCACTTCTACGAGGAGCTCCGGGCTTCCGTGGTAGGAGAAACCGAGATGACGGATCTGCCCCGCTTCCTTCTTACGAAGTCCCCAGCTGAAGCAGTCATACTTCTCGTAGGTTTCGTAGTTGTTGCCATCTTCGATGGAGTGGAGAAGATAAAGATCGAAGTACTCGACGCCGCATCTTTCGAGCTGCTCGTTAAAGATACGCTCGATATCGTCTTCCTTCTTGATCTCCCAGGCCGGGAGCTTGGTGGCGATCATGAAACTGTCGCGCGGATAACGCTTCACCAGTGCTTCTCTCGCCGCTACTTCAGACTTGCCGCCGTGATATACATAAGCCGTATCGAAGTAATTCATCCCGGACTTCATATACTTATCCACCATACGGCAGACGTGCTCGTGATCGATGACTCCATCCACCTCAGGAAGTCTCATCATACCAAAACCCAGCTTCGGCATCTTCGTAAGATCGATACTCATAAACGTGTCCTCCTTACTTGAGTGTCACGACGAGTTCTTCGTCGTCGACCAGTTCCGCAGCGGCCGTGATGCCGTCTACGCTGATTTCGTATTCTCCTTTAAAAGCACTGATACTCAGGTATCCGTTCTCATCGGTAGTGACGCTCTCATCGGTCCACCATTCTTCCTTTACGAGCTTTTTCAGCATCTCGAAAGATGGCTTCTTCGAACCGTCCTTATGAACAAATCCACTCGGGGCCTTGAGCCAAGCACCGTCATGGAAATCCCATGTTGTGATTGCTTCGACAAGCGGATGGGAGAACAGGATGCGGTACATCTCTTCGATCTCTCTGGCCTGACGTTCTTCGCCCTCCGGTGTGGACGGCCATTCCTCGACCTGCCAGTCATTGAGATCCTCAATATACGCCGGCATGATGTCGCCGGAGATGAGTGTATTCTCAGTGAAGTGGATCGGCAGACCGAAGTGCTCGAATCTCGCCAGCACTTCTTCGAGTTTTTCTTTTCCCCAGTAACCCTGATGCTGGTGGGACTGGATACCGATCGCACTGATCGGTACGCCTGCCTCGAGACACTCTTCAATCAGTTTCTCGTACTTCGGTGTGGTATTAAAATCGTTTAGAAGAAGGATCGCGTCCGGATTACACTTGCGTGTCTCGTCGAATACTGCTTTTACGAGCGGCACACGTCCCATCTCCTGACAGATCCTCGTGATGGCGTTATCGTACTTATCGAATACCGGCATGATAACCACTTCGTTGATGACATCCCACATGTCGATCACACCCTTGAAGTTGTTTACTTCGCGGTCGATCCTTCCGAGCTGTTTCTCGAGAATGGTCTTGTTATCGTACTTCAGAAGCCAGTCGGCGCAGGCGGTATGCCAGCAGAGCGGATGGCCCTTGATGGTGACGTTCCTGCTCTTCATATACTGGGCAGTTTTCATGATCACGTCCGTGTTCGGCTGTCCCTCGTCCCTTTCGAACATCCCCCAGTAGAAAGGAAGCGTACCGTAGTTGAAGATCTCGAGCCAGCTGTCGGTCATGGCCTTGAACTTGTCCTCTCCGGTCATGACGTACGGGATGAAGTCGAAGGCTCCGCATCCGAACAGGAACTTGTGGTTGGTCTGTCTGACACGAACGGCCTTCCCGGCCAGTGCCTTTCCATCGGCACCGGTGATCTTGATCTTCTTAGTTACTTTACGATGTGAAATGTCCATATGCCCTCCTTACACCATCAACTGATAGATCTTCGTGCAGTCTTCTTCACCCAGCGTCATGAAACCGGAGATCGTTCCGTTTCCGCCGTTACCGTGGAGAAGTACATCTACCAGTTTCGGAATGTCTTCCTCTTTCGCGCCGAGTTCTTCGAAGTTCTTCGGCATGCCGATGGAGATAAGATAGTTACGGAAGGCTTCGATACCGGCCTTCGCAGTGACCTCCGGATGGGCAAAATCCATCTGGCATCCCCAGACACGAACCGCGACCTGCGCGAAACGCATGACGTTATGAGGCATCTCATAGGTATGCACTGCCGGCATCGTGACCGCGAGGCCCGCGCCGTGCGCACAGTCATAAAGTGCGGAGAGTTCATGCTCGATCATGTGACTGAGCCAGTCCTGGGATCTTCCGACGCCGCAGGAATTGGTGTGTGCCATCGTGCCGGCCCACATGATGTTCGCTCTCGCTTCGTAGTTATCAGGATCGGCGATGACACGCGGTCCTTCGTGGATCATGGTAAGAAGCAGTGCCTCGATCAGACGGTCGGTCACCTCGACTTCTTCCGTATTTGTGAGGTAGCGCTCATAAAGATGCGCCATGATGTCCGTGATACCCGCTGCGATCTGATACGCCGGAAGCGTCTGTGTCAGAGCCGGATTCAGAATACTGAACTTCGGGCGGATCGCATTTCCGCTTGCGCCACGCTTGAGCATGCCTTCTTCTTTCGTGATAACGGAATCGCCGGATCCTTCACTTCCCGCTGCCGCGATCGTCAGGATCGTACCGACAGGAAGCGCTTCCGTGATCGGTTTCCCAGAATAGAAATCCCAGAAATCACCGTCATACAGAACACCTGCCGCGATGGCCTTTGAGGAGTCGATGGTGCTGCCGCCGCCGACCGCCAGGATGAAGTCTACACCTTCTTTCTTACACAGGTCGATACCTTCGTAAACGAGGCCGGAACGCGGATTCGGCTTGACGCCGCCGAGCTCGACATACGGGATATTTTCTTTATCGAGAGAAGTCTTTACGCGGTCGAGAAGTCCCGAACGGACGACACTTCCTCCGCCGTAATGAATGAGTACCTTCGTGCCACCGAAGCGCTTCACGAGCTCTCCTGCACGGTTTTCCGTCTCTTTACCAAACACAAAACAAGTCGGTGAATAGAATTCGAAATTCTCCATAAGTTCATCCTTTCCGTCCTTTCGGACAGCCGCACTTTACGATCTTTTTCTAAACAGATCCTGCGAACCTAAACTTATGTTACCACCTAACGATTTTGTTTTCTTGCAGATAATTGACGGGATATATACTTTTTTTGTCGAATTTATTCTTCGCGAAGGGGAAGGGTCATGTCCGTGTACTTACTGACGCGTTCTACAAAGCCGACTTTCTTGTATACCGGATACCCGTCTTTCGTGGCCGAAAGCGTGACGCGCGACAGTCCCTCTTTCTTCGCATAGTCGACCATGTTCTTCATGAGTGTCGAGCAGATTCCGTGGCCGCGATACGCCTCTTCTGTATAGACGCTCAGCACATCGCCGCAAAGGCCGTTCGGAATATTGGGATTCATCGGTTTTTCGACGATGAGAAGAAGTACAGAAGCGACGAGGCGTTCCTCGGCCCGCGCAACAAAAGCGACGATCTCTTTCCCGAGTCTTCTTTCGAAATACTCCGGAAGGCGCTCTTCCATGTTTTTCTTTTCATCCTCACTGATCGGTCCGAAGTCCTCGAGGATATACGCGATCCGGAGCCTCACCAGCTCGTCGATATCTTTCTTATCCGCTACGTCAAATACTACGTCCTGCATCGTTTTCTCCATTTCTCACATATCGTGCCGGCTCATCCGAAGATCTTCTTAAGATGCGCCTTGATCTCGTCTTCTCTTTCATAGATGTACCGGATCCGGTCGATGGTGTTTCTTACTTCCGATTCGCCCAGTTTCCGATCTTCCTCATCCTGGCACTGCCCCAGTGCACGAATGACATTATATTCCAGCCACTCGACCCAGGTGTAGGCCACGCCGAATATCTCCCCGTATTCGCGAAAAGCACTTTCCCACGACTTCAGATATCCTTCGAAGAAGGCTTTCATTTTCCCATAGTCCAGACTGCATGTCGTCACGCCCGCCCACTGCAGGGCCAACTGCAGGGCCGAGTTCGCCGGGTTTCCGTAGTCGAGGCACTCGAGGTCGATCACATAGGGTTTTCCGTCTTTCCACATCACGTTCTTCGGATCCATATCCTCGTTCGTGATGCACTCGATATCCGGAAGTGCCTGCCGGGCAAGATTCATCGATTCCGTCGCATAGATAAGAAGATCCTCGTTATCACGAAGGATATCCGCGATCGCGGACTTCTTCGTCTCCGCGTCTTTCGTATAGGACGCCCAGTCGATCTCGCTTCTCGATGCTTCGGCATGCGGGATCTCTTTCTGTTCGATCGCATGGATCTTTCCCTGGATCCTTCCCGCTTCTTCACACTGCTCCGGCGTGATATTGTCCCAGTCTGTGATACGACCGTCAAGCCAGCAGAAGATGTAGAAGTAATCGTCTCCGCACTTCTGCAGTTTCTTCCCGTTTTTCTCGAGGGATGGTACGATCGGGATCCCGGCTTTCTCGAGTTTCTTCTCGAGAAGGTCAGCACGGGCATAGTTCTCCAGCACCTTCGGACGTTTCATAATCTCTGGATTTAAGTGTTTCACGGCATAGATGCCGTCCGCAGTTTCGACCTTATACATTCTGTGAAGAAATCCCCCGGAAACCGAGGTGATCGGGAGAATCACATGACCCAGTTCAAGATCAGTCATTAAGCTCTGAATCGTATCCTCGATTGCCACTATCGCATGCCTCTCTTACAGAAGTTTTTCCGTCCATTCGGCTTCCTTAAAGCCGGTAAGGACGAAGTCTTTTCCGACCAGAAGCGGACGCTTCACGAGCATACCGTCAGAAGCAAGAAGTTTGAACTGCTCGTCTTCACTCATATCCGGAAGCTTCTTCGAGAGCTCGAGTTCTCTGTACTGAAGACCGCTCGTGTTAAAGAAACGCTTCAGCGGAAGGCCGCTCATTTTATAATACTTACGAAGCGTCTTTTCATCCGGGTGGTCTTCCTTGATGTCGATCACCTTATGCTCGATACCCTTCGCATCCAGCCATTTCAGTGCCTTCTGGCATGTCGTACATCTACTGTAGCAGTATACTTGTATCATTGTTTTCTCCTCCTCGTGATATGGTATTTCATCAGAAAAGTTCATCTAATAACAGATAGTAACGGATCTTCTCCCGGTCCGGTTCAATCCCCAGCGCCTCGAAGAGCTGATCCGGATCGTAGCCCGAGTAGACCTTCCCTCCATATGTTCCGTCCATGTTGTGCTTAAAACTTCTGTAGCAGAGTGCGATGTCCCGCCACTTATCCCCGATGCCCGCGGTCGCCATGTCGATGTATCCGCTGACCTTCCCGTCCTTGATAAGAACATTCGGCAGGCAGAAGTCACCGTGGGAGAATACCGGTTCGTAACTCGGGCGGTGATTTTCGAGCCAATCAAGGAGCTCGGCCGGATCCTTAAATCCGCCTTCTCCAAATGTCGTCGGCTCGGCATTTTCCATATCCACCAGACCATGCTCGACATTATAGCGGGCATCTTTTAGTTCCGCATCAAGATCTCTTATTCTCGGGCAGTCCGACGTATCGATTTCCCAGAGCATCTTAAGACCCTCGGCCAGGATCCGAAGAAGTTCATCCGGATGCTCGAGATAGTAGGAATCGCAGGACATCGTTCCCGTCACCTTACTCATGAGGAGATACTGTCTCTCTGCATCTTTTTCATAGAGGATCACTTCCGGAGTCGGAAGCTTACCCTTGAGCCATCGCATCAGGTTTACGACTTCTTCGTTTTCTTCTCTGAACAATACGATCTTCAGTACCGAATCGTCGAAGATCAGAACAGGGGCTCCGGATTTACCCGTATCATCCATTTCGAACGGCTTCCCTTCGATTCTCTCCAGGATACTCTTCGGAAGACGAAGATCTTCCAGGATCTTCTTTTGTTCAGGTGTCATCTTCTCTTCCATCTCACACCTCTCGCAGGTAGTAGCAGTCATTGTTTTCCATGTAGTTGGTCTTCACGAATCCATGTCTTTCGTAAAAGCGTGCGGCATCTGCGTTATCCTTATGCACGCCGAGCAGGATCGGAGCCACCCCGAAATCATTATACACTCGGCGGATCGTCTCTTCGAGCACCTCCGCCCCGAGCCCCTGACTTCGAAAATTCTTATCCAGCACAAAGAATACCAGTCTGTAGAAATCCCGGTCCTTCACATCCTCCGGATCGGTATCCCATACGATTCCCTCTCCGAGAAGGATCGTGCCCACCGGACGATCCTCTACTTTAATGAAGAACGCGTGTCCGATACAGCCGTGATCCCGGCCGAATTCGAGATTCTCGATCAGGTTCGGCACGCCGTCGACAAAGGCCTCCGGCACATCCGAGCGGTCGATCTTATATGCCTCTTCCACATTATCAAATGTGATTTCTTCCAGTTCGTATTTCATGTTTATTCCTTCTTTTTCACAGATCCTCTCGGGATCACTTTTCTTTCATGTTCTCGTATTCTTCTCTTAAGATGACGGAAACATGCGTATACTCGTTTGCTTCATCCGGATACTCTTTTAGGAAGTGCATCCCGATCGACTCGGCAGTCTTAAAAGACCCGACATTCGTGTATTTACAGTACGAGTAGAGCGCCGGATAATCGGTATTGGCAAAAGCCCAGTCGCGCACCGCGGTGGCCGCTTCTCTCGCATAACCTTTGCGCTGCTGATCGGCACGGATGTGATACCCGATCTCCGGGAGCATCTTCCCGTCGATGTTCTGAAGCGTCAGACCGCAGTCCCCGATCATCTCTCCCGTCTCCTTCAGGCACACAGCCCAGAGTCCGAACCCATGCTCCTGATACCGCTTCATATTCCGGTCGATCCAGCTGCGCACACGTTCCTCATCGAAGGTATACGGATAGTGCTCCATGATGGAAGCATCCGCCAGCACAGCATAGAGCGCATCAAAGTCATCCATATTCATTTCCCGAAGGAAAAGTCTCTCGGTTTCGATTATTTTTTTCATTTTCTTCTCCCCTGAGTTTTTTATTTCAGCATGAGTTTGATGATATATGCCAGCAGAAGATGCGCCGGATATTTCAGCACATCTCGGTTCATGAACTTTATACTCTTTTGGCTATTTTCAACTTGGTAGTTGAGATTTATAAATCACCGATAAGCATAGGACCTATCGGAACTTTAATGGCATTAGCCTGATGCCTCTACCTGATCTAATTCAGGCTACTTGTAGTTTGGAGATCTGTTCTCTTTCCTTAATTAGGAGCTCTCGCGTGTCGCCCAGTTTGATTATCTGGTAAGCCGCATTCACATCTGCATTTATGCAGACGCCGGTATTGCTCCGAAACAAGCCTCTCCTGATCCTTCTGCTCTTGTTATAGCATGACACATC